>NZ_AUIO01000001.1 GCF_000423745.1 Streptococcus plurextorum DSM 22810
TCACTCTCGACAATTTTAATCATTTCTTCTTTTAATTGTGCCTGTCTATTCATCTGATATGTCACTCCTATTCCTATTATTCCCACAAATGCGATGGCTATGCCTAACAGCCATTTTTGCCATGATTTCATCGTTTGCCTCCTAAAACATCTAGCTATCTGTAGTATGGCGCCCTCTCACACTAATAACTGAGTAAATCATGACGCACACACCTCCAGCAAATAAAAGTACCATCTGCCAGGATATCACACTTATTTTTTGATTCAGAGACACGCCATAGCTATCCTTCGATTTGACCATAGTTTCTGGGGTAAATAGCAGCGGTTGATAATTTTCAACAATATTTTCTATCTTAATCGTCTCCGTAAAAATACTGGTTTTGTCCTGAGCATAATTCTCTTGGGATATTTTTTGGAGCTTTTCCACCAATGTTGTTGTCTCAACTTTGAAAAGCTTGGCTAGGTCACTTTCTTGCTCAAAATACTGTATATCAGTCTTCTCAGTTGACTGATTTAGAGAGGTGTCTATGCGCAAAGAACCGTCGTTTGCATAAACAACGGTTCCTGTCGCTAGACAAAGTAAAATCAACATAAATAGTTTACTTATTGTCTTCATTTTTTGTCCTTATTCTTTAATACGTCTGTAAAAATAGCTGTTTAAAACACCCAAACCAGTTACTATGATAATTAAAACGCTAATTGGTACAACAAGGCTTGTTTGCTGGTTAATAAAAGATCTAATCACATTCTCCATATAAGTTAGTGGTGATAGATTTGCCAATAACTGAGTCGAATTAACATAGTAAGCATCAAAGAGTTGTGTCGCCGTTATGATGTAGAGCATCAGCAGGGTAACACTTAGTAAAAATCCTAAGCTTCTGAGTTTTTCCATCAATAAGTTAACACCATAAGTCATTGTCAATAGCATCAAAATAACCAAAAGGATAAATGGAGTCAATTGACTTACTGTAAAGGCGAGCTTGAATCCTGCTACAAAAGCAATTAACAAACCTGATAGACTGGCAACGAGTGTTAAGTAAATCATTGGACCACGGGCGTTTCTCCAAGACAATCGTTCAGACAGCTGTAAGTGTTTTTGCAAAGCTTCTTTATCTGCATGTTGCATCAAATATGCAATCACAAGGCTTGTTAGATAACTGATTAGGATGATTAAAAGTCCTGATCGCTCATCTTGACGAGTTGCTTCTTGTGGCGTTGAAGAAGCGACAGATAAAACTTGCCCCACCTTTGTTGCATCAACAGGGTTTGAAAGATATTCATAAACAGCTTCATTCTTAACATTACCTGTTTTTGTATTACCTAAAACTGTTGAGAATTTCTGTAAAAAAGCTTCATTTGAGCCATACTGACCAGTCATGATTGCCTTCAGTTCAGCCACCCGTGCACTTAGTGATTCGCCATCTTTTTCAAGGGTTGCGACATCTTCAGATAATTTCTTGATACTTCCTTCAATGGATTCAGAAACAGCTTGATTAGACTTAGTATTTGTCATCAGAGTTTGACTTGCTGCTACTAATTTAGATAAATCAGCATTCATATCCATAGTCACAGTAACTATATCGGTATTATCTCGTTTTTCTGACTCAGTGAAGGTCGGTTTTTCTTGAAGGGTTTTATGAATTGTTTCTGTTTCTGTCAACAGCTGTGTCAATTGTGTCTGCAAATCAGTTGTTGTTTTTCTCAGATCTTCAATAGATGCTACTAAACCTTTAGTATTTGCCAATTGATTTTCAATACTTAACAAGTCATCCTCTGAAAATTTCAAATCTGATTTTAAAGCATCAACAGTTGTCGTCTTGATTAGATTGACAACAATGGAACGCAGATCGTCACTATTAGCCAAAGCCATCAGTGAGCCATCAGCTGGAACAAACGCACTTGATGAATAGGTCTTCTTTGCTAAATCAAGTCCGTAATAGCCAGTTACCAATCCTGATAATTGCAAATATTCAACCACATCTTGGAAAATAGCACCAGATATGTTGCTTGGAATATCAGACCAATTGCTAATAACATCCACATGCTCGTATTGACGTTTTACATCTTTAGTATCCGTCTTAGGAATTTCTGTAATGGTATTGGTGATAGTAATGATTTTTGTAAGCGTCCCTGCTTCGGTTGTCACAGAACCTGTATTTCCGCCTCCAGCAGTTGATGTACTTGAAGCATCTGTAGTTGTTGACGTGTTTGAAGTATCTGTAGTTGTTGGATGAGTTACTGCTGTTGTCTCCATATTTGAACTTTCAGAAATAGAGGAGGAAACGCTTGTTTCAGGAGTCTCACCTGTCAAAAATTCAACTGACTCATTTGTGTGAATAGTTGCTAAAACCGTTACTGGACTAAAAACACTCAGATCGTTATCATTATCTACGGCTAATTGATAAGTTAAAGTTGTTCCTGAAGATACAGTAGCATTTGGTTGGAGCTGCTGATATCCATCTCTATCTTTGGCACCTACAGTAAATCCACTCGCTGAAATAAGGGTAACACCATTTGGAACTTTAAGAGTTAGTGACTCGAATTCACCTTCAAAGGAAGGGAGTTTTAGTGTGCGAGGTTTCTCAATTGCTTCCTTAATCTTCTCTTTTAGAGCATTGAGTTGTTCTTGTTCCAGAGTTAATATGGAAGCTTCTGGTAATTCTAAATGATTCGCTTTATGGTACCATTCCATGAAGGAGCTGACATTTTTCAAGTGTCTCCTATCTTCAGCAGAGAGAGATAAGTTATCAATCGTACTATCTTCAAAATATTTAGATGGCCATTTGAGTTTAATCTGACTTGCCATGCTTTCATTTAGACTTTTCACGTAGTTACCAAGTGTTTGTGTGGTCCCCGAAAGAGCTTGGCTATTATTCGCAAGAGAGGCACTTACT
Source organism: Streptococcus plurextorum DSM 22810 (assembly GCF_000423745.1). Lineage (GTDB taxonomy): Bacteria > Bacillota > Bacilli > Lactobacillales > Streptococcaceae > Streptococcus > Streptococcus plurextorum. The sequence goes on from NZ_AUIO01000001.1 coordinate 2,894, forward strand.
GCTTCTTTTATTTTAACATCATAATCTGACAGAGTCGTATCAATTTCCGTATTTAGCTGATTCAATTTTTCAAGAAGTGCTTCGATAACCACATTATATGCCTCAGCCTTCTCAGTAGTCTCTTTCCAGACAACAGGCTCGCTTAAGTCTTTTGTCAAGTAAGTATTGAGTTCTGATAATCTAGTCAGTTGGTCTTCAACGGTCATCTTCGATAAAGAATCGTCATAGTCTGCCAAAGCTTTTTCTCTATTATCTATAGACTGTTGCCAAGCATCTTGTTGGCCTTTAACTTGCTCAATGGTCGCTTCGTAGGTTTTATCGACATCAATAATAGACGTAAACGCTTCATTACTATTTAACAAGTCTTTATTAAACACCGAATAAGCAGACAAAAGCGAATCTGGCGAACTTCCAATCCCTGTAAACTGTTGTGAATACAAAGAAAGGGGGTCAGCCAGACTTGTATTGAAAGCATTCAAGACTTGGCTTTCTTTAGAGACCACATCAGAGACTTGTAGTTGCGCAGTATGTAGATTTCCAATAATGCTTGAAAAATATACGTTGATTAAATCCTTGTTAAATAAACTCTTAAAATCAACGACAGCCTGTTCAGCTTGTTTTATAGTCAATTGTTTATCTGCTTTGATTTGATATTGAAAATTTGCCTTGACAGGGTTTATAGACTCTAGAGCTAGAGTTTCCTCTGAGAATTTACTTGGCAATACAATCATCAGCTGATAGGTGTCATTTTCAATACCACGCTCCGCAATAGCTCTTGTGACCACTTCGATATTATAATTACTATTTTTGGCAAATGATGCTAACAATGTAGAGGCCATATTGTACTGCTCTCCATTGTATAACATTCCTGTATCTTCATTAACGACAGCAATCTTAATACTATCGGATTGAATTGGGGTCTGTGTTGCAGTAGGAGTTATTGGAGTAGGTTTTATGATCGCAAAAAACGAAAAAAGCACCGTTACAACCAATAGTAATCCACCTAAACTTATTAATACTTTTCTATTCACTTTTTCTCCCTTACAATTAAAAAGGTTGAGGACTCCTCCCCAACCTTACCAGTTTCTCAATTATTGAAGACCGAAGTTGCGAGACAAATCTTGGTCATTTTGTTGCATTGCTTGAGCAGTCTTATCAAGTTGTGTATTAATTTGTTGCATCAATTCCGCAAAGTTTTGTACTTTAGGTTTCAATTCATTAAATTGATTATCAAACCCTTGGAATGCCGCACCTTCCCACTCTGTACGAAGAGTATCTTGCAAACGTTGAAGATTGCTCAAGATTGTATTGATATCATTGGAAGCTTTACCATACTCACGAGCACGTGATTGAAGGGTTTCTGGGGATACACGAATTTGTCCTGACATGTCATTGTCTCCTTATATTTTGATATAACTATTCTACTACTATTTTCAGCAATTTGCAAGTGCTTTATGGAATAACTTTACTATTTACTCTAATTTTATCCCTAACAGCTACTTTGACAATTGAATGACTATGTATAAAGCATTATTGATGGATTCATCTTTTCTTTCGTTTTATGGGAACAGTGCTGTACCATGCGAGAGCTGGTTTTAATATAGAAACCAATCCTTGCTATCATTATACCAAACTTCCCCAGCTATAAGGAGCTGGGGAAGTAAAAAATTTATTCTGGCACAACAACTTTTAAACGAATATCAGTCGGCTGTAGTACTTTTTGAACTTGTACAATGAAAGCAAGGCCATTGTCTGACGGAGCATACTGAAAAGTCAGGTTGATAACTTTTTCTGTAAAGTCATCCCCGTAACTTTCCACATACTGCTTACTTTCAATAAAGTGGATGTAGTTGTTCAACTTTTCTTGGAGTTTGAGCAAGTGGTCTTGTTCAGTGTCAGGAAGCCATTCGTTCCCATCGACCAGTAATAGTTCCAGATGACCGTCTACGATGCCGATAGAGTCGATGGTGGTTGTGTCAAAAATTGGCGAATCCTCTCTGAGACTAAATGTAATCTGTGCATCCATCCCACGAGGGTCAACCTCAGCAATAATTTGAAATTTTTCAAAATTATAAATCTCTCCCCACTGCTTCTCTTCTGTCGGTTTCCCAAAATTAGTGTGAAGCCATCTCTTATCCTCTTCATGCACTTCATAAAAGTTAGGATTTCCTAGTCTACCATCTAAAGTAACACTTGCTAATATACCTTCAACAAACTTTAATTTTGTCCTAAAATCTCTATTTTTATATAATACAGGATGTTTTGTCCTCAATAGGATTATATCTTCTGATTCAAAATTTGTAATCCTAAAGCCATCTCTGCTCTTTATAGGCACATCTTCATAGGTCATGCCAAGATAGATAGGAGTTCCATCTATATATAATTCCATTATTTTCACCTCTCCAAAGTCTATTTTTCTATTTTTTCACTTGATTAACCATTCTATCATATTCCTCTACACTAATCTCGAAATTATTTAATGGCATAGACTCTCCTCTACTTAATTTCCCAGCCAATATCTGTTCTTGAATATCTTTAACAAAATATTGCGGAGCTCCTCCCTTACCAAAATGAGGATTCGCTAAGGTTTTCTCTCCGAATGCAGCGTATAAATCGTCAGATGTTACAGTATACTCTATCACTTGTTGACGATACTCGGCAATATCTGAACTACTATCTTCATTGTAATAAGGCTTTATTTGCAGACTGTCAGATAGTTTCCTCGAATCATAACCAGACTGCTCGACAGCTTCCCAAGTCGTCGCATAACCAGACTGCATTTTGTTTGCCACTTCAAAGTCCGATTCTAAGATATAAATTTTATCTCCCTTATTCAAACGTACATCCACATAGTTATCAATTCCAGGATATAAACCATCACCTTGCCATGACTGGGCCTTTGCTGTAGGGGAGAACTCCTGATTAGTAAACGTTACAATTTCCTGATCTAAAGGATTAAATTTCCCAGTATTTTGAACACTTGTACCATCTTTAATAGTAACATTCCCCGTCTTTTGCGATATGACATTAATCCGTGTGCCTTTAGTATCTGACGTGGTCGTCTGGATGGAAACCTTGGTAGACTTGCTAATTTCATCCATATCATCAGAAAGGCTTCCTAGACCTGAAGATGAAGTCAGGTCACTGTAATCCATGTAGCCTCCGGCCAGACTAGCGCCAAGTATGCTCCAGGCTTGCACTGTATTATAGTGCTTAGCCATGAATTTGACATCACTTGACACTGGTTCGCCTGTAAATGGATTCTTTCCAGTCGCATTGATATGGGCAATATATTTTTCAGTGAATGCTGGGTCACGAAAGTCAATAGGCTCCTCCGCCATTAACGCTTCAAATCGATAATAGATATAGTCTTTTTTGGCTTTTTCGGCATCAGACAGAAAGAGGTACTCATAGTCGATGCTTGGTTTTCCATGCCAGACATAGCTATATTTTTCCATGAGCTCCTGACGGCTTAAAGCGTCTATCTCAACCTTATCCCCTACTCGGAGATTTGAAAACATCTTGTCCAAGGTTTTCATTCCCGCCAGTGATAAATCACCTGCTGCCACAAGTTGGTCATAGCGCTTTATGATATAGCGATACTCTTCATAGCTCATGCCACTTGGAAGAGACCAGTTACTTCCGGTACGACGGAGATTCTGTTCGCTTTGAATGACTTGTCCGTAGCGCTTTTCAAGCTCTACCAAGCTCATCTCATCAATGCTTTTCTCAAAACTTGTTTTCCGATTAGCCCAGGTCTCATTGACCTGCTTGACCCACATCAAGTCATCTCGGGAGGGAATCACAAAGGTTTGGGTCTCGCCATTCCAGGAGGTTCTTGCCTGTGATAAGCCTTGGTTGTGTAAAGAAGTGAAGAGGGAATGCTTTAACACCTTAATACTGAGTAAAGTATATCAAAAATGCCTAAACATAACTAGCGTGTTTAGGCAAATTCAACTCTTTTTAATAAGAATTTTTTGTATTATAAGTATAACTTTCTATTTCATTTTGATTTACTTATTCTGTAATGTTATTTTTTTATAACCTGATTCTTCAACTAGTTTATTGTAATCATTCGAAAATAACTGTTCATCAGAATTAATATATCCAATATAAATGATTGACTCAATATCTTCATGATTAAAAAAGGCGAATTCTTTTGCGTCAGTAATTCCCATAGGATAGGGAATAGCAGAGTAATCCAAATACCCGATTTCTCCGTTTTCTTCAAATAACGCCGCACGACTAACAATCATTAATGGGATATTCCCGGATTTTGTAATTACTACTGTTCCAATTGGTAAAATTTCATTATTCATTTTCAGTTCTCTCTTCTAGTTTTTGTATTGTTTTCCTTATAACCATAGCTTTAACAAATATATTCCAAAAAAAATTAGGAATCAATGATAAAATCATACTATATATTAGCAATTTTAGTACAAATTCTGCAAAATTACTTTCAGATATATAAAAATAATGAATCAGTGGTAAAGTCACAAATATAACGAAAGAACAAACTAAGATATTTGCCAGATATGGTGTACGAATACTCTTTAGGACATCATTGTATCTAAATGCAATATTATTTATTGAAGTAAAATAATCAATTTGTTCCTGCAAGCTAGGTTCTTTTACTATGGGAATAGACTCTCTCATCAAAATCATAATATGTTCAAACAGTATAAATAGGCTAAGACTAAGTAACATTGGAATAATGTATCCCCAGAATCCAAATCTTTCGAAAGGAGTCGCCTCTACATTGCTACTCCTATTCAACAAACTCATACCTCCTAATATTAAGAACGGGGAGGTAAAAGGAATAAGATTCAGTATTGAGCCTACTCTTTTTTGATCAGCCTCAACCTGTTTCTTTGTCAACTGACGCCAAGTATAAGAACGAGTAAAAATATTATATTCTGCGGCCAAACCAGTTCCTTTTAGATTTGTTCCTCCTCCATTATCAACATGTATAATCAATTTTGTCAATGGAACTACCACGGCCAACTCCATCCTTTCTTCCTAGGTTTTATTCCTTCATCCAGTTTATTGTTTATTGCCGATCCTATCCAAGAACCGATAGCTCCGCCAACTATTCCACCTACGACAGCACCTACAGCTGCTCCTACACCAGGGATTGGTAGTATTGCTTGCCCAATTGCAGCTCCTGCTACTCTACCCACTGCCGATCCAGCTGTAGAGCTGACAACATCAACAGATACCTTTCGAACAGTCATTGCAGCAGCTTGTTCATTTGAATAACCTTTTTCTTCTAGAGTGCCAAAATTTGATGCCGCATCCAATGCTGTTCCAATCCAACCAGCAACTTTAAAAGCCTTACCTACCTTAGTCAATGACGAAAACGTTGTTCTATTTTCTTTCATCATACCTAAGTCTCTAGCTATAGTACCGTGTTGGTAAGAAGGAAGTTTACTATATAACTTACCGACTGCAGAGTTATTATCAAAAATACTTTTTCCAAAAATTTTTAAATCCGAAATCTGAGCACCACCTCGAGAAAAAACAGTTCCCCTTGTAAAGCTAACTGGATTATTTTTTTGCTTCCTTAAAATCGACATCCACTCCTTATAGCCTTTATACATATCTTTGGTTTCTATGCTTGCATCATGGCCAAATATCGTAAATTGTATCGGATTAATTATTTTGGCGCTGCTTTCAATACTATTATAGATATGCTTCGAATCTATCTGCTTAGTGTTTTCCGCTAAGCTCATCTCATCAATGCTTTTCTCAAAACTTGTTTTCCGATTAGCCCAGGTCTCATTGACCTGCTTGACCCACATCAAATCGTCTCGGGAGGGAATCACAAAGGTTTGGGTCTCGCCATTCCAGGAGGTTCTGGCCTGTGATAAGCCTTGATTGACTGCTTGATAGAGGCTCTCAATAGACGAAAAAAGATTTGGAGACGAGGCATGAAAGGCTAGCAGTTTTCGAAGCTTCTCCTCCAGTTGGCGCCTGACTTCTTCCTGAATGGCTATCTGACGGTTCAAACTATTGATAAAGGAATAGTTGGGCTGGTCTGAGTAGTACTCCAGATTGCATAACCTTTGGTAGTATGTAATATGACGATTTGCCTGCGCAATCTTTTGATGCAGGTCATCCTCTCTCAGGCTGACACTATCTACCGTAATGGTATAGGTCTTCGGTAGGCTCTTGGTCGCTGTGTCTATAGCTTCGTTTAATAAGATACAAGCCCGTGTCAAGGGGATGAGCAATTGACTACAATAAGCCTTTGCCGAATCATAGGCGATACCTGACAAGCCCTCACTACTAAAAGCAAAGGCTCTTAGTGCTTCTTGCAAGTTCGCATAAGCTGCATTCTGCCTCTGCAAGACTCGAGTGGCACTATTTGCCTGATTCTGAGACGACTCTAGATACATATCAACGCCCATAACTGTCCTCCTCCTGTTTTTGTTTTAACGATGCAAGATTTTCTTTCTCACCTTCCAAGCGCTTCATTGACTGATTGAGCTCTTCTTCTGCTTCCTGGAAATAGCGATGAACCTTGCGCGAGGTCTCTTGGTCTTGGTCTGCTAAATCTTGGAAATAGAAGCTATCCTCAGATCCCATCATCATTTCAGAAACCTCCCTTAAAAACCTCTGACTCTTTCTAGAAACTTCTTCGTAGTCATCTTGCATGACCTGAAGGCGTTCCTTTGCACGCCTTAACCCTTCTTCTTTACTTTTTAGGGATTGCTCCAAACTTGTAACGTTCTGATTAGTCATTTAGCCGAAACCTCTTACTCGCATCCTCTAAACGCGACAATTGAGCAGCCGCTCTCTGATCCATGGCATGAAAAGCCGATGACAGATGGTTGATATTTTGTGACATAGCCGAAACAACTGTGTTCATTTGAATGGCAGTTCTTTGTGCTAAATCAATCGCATCATGGGCGTTAGTATTTCCCGAAATGGTTATAGGTTTATTTTATCATATCAAAAAGAAATCACCTAGAAAATTCTAGATGATTTCATAAGGTTATACAATTACTCTTTCTTAAGCAAAAAAATACCTGAACATTGTTTAATATGTTTATAACGAATTGTCTCTCACTCCTAACAACATTTACAGGATATCTAAATCACTGTCTATTGTTCACAAAATTGAGAAAAACTGAGATTTACATTGTAATGTTAATCTCTAAAAATAATTCTTTATCAAAGATAAAATTTAAATATCAAATTTATCGCTCTGCAGTTTAGGATATGTTGACTCTGAAACTAACCGATCATAATTTTCCGCAAAAATCTGTTCCTCAGAATTAACATAACCAAAATATATAACCGATTCTATATCTTCTCTATTGAAAAATATAAATTCTTTACCATCAGTTATCCCCTCTGGATATAACACCGCAGAATAATCAAAATAGCCTAACTCTCCATTATATTCAAATAAAGCTGCTCGACTAACTATTAACAATGGAATATTGCCACCTTTTATTGTAATCACTGATCCAATTGGTAAAATTCTATCTTGCATTTTTTCTCCTTATCTTTTGTATAATTCTTTCAATAATTTCTTAATAATAATTGTTCTCAATATGATGTATCTAAAATTTATTGGAAAGGTCACAGTAAGCAATATTCCTAAAATGACTAATTTTAATAGAAAACTGGCTAATGTTGATTCCTGCCAATAAACCCAGTACATAGCTACATCTAACAAAACAAGCCCTGACATACTAATGATCATCGCTACATAGGGAGTTTTATACTGAGCTAAAGCTGCATTTTGGCGAATAGTTGAGGTATACAAGTCCTCCAAATAAATAATCTGTTCGGAAACAGCAGGTGGTTCTATTCTGCGAGCATTCTTCTTGAAATAGTGCATTAAATACTCAAAAACCACACTCATGATAAACATTGCAATGATAGGCAAAAGTACCGCGATCCCAAGTCCAAACCTCTCTATAGGAATAATCGCCTCGCTTCCATACTCTCCAAATAACCTAGATATATAAGATAAGAGCAATGGGGCTCCGGCTAATGGAACAAATATAATCAATACTACGTTAATAAAAACTTGTGTCTGTTTCGTGTCACCTTCATCTCGTTGTTTCCAGATTAAACTCTTTGTTAGAAGATCATACTCCGCAAAAATGCCTTGCTCAGGTAATTTTGTTCTGATAGGAACACCGCCAAAAATTAATAATTTTGAAAATAGCTTTACCATGGCCAACTCCATCCTTTCTTTTGTGGTCTTATTCCTGAATCAAGATGATTATTTATCGCACTTCCTATGAATCCACCAATAAATCCACCTACTACGCTACCTACAGCAGCACCCACTGCGGCCCCAACTGGTCCACCTACAGCCAAACCAATAGATGCAAAAGCTAATTTTCCTACAGTAGCTCCTGCACTTGAAGTAGCTACATCAACCGCAACTTTACGAGCAGTTATAACTGTTGATTGTTCATTTGAGTATCCTTTGGCTTTGAGATCAGAGAAATCTCCCGCAGCATTAACGGCTGTTCCAATCCAACCAGCAACTTTAAAAGCCTTACCTACCTTATTCAATGATGAAAACGCTGTTCTATTTTCTTTCATCATGCTTAGATCTCTAGCAATAGTCCCATGTTGATAAGAGGGAAGCTTACTATACAACTTACCGACTGTAGAATTATTATCAAAAATACTTTTTCCAAATATTTTCAAATCTGAAATCTGAGCACCTCCTCTAGAAAAAACAGTTCCTCTTGCAAAACTAGCAGGATTACTCGAAAGCTTCCTCTGTATGGAGCTCAACTCTTTATATAGCCTATATAAGTCGTTTGAATCTACTCCAGATTCAATATTATTGATCGATATACTTGCTGGATTAATAACCGCCTCAAAAAGTTCAAAAAATTGCTTTGCCTGCTTCCAATCAGCTGCGGTTTTTATCATGGTTAAATTTTGTAAAAAATCTTCAACTGCTGAATTTAGTGATGCTGGTAATTTATTTTGCGAATTTACTTGTACATATTCCCTAATCACAAGCAAATCCTCTTCCGTCAATTCCCCTCCATTTTCTAACTTCCTAATAACAGCCTGATAATCCCGCTCCATCTTCTTGGTATTCTCAAAACTTGTTTTCCGATTAGCCCAGGTCTCATTGACCTGCTTGACCCACATCAAGTCGTCTCGGGAGGGAATCACAAAGGTTTGGGTCTCGCCATTCCATGAGGTTCTGGCCTGTGATAAGCCTTGGTTGACTGCTTGATAGAGGCTTTCAATGGTTGTGAAGAGATTTGGCGAGGAGGCATGAAAGGCTAGCAGTTTTCGAAGCTTCTCCTCCAATTGGCGCCTGACTTCTTCCTGAATGGCTATCTGACGGTTCAAACTATTGATAAAGGAATAGTTGGGCTGGTCTGAGTAGTACTCCAGATTGCACAACCTTTGATAGTATGTAATATGACGATTTGCCTGCGCAATCTTTTGATGCAGATCATCCTCTCTCAGACTGACACTATCTACCGTAATGGTATAGGTCTTCGGTAGGCTCTTAGTCGCTGTCTCTATAGCTTCGTTTAATAAGATACAAGCCCGTGTCAAGGGGATGAGCAATTGACTGCAGTAAGCCTTAGCCGAATCATAGGCGATACCTGACAAGCCCTCACTGCTAAAGGCAAAGGCTCTTAGTGCTTCTTGCAAGTTCGCATAAGCTGCATTCTGCCTCTGCAAGACTCGAGTGGCACTATTTGCCTGATTCTGAGACGACTCTAGATACATATCAACGCCCATAACTGTCCTCCTTCTGTTTTTGTTCTAACGATGCAAGATTTTCTTTCTCACCTTCCAAGCGCTTCATTGACTGATTAAGCTCTTCCTCTGCTTCCTGGAAATAGCGATAAACCTTGCGCGAGGTCTCTTGGTCTTGGTCTGCTAAATCTTGGAAATAGAAGCTATCCTCAGATCCCATCATCATTTCAGAAACCTCTCTTAAAAACCTCTGACTCTTTCTAGAAACTTCTTCGTAGTCATCTTGCATGACCTGAAGGCGTTCTTTCGCATGCCTTAGACCTTCTTCTTTACTTTTTAGGGATTGCTCCAAACTTGTAACGTTCTGATTAGTCATTTAGCCGAAACCTCTTACTCGCATCCTCTAAACGCGACAATTGAGCAGCCACTCTCTGATCCATGGCATGAAAAGCCGATGACAGATGGTTGATATTTTGTGACATAGCCGAAACAACTGTGTTCATTTGAATGGCAGTCCTTTGTGCTAAATCAATCGCATCATGGGCCTTACTATTTCCCGAAATGGTCGATTGACTATCCTTACTGATTTGCCCACTATTAGACAGACTCTCTATGGCCCTTGCCAAAGCTGTTGCACGCTCTACAGCTAAAGTTGTATTATTCTTTAACTCACCCATTTCCTATCCCCCTTAAGATTTACTATCAATATTATAACACAAAAAAGTTAAAAAATTCAGACCTAATCATCTCTAACAAGTGATTAGCAACAAAAGAAATAGTGGCTTCTTAGGGATTATAATATATCCTACAGTTTCTTGTTTTTTTAGAATAGAGTGGTTCATTTGTAATAGGAGACTTTTGCTCGTCATAATGTGAAAGGCGAATAACAAATATAATAATCAGTTAAATGGTGCATCATGATTAACCCTAGTTTTAATAGCATAATCTCGATTTGTCCCTTAGTTTTAGGTATGGAAGGTGATTACAAACGCCCCATTAAAATTGATATGAGGTGTATTTATCCATTAAGCTTCTATCGAATGCGCACAGGTTCTATTATTGATTTACAGAATTAAAAAAAGCTAAAAATCATTTTTGATTTTTAGCTTTTTTGTCAATAATCTTGATAGTAGGAAGTGCATTGACCATCTAGTTACCAAACCATTTGGTTGTACTGCATTTCAAAAGCTTTTAGAACTGTTGCATCAGCTTCATCAAATAATACTTCCCCTTCAAAAGTACCTTTGACAATGGTACGCTGTGTGGCCTCTGCATCCGTACAAGTGACTAAGGTGATTTCATTAACGCCTTCTTGATCATTGAGAACATAAACGGCTGTCGGATCCACCACCTCAACACTCGTAATGCTATAGGTATAGATTTTTTCCTTATCCGTCAGGTAAATCTTCATTCCGTTTTTAGCATTTTCCAATGGAGAGAAAAGCATTTGCGAAGATCCAGTGATTCCAAAGACATGGTGACTCGCTAGAGTATAGTTTCCTTTGCCCATGACTTGACTTTCTTTCATGGTACCTGCACCATAAGAAAGTTCGGTATTTCCGAGTCCTTTAAAAATCGGTAGATTGATTTTTAAATCCGGAATTGCAATACCACCAATAACAGGCAAGTCTTGCGCATTCATCTGAGCAGCTAAGATAGACTCTGTAGAAATGGATTGAACGGATTCAAAATCAAAGGTCGTCTCTGCTGTCTTGTTTTTATCAATGGCTTCTTTTGACACTTGAGCAACTTGATATTTATTTGTATTCCAAGCAATCAAGGTGTTTCTAATCGTCTTATTAAATATTAAGGCAATACCAATGACAACTAAAAGGAAAATAAGCGCTGATCGGAAAAATCCTTTTATTTTATTCTTCTTCATGGTTTACCTCTTCAGTTTCTTCAGCCTTTACTAAGGCAAATGTCATGATTTTAGCTTCGTCAGCTAGTTTCATAACCTTAACCCCTTGTGTAGAGCGGCCGGTTTGTGAAATATTGGCAACGCTAGTCCTAATGATCACGCCTGTATCAGTAATAATCATAATATCTTCATCACCTGAGATGGTCAACAATCCAGCTAGCGGCCCATTTTTATCCGTAATATTGGCTGTTTTGATCCCTTTACCCCCACGACCTTTGGTTGGGTACTCAGTGGCGCTTGTACGCTTACCATAACCTTTTTCAGTAATGACTAGTACCTCTTGATCTTGAGAAATAGCTGACGCTCCCACGACCAAATCTTCATCACGAAGAGTGATTCCTTTTACCCCTGTTGCCACGCGACTCATGCTACGAATGCTATCTTCACGGAAGCGCACAGAATAACCTGTCTTCGTACCGATGATAATATCGTCTGATCCATTGGTCAAAAGAACATTGATTAGCTGATCATCTTCACGTAAATTAAGTGCCTTCAGACCATTTTGACGGATATTGGCAAATTCTGTCACATTGGTGCGTTTAACCACACCTTGACGCGTTGTGAAGAAGAAATGTTTATCCTCTGCATCTTCCAGACGCAAGTTGATAACCGTTTGAATATGCTCACCCTCTTCTAGTTTTAAGAGGTTGATAATTGGTAAGCCCTTAGCTGTACGCCCATATTCAGGAATTTCATAAGCTTTGAGACGGTAAACACGGCCTAGATTTGTAAAGAAGAGAAGGTTATCGTGGGTTGAAGTTGACACCAAATCTTTAACAAAATCATCATCGTTAACTCCAGTCCCTTGAACTCCTCTTCCGCCACGCTTCTGCGAACGGAACTCATCTTGGGCTAGACGTTTGATATAACCTTTGTTAGAAAGGGTAATTAAAACATCTTCTTCTTCAATCAAATCCTCATCTTCTAACGTCAATACTTCACCCACAATGAGCTCCGTGCGACGATTATCAGCGTATTTACGTTTAATCTCATCTAATTCTTCTTTGATGATAAGGACAACACGTTCAGGTTTTGCTAAAATATCAGCCAAATCAGCAATTAATGCGATTAAATCATTGTACTCTGACTGAATTTTATCTCTTTCCAAACCGGTCAAACGTCTGAGGCGCATATCGAGAATGGCTTGACTTTGACGATCGGACAAATCAAAGCGACTCATCAATTCCGCTTGTGCTTCGGCATCTGTCTGGCTACCACGAATAATGGCAATAACCTCATCTAAGTGATCAAGGGCAATCAGTAACCCTTCTAAAATATGCGCACGTGCTTCTGCTTTTTCTTTATCAAAGCGTGTCCGGCGAACGATGACCTCTTTTTGGTGCTCGATGTAGTTGGTGATAATCTGCTTTAAGGAGAGAATCTTAGGGATTCCCTTTTCAATCGCCAACATATTGAAGCTAAAGTTTGTCTGTAATTGAGTTAGCTTAAAGAGGTTGTTAAGAATCACATTAGCAGATGCATCTCGACGAACCTCAATGACAAAGCGAACGCCCTCACGACTAGACTCATCACGGACAGCTGTAATGCCTTCAATACGCTTTTCTTGGGCTAAACGAACAATGTGTTCATGCACCTTAGTCTTATTGACACCATAAGGAAACTCAGTGACGACAATACGTTCACGCCCATTGCTTGTGGTCTCAATTTCTGTACGAGAACGTAGGACAATAGAGCCTTTTCCAGTCTCATAAGCACGGTGAATACCAGATTTCCCCATAACCAAAGCTCCCGTAGGGAAATCAGGTCCAGGAATAACTTCCATCAAGTCTCGAGTTGTCACCTCTGGATTATCCATAACAAGTTTGACAGCATCGATAGACTCTCCCAAGTTATGAGGTGGAATATTGGTTGCCATCCCTACCGCAATACCTGTCGCACCGTTGACCAAGAGGTTAGGAAAGCGTGCTGGTAAAACCAAAGGCTCTCGTTCAGAACCATCATAGTTGTCTCTGAAGTCTACGGTATTTTTGTTGATATCGCGCAGCATTTCCAAAGCAATTTTACTCATACGAGCTTCGGTATAACGCTGAGCCGCTGCACCGTCTCCGTCCATGGAACCAAAGTTTCCGTGACCATCAACTAGCATGTGACGATAAGACCACCACTGAGCCATACGCACCATGGCCTCGTAAATGGAGCTATCTCCGTGCGGATGGTATTTACCCATGACATCACCCGTGATACGAGCGGATTTCTTATGAGGTTTATCTGGTGTTACTCCCAGTTCATTCATTCCATAAAGAATACGACGATGCACAGGCTTAAGGCCGTCACGAACGTCAGGAAGTGCGCGTGAAACGATAACCGACATGGCATAATCGATGAAGGATGTCTTCATTTCCGTGGCAAGGTTAACGTCAACTAAATGTTTATCTTGCATTCTAACAAATGCCTCTTTTCTTTTCAAAAGTCTATTCTATTATATCATAAAAAAGCTTAAAACGCTTAGTTGGTAGCGTTTTCTGTAAGCAATTTTCAATTTTGATGATTCTTCCGTGACAAACCCCTCATAACATGGTAAAATAGTCAAGGAATGGAATCGCTGTGTTCCACAAATTTATAAGGAGATGTTTCACATGACTACAACTAAACAACACAAAAAAGTTATCCTTGTCGGTGATGGTGCCGTAGGATCATCTTATGCTTTTGCCTTGGTAACTCAGAATATCGGCCAAGAATTAGGTATTATCGATATTTTCAAAGAAAAAACACAAGGTGATGCAGAAGATCTTTCACACGCTTTGGCATTTACGTCACCTAAAAAGATTTATGCTGCAGAATACTCAGACTGCCACGATGCTGACCTAGTTGTCCTAACAGCTGGTGCACCTCAAAAACCAGGTGAAACACGTCTTGACCTTGTGGAGAAAAACCTCCGCATCAACAAAGAGGTTGTTACTCAAATCGTTGCTTCAGGATTTAACGGTATCTTCCTTGTTGCAGCAAACCCAGTTGACGTCTTGACTTACTCAACTTGGAAATTCTCAGGTTTCCCTAAAGAGCGCGTTATCGGTTCAGGTACTTCTCTTGATTCTGCTCGTTTCCGTCAAGCTTTGGCTGAGAAAATCGGTATTGATGCACGTTCCGTTCACGCTTACATCATGGGTGAGCATGGTGATTCAGAGTTTGCCGTTTGGTCACACGCTAACGTTGCGGGTGTAAAACTTTATGATTGGCTTCAAGCTAACCGCGACATCGATGAGCAAGGTCTTGTTGATCTCTTCATCTCTGTTCGTGATGCCGCTTATTCTATCATTAACAAAAAAGGTGCAACTTACTATGGTATCGCCGTAGCTCTTGCTCGTATCACCAAAGCGATCTTTGATGATGAAAATGCAGTACTTCCACTTTCTGTTTTCCAAGCTGGTCAATACCAAGATGTTGATGATGTCTTTATCGGTCAACCAGCTATCATCGGAGCACACGGTATCGTTCGCCCGGTTAATATCCCACTCAGCGATTCAGAATTACAAAAAATGCAAGCTTCTGCTAACGAATTAAAAGCAATCATTCAAGAAGCATTCGCTAAAGAAGAATTTGCTTCAGCTTGCAAAAACTAATACTATAAAAGAGATTTCAAATGAAATCTCTTTTTTGATTTGACTAGCAAGAGGATATTAAAACGCCAAATCAATATCGATTTGGCGTTTTGTCTTCTGTTATTTTGCTCCAAGAGCAGCCATTGTAATGTAGTTGTATGGCTTATTAAAGTGTGGCAAGAAGAAGATATCTGTCAAAGCAAGTTTCTCAATGGTCACACCTTCTTGAATCGCAAGTGAGAACATGTGGATACCCATTGAGATATCTTCACGAGCCACCATTTGTGCACCAAGGATACGACGTGAATCTTTATCGTAAACGATTTTAATGGTTACTGGGAAGTTACCGTGCTCGATAAACTCTGGTTTTTGGTTATCAGTGTACTCTGTCACTGCAGCATTGAATCCAAGACGGTTGGCTTTTTCAAGTGTCAAACCAGTTGACACCATGTGAAGTCCATAGATTGAAATACCGTTAGACCCTTGAACACCGATACCTTCAAGGTCAGTACCACAGATGTTATGAGCGGCTACGATACCAGTACGTACTGCGTTTGAAGCAAGCGCGATATAACTTGTGTCGCGAGTTGCATTATCATAGATTGTCGCACAGTCACCGATAGCGTAAACATCTGGATTTGATGTTTGCTGGCGCTTGTTAACAAGGAAGGCACCATTGCGGAAGAGTTCGATTTGACCATTAGCAAGAGCTGTATTTGGACGGAAACCTACTGCAAGGATGACCATATCAACATCGTACTCGTTCTTATCAGTGATGATTTTCTCAACTTTGCCGTTACCAGCAACTTCTTTAACGGTTTCACCAAATGCAAGCTTAATACCGTTGTCTTCAAGATTTTTTGACATAAGGTCGGTCAAATCTCTATCGTAGTAACCTGCCAAGCAAGTATCAACAACATCGATAAGAACAACTTCTTTACCTTTACGTTGGAAAGCTTCAGCAAGCTCAACACCGATATAACCTGCTCCTACTACTGCAACACGGTTGATGTCTTTGTTTTTCAATTTTTCAATAACATCAGCTGAGTTTTGGTAAAGTTTTACAAATTGAAGGTTTTCAAGAGTTGCTTCAAATTCCAATGACCCTTCTTTGATTTCAGCACCTTTGATTGGTGGTAAAATTGGTTGAGAACCTGTTGCAAAAAGCAGTTTGTCATAGCTTTCAACATGCTCTTGACCGTTAACTAGTGCTGTTACCGTTTTAGCATCGTAATCAACAGACAAGACTGGAGCTTCCATATACACTTTAGCTCCCATGCTTTCCAACTGCTCTTTATCAGAGTAGAACAAGCCTTCTGGACCTGAGATTTGCTCACCAATCCAAAGCGCCATACCACAGCCTAAGAATGAAATGTTTGAGTTTTGGTCGAAGACAACAACTTCATTGGCATCACCATATGTGCTCAACATAGTTTTGATAGCTGCAGTACCTGCGTGGTTTGCACCAATAACAACGATTTTTGACATAAAAAATCCTCTTTCAAAATAAATAATAGTTTACTCTGCTATTATAGCACAGCAGAGACCTATCTTCCACTATTTTGCTTATTTTTTGAAAACCTTTCCATTCCCGTTGTGACAGTTTTCTTGAAATTTTTCATTTAAGGATTCTGCAAGCTGTTTTATAACAATTTTCATGAAAATTACCAGAAAACCGCTGGAGCATTCTAACGGTTTTTGACAATTATTTAGACTTGATGTAGTTAACACCGTCTGCTTTTGGAGCAACAGCCTTACCAAAGAAAGCGGCAAGAGTCACTACTGTAATCACATAAGGTGCCATGAGGAAAAATTCTTCCGGAACGTGTTGCAAGGCTGGAATGTTCTTTGCAATAATTGGAAGGATTTGCGAAAATCCAAAGAACAAACTAGCAAGCATTGCGCCTAGAGGATTCCATTTCCCAAATATAACTGCCGCAAGGGCAATGAAACCAGATCCTACAATAGTGGTTGCTGAGAAGTTGATATTTACAGACTGTGCATTGACTGCACCACCGATACCACCAAGAAAACCTGCAATCATAACACCAGCATAACGCATGCGATAAACATTGATACCTAGCGTGTCAGCGGCTTGAGGATGCTCACCAACTGAGCGTAAACGTAAGCCAAAACGTGTTTTATATAGGATAAACCATGCAACAAATGCTGTAAGAATGGCCACATATCCCATCAAACTGGTATTTTTGAAGAAGATGTCTCCAATAACGGGAATATCTTCTAACAGAGGGAAGGAGAAGAATCCAAAAGTTTTTGGAATACCATCTGTCTGACCTTTTCCATAAATCACTTTGACTAAGAAAACGGTTAAAGCAGGAGCCATCAAATTAAGAACAGTACCTGAAACAATGTGGTCAGCTCTAAAAATAATGGTTGCTGTCGCATGAATCAGTGAAAACAGAATCCCCACTACTCCACCGACCAGAGCTGCTAACAAAGGGGTCGCTGCTCCAAATTGATTAGCAAATTCGATATTAAAGAGAACGCCTGCAAAGGCTCCGATAACCATGGTTCCCTCTAGTCCTACGTTAACAATACCTGCTCTTTCAGAGAAAACTCCACCAAGACTGGTAAAAATAAGCGGCGCCGAGTAAACCAACATCTGCGAAATAATATAATTAAAATCCATATTATTGGTCTCCTTTCGCAAAACGTTTTGATTTCAAGACTTGTTCGAAGACGAACTTAACTCCAATAAAGAAAATAATCGAAGCAGTCACAACGTTAATCAATTCTGGTGGAACCTGTGCACGTTGCATTCCTGGCGTACCGACAGACATTGTACCGAACAAGAAGGCCGCAAATGGAATACCTAATGGTGAATTAGATGCTAGAAGAGCTACTGACATTCCATTGAAACCAATATCCATACTCGATGCTTGAACGTAGACATTTTGGAATGTTCCAATTCCTTGTACTGCTCCACCTAGACCAGCAAGGGCACCAGAAATCACCATTGACATCACAATTGTGCGTTTAGTGCTCATTCCAGCGTAATCAGCAGCATTTGGATTAAGACCTGCTGCACGAATTTCAAAACCAAGGGTTGTTTTAGCAAACAAGAACCAGATAACCACTACAGCAATAATGGCAAAAAAGATACCTAAGTTCATCCGAGAGTTTTCAGTCAAAACTCTCAGCCACTCTGTTCGATAGGATGCGTTTTCTGAAACGTATATGGTAGAATCTGCATTTTTCATCAAATCTGCTGCAAATACATTTCGGATAAGATAGTTTGAAAAATAGAGCAGGATATAGTTCATCATGATTGTCACGATAACTTCACTGGTCCCTAAATAAGCTCGTAAAATCCCCGGAATCGCGCCAGCAATTCCCCCAGCAATCATAGCAATCAGAATCGTTGCAATCAAAAGAATGGGGCGTGGAAGATCTGGGTTTTCAAGAGCGAACCACCCTGCAAAGACCCATCCAACAAAGGCTTGTCCTGAAAGACCGATATTGAAAAATCCAGCCTTACTTGCCACAGCAAAACCAAGTGCTGTAAAAATCAATGGGGCAACAGCACGAAAAATCTCACCGACATTTTTTACTGAACCGAAGGCTGTTCCAAAGAGTGCTTGGTAGCCAGCCAGTGGATCATATCCAAAAATGAGCATGATAACAGCCCCCAGAAGCAAGCCAGAAAAGACTGCCATCAAGGGAATCAAAATACTTTCATATTTTTTTAACATGTCAACTTCCTTTCTTACTTAAGATGGCCGCCAGCCATAAGTTTACCAAGTTCTTGCTTGGTGGTTTCGGCCGGTAATACAATGCCATGGATGCTTCCGTCATGAATAACGGCAATACGATCGGAAACATCGAGAATTTCATCTAATTCAAAGCTGACAACAAGGACTGCCTTACCTTTATCACGCTCTGCAATTAAGCGTTTTCGAATATATTCAATCGCACCAACATCGAGTCCTCGCGTCGGTTGGCTGACAATCAATAAATCAGGATTACGATCGATTTCACGGGCGATAACCGCTTTTTGCTGGTTTCCTCCTGAAAGAGACTTGCCAGGGATTAGTTCTCCTGCTCCACGAACGTCGAATTCTTCCATCAGCTGACGCGCTTTTTCATTTATCTTAGAGTAATTTAGGATGCCTTTTTTAGAAATAGGTTCTTTGTAGTAAGTTTGCAATGCAAAGTTTTCTGCAACAGTCATGTTTAGAATCATGCCATCACGATGACGATCTTCAGGAACATGACCAACACTTAATTCGGTAATTTTCCGTGGTGTCGAATGCGTAACATCTTGTCCTTTAATCGTAATTTTTCCAGATTTAACTTTACGAAGTCCGGTAATCGCCTGGATAAGCTCACTCTGACCATTACCGTCGATACCAGCAATACCGACAATCTCACCTGCACGAACTTCAAGAGAGAGATTTTTAACTGCTGGGATGCCACGATTTTCATTAACCACTAAGTTTTCAATCGACAGCACAACTTCTTTAGGATTAGCCGCAATTTTTTCTGTTTTAAATGAAACAGAACGTCCAACCATCCACTCTGCCAAATCATCATTGGTAGCTCCTGCAACTTCTACAGTTTCAATAGATTTACCACGACGAATAACGGTGACACGGTCCGCGACGGCACGAATTTCATCTAGTTTATGAGTAATGAGAATAATGGACTTACCTTCTGACACAAGAACCTTCATAATTTTGAGAAGCTCTGCAATTTCATCAGGGGTCAAAACGGCTGTTGGTTCGTCAAAAATTAACAGATCCGCACCTCGGTAGAGTGTTTTTAAAATTTCCACACGTTGCTGAGCACCTACCGTAATGTCTGCAACTTTAGCAGTAGGATCAACTTCGAGTCCATATTTCTTTGATAGGGCAGTAATTTCAGCAGTGGCAGCCTTCAAGTCGATTGTACCAGCGAGACCTGTCGTTTCACTGCCTAAAATAATATTTTCGACTACTGAAAAGGCATCTACCAACATAAAGTGTTGATGCACCATTCCGATACCCAATTTCGCCGCTTTTGAGGGAGAATCAATCGTTACAGTCGAACCATTGATTAAAATTTCGCCACTTGTTGGCTCTAATAACCCCGCAAGCATATTCATAAGCGTGGATTTTCCTGCACCATTTTCTCCAAGAAGAGCATGAATTTCGCCTGGTTTGACATTCAAGTTGATTTGGTCGTTTGCTACAAATTCGCCAAATCGTTTAGTTATGTCCCGCATTTCGATGACATAATCATGAGCCATAATCTTTTCCTTTCAAAAGGTCTATTTTTTATCAATAAAACCTACCTACTAAATTAGGATAGGCTTTATTGAGATAAAATATCTCAACTCCCAAAAAGGGCGACCGATGTCAGTCGCCGCTTCGGGATTCATTATTTCATTAAGGTTTTTCTGGAACTTCAACTGTACCATCTAAGATAGCAGCTTTAGCATCTGCTACTGCTTTAGAAGCGTCTTCAGAAAGGTTAGTTTCAGCTAATTCTACACCTTTATCTTTAAGAGTGTAACGAACGATTTCTCCACCAGGGAATTTACCTTCTGCTGCTTTTGTAGCAATATCTTTAACAGCAGCACCAACTTGTTTAAGTGTTGAAGCTAATACGAAGTTAGATTCTTTACCATCTTTAGAAGTATAAGCACCTTCTGCTGATTGGTCACGGTCTACACCGATTACCCATACTTTATCAGCTTCATCGCGTGTTTCGTTGACTGCTTTAGCTGCTGCAAAAACACCGTTACCAGTACCGCCAGAAGCATGGAAAATAACATCCGCACCTGCTGAATATTGTGCTGCTGCAATTGTTTGACCTTTAGCGGCATCACCAAATGAACCAGCATATTGAACGTCAATCTTAATCGTTTCATCAACTGATTTAACACCTGCTACGAAACCAGCTTCAAAGCGATCAATAACTTCACCTTTCATACCGCCAACAAAACCAACTGTTTTTGTCTTAGTTGATTTAGCTGCTGCAACACCTGCAAGGTATGATGCTTCATGGTCAGCAAAGCCAACACTTACAACGTTATCTTGATCTGGAACAACACTGTCTACGATAACATAGTGTGTGTCAGTATTATTTGGAGCAACTTCAGCAATTGAAGATTCAAGGGCAAAACCAATACCAAAGACAAGGTTATAACCACCAGCTACAGCAGAGTCAAGGTTTGTAACGTAGTCTTGCTCAGAAGAAGATTGGAAGTAATCATAACCATTACCTTTTGATAGCCCAGCAGCATCTCCCCACTCTTTAAGACCTTCCCAAGCAGATTGGTTAAATGAACGGTCATCAACACCACCGATATCGGTAACGATAGCCGCTTTGATACTTGATTCAGCTGTTGATGTATCTGAATTTGAAGAGTCTGCTTTTTTGCTTCCACAAGCAGCAAGTGACAAGGCAGCAACAGTAGCTAGACTGAGTCCAACAAATTTTTTGTTCATGTGAATGAACCCTCCTAAATATTTTTTTGCAACAAGGTTGCAAGATTAAGATAACCCGAAGGTTGACTACAGATTAGGTCAAATCTGTAAAAGAGTATGGTAATAACTCCCCGACCGTCGTCTCGACCGTCTGACCATTTTTAGCAATTAAAGTAACCTTAGCACTAGGTTGAAAAAACTCCACCATCACTTGACGACAAGCACCACAAGGAGATATCGGCTCTGCTGTTTGACCATATATGGCAATCTCAGCCAATTTTTGATGGCCGTCAGAAACAGCCTTGAAAATGGCTGTTCGCTCACCACAGTTTGTTAATCCAAAACTAGCATTTTCAATATTACACCCGGTATAGACTGTGCCATCCTCGGTTAAGAGTGCTGCCCCAATTGGAAAATGTGAGTAGGGTACATAAGCACGTTGACTGGCTTCAATAGCAAGCTCAACTAAAGGATTAGTAACCTCCATTGACGCTCTCTCCTTCAATGATTGCTACGCCCGAAGAAGTTCCTAGTCGTGTTGCTCCTGCTTCAATAAATGCCTGAGCATCTGCTAGGGAACGTGCTCCCCCAGCAGCCTTAACACCGATGTGAGGACCTACGGTTTGACGCATTAATTTTACATCTGCAACAGTTGCTCCTCCTGTTGAAAAGCCTGTTGAGGTTTTAACAAAATCAGCTCCAGCTTTGACAGATAATTCACTAGCCATTACTTTTTCTTCGTCTGTCAAGAGACAAGCCTCAATAATGACTTTAACGATTTTATCTCCTGAAGCTTCGACAACTGCTCGAATATCATCTTCAACCAGTTGATACTCACCAGATTTTAAAGCCCCAATATTGATAACCATATCAATTTCATCTGCACCGTTTTGAATAGCCTCTTTAGTTTCAAAAGCTTTAACAGCAGGTGTCGTAGCCCCAAGTGGGAAACCAACAACGGTACACACCTTGACATCTGTATCTGCTAGAGTTTCAGCACAGTACTTGACCCATGTTGGATTGACACAGACACTTGCAAATTGGTATTGTTTAGCTTCTTCAAGCAATTTGCTGATTTGTTCTCTGGTGCTTTCGGGCTTCAAAAGTGTATGATCGATGTATTTATTGATAAGCATAATTTCCCCCATTAACTGTTTAACGGATTATTTTTAAAATTTCTTTTGGTGTGACTTGCTCTTCGTCTATTATAACATTTTTTTTGAATTCTGAAAGCATTTTTTCAGATAAAATTTCGTTTGTGTAAATTTTTGCAATAATTTCATCCGTTTTCACGAAATCTCCCACCTTTTTATCGAACACTATTCCGCTTTCATAGTCCAAATTATCGGTTTTTACGGAACGGCCCGCTCCAAGTTTCATTGCAAATAAGCCAAATTCTAGAGCCGGAAGCTCTCTAATATAGCCATCATTTTCAGCTTTTACGTCAATGACATGGGCTGCGCTAGATGGCCTGTACAAGTCTTCTAAATCGCCTCCCTGAGCTTTGACCATAGCCTCAAATTTCTGTAGGGCCTCACCGTTGACTAAGTGGTGATGAATAGCTTCTAAGGACTTTTCAAGACCTGCTAGGCTGAGCATAATTTGAGCTAGCTCACAAATGAAGTGAGTGACGTCTTCGCGTCCTTCTCCTCTCATAATCTCAATAGCTTCAAGAACTTCTAGACGATTACCGATAGCCCGTCCTACCGGCTGGCTCATATCGGTAATAACAGCTACTGTTTGTCGTCCAACCTCCTTACCAAGAGCAACCATGGTTTCAGAGAGCTGCTCGGCTTCTTCTAATGTTTTCATAAAGGCACCATCACCAACAGTCACATCTAGCAAAATACTATCTGCACCAGCGGCGATTTTTTTGGACATCACTGAACTTGCAATAAGAGGGATGATATCTACAGTAGCTGTCACATCCCGTAGGGCATAAAGTAATTTATCTGCCTTAACCATATTATCAGATTGTCCAATAACGGATAGGCCAATCTCTTGAACTTGCTGGATAAATTCTTCCTGACTGCGTTCAATTTGATAACCCTTTATGGATTCTAGTTTATCAAGCGTTCCACCAGTGTGACCGAGACCACGACCACTCATCTTAGCAACTGGTACGCCAAATGAGGCAACTAGTGGTGCTAATATCAAAGTGACCTTATCCCCAACACCGCCTGTTGAATGCTTATCGGTTTTAATACCTGAAATTGCAGACAAATCAATCTGCTCACCAGAGTCCACCATAGACATGGTTAAGTCTCTAGTCTCTCTCATGGTCATTCCTTTAAAGTAAATAGCCATTGCTAAAGCTGACATTTGATAGTCAGGAACTCTTCCTTCTGCATAACCGGAAATTAACCATTTAATTTCTTCTGTTGACAATTCTTTGCCGTCACGTTTTTTTTGAATTAAATCAACTGTCCGCATGTTTGACACTCCTTAAAATATAATAACCTTTTTCTTTTTTGACGATGTCACAATTTCCAAAAACTTCTTCCATCTTATTTTTGGCAGACGGGGCTCCTTGTTTTTTCTGGATAACGATTGTCAAGTCACCTCCTTGATGTAAGTGTTCAAAAGCCCCCTCAAGTATCTCATGAACAACAGCCTTTCCAGCTCTAATAGGAGGATTGGAGATGATATGATCGAAGCGATCTTTGACATTTTCATAACTGTTTGATTGAAAAATCATTGGGCTCACACCATTTTTGTCAGCATTTTTTTTTGCTAGATCAAGGGCACGATTATTGATATCAATCATGGTCGCTGATACTCCCTGAACCTTTTCTAGTGCAATCCCTAGTGGACCATAGCCACACCCAACGTCCAATAAGCTATCGCCTTTATTAAAGGTCAAACAATTCAGCAATACTTGACTGCCAAAATCAATCATTCGCTTAGAAAAGACCCCTGAATCCGTCAGAAATCGAAAGTTCTGCCCTAATAAGGTGACATGAAGCTCCTGCAAATCATGAGCACTGTCAGGATTTTCTGTATAATACATATTTGACATAAAACACACTCATCTTTATAAAGTGCTTTCATTCTAACATATTTTGTAAGGGTTCTCAATAAATTTATGATATAATTTGTACCATGACTAAAGAATTGATTAACTTTGAAAACATTTCGCGTGAACGCTGGCAAGAACTTCATCAGTCAACAAAGCCTCTTTTAACTGAAAGTGAACTTGAAAATATCAAGTCTCTCAATGATAAAATTAACATCCAAGATGTTATTGATATCTATTTACCCCTTGTTCGATTGATTCAAATTTACAAACACAACCAGGAGAGTTTGTCCTTTTCAAAAGGGATTTTTCTTCAAAAGACGGTAGCCAAAAGACCCTTTATCATCGGGGTTTCTGGCTCTGTTGCAGTTGGAAAATCGACAACGAGCAGACTATTACAACTTCTTCTTTCCCGGACGTTTAAGCATAGTTCAGTTGAAATGGTGACAACAGATGGTTTCCTGTACCCCAATGCTACTTTAATTGAACGGGCCCTACTCGATAAAAAAGGATTTCCAGAAAGTTATAACATGGAACTTCTTTTAGACTTTTTGGATGCTATGAAAAATGGTGCTGATGCTTCTATTCCTGTTTATTCACACGAAATATACGATATTATTCCCAATAAACAGCAAAAAATCAGTGCACCAGATTTCTTAATCGTTGAGGGAATAAACGTTTTCCAAAATCCACAAAATGAACGTCTTTACATGAGTGATTATTTTGATTTCTCTATCTATATTGATGCAGACAGTCAACATATTGAGAAATGGTACTTAGAGCGGTTTAAAGCACTTTTAGCCTTAGCAGAAAAAGACCCTAGCAACTACTATCATAAATTCACAACCTTATCTGCTGATGAAGCGCTAGCCTTCTCCAAAAATATTTGGCAAACCATCAATCTGGTCAATTTAAAAAAATACATTGAACCAACTAGAAACCGCGCTGAGTTGATTCTACACAAATCCGAAAATCATAAAATTAATGAAATTTACTTGAAAAAGTGATTTCCACTTGTCAAAATACAAGAATTTCTATATAATGATAGAGTTAGTAAATATGGAGGTAAGAACTTTGGCAAACATTAAATCAGCTATCAAACGTGCTGAGAAAAGCGCTCAACAAAACGCTAAAAACTCAGCTCAAAAATCAGCTATGCGTACTGCTATCAAAGCTTTTGAAGCAAACCCATCTGAAGAGCTTTTCCGCGCTGCTTCTTCAAGCATCGACAAAGCCGAAACTAAAGGTTTGATTCACAAAAACAAAGCAAGTCGCGATAAAGCACGTCTTGCTGCTAAACTTGGATAATATAAAAAGCGACCTTTTGGTCGTTTTTTCATTGCTGTTTTGACTAATATTATAGAGAATTAGTAGCTACCTTATTCATATCAACTGCGAACTATTGCCATGTCAGTCCCTTTAGAAACTTGTTTGCTTTATGAAGATGAAGGTTCGCAACCTAATTTTTTGACTCAAAACATTGACTGAACTATTGAAAATACGATTAAAATCTGAATTAAGGATTTCCTTGGATCGTAAAAAGGCATGGCGCGACTAGCCATGCCTTTATTGATAGTGTTTTTCAAAGACTAGGAGAGCAACTTCGCCGTGACCTTTCCAGTTTTGATGTTCTCTTCCAATGACATAAAAGTTGTTTTTTTCTAGGACAGTTTTAGAGGCAATATTTTCCTCCATAACATATGCTTTGATGGTCTTGATTTGACAATCGTTATGAAGATAGTCAGTCAGTAGAGCCAGACCCTTTGTTGCCAAACCTTGTCCCCAAAAGGTGTGATGGATGCGATAGCCAATAGTCACTTGAGACAATCTTTTTTTATAATCAAAGCATTCAAGGATACCAACAATTTCTCTATCTTTTTCCAGTCCAAGAAAAAGCCGTTTTTTCTTTTGAAAATCACGATTAAAATGATCTATTCGCTTTAGTATGGTCTCTTTATGACGACTTGAAACATCTGGACTATGTCGAAAATGCTCAGGATTGGAATAGATGGCATAAATGGCATCTAGGTCATTTTCTGAAATCTGTCGTAAGGTGATTGGATTGCTAGTTAAATAGGGAAATTTATCAAATAAACCTGCCATCAGCTCTCCTTCTACAAACGGATTTCAAAAATACTTCCCTTAGGTTGGTTGTCTTTAACAGTGATTTTGCCACCCAGTGTATCAATGATTTGCTTAGCAAGTGATAGACCTAAACCAAAACCACCTTTTTGCCTTGTCCTAGCTTTATCTACACGGTAAAAACGATCAAAAATCTTTCTCTTATCGTCATCACTGATGCCATAACCATTGTCGCTAACCTTGATAAACAGATGTTTTTCTGTATTTCGAACTTCGATAGCAATTTGTCCATCTAATCCTGTATATTTTATGGCATTATCAAAGAGGATTGTCATTGCTTGTTTCAGTAGGACTTTGTCTGATTTAATTGGTCGCGTCAGCTTATTCTGATAGGTAAAGCTTTTCTCTGCTTCTTCTGCAATCAAAGCATAATTATCGAAAATGTCCGAAAAATACTGGCTGTTTATCTCTGAAATGTCAACCTTCAAGCCATCATCTCGTCGAGCTAGATTAAGCAGGTTAGTTGTTAAAATTCGCATATTTCGGACTTCTTCAAGACTAGAAGCGATATTTTCACTGTTATCAAGCACCGTTGACCCTGGCTTTCTAAAAAGCGACTCTAGACGATTTTGCAAAACAGCAAGAGGTGTTCTCAGCTCATGGCTGGCATTTTCAACAAAAGCCTTCTGCTTTTCATAACTTTCTAAAATAGGTTTTCGTGACCAATAAGCCAGATACATGCTCGCACCTATTGAAAGAATCCAAAAGACAACCATTACGGTAATGATAATATTACATGAGCGCTCAGCAGATTCTTTAATCTGCTTAACACTGACCAAAAAGGTAGCATATTTTACATCAGGATAGGAATCATTAGATACCTCTACAGTAATGGCGTGGTAGTCTTCCGTTTGGCCATAAATCGTCTCTGTATCTCCACTAATCACTTGGTTTAGTTGATTTTTCTTGAGCTTTACACTTGAAAATTTAGAATAGGCATCTGCTGTTCCAAAAAGATTTCCAGATTTATCATAAAGCAAAACATCAACATTGACCATCTTATCATGTGGCTTTTCCATGCTCGGCTCAGATCCTACGATGAAAACATCATCTGTTTTCTCTAAAAAATAGCTGCGCTGCATAGCCATGTCAACATAAGTATTAACCGATGAGGCGGCATCTTTGAGGCTGTTATCAGTTGATGAAAAAAGACCTGTTTTGATAATCTGTAGGATAATAAGCGTCATAACAAGGAAAATTCCGGTAAAAACCGTGAAAAAGCGCAAAAAACTTTTTGGATTTTCCTTATCCTTTCGCCAAGTTTGAAATGCCTTAACCATTTTTCAAAATGTACCCCACACTCCGTAAGGTTTGGAGATTTTCTCCAAATGCTGACCCTTTTAATTTCTTGCGGATTTTAGAGACGTAAACTTCGACGACAGATATGGTAGTGTCACTATCAAATCCCCAAATACGATCAAAAATTTGAGTTTTAGGCAAAATAACATTTTGATTTTGCAAGAAATACACCAGTAAATCAAATTCTTTACCTAAGAGTTCGACTTCTTGATCATTGACTTTAGTGGTATTTGTGGTTAAATCAATCGTCACATCACCATAGGTCAGAAGGTTATCAACTAATTTACCAGAACGTTTTAGAAGCGCCTGGATACGCATTTTAAGCTCTTCTAAATAGAATGGCTTGGTCAAATAATCATCTGCTCCTAATTCAAATCCATGCCCCTTATCATCTAAACTTTCTTTAGCTGTCATGATAAGAACAGGTGTCATGACTCCTTTTGCACGCAATTCTTTAAGCACCTGAAAACCATCCTTTTCAGGCAACATTAAGTCTAAAAGAATCAAGTCGTAGACACCAGATTCCGCCTCATAAATGCCCTCTTCGCCATCGAAGACTTGCATGACATCAGCGAAGCCATCATCTAAAAAATCAAAAACAGAATTTGAAAGGCTTAAATCATCCTCTACTAACAAAATCTTAATCATAGCAACCTCCACTGTATTTGTATCTATTATATCATGCCTGAACCTGCCAGTCATAAATTATCTTAAGTTTACTGGACATTTCTTAAAATCAGCTAAAAGAGATTGAGGAAACCTCAATCTCTTATCTTAATGTTTCAATAAAGCTCTTGATACTGCTGCTTTGTTATCTGCTAATAGTGTCACACGAGCAGCAATGTCTTTCATTCCCATAGCGATATTTCTGCTAAGAGCCATATCAGATAATTGCGGTTCAAAGAAAGCTTTGTACTCTGACAGGCGTTCCTCGGTCTTAAAGATGGCAGCTGGAATGACCACAAAAGCATCAAAGCTCATGTCTCCACCCAAGGCACTCTTGATCCAATCCCACTCCTCACGTGCCCAAGTCCAAACGCTTTCCTGGGCAAATTTTTTCTGCAAGAAAGCTCCGTACCAAGCTGATAAATCTTGTGGTTTGACGATATCTTTATCTTTGAACGAACGGATAATCGTCTCTAGCATTTCTAAGGACTTAGTCTCAGCAAGCGCTCCGACTAGCTGTCTTTTGAAAGCACCGTCAGTCGTTGTTACATAAGTCTCCAATAAGGCTGCTGTCAGTTCTTTGGTTTCAGCTTGTTTGACTTGATTGGCTAAAACATAAGGGCGAATAGCTGCTGGAATATCTTCGATTTTATCGCGATAATCTTGGAAGATGGCTTCAGCCTTATTAATGGCATCTGAATTTTCGGCATAAAGCATACTTTCGATAGCATATTGACGGATAAACTCATCTTCGTCAGATTCGCCTTCCTGCTTGTCAAATCCAAGTCGAGCATAGTTTTTGGCAAAGATTTTAGCAAAAAGTCGTTTCAAAGCTAATTCCTCAGGACTGTCCTCATCAACAAACCGTTTAAGACCATAGAGCACGTACATAATAGCATCAAGCACCGTGTAATCCGTCTCATTTGTCAAATCAGAAACTAAATCAACTAATTCGCTATAAGAGATGAGACCTGATTCTGCCAAAAGGCGACGTTCTTGGATAACTTGAAGTTTGGAAATTTTATCAAGCGTATCCCAATTAGTCATGAGTTGCTCTAAGAGTTGGCCCTGATAGTGACTGATATAGTGAGCCGTATTACCAGTGTTGAAGCGTAGAGCGCCTTCATTTTGCTCTTGAAGCGCTGAATAGTTAGGAATAACCAGTTGAGCCTCAGTCAAGGTATCTGGAAGACCAGACCAATTGCTATTGAGCGGTACTTGCCAGAGGCGTCCTTTAGCTTCTTTTTCGCCAATAAAGAACTGCTCTTGACGGATTGTCAAGGTATCATTTTCAAGACTCGCTGTTACAACAGGATAGCCTGGTTGTTCTAACCAAGAATCCATGAAAGCAGCCACATCGCGTCCTGAAGCTTCTGAAAGAGCATTCCAAAGATCACGTCCGATAGTATTTCCGTATTGGTGGCGCTCAAAGTAAGTTTTTAGCCCTGCTTTAAAGGCATCATCCCCTAACCAACGACGAAGCATGTGCATCAAACGACTACCTTTGGCATATACAATTGCCGCATCAAAAAGGGTGTTAATTTCATCTGGATGGTTCACTTCAACGTGAACAGACTGAACCCCATCTGTCGCATCGCGTTTGAGGGCTGCTTGCACGCCTGAGGTTTGGAAATCTTCAAAAATATTCCAGCTAGGCTCGATAGCATTAATGGCAACATACTCCATCATGTTTGCAAAGGATTCATTGAGCCACAAATCGTCCCACCACTTCATGGTAACAAGATTACCAAACCATTGATGGGCTACTTCATGTGCGATAACCAAAGCAACCTGTTGACGGCTTGCTACGGTTGAATTATCATCAACGAGCAAGTAGACTTCACGGTAGGTAATTAAGCCCCAGTTCTCCATTGCGCCTGCTGAAAAATCAGGCAGTGCAACATGAAGACATTGAGGAATCGGATAAGGCACGCCAAAATAATCCTCATAAAATTCAATGACACGTTTGGCGATATCCAGCGAGAAATCTAATTCGCTTAATTTATGTGCTATGGTTGCATAAGAACCAACCAAGGTTCCGTTTTTAGTAGTGGTCGTTTTCCCATGCAATTCTCCAATAGCAAAAGCCAAAAGGTAAGAAGACATGCGAGGGCTTGTGGCAAATGTCCAAACACCGGTTTCCTGACGACGTTCGACATTAATCTCAGGCAT
The DNA here is from genome assembly GCF_000423745.1 of Streptococcus plurextorum DSM 22810. Classification (GTDB taxonomy): domain Bacteria; phylum Bacillota; class Bacilli; order Lactobacillales; family Streptococcaceae; genus Streptococcus; species Streptococcus plurextorum. The sequence goes on from NZ_AUIO01000001.1 coordinate 33,806, forward strand.
ATTTGACAGGGCGATATCCTCTTCACTCTGATCAAATTTTAGAGAAAAATCAAAGGTTGCCTTGGCTTCAGGCTCATCAATACATGGGAAGGCTTGGCGGGCAAAATGGCTCTCAAACTGCGTTGAGATAATCTCTTTTTTGACGCCATCAAGCGTATAGTAAGAGGGATAGATGCCAGACATATTATCTGTGATACGTCCGGAAAACTCTACAACAAGAGTCAATGAGCCCGTTTCAGGTAAATCAATATGGACAACCTCATTAGCATGATCCATCTGAAAATCTAGTTTCTCATTGTCTAGAAGAACTGACTGTATGGATAATTCTTTTTGGTGCAAAGAAATCTGATGATCTAAGGCTTCTCCCAAAATAGCGACGTTACCGCTAAAGGTTTTCGTTGAGCGATCAATATCCAAAAACAGATTATAATTCTCAGGGATAAATTTAGTGATTAGACGTTCTACTGACATGTTTTTCTCCAATTCTAACAAAAATGAGTAGATGTTATCTACTCATTATATCACAATTCTTATAGTTCTACAATTTTACCTGTATTGAGATAAACTACCCATTCACAGATGTTTTTAGCATAATCGCCAATGCGCTCCAAGTACATAATCACTTGGAAGTATTCTTTACCTGCAAAAACAGTATTTGGATTCTCACGAATCCCTTCCACTGCTAAGGCTTGGATTTTTTTAAACATTTCATCAATAACTTCATCTGAAGCAGCTATTTCATAGGCTTTTTCATCATCACTTGACATGTAAACTTCTAGAGCATCTTCAACCATGCGTTTGACCACTTTACCCATCTTACGAATTTCTTCTTCAACTTCCGGTAAGCGCTCTTCGCCTTTCATTCGAATCGTTGCTTTTGAAATCGCTGAGGCATGGTCACCCATGCGTTCTACATCGCTTGATGCTTTAAGAACAGTGATAACAGTACGAAGGTCATGAGCAACAGGTTGTTGGAGCGCAATGATTTCAAGTGATTTTTTTTCTAATTTGGTTTCAAATTCATTGACAATCGCATCGCTTTCGATGACTTCTTTTGCCATTTCACGGTCATGACTGACAAAGGCACGAACAGAATTATTGATTTGAGCTAATACCTCTGTCCCCATAGCATAAAATTGATTGTGAAGTTTTGATAATTCTTCTTCAAATTGAGCACGTAACATATCCTAATATCCTTTCTGTGTCAATCAAATTCTTTTAACCGAATTTTCCTGAAATGTAGTCTTCTGTTTCCTTATGGGTTGGACTGAGGAACATCTGTTTAGTGGTGTTAAACTCAATCAAGTTACCATCTAGGAAAAAGCCTGTGCGATCTGAAATCCGCGAAGCTTGTTGCATAGAGCGTGTGACAAGCAATAAGGTATAATGCTTTTTCAATTCATACATGGTATCTTCGATTTTACCAGCTGAGATTGGATCAAGAGCTGAAGTCGGCTCGTCCATAAGGAGAATTTTCGGGCTATTAGCCAGTACACGTGCAATGCAGACACGCTGTTGTTGTCCCCCAGAAAGCCCTAGAGCCGAATCGTGTAATCGATCTTTAACCTCATCCCAGATGGAAGCACCAATCAAGGATTTTTCAACGGCTTCATCCAAAAGTGCCTTGTCTTTAATTCCTTTAAGGCGTAGACCGTAGACAACATTTTCATAGATAGACATTGGAAAAGGATTGGGTTGTTGGAAAACCATACCAATTTCTTTTCGCAATTCCACAGCATCGGTACGAGGACTGTAGATATTATGTCCATTATAAGAAACTGACCCCGTCAACGTCCACTCTGGATTTAAGTCGCCCATACGATTGATGGCACGAAGTAAGGTTGATTTTCCCGACCCAGATGGTCCAATCAGAGCTGTGATTTCATTGGCTTGAAAAGCAATTGAAACATTACTCAAGGCTTTCTTTTTATTATAATAAACCGAAAGATCGTTAACTTGTAAAATAGATTCTGTCATTCCTTCCTCCTATCCAAAGTGACCTGTTACATAGTCATTGGTTGACTTAAGTGTGGCATTTTGGAAGATATGCGATGTCTTATCATACTCGATCAAATCTCCGAGGTAGAAGAATGCCGTATAATCACTGGCACGAGCAGCTTGCTGCATATTGTGCGTCACGATAATGATTGAATAGTTCTCTTTCAAATCAAACATGGTCTCTTCTAATTGCATGGTCGCAATTGGATCCAAGTTTGAGGCAGGTTCATCCATCAGTAGAATATCTGGTTTTACTGCAATGGCACGAGCGATACACAATTTTTGCTGTTGACCTCCTGAAAGGGTAAAGGCTGACTTATGTAAGCTATCTTTGACTTGATCCCACAGCGCAACCTGTTTAAGAGAGGTTTCGACAATCTCATCTAACACTTTTTTATCGCGTACCCCTGCACGTTCATGTGCAAAGGTGATGTTGTTGTAAATGGATTTTGCAAACGGATTAGGACGCTGGAAAACCATACCAATATGTTTACGCATTTCGTAAACATTGATTTCTGGGGCATTAACGTCAATCCCTTGGTAATTAATAGTTCCTGTTACTTTTGCAATATCAATGGTATCATTCATCCGATTTAAACTACGTAAGAAAGTTGACTTGCCACATCCAGAAGGTCCAATCAAGGCCGTAATTTTATTTTTCTCAAACTGCATATCAATGCCTTTTATAGCTTCTTTTTGCCCATAATAGACATGAAGGTCTTTTGTCGATAGAATAACCTTCTCTTCTGGGAAAGTCATGATATGACGTTCATTCCAATTGTATTCAGACATGTTTTCTCCTTTTAAACAGCAGAGGTCAATTTAGCGTGTAAATATTTTCCGAGGCGTCTGGCAGCAAAGTTGAAAATCAAAATGAAAATCAATAGGACCGCTGCTGAACCTGCAGATACCAGAGTAGCATCAGGAATAGTTCCTTCACTATTTACCTTCCAAATATGAACAGCTAAGGTTTCGGCTTGACGAAACGGTGAAATTGGACTAGAAACACTTAATGGATTCCAATTGCTCCAGTCCATAGCTGGAGCAGATTGCCCTGCTGTATAGATAAGCGCTGCCGCTTCACCAAAAATACGACCAGAAGCCAGAACAATCCCCGTCACAATACCTGGAAGAGCTTCTGGAATAACCACATGAAGCACTGTTTCCCAACGCGAGATCCCTAATGCAAGACCTGCTTCACGCTGTGTGTGGTGTACCGTTTTCAAACTATCTTCAACGGTACGTGTCATCTGCGGAAGGTTAAAGACGGTTAAGGCTAAAGCTCCTGAAATAATCGAGAACCCATACTCAAATTGGACAACAAAAATCAAATAACCAAAGAGCCCCACCACAACTGATGGCAGTGACGACAGGATTTCAATACAGGTACGGATGAAGTTCGTCAAAGGCCCTTTTTTGGCATATTCTGCTAAATAAACACCAGCACCTAAGGATAGTGGTACGGAAATAATCAAGGTCATCACCAAAAGGAAGAAGGAATTATATAACTGAATCCCTATCCCACCACCTGCCTTGTAAGACGATGATTTTCCAGTTAAGAAATCCCAACTGATATGCGGAACTCCTCTAAGCAAGATATAAAGAATGAGCGACGCTAAAATAGTGACAATAATACCTGCAATCGTATATAGAACACCTGTCGCCAATCGATCTGTTTTTTTAGCGTGCATAGTTTCTCTTTCTCTCTCTCGTAATAAATTTAACTAACATGTTAAAGGCCAAACTCATGAACAATAGCACCAATGCTAGTGACCAAAGAACATTATTTTGTACGGTCCCCATAACCGTATTACCAATACCCATGGTCAAGACAGACGTTAGAGTTGCGGCTGGTGTGGTTAAGGAAGTCGGGATAACAGCAGAGTTTCCGACCACCATTTGGATAGCTAGGGCTTCTCCGAAGGCACGAGCCATACCAAAGATAACCGCTGTAAAAATACCTGGACGAGCAGCATTCAAGGTCACACGCCAAATGGTTTGCCAGCGTGTTGCTCCCATAGCAAGACTCGCTTCACGATAATGGCGAGGAACCGCTCGTAGCGTGTCTGTCGTCATAAAAGTCACCGTCGGTAAAATCATAACAAAGAGAACAAAGACTCCTGATAAGATCCCAAAACCTGTGCCTCCAAAAATAGAACGGACAAAAGGAACCACCACCTGCAGACCGATAAAACCGTACACAACTGATGGAATACCTACCAAAAGTTCTACAGCAGGTTGCAAAATCTTAGCACCGTATTTAGGAGAAATTTCAGTCATAAAGACAGCTGCTCCGATAGCAAATGGTGTCGCAACCAAAGCCGATAAGATAGTGACAATAAATGATCCTGTAATCATTGGTAGTGCCCCAAATTGCCCTTGGCTAGGGTTCCAGTTGCCATCAAATAGGAAGGTGAAGAGATTGATGCCATCCGAAAAGAATGTTGATAACCCTTTTTGTGCTACGAAAATTAAAATCATAGCAACGATAAACACAATTAGGGCTAAACACATAAATGTGATGATTTTCCCAAATTTTTCAAGTCGTGAATTTTTAGAAGGGGATAATAATTTCTTTGCTAGTTCTTCATTTCTCATGTTATTGCTCCTTCTCAGTCACTACACCATCTGCTGATTTAACAACTTTCATGTCATTAATTGAGATATATCCCATACTTTCGACAATACCTTTTTGGACCTCATCAGTCATCATGTAGTCCAAAAATTCTTTGGTCAATTCTGTTGGTTCGCCTTTGGTATACATGTGCTCGTATGACCAAATTGGCCAGTTATTGGACGCTACATTTTCAGCATTGGCTTCAAACCCGTTAAGCTTCATCTTAGCAACCGAATCATCCACATAAGCGAAAGCTAAATAGGAAATCGCTCCTGGAGTCTGAGAGATGATAGATTTGATTGCTCCATTTGAATCTTGTTCTTGACCACGCTTAGCCTCTTGACCATCCATGATCACATTATCAAAGGTAGCTCGTGAACCTGATGAAGCGGCACGATTGATGACAGCAATGTCAAGATCACTTCCACCAACTTCTTTCCAATTGGTGATTTTACCTGAGAAAATATCTCGTAATTGTTCTGTGGTTAAATTATCAACCGTAACTTCTTTATTAACAATCACCGCAAGCCCTGCAACAGCCACCTGATGATCAACCAATGCTGAGGCATCAATACCATCTTTTTCTTCAGCAAATACGTCTGAGTTTCCAATTTGAACAGCGCCAGACTGTACTTGAGATAAGCCAGTCCCCGAACCTCCTCCTTGAACGTTGACAGACTTACCAATATTAGTTGAACCAAATTCGTCTGCTGCAGCCTCAACAAGTGGCTGAAGTGCCGTTGATCCTACCGCAGTAATGGATTCACCACGATCAATCCAACTAGCGCATGCTGATAAAGTAAGACTCGCAAGCCCGATAATGGCAAGAGCTTGCCATCTAGATGTTTTCCTTGTTTTCATTGCTTTTCCTTTTATATTTAAAAAGTAAGTGCGGAGCAAAAACTCCACTTTCCATCATAACACATGGCAGGTGCTATCTGACCATCTATGACGGAATTTGTATTCCATAACACTTAGGGAGTAAATCGTAAGCCTTTTGGAAAGTAATTTTTAACCGTGTGACCAACAACTTTAGCAAAACCAATACCATTGCCTTTTATTAAGAGTTGATACCAGCCATTAGGCATACTTTGAGAGAGGTTAATGGGATTTCCAGAAACATATTTTTCAAACTGTTCTATATCAATTTCTAAAATCTGTACTACATCATCAGGAGATAGAGCCAACCCTAGTGCAAAAGATGGTTCAAATCGGTTCTTTTTAAAAGTTCCAAGATGCAAACCATTCCTAGCAATTCTTAGCTTTCTTAAGTCTGGAAGACCATCAGGTAGAAGGTAAAGATTATCGCCAAAGGTTTGTAAACATCCTGATAAGATCACTTTGAGATGTTTTTTAGCAAAGTCATTCCAAAGTTTTTCTTGTTCCTTATTAAGGTTGGTTTTTGGTGACTTAACCTTTGTCACAATTGGCTGACGCCTATCCCTCAAATGAGCCACAAACTGTCCCTCACCTTTGAAACGATGGGGATACATGCGCGCTGTCTCAGGCAAGTCAATCCCAGATACCATACCATTGATTTTTGGAATAGCAATGAGCTCCAAATCATATTCTGTTAGTAGCCATCTCACAACTGCTTCATTTTCCTCTGGTGCCCAAGTACAGGTCGAATAAACCAATCGACCACCCGGAGATAGCATTTTCATAGCATCTCTCAAAATAGACTTCTGCAAATCCGCACATTCTTCCGGATAATCTTCATGCCAGTACTGGGTAGCTTCATGATCCTTACGGAACATCCCTTCTCCAGAACAAGGACCATCAAAAACAATCAGATCAAAATAATCTGGAAAAGTCTCGGCCATCCTTTCAGCAGATTCATTGGTAACAATCACATTTCTAGCACCGAATCTCTCGATATTTTCGACCAATATTTTGCTACGTTTGGCTGAAATTTCATTTGAAACCAATAGGCCTGTGTTTTGCAAATAGCTTAGCAAATGCGTTGATTTCCCTCCAGGTGCTGCGGCTAAATCAAGCACTTTCATACCTTTTTCTGGTGCCGCGATTTGCCCAACCATCTGAGCTGCTGGTTCTTGAGAATAGACCAAACCTGAAACATGCTCTGCAGACTTCCCTGAAACTTTTCCGTAATAGCCCCACGGGGTATCAGGGATAGCCTTAGAAAAATGTTGCTGGGAACTTTTCAGTGGGTTGATACGAAAAGCTGGCTCTGGATTTGCTTTAAAAGTTTCTAAAAAAGCAGCCGCTTCATCCCCAAGGATTTGCTGGTATTTTTCAATAAATTTTTCAGGTAAATACATAATTCCATTATACTAGAATCCTGACGGTTAGGCAAAAAGAAACGCTATTCTGCTGATTTTACTACGTCTATTCTCTATTCTTTTCACAAAAATAGAAGCTGGTTTGATACCAACTTCTATTTTATGATTATGAAGCTTCGAAAATCGATTCTCTGAAGTCATCGGTAGCATTCATCATCGCTTGATAAACCTTGACTTTCAGAGCATGAACGCGACTAAGGTTGACGTTATTGGTTGAGTAGTAGATGCGACCGTTAGTATCGGCTTCCATCGCTTCTCTCATCAAGTCTTGCAATTGTGCGTAGCTTGATACGGTCACTTCCTTAGTTGAATCTGGAACCCCCATTTCATATTGCATTGTAAATGGTTTCAGTTTTCCAGCTTCTGCTTGTGCAACACGCTCAGCAAACATGGCTTTCTTGAAGTCTTCCCATGTCTTGTATTGACCTTGGAACACTTGGTCTAATACATGCTTATCTGTCACCAAGCCAACCGTCGTCTTACTCCATGTATCATAGATTGTAGAACCTTGACTGATAGCGTAGTCAGACAATTGAGCAGATGCATATGGCACAAAGCCTTCAGAGTATCCTTTTGCAGCGATTAACTCATAGGCCATGCGTCGGAACATCACATCTCCTGGCGCTCCATTAGCATTTGAAAGTGCTGAGTAAATTGGAGAGAACATCGGAACGCTGACATAGCTATTACGCGCCCACTCTTTGCTCGTTTGGTTAACGCCAAAGAACTGACGATGGGTAATGATGCTCTGGTCAATCAAATCATTGAAATCTTTCAATTGAGCCACTTCATCATCCGTTAATGCTCTCGCTTTATTTCCAGCATGTGTATCTACATTGTTCGTTTTAATGTAGTAGTTTTCAATTTTCTTGAGCCAATCTTTCTTCAAAGCGTCTGGTTTCTCAAGGATAGCCATACCTTCAAGGTAATCAAGCAGGTAAAGCACATCGAATTGATGGTGGAAGTAATCATTGAGATCTTGTTCGCTGTTGTAACGGTTAACAGGATCTCCGGCATGAACACGAGTACTTGAATCACTTTCAAAAATCGCATTGAAACCAAGATTAAGTTCATTTGGATTAAAGACATTTTGCAAGAGACCTTGCGCATAGAGCTCCATTCCTAATCCATTTCGACGACCATTGCCTAGAAGGTAGATGCTACCGTCCTGATTGTGAACCATTTCGTGGGTATAGATGGCTGTTCCATAGTCACTTAACATCTCATAGTGGACATAGTAGGTCTCGTTACCATCCGCATAGGCCGTTTTGACACCTTTATCATTGTACCATTTATTAATTGGACCAAAGAAGTCTTGAATGGCATCAATATTAGATGTCAAATCACGATAGGCTCTTTGACCATCTGAGCCGTACATCAAGAAGCTATCTGTATTAAGAACCGACCTAAAGAGCTTATCTTTACTTTCATCGTCTACAATCTTATACCAGAAATCCGCATTGTCGCGTTGACGTTCAGCGGCTAGCTCAATTCGTTGACGCATCTGATCGCGTTGCGCTGGATCAGAATAATCCGTTTGGTACTTCTCATAAGCACCGATGGCAACGGTATTCATATTAGTGATGACGTAAATATTTTCTTGAGGAAGGGTCAATAATGGTAAGAGCATGTGATTGTACTTCCAAGTTGGTCCTGTGACTGTATCATTAACAATCTTGTCATAAGCGCCAACGGAATACTTGCTATAGGTATCAGCAGCTTCTTGCTTAGCAGCCACTTCAGGAATCAGAGACTTGCTCTCAACAACATAAGCTTTAGTTGTCTCTTTGAACCACTCATTGTTGGTCTTCGTCGGTAGGAAGCGTTCACGATACGCCTCTACTAATTTAAAGACAGATTCTTGTCGATTTTGTTTCGCTAGGGTTGTTGCGTAGGTCTTGACATTGTTGTAAGGACGAATCGCTTCATACCCTGCATTACCAATCGCTAGAATAGCTTCTAGAGCTGAAGCTGACTCATTTCCAAAGAAGTCTCCCTCAAAGATCGTCAAATCGGTTGTATTCAAATCACCATAGTTGATGTCATACCAGCGAGTTAGATAAGTAAGACCTAAGATAAAGGCTTCTTTGTTAGCTGTAATGCGTTCTTTAATATAGGCTTCAGAAGCAGCGCCCTGTCCGTTTAGACTTGAAACCAATACCTTACGAACATAAGCTGCTAAGTTGTTTTGAACATTTGCAAAACTATCTCCAAAGTAGAAGTCATCAGCAGTTCCTTTCTGACGATTAGCATCCAGAGTAGTTGGGAAGTTGACTAATGCCTTAACTTCTGGAGAATCAAGAGTAACTGCTGCAAGCGTCGCAACAAGATCGTTAACCAGTGTCTCACGTTTTCCAAGGAATGATTCTGGTGTGTAAATCAAATCTGTGCCATCTATGGTATACTCAACAACGTAATTATTCTTGAAGTCTTCTAGGTAAGAAACGGTTTTGTACTCTACGCTTCCATCTTCATAGTGGAGCATGATTTTATTGATGTTAGCTTTTTCCGCAAAGGCATCCGCAACCACTAAGTTATCTTTCATGGCAATGACATCAACCAAACGAACCTTATTGAGCTTATCATCAACGGCAACCTTATTTCCATAGTAAACCAGTAATTCTTTATTATAGAAAGGAAGGATTTTCTCCATGTTGTTGTAAGCTGTTGCATGCGAAGCTTTCGCATTCGCTAAGGAGAGGTAATCAACAGAGTAGTTGTTTAAATTAATTGGTGTTGAGTCCTCTAAGGTAGTTGTGATGTTCATGGCAGCAAGTTTTGCTTGCGCTTCTGCTTCAGATATGGTTTGGACATTTGGATGCGTATCTGAAGATGTTGAGAAGGCGTTGGCAACTCTTGTGTTTGCTCCAAAGAAGTTACCGATAATACTTGTTGGACCAGTCATATCGCTAACAACATTATTGACATTGCCTACGTTACCACCACCTGTGTAAGCGTCCTGGTTAGTACCAGCAATTCCTCCGATAAAGCCACCCGTATCTGTCGTAACAATCGAACCCGTTGCATAGGAATTTTGAATCGTTGCGCCTGGAACTTCTTGTTGGACCATCATACGACCAGCGATACCACCAGCAAATTGGTTGGTTGCGCCAGGCAAGATAAGGGTTGCATCTACTTTGGCTTGTACAACCGGACTTAGAATGCTGTCACCAACAATTCCTCCAATGCGTGTTGTCCCTGTGCCATAGGATTCAATTGTTCCTGTGAAGGAAACATTTTTAAAGGTCGTGTAGTAAGCTGTGTGGACAAATCCAGCAACATCTTGAGGGCCTTTAATAGTTGCTTCAATGGACACATCTGTAATTTTAGAACCATTCGTAATATGAGCAATCGTTCCCAGTTTGTATTGAATCGAGGTACTTAAATTAGCATTCTTGATGTCAAGATTCGAAATGGTACCGTTGTTAAAGTTCAAGAAGAGGGGAGCTTTTAGATTATGAATGGCAAAATTATAACCATCGTTGGCTCCTGTCAAGGTACCACTAAAGTTACCAACATAGGAAGCAACATCGCCTACAACCACTTCGTCAGCATAAAGATCTGCCCCCAGCTTAAAGGTACCGCTAGGATTTGCCTTCATGGCAGCAACCAATTCTTTAAATGAGGTGTAGGTATTCGCATCTGATGCCATTTTAGGGATGTAGAATTCACGGTTAGCAACATACTGTGAATTTTTATCTTCCACTAGCTCATCAATCGCAGCAAGTACTTTGTAAGCAGCTTTGCCATCTTTGGTCGTTTCTTCGATGCGCGTCACAGGAAGATAGACATCTTTAAAGCGATCAGAACTTACCTTAATGAAAAGATCATCTGTTCCTGTTGGCAAAGCATCAAGGAATTGACTTCCTACATAAGTACCATCCTTACGACGATAGATAGTCACCGCATCAATGTCCTTAACTTCAATCTTCTTGTAAAGCAAATCAAAGTCACGTTTGCTTTCAATAATCGATTCCTGCTCAGAGACACGTTGCTGACCAGCAATGGTATAGGTGATTCGAGTTTTAACGGTGTAATTTTTATAATAATCCAAGTTTGTCAGAGTTAACTGCCCATTGGCATCTGGAATAGCCTGCTCTTGAACAAGATTTCCAGATTCATCATAAAGCAGAGCTGCTGCGCTGATAAAGTTTGTTGTCGGATCGGTCAGTTCATAGGTCAGGGTCGCTGACTTCGCATCTACCGCTTCTATCAAATCTGTAATCACAACGGTCGGTACTTCTTCAACCTTAGTTCCACGAGCTATTTGGCGATTAATAACAGGTTTAGTGATGTCTTCTGTGATAGTAGGATTAGCTTGACGCACACCATTAATCACTTGATAGGTTGTTGTGATTGTCTTTTCACCATCTACACCTTGAACCAGTTCCTTTTCTTGACCAACTGGTAGGGTCGGATCATCGACATAAACGGTTTCAAAAGCAATTGCTACTTTCGTGAAATCAGATTCGCTTGTGATCACATCAGGTTTTTTAGTGCCGATTCTTGTGATTTTAGGAGTCGGTGCTGTCGTTACCATATCAGAAACCGTTTCTGATTTAAGTAGCACGCCATCAGCATAGTAGTTCTGAGTAACAATAGTACGAACCCCATCCTGTCCAGGTTGATCAACGGTTTGACTGCCCTCAGCTAAAGTATCGTCATAAACGATTTGATCTTCAAATGGGACAGACTCTGTACGACTGGTGGTTTCTTCTGTAAGTGCTAGCGCTGGAACTTCATGGCTTGGTGCTGTTGCTGGCACTTCTGTGATTGGTTTGGTACCAACATAAACCACCTCTGGACTTGCAGCTGTTAAAATGGTTTCTGATACCACTTCTGATTTGACCAACTGCCCATCAACATAAGTATTTTTTGTATCAATCTGTTTTTGACCAGCTTGGCCTGTTTGAGACACCTGACGCGTTCCTTCTGGAAGGGTATCAAGATAAACTTCTTGAACCTCAAAAGGAATCGACTCCGTGTGACTTGTAGTTTCCTCAGTAATCGTCGCAGCTGGAACTTCATGACTTGGTGCTGTTGCTGGTACTTCTGTGATTGGTTTGACACCAAGATAAATAATTTCAGGGATTGGCGCTGTCATAACCACTTCAGAAAGCACCTCTGAACTTGCCAACTTCCCGTCAACATAAATATTTTTAGTCTCTATACGTTTCTGACCAGCTTGACCTGTTTGGCCGACTTGTCGCGTTCCTTCTGTCAAAGTTTCTGAGTAGACCACTTGCGTTTCAAAAGGTATCGACTCAGTTGAAGTCACGATGTCTTCTGAAACAACTGGTGTTGGAACCACAATCTTCTGAGGTCCAACCTCAATGATTTTAGGAAGAGAAGCTTTGGTAATCGTAGAAGAGATGATTTCCTCTTTTACAATCTGGCCGTTAACTAACGTCTGTTTAACTTCAAGCGTTTTTTCTCCATCTTGGCCTTCTTGGACAAGACGACTAGTGCCCGCTGGTAAATCTGGATTTTCAACAGTTTGAACTTCAAAAGGGAGAGCCTCTGTCTTGGTAACAACTTGTTCTGTCAGATTTGCTATAGGCTGTGAAGTCTCCTCTGATTTAATGGCTTCTTGCTCTTGACCAGCAATATTCCTGCCATCCTTTAAATAACCAACATAGACATAGCCTTCGATATCCCCAGGAGCTGGTAGGGCCTCGCCTGGGTTAGCTTCAATGGCATGATTAAACTGCGCTAGGATGTGACTGGTTAAGGCACTCGCATTTGGAGCAAATAAAGTCGCACCAGTGGCTGTCAAAATGAAGACACCTGCTAATTCCTTTTTCCCTTTTTTCCCAACTTTAACAGCTAAGACAAGCAGCCCTAAGCCAGCTAAAGCTAAAAAACTATTTTCAAGGTAACCTGTTTTTGGCAGAGCTGGTTGTGCCGTATCAACAGGCTTATAAACCAAATAATAATTCGCATCTGTTGCTTCAGCAAGATTTGGCAATTCATGAATCACCTGCTCTTTTTCAGCATCTGTCAACTCTTGCTCTGTCACATACTTATACTGAATCGTTTGCGCCTTAGCTTGGGGAGCGCTGGCTATGGCAAATCCCAAGAAGAGACTGGCTACTGTAACAGAAACAAGTCCTACTGATAGCTTACGAAAAGCAAATTTTTCCTGCTTTTCTCCAAATTTTTTAGTCATAAAAATGGTCACTAAACTCCTTAAGTAATACTATCTATTATATCTTATTACACTAAATTGTACAATAAATTAGATTGATTTGGTTGAAATATCTGATGATAGCAAAAAATGCCCTCAAGGAGCATTTTTAAGCACGTAGACAATTCTTATTTTGGGCTTAAATAAGTTGAAAATCTCTACTAAATGACTTAAAAAATTTTACGAGCAAAAGCGAATCTCATCAGATACTTCTCATCATAAGTTAGCGATTTAACAGACTCTCTTGAAAGTAATGGCTATGACGTTTTGGAAGAAACATCACTTGTTGGCGACTAGAAAAATCAGGAACCTCTCCCTCTATGGTCAACAAGCTATAACCAAGAGACTCTCCCATAATCATAGCCGCTGCGTAATCCCAAGGATAGAGGGAGGAAAAATACCCCCATAATTGGTTCTTGAGCACTTTTGCCATACTAAGTCCTGCGCAGCCATAATTTCGAACCCCCAAGGCTGTTTTGAGCCTGTCAGCTATCCCGTGCTCGTTCTGCAAGAGCATGCCTGTATTACAAGCCACTAAAGACTGCGATAACAGACGACCGTCAAATGCTTTTAGTAATGCCTCATTGCATGTGACTGGAAACGCTCCTCCTCCTGCATAAAGCTTATCCCCTATGACATCATAGATGATTCCAAAACGGCCAACGCCTTCCTCAAAATAAGCAAGCATGATTGCAAAATCTGATTTTTGTGTCACAAAATTTAATGTCCCATCAATGGGATCAATGACCCATACGCTTCCTTGCAACAAAGAGCTCTTTAAATTTTCCTCTTCTGCCAAGAAAGCATCTTGTGGGTATCGTTTCTGAATCTCACTGACCAAATAGGCTTGAATCTGCTTATCTGCTGAGGTTACCAAATCATCTGGTGATGATTTTTCAGCCACCTCAATGCTTTCCGATAGTTGCTCCAAAACAAGATCCCCAGCTTTTTTGACCAATATTTTAGCGAAAGAAAATCTATTTTCCAAGGGAAATCACACCCTTTCCTTTAGCTTTTGCAGCTTGAACAGCACGATAGGTAGAATAGCCGCTGGTTGCTTCAAATTCTCGGTCAATCTGCTTTTCTTGCCCCTTGCTGCTGACTACCTTTTTAAAAAGAGCATAGCTCTCTAGCAATTTTTCAGCATCAACTTTTGATTCATAGGCCAACTCAACCTGGTTCAAAAAAGAAAGCACTGAAGTAATCTCATCAGTGCTCCAAGTTAAATCAAGTGGATAGGAATAATTCTTAGTCATGTCTTCCCTCAATTTCTGCTCGAATAGTTGCTTGTCGCAACTCTTGTTTTCGGTAATCGCGTGGTAAAAAGGCGCGAATCTCATCTTCGTTAAATCCAATTTGCATGCGTTTTTTATCCATGATAATCGGACGACGAAGAAGACTTGGATTTTCAGCAATCAAACTAATTAGCTCTGAAATAGATAACTCTTCTACATCAATATTAAGTTTCTGAAAGACCTTCGATCTTGTTGAGATAATATCCTCTGTACCATTTTCGGTGAAAGATAAAATATCAAGAAGTTCCTCTCGAGTAAGAGGACTGGTGATAATATTATGTTCCTGAAATGCAACTTCGTGCTTAATTAACCACGCCCTTGCTTTACGACAACTGGTACAGCTTGGCGATAAAAATAAAGTAATCATGTTTAAACCGCCTTTCGCCCTTATCCTTACCTGTTATTCACTCCAATATAGATTATACAAAATTTTCAAACAAATTTCTAGACTTTTTTTGCATTTTGTGTCCATTTTTTGGCAATATTTTGATCATGATGCAATTGCTTGATCAAGTCTTCTACGCTATCAAAAGTCACCATATCTCGAATTTTATCTAACCAAAAAATGTCAACTGTCTCACCGTAAATCGTTTCTTCAAACTCAAAAATATGAGTTTCGATACGAAGCTCCGTTCCACCAAAAGTTGTGTTTTTGCCAACAGATGTCATCCCTCTATAGGTTTTACCACCAATCAAAACCTCTGACACATAGACGCCATCTGCAGGAAGATGAGTGCGATCGACAGGAGCTAAATTGGCCGTTGGAAACCCTATCGTTCGACCACGCGCATCACCATGAACCACTAATCCTCTGGTTGAAAAGGTGTAGCCTAACAATTGATTGACTAAACCAATGTTTCCATCTAACAAGGCCTTACGAATCCTGGTTGAACTAATCTTTTCTCCGCCTAAGCTTACTTCAGAAACCGTCGTTACAGGGAGGCCAGTTTGCTCACTCAAGTAGCTACTCCCCCTGCAATCCGAACCAAACTGATAATCAAAACCAACCACGAGAGCTTGAGCTTTTAGTCCATGAATATAATACCTAATAAAATCATCAGAGCTTGTCTTTGCAAATTGACTCGTAAAAGGAATCAAATAGAGCTTGTCAACCCCGTATTCCTCAAATTTGGCATAGCGCTGCTCCACACTCGTCAAATGCATCATCAAATCAGGCCTAAAACGCGCAAATGTCAACTGAGGAGATTCCGGAAAAGTCAGGACGCTTATGGTCAAGCCATCCTGCCTTGCAATGTCACAAGCTTTTTCAAAAAGCACTTTGTGCCCCAAATGCAGGCCGTCAAAATACCCCAAGACAAGAACCGTTGGCTCTGCCGCTACAATATCCTGATAATCGTTAATATATCTAATATCCATACTCAAATCAATACTTTTCTAGGTTTATAGTAATCCTCTCGGACTTCTAGGATCGCAATGACCTTACCTTGATAAAATCCTGCGACAAGGGGGGCTGTAATTTCCAAACAGACACGACGCCCAAAGGAGACTTCGGTCACTTGTTCTTGTGTCAATTCAACTTTAGGCAAATCAGAAAGGCCATATTCAATAGGCCACAAAAAATCCCATTCATCTGCTGCGATTTTTTGAGCAATCTCTTCTAAAGTCAGGGCAGAGTGGAGTTCTAGTCCTGCTGAAGCTGTTCTTTTGAGTGCTGACATATGACTGGCATAGCCAAGCGCTGCCCCTAAGTCTACTGACAAGGTCCGAACGTAGGTCCCTTTGCTACAAGCAACACGAAAATCAAAAACAGCTCTGCCATTTTCTACAATAAGCGGTGAAGTTCGAATAAATTCAGTGATGGTCACTTGGCGACTGGGACGCTCGACTTCTTGCCCTGCGCGAGCGTACTCGTAAAGTTTACGGCCATTAACTTTGACCGCCGAGTACATAGGAGGTACTTGAGTAATGTTTCCGACAAAGTTCTTCATGGCTTCATCGATGTCTGCTTCTGTTAAGCCATCAATAGGCGTTCTATCAAGCACTTCTCCTGAAGTATCCTCAGTCGTCGTGGAAAACCCAATCGTAATCTGTCCTTCATAGACTTTTCCTGCTTCTGTCATATATTCAATGACTCGCGTAGCCTTACCCACAGCAATAGGGAGAACACCCGTCACATCCGGATCAAGTGTGCCACCATGACCAATTTTTTTCTCTCTCAGTAGCTTACGGAGTTTAAAAACCGCATCGTGGCTAGTCATTCCAGCCTCTTTTTTTAGATTAATAATTCCTGAAATCATAATTACTATTATACAAAAAATCTTTAGAGATAGCGAGGGTAAACTATTTGCCCCCCACTCTAACAGATATAAGCACTAAAAAGCGCCAATTGGCGCTTTTTGATTCTACCATATTCAATCCACCACGCTCCATAAGAAGCGTCACATATCAATCATCCATTTGACGAGCGATTATGATTAATAGTACTCTCCCTGACGATAGTTCCATGAATTAAAGTGGTCAGACAAATGCATCATAATTTTATCAATGTCTAACCCTTTACGGATAACTACCGGACAGTTGCTGATAGAACGACTACCCTCACCTTGCTCAGGAATTAGTTTACCATCTGCATCGACCATTGATACCATCACACCTTGCTCATAGCGTGTTTCAATGGTTTTATCTGGTTGAATAGATGCCACGTAATCATCAGCTTCGATAATGAGATCCACCATTGATGCAATGCGCTCACCGATACCGTCGACCTTACCACGATTACCTTTTCCAGATGGATTAGCAGAGGAAGCATAGACCATTTTGCCCTCTTTCTCCCACATTTCTTTGGCAATTTGTTCTCCTGCCACACCGAATTTGATGACAAAGCATGAGGTGCCTCGCACATCTGTCATGAGCTCTTCACGGCCATCACCAAAGGCTTTTAACTTCTCATAAGCTTCTGTTTTCCAAGGAAGGATACAGCCCAAAAGGATATCCTCATCCCAATGTTTTTGATAAAAAGCATCAATTTCAGGCGTCAACTGAGCCAAGGCACGCAGCTCTTCCATACTACCACAAAGAACCACACCTGGCTTGTTACGATTGCGCTCTTTAGCTTCAAATTTTCGCTCCAGACCTTTGCGGTCACTGGTCATGATGATGTAGCCGACCTTAGTTGGGGTTACGATACATCCTCCCTCACCTTTCAAAATGTCAAAACCTTCTTGATTAAGGTTTCCATCCCAATGTACTTGTTTTGTCATAATGATTCTCCATTTCTATTATTTATTGTAACATGGCAGAGCAGAAAATTCAAGAAATTTTCTGAATATTCAAAACAATAATCACCAATATGCTGGTCTCTGTTTCTCATAAGCAGCAATCAACTCCTCATACTGCAAAGTAATCCCGATATCGTCTAAACCGTTCAAGAGTTTATGCTTCCAATCACTATCAATCTCAAAAGAAAATTCTCCAACAGGTGAAATAATCTTCTGCTCATAAAGATCCACCTTTACCTCTTGGGTAGGCTCTAGCTTAGCTAGCTGTTCTCTCACCTCTAGCGGTTGTACAATCGGTAAAATGCCATTATTGAGATCGTTATTGTAATGAATGTCTCCAAAGGAACCCGCAATAATAACCTTAAAACCGTAATCAGCTAGCGCCCAAGCAGCGTGTTCTCTGGAAGAACCTGCTCCAAAATTATCACCTGTAATTAAAATACTAGCATGTCGGTAGGCTGCTTGATTGAAAATGAAATTAGGGTTCTCTGTATAGGCGTCATCTAAGTAACGCCATTCATACATGAGGTACTTGCCAAAACCTTTTTTATCAATCAATTTGAGAAACTGTTTGGGTAAGATTTGGTCAGTATCGATGTTATCATTCATGAGAGGAACGGTTGTTCCTGTAAAAACTGTAAATTGCTCCACCTTAACACCTACCCATTTACTTTTGCTAATAATCGAACATCTACAAAACGCCCTGTTATGGCTGCTGCCGCTGCCATAGCTGGACTACAGAGATGAGTTCTGGCACCGACACCTTGTCGATCTTCAAAATTCCGATTGCTTGTTGAAGCGCAGTGCACTCCTTTAGGAACCTTATCTGGATTCAT
This sequence comes from Streptococcus plurextorum DSM 22810, assembly GCF_000423745.1. Taxonomy (GTDB): domain Bacteria; phylum Bacillota; class Bacilli; order Lactobacillales; family Streptococcaceae; genus Streptococcus; species Streptococcus plurextorum. Next base: position 52,281 of record NZ_AUIO01000001.1, read on the forward strand.
TCCTAGGCACATGGAGCAGCCTGGATCTCGCCATTCAAAGCCTGCTTCCAAGAAAATTTTATCCAATCCCAAAGCTTCGGCAGCTCGCTTAACAGGACGAGAACCAGGAACCACAATCGCAGTCACACCGTCAGCCACTTTTTTGCCCTGAATAATCTTTGCGGCAATGGTTAAATCTGATAACCGGGCATTGGTACAAGAGCCTAGAAAGACGTAACCAATCGTGATATCAGCTACTGTCTGGCCTGGTTTTAACCCCATGTAGTCATATGCCCTACTATCATTGATATCCCTAATGTCTGGAAAGGGCTCACCATAAGCAACCCCCATAGAAGGGTTTGTTCCCCAAGTCACCATAGGAGCTAAGTCTGAGACATCCATCTCAATCATTTTGTCATAGCTAGCATCGTTATCAGATACCAAGGTTTTCCAATCAGCTACCGCACTTGCAAAATCCCTTGGACGGCATTCTTTATCTGACAAATAATCATAGGTCTTTTGATCCGGGTTCATGATCCCAATTTTGGCACCGAACTCAATAGACATGTTACAGATTGTCATACGCTCTTCCATACTAAGGGCATCTATAGCCGAACCAGCATATTCTACAGCATAACCAACACCTAGAGCCACACCATGTTTTGCAATAAGGGCTAAAACATAATCTTTAGCGTAAACCCCTTTTTGCGGTGTTCCCGTCAATCTAATCAATAGTTTTTTAGGTTTAACCTGCCAAAGGGTCTGTGTGGCAAAAACATGCTCCACTTCTGTCGTCCCAATCCCAAAGGCGATAGCCCCAAAAGCGCCGTGTGTCGCTGTGTGACTATCACCACAGACAATAAACTTACCTGGTTGCGTGCGACCAGTCTCTGGACCGACCATATGGACAATACCTTGGTTCAGAGAACCATGCGGTGCATGAGGAATACCAAAGTCTATAACATTTCTAGCTAAGGCATCCATTTGAGCCTTGGAAATGACATCACGAATATTGTGAATATCAACCGTTGGAACATTGTGATCAAAAGTTCCAAAAGTCAAATCTGGCCGTCTGACCTTACGTCCCGCCTGACGTAAGCCATCAAAGGCTTGCGGACTTGTCACTTCATGGATATAGTGCTGATCCACATACATCAGCTGGGACTGGCCTTCTTTACCAGTAACAACGTGTCGCTCCCACACTTTATCGAAAATCGATTTTCCAGAAGCCATCTGATCACTCCTTTCTTAAAAATGCTTGCTAGCAAAATAGATAAGTAGCAAGGTTGCCATAATCCCCAGGTGCCAGACGACCTGAAAATACCACTTACGCGTTTTATGATGGAAAACTACCCCTCCTGTGAAAGCACCCAAACCTCCAAAGAAAAAGGCAATAACCAACAACACCTTCTCTGAAATGCGCCAAGAATGGCGAATGGCTCGACGCTTATCAATGCCATAAACGAGAAAAACCAAGAGATTCCAGAAAAGAAGACTATATAGTAAAAGACTCATGATAAATTCCCAATAACAGCAGCGGTCATCGTCGCCGTTATCGCACTCCCTCCCAAATCTTTAGTGAGGACACCTTGTGCCAGCGTTTTTTCAACAGCCTTTTCAATCATGTCTGCGCCAACCTCTTCTCCAAAAGAGTCTCTTAGCATCATCGCTACAGATAAAATCATACTGATAGGATTAGCAATGCCCTGCCCAGCAATATCTGGCGCTGACCCATGGATAGGTTCGTAAAGGCTTGGCCCAGTCTCTGAATGACTGGCAGATGGCATAACCCCTAGAGTACCAGGTAAGACACTTGCTTCATCGGATAAAATGTCACCAAAAAGATTTTCTGTGACAATCACATCAAAACGAGAAGGATTCGTGATCATAATCATAGCAGCAGAATCTACTAGCTGATGCTCCAAAGTCACATCTGGGTAATCTTTGGCGACCTCTTCTGCCACTTGACGCCACAATTTTGACGTAGCAAGCACATTTTGTTTGTCAATACTGGTCACCTTTTGACGACGACCACGCGCTATCGAAAAAGCTTTATGCATAATACGACGAATCTCATCTGAAGAATAATGATTCGTATCAGAAGCAGAGGAGCTGTTTAGGATATGGTCACCAAAATAGATTCCCCCCGTCAACTCTCGCACCACCACAAAATCAACCCCTTCAATGTATTCAGGCTTCAAAGGTGATAGATGCTTTAGGGCATCAAAAATGCGCACAGGTCGGATATTGGCAAAAAGATTCAATTCCTTACGAATCGCAAGCAACCCCTGTTCGGGACGTACCGATGCTGTATCATATTTAGGACCACCAATTGCTGCCAATAGAATGGCATCCGCAGACTTAGCAGCTGCTAGCGTAGCATCTGGCAAAGGATGCCCAGCACAATCAATACCTACCCCACCGAATGGCATTTCTTGAACCTGATAATCAAAATGAATCTTGTCTGCGACTGCTGCTAGCACCTCCAGACCAGCCGCCATAATTTCTGGTCCGATACCATCACCAGCTAAACTTATAATGTTTTTTGTCATCTTTGTCAGAATGAGAAGAGATGATAAAGACCATTTAAAGCCTACATTTCTCCCTGTTCAACACTTAAGCTAAGGTTGAACAATCCTTTCTAATATATTTTTATCAGACGTCTCGATAAGAGAGTTTGCGACTGATTTCACCTGCATTTTCTTTTTGAACCAGGCTATTGGCATTGACATAAGCAATAGCCCCTGCTTTGAGCACATCAAAATCAATACCCGAGGCATTAAAAATAGTTCCTGTATCACTATTTTCAATAGATACTGATACTCTAGCCTGAGCATCAATCCCATCAGTCACAGCATCCATGCTATAACTTAAAAGCTTAACGTTCTGATTAAAGAAATGATCGATAGCATTGTAAATCGCTTCTACGGAGCCTTTACCATCTGCAGTGACATTGACAATCTCAGCCTCCATATTGATCATAGAAACATGAGCTGTGATGGAATCATCAAGGTTTGAACTCAGTTTTAGGTCATTGAAGTGGAAACCTTCTGGATTTTCAATGTCATTACCATTAACAATGGCTACAATATCGGCATCGGTGATAGCTTGTTTTTTATCTGCCAATTTTTTAAACTTAGCAAATAACAAGGTTAACTCGGATTCTTCAAAGTTGAAATTGAGTTCTTTTAATTTTTCAACAAAGGCATGTCGTCCAGATAGCTTGCCTAAAGGCAAGGCATTTTTTTGAACACCGACCAACTCTGGTGTGATAATTTCATAAGTGAGAGGATTTTTCAAGACCCCGTCTTGGTGAATGCCTGATTCGTGTGAGAAGGCGTTGCCCCCCACAATAGCCTTATTCTTTGGAAGAGGAATCCCAGAAAAGCGGGAGACCATTTCAGATGTGTTCACCGTTTCTCTCAGAACAATAGGACTTTCGACATCATAAAAGTCCGAACGAATATTTAGGGCTACCGCCACTTCTTCCAAAGCAGCATTACCAGCACGCTCACCAATACCATTGATGGTGCCTTCAACGCGACCTGCGCCATTTTTGATGGCAGAAAGCGTATTGGCAACCGCCATTCCTAAGTCATTGTGGCAGTGAGGGCTAAAGATAATCTTGCGATCTGACTTAACATTTTCAATTAAATAGTTAAAGATGTAACCATAGTCTTCAGGAGTTGTGAAGCCAACCGTATCAGGGATGTTGATATATGTTGCACCAGCATCCACTGCTGTTTGCACGACTTCTAGCAAATAATCCAATTCTGTACGCGTGGCATCTTCTGGTGAAAATTCGACCACCTCAAATTTTGTTCGCGCATAAGAAACATGCTCTGTAATCAGCTGCAAAATCTCTTCTTTGGATTTTTTCAACTTGAACTCACGATGAATAGGACTGGTTGCTATAAAAACATGGATCTGAGGAAACTTGGCCTCTTTTATCGCCTCATAGCAGGCATCAATATCAGACTTCACAGAACGTGCCAAGCCTGAAACAGCTGTTTTAGTCATTGCTTTAGCAATTTGCCTCACCGCTTCAAAAGAATCTGGACTTGCCGCTGGAAACCCTGCCTCAATCGCCGAGACTCCCCACTTCTCTAACTGTTTAGCGATAGCAACTTTTTCTTTGATTGAAAAATTAACACCTGGTGTTTGTTCACCATCTCTAAGCGTTGTATCAAGAAATTCCACTTTATGATGCATGTCAATACCACTTTCTCTATTTTTTAACTAAAAAACACCTCGCTGGTCACCAAGCGAGATGTTTTGGACCCGCTTGGTAAGCCAAACAGGACTAATGCTTCTGCACTAGCCCACTATCCACAATAGCAAAGTTGTTGTCGTGAATACCATTTGACTTCTCCTTTAGTTAATTTATAGAACATTCTACAATTTTCTGACAATTCTGTCAAGTGAAATTTTCAAGATTTTTACAAAAATAGAGTGGGATTTCCCACTCTATGTCATCTTATTTGCGATACATCTTAAACTGTAAGTAGAGATCGTTGTAAATGCCAAGCCATTCCTTACCTAAATTATCGTAAACCTCAAGATTTTTCATGGTTTCTTGGTCAGGATAAAAAGCCAGATCAGATGTGGTTTCTTCTGGTAAAAGTTCCTTAGCCTTAGCATTTGGCGTGGAATAGCCGACATACTCAGCATTTTGAGCTGCATTTTCAGGACGAAGCATAAAGTTGATAAAGGCATAGGCTTCCTCAATATGCTTAGCTGTTTTTGGAATAACAATGTTGTCAAACCAAAGATTCGAAGCTTCACTTGGCACCACATAGACCAGGTCTTCGTTGCCATCTAGCATTTCACTGGCTTCTCCAGAGAAGGACACTCCGATTGCCGCATCTCCTTGAATCATATAGCCTTTGAGCTCATCTCCAACAATAGCCTTGATGTTAGGTGTCAACTCATTGAGTTTGGCTTTAACAACCGCTAACTCCACATTGTCCTTGCTATTAAGGCTGTAGCCAAAGCTGTTTAGCCCAAGTCCCATGACCTCACGCGCCCCATCGACAAGTAGGATATCATTGCGATACTCTTCTCGCCAAAGGTCTTCCCAGTGTTCAGGAGCTTCTTCTACCATGGTCTTGTTGTAAACAATCCCTAAAGTTCCCCAGAAATACGGGATAGAATAGTCGTTATTGGGGTCAAAGGACAAGCCTTTAAAGTCATCTCCGATATTGTCAAAACCAACAATCTTTGACTTATCCAGCTTAATCAACATGTTTTCTTCCTTCATTTTGGAAATCATGTATTCCGAAGGAACAGCCAAGTCATAGATGGTCCCACCTTGCTTGATTTTGGTGTACATGGCTTCGTTGGAGTCAAAGGTATCGTACTGTACCTCAATCCCTGTCTCATCCGTAAATTGCTCAATCAAGTCCGGATCAATGTAGTCTCCCCAGTTATAGATGACCAACTTATCCTCTGCTGCTCCAGAGTTGTTTTTTAAGACAAGGCTTGTGGCAAATAGCAGAGCAACGATGCTCAAAACACCCAAAAGAAATGAATATAGTCTACGCATCTTTAGCCTCCTTTTCCTGAGAAATGAAATAATAACCAATCACAAGCAGGATACTAAAGAGAAAGACAACCGTTGATAAGGCATTGATTTCTAAAGAAACCCCTTTGCGTGCGCGAGAGTAAATCTCGACAGCCAAGGTTGAAAAGCCATTACCCGTCACAAAAAAGGTCACGGCAAAATCGTCCAAAGAATAGGTGAAGGCCATAAAGTAACCAGCGATAATGCCTGGTGTCAGATAAGGCAACATCACTTCTTTCATCATTTGAAAACGAGTAGCTCCTAAGTCATAGGCAGCATTGACCATGTCATAGTTCATCCCTTTCAAACGTGGCAAGACCATAAGCACCACAATCGGAATGGAAAAGGCCACGTGACTCAGCAAAACAGATAGAAAACCCAGTTGCCACTTGATTTGTGTAAAAAGAATCAAGAAACTGGCACCAATCATAACATCTGGTGCTACCATAAGCACATTATTTGCAGATAACAAACCCGTTTGTAAACGACGGCGGGTCTGATGGATGTAAATAGCTCCAAAAGTACCGATAATGGTTGCTAATAATGCAGACAGAAAGGCTAAGAAGAAGGTCTCAACCAAGATTAACATCAGGCGACTATCCCCAAACATGGTCTGATAATGCTCCAAGGTAAAGCCTGTAAAGCCATTCATATCCCCACCTTGATTGAAGGAATAAACAATCAAGTAAACAATAGGAATATAAAGGATCAGAAAGACCAGCGCCAAATAAAGATTTGCTAATTTTTTCATTGGCGTCTCTCCTTTGTAAACCACATGGTGGCAATCATAGCCCCAATCAAAATCACACCGATGGTTGAACCCATTCCCCAGTTTTCAGTCGTGAGGAAATGCTGCTCGATAGCAGTCCCTAGCGTAATCACGCGATTACCACCAATCAAACGTGTCAACATAAAGAGGGATAAACTTGGAATAAAGACCGATTGAACGCCTGAGCGCACCCCGTTGAGAGAGAGTGGAAAAATCACTTTCCTAAAGGTTTGCGCCTCAGTCGCACCAAGATCACGACTGGCATTGATCACATTACCATCAATGTCATCAAGGGCATTGAAAATGGGCAAAATCATAAAGGGCAATTCAATATAGGCCGCTACAAAAATGAATGAAAAATCAGTAAAGAGAATTTGCTGCGAACCAATTCCCATGAAGGATAAGAAAGCATTGACGCCACCTTGCTGTCCAAAAATTCCCATAAACGCATAAGCCTTTAACAAAAGGTTAACCCAGGTCGGTAGGACGACTAACATGAGCCAGAGCTGTTTGTGCTTAAGTCTGGTCAAGAGTAAGGCTGCTGGATACGCAATCAAAAAGGTTGCTAAGGTAATGATAGCTGCGTAGAGTACCGAGTTAAAACTCATGCGCAGGTAGGTCCAACTGGAGAAAAAAGTTCCATAGTTGGCCAAGGTAAAGTTCCCTGACTGATCAAATAAAGATTGCCAGAGCAATAGCATTACTGGAGCCAGAACAAAAAGCAAAAGCCAAAGAATATAGGGAGCTGAAAAAGCAATATTAGAGGTTTTCTTCATGACGTTCCTCCTCAATCGCATTGATGAGGCCGTCTTCTACTTCCTCCACTTCCACGTATTCTTCGATACGGGCATCAAATTCTTCTTCGGTTTCATTGAGACGCATGATGTGGATGTCTTCCGGTTCAAAGTCTAACCCGATAATTTCACCAACGATAGCCTTGCGCGTGGAGTGGATCATCCATTCATTACCAAGATTGTCATAAGCGATGATTTCATAGTGAACCCCACGGAAAAGTTGCGTATCTACCGTCACTTGGAGTTTTCCTTCTTCTGGCAAGGTAATTTGCAGATCTTCTGGACGAATCACTACTTCAACCGCTTCATTTGGACGCATCCCGCCATCCACTGCTTCAAAGCGCTTGCCGTTAAACTCTACCAAGTAGTCTTCAATCATCACACCAGGCAAGATATTAGATTCTCCGATGAAGGTCGCCACAAAATGGTTGATCGGCTCATCATAAATATCGACCGGCGTTCCTGACTGGACAATTTCACCATCATTCATGACAAAAATCCAGTCACTCATAGCAAGAGCTTCTTCTTGGTCGTGAGTGACAAAGACAAAGGTAATGCCTAAACGCTGTTGCAACTCGCGTAGTTCGTACTGCATCTCAGTCCGCAACTTCAAGTCCAAGGCAGAAAGCGGCTCATCTAGCAAGACCACACGAGGTTGATTGATAATAGCACGAGCAATGGCAACGCGTTGGCGTTGACCTCCAGAGAGTTTTTGAATTGGACGTTTTTCAAACCCTTCCAAACGTACCATTTTCAAAGCTTCGGCCACACGTCTCTCGATTTCCTTTTTATCTGTTTTTTTGATTTTTAAAGGAAAGGCGACATTTTCTGCCACAGACATGTGTGGGAAAAGGGCATAATTCTGAAAGACGGTATGAACATCACGTTGATTGGTTGGCACATCATTGATGCGCTTGCCATCCAAGAAAATGTCTCCACTTGTGGCATCTAATAACCCTGCGATGAGGTTGAGGATGGTTGATTTCCCTGAACCAGAAGCCCCTAGAAGGGTGTAAAATTTTCCTTCTTCAAGCTCAAAGTTGATATTTTTAAGCACCTGTGTGCCAGAGTCCTCAAATGTCTTAGTGACATTTTTAAAGGCGATAATCGGTTGTTTCAATAAACTTCTTCCTTTTTGTGTATTGCAGATTAACTAGGCTCTGCTAGGCCTTTTCGACATAGTGGGTGATAAACTCACCCTTCATACTATCCGAGACGATAGGCTCCACCCCCTTTACGACGTTCTTAGCCTATGATGGGCTACAAGATGTTGATTGATTGGCTTGGCCGTTATTTGCCAACACCGATAATTCTTACTTCAGGCTCTAAAGTCACACCTGAGTGTGCTCTGACTTTTTCCACCACATCAGCAATCAACGCTTCATAGTCAGAAGCTGTGCCATGGTCGATATTGACCATGAAACCAGCGTGCTTGGTAGACACTTCAACTCCCCCTACACGATATCCTTTAAGACCAGCTTCAGTAATCAAAGCACCTGCAAAATGTCCCGGTGGTCGTTTAAAGACCGAGCCACAGGATGGCAATTCTAGAGGTTGTTTGAGCTCTCTTAGGTGCGTTAAGCGTGCCATTTCTTGAGTAATTTGCGTGTAATCCCCTGGTTTGAGGGCAAATTTAGCTGAAAGGATGATACCGCCCGACTCCTGCACGCTAGAATGACGGTAGCCAAAAAGCAAATCGCGATTGCTAAGGGTGACAATCTCACCATCAGCGGTTAATAGCTGCGCAGAAGTGAGGAGGTGAGCAATTTCACCACCATAAGCGCCAGCATTCATATAAACTGCCCCACCGACAGAGCCTGGAATCCCACAGGCAAATTCAAAGCCTGTCAAGCTGTGGCGACTGGCAACTTTTGTAGTCTCAATGAGACTAGCCCCTGCTTCTGCTTCAATCACATAGCCTGATACCGTAATGGTATTCATCTTCTCAAGCATAATCACCATGCCTCTAATCCCACCATCACGAACGATGAGATTACTGGCATTCCCAAGAACTGTCCAGTCTAATTGGTGTTTTTTAGCAAAAGCTAAAAGTCGTTTTAACTCTTGTCGGGACCTTGGAAATGCTAATAAATCAGCTGGTCCTCCCACTTTGGTGTAAGTATACTTGCTTAAAGGGTCATTAAGACGAACATCCATGCCCCCAAGTTCATTATTAATCAATTCAATCATGGTTCTTTCCAAACATAAAAAATCAGCATAAAGCTGATTCTTATTATATCAAAAATTAGAAACTTTGACGATCATTTTAAGCCCTCAAAAGAAAGGTTCTGACCTGACTGATGAAATAGAGTGAACCAGTCACAACATAAAGGTGGTGCGACGGGGCCTTTTCCACCTGCTCTAGCCATTTGGTAAAGTCAGATACCTTTTGATGGTGAATCGGATACTTCTCCAAGGCGACAGCATTTGGATAATCAAAACTGGTCACCGTCAGACTGGCAAAACCTGACAACTGTTTCAACATGCTGTCAATCGGCTTGGTATCAATAGCGGCAAAAAGAATGTGAATGTCCTTGTCAGGATAATGTGAGTGGAGAAGGTCTACCAGTACCTTTATGCTCTCATCATTATGAGCACCATCAATCATCAAGTTATCCCTTATCAACTCCGTCCTACCAAGCCATTTGGCTTCTGCTAGTGCAGCTTTAATGATGTCTGGTCTTAGGCGTGAAAATTCTTGTGCCAATAAAAGACTGGTCATAATCGCCAGGCTGGCATTAGCCACTTGATGGTGACCTGGCATAGCTAGCTGAATGTTTGACAGCTTCTGCTCTCCATAGCAAAAGTCAAAAGCTCTGCTATTTCCCAAAGCCTCAAACTGGTCATGCAAGCGATAGACTGGACAAGCAAGAGCGCGAGCGCTAGTCTCAAAAACCTCCAAGACCTCTGGCTTATCTTCTGCAAAAACAAAAGGCACCCCTGCTTTTAATACCCCTGCTTTCTGGCTGGCAATTTCTTGGTAGCTTTCCCCTAGAATGGTCTGGTGATCCAGCCCAATGGAAGGACAGACAACCGCTAAAGCTTTGAAGACATTAGTAGAGTCATGAAGTCCTCCCAAGCCAGCTTCGATAATAGCAATATCAACAGGACACTGACTGCCAAAATAATAAAACATCATGGTAGTGATGATTTCAAACTCTGTAGCTGGTTTTAAGTCAGTCTCAAGCGGCAATCGATCGGCGACTGGTTTTACCACCTCTGCTACTTTAACCAGTTCTTCTTTGGAAATCATCTGCCCATCAATAGCAATACGTTCACGAAAATCCATTATATAGGGAGACGTAAAGGTTCCCACCCGATAACCTGCTTGCGTAAAAATGTGTTGCAGGTAATTTGTTGTAGACCCTTTACCATTTGTTCCAACCACATGGACGGCCTTACACTTGTCTTGAGGATTCCCCAGCTCATTTAGCATCCACAACATGCGCTGAACACCTGGTTTTATCCCAAATTTTAATTGCCCATGAATCCAATCAAGGGTTTCATTATATGTCATTTTAGTCATGTGATTAGTATATCAGAAGTTTTAATGATAAGCAAAAAAACCTAGGTCTCCCTAGGTTCGTTCATTCTATTAGAATTTTTTACGTTTGCGAGCTGCTTCAGATTTACGTTTACGTTTTACTGAAGGTTTTTCATAGTGTTCACGCTTACGTGCCTCTTGAAGAGTACCAGCTTTCACAACAGAACGCTTGAAGCGACGAAGTGCGTCGTCAAGTGATTCGTTTTTACGGACAACTGTTTTTGACATAGATTTCACCTCCTCAAGATAATGTAACAAAATTGTTCCATATTATTTTATCACAATTTCATCTTAAGTCAAGACTTTTTCTTAGCTTCTGCCAATTTTCCATAGAGCAGGTAATCAACCTGCTTTAGCTCTCCTATAGTCGAGCAATCTAGAGCACACATGATGAGTCGTAAATCATCTTTCCAGCCGTTGATGATATCGATTACCTCATCCACTGGCTTATGCTCCACCAAGTCCAAAAGGGTTCGAGATAGTCCGACGGCTCGTGCCCCCAAAACTAAGCATTTAATCATATCAAGTGGGTGTCTGACACCGCCAGAGGCTAGGATTTCAACCTCATCTTGCAGAGCTCTGCTATTGAGCAAGGCCTGAACGGTCGTCTGCCCCCAATCATTGAGATAAGTTCGGTTGCCGCCACGTTCATTTTCGATATAAGCAAAGCTAGTCCCTCCACGACCTGAGATATCGACTGTCTTGATACCTTTCGATATAGCAAAGCGAATAGTCTTTTCGTCCATGCCAAAGCCAACTTCCTTAAGGACGATAGGGATATCTAGGTCTTTAGCATAGTCTTCTAGATTATCCTTCCAAGAGCGAAACTCACGTTCTCCTTCTGGCATCAGAAGCTCCTGCATGAGGTTGACATGAAGCTGAAGAAAAAGAGGCTTCATCTCAGCAATGGTCTGTTGCCCAAGCTCGACTGACTTGTCAATACCAATATTGGTCGCAAGAAGCAAATCTGGAAAGTCTTCCCGAAAATCAAAGGAGTCAGGATGCTCATTTTTCAGCGCAGCAGAGTAAGACCCAGTCACCATGGGAATACCTGTCGCCGCTGCTACTTGGGCGAGTTTTCGGTTGACAGCTCTGCCTTTTTCAGAACCACCAGTCATGGCATTGATATAGAAGGGAAACTCCCAGTTGCGCCCTGCAAACTGTGTGGTCAAATCAATCTCTGAAAGGTCATAGCTTGGCAAAGAACAATGAATCAGCTCCATATCATCAAAGCTATTATAAGGCGCCTGATACTTTAGGGCATACTTTATATGGTCATCTTTACGATTGGTCATCTGTTACCTCTATCCAAAAGCGTTTGGTTTGAGAACCATCCTCTGGGTCAATGTAGGTATTTTCATAGATACCCCCATTGGCTAAAATGGTCTTCTCAGAAGCTTGATTAGCAACATCACAGGTCAGCAGAGCTCGTATGATCCCTAATTTTCCTGCTTCTTGCAAAGCAAGTCTCAGCTGTTCCTTAGCATAGCCTTTCCTTCTCTCACTGGGACAAATCGAATAACCAATATGACCTGCAAAATTGATTAGATAGGGCTGACTTAGCGCATGCCTAACATTACAAATCCCAACCATTTTCTGATCTGACTGTCGTAAGCAAAGAAAGGTTGATGAAGCAACACGCCCCTCTTCAAGTCCTTGTCCCCTGGCTATAGCTGTTACATGATTTAGCCAGTCAGACAAGTCTGACAGCTCCGCTAACCGTGCACCGCCATGAAGTTGCTCACCTGACGTGACAAATTCAGCCTTGTAAGCAGCAACTTGCTCCAAATGCACACGTCTTGGTTTAACTAATTCTAGTACCGTCATAACTGTCTCTCCTCATACAAAAGCTCAATACCTGCCTGAGACCAGCGCTTTAGTAGGCCTTCAGTATCTCTAGCTGAAAAACTAAAAGCAACCCCACAATCGCCACCGCCAGCACCTGAAGACTTAGCAATAACATCAATCCCAACTTCTGCTTCTTTCAGCTCTTTTAATTTATGACTATAAATCCCAGAGCTAAGAGAAGTTAATTGATCTGAAGCTTCTTGCAAACTTGACTTGAGTTGCCTCACATCTCCTCTCAATAGAGCGTCTCTAGTGGCTTTGACAGCCAGCTGCGTTTTCTCTAAAAAATCTTGATTGATAGCTGAGAGGGCTTGGTTTATCATGTCTTTAGAAATCGCTGGCTCTTTGGTCCAACCCACTAGAAAGTCAGCTTTAAGAGATGGCAAAAGCCTTTCAATCTGATAACCCCAATCCAAGGCTATCACCTCTTCCAAGGTTTTTTCCCTTATGAGCTCTGCTATGTTCTGACGGTCAAAAGAGGTATAAGCCACCAAGTCTTGATAAGCAATGCAAGCAATGTCTCCCATCGAACCATTGTCCCCAAGCTTTAAGAGGGTGTAACTAGCCAATTTAAAAAGGAGATCCAAGCTCAGGCCAATCCCAAAATGCTGCGCCAGTGCCTTAATCACTAATACCGTCACAGATCCACTAGACCCAATGCCGTATTTCACTCCGTCACGCTCTAGCTTTCCAGTGATTGCAAGAGAAAAAGCTGGCAAGTCATCCCCACTGTAAGTCTGAAGAGTCCGAATACTTTCTTGAATCAGCGCATAATTTCTGTCTGGTCTCATATCGACAGCATAATCAAACATATCCGACTTGATGCGAGTCTGCTCTGCATCTTCAACCGTCGCTGTCATGTACATCGGAATGTGCTTGATAATAGCGGTTTGACCTGGCGTCAGAACACTGTACTCACCAGCGATATAAAGTTTTCCACCTGTTTTTACCCTTGTGATCATTTACAATGCCACCGTTCTTGACGTGATAATTGGATAATCTTCCGCAAAAATTGCTGCCAAGCGCTCTAAGTCTTCTTCAAGGCAAAGGACCTTGACATTAGGCCCTGCGTCCATAGTGAAATAGCAACGATGACCTTGAGCTCTAAGCGTTTTGACTTTTTCCATCGCTGCATAACTTGCCTCAGTCAGGTAGGAAAAGGCAGGACTCGCTGTTGTGGTCGTTTCGTGCATACGAAGCGCATTGGCTTCAGTCAATTCTCCTACTTTTTCAAAGTCATTAGTCGCCAGATAGGTCAGCATATCCCGATAATCTTGTTCTGACTGCTTGATCCACTCTGGAAAACTGGTTGATGTTTCCGTACACAACTTCATCCCATCACGACTTGAAATAGGCTTCTTCTGGTCGTTTAAGACCAACATTATCATAGCTAAGTTCAAATCCGTCTTGACAGGGTATACGTCTCCAGTATCTTTATCCCAGGCAGCTAGTGGTCCAAAGAAAGAACGTGACGAAGAGCCTGAAGCGAATTTAGCTATCTGAGCCAGTTCAGCTTGAGATTTATTGGTGTTAAAAAGCTCATTGGCTGCTTTAACAAGCGCCGATAATCCTGATGAAGACGAAGACAAACCTGCTGCCGTTGGCATATTATTCCAAGTTTCGATTTTGACAAACTGGCTCCTGTCGGTCCGAAATAAATCCAGTACTTTCGACGCCTTTTGAACTTCTTTTTCCCCTTGCGCCACATCATCGATAAACATGATATCTGAGCTGGCATCATCAGCCAAAAAAGATAAGCGTGTCTCAGTATACATGTTTTCCAAAGTCAGTGAGATGCTAGACGTCGAAGGAATCATCTTTTCAGCATCAGCCTTTCCCCAGTACTTGATAATAGCGATATTGGCATAAGATTTGACCCTTACAGGCTTTCTATCCATGCATTGACGGCTCCTTCTTTCTCTAATTGTTGCGCTAGTATTTGCGCACTTTTGTGATTAGCTACCAAAGCAATGATGCAACCTCCTAGACCTCCACCTGACATTTTGGCTCCTAGAGCTCCGCTGGCAATGGCAGAGCTGACTAGCTTGTCAGCTTCTGGACTTGAAACTCCAAGCTTTCTAAGGTTGTCATGTGCTTGACTCATGGCTTGACCAAGACGCGACATGTCCTTTTCTTTAATGGCTTGCTCTGCTATTTCCACCAAATCTCCCAAACGGTGCATAGGAATCAAAGCTTTTTCCTCCAAAGCTTCCACCGCACGCACTGCTTCTCTGGTATGCCCGTGAACCCCCGTATCTGCAATGACAAGATGAGCACCAAGTCCCATCTCAATGGGCGAAAATCCGATATTGCGAATAAACTTGATGGCATGATCACTAAGACAGGTCTTAGCATCTAAGCCAGAAGGATTGGTGTGGGCAATGATTTCTGCTTGATTGGCCAGCATTTCTAGAACCTGTGCTGGCAAGTCACGTTCAAAATAATCAAAAACAGCACGAATAGCCGCAATCGCCACTGCTGCTGACGATCCCATACCTCGGCGTTCCGGTACCATTGACTCTATCCGATAGCTGATAGGCTGGTCTTTGATATCCAGATAGCGTAAGGCTGCAAAAATAGCTGTCACCAAAGGATCCGTCGCATCGAACCGTAGACGATCCTTGGCAGCTTCAATATAACACGTCACTTCAATATTTTTCAGTGGTAGAGCAATGGCTGGGTAACCATAAACCACGGCATGCTCCCCCATCAATATAATCTTACTGTGGGACTTTCCAATCCCAATTTTGCTTTGCTTCTCCATAGTGATATTTTACCGAAAATTAGCGCATTTGGCGATTAAAAGTTATTGTTTTCTTGACATTACGACCTGAGACTGATGAAGGCAAGACAAAAGCCACCTTGCAAGGTGACTTTTATCTTAGAAAGAAATCGCCTTAAAATTGACTGTCATCTACAGCATCAAGCCATTTCTTAGTTTCAAATAAGGTTTCAGATAGAGCACCTTCTTGGAAAGGTGATTTGATTCCCGCTGCTTCAACCACTTGCAAGAAGGTCCCTGTACCACCCATCTGACAGATACGTAGGTAGTCTGCCCATGCAGTTACATCATGGTCAATTTGCGTCCGTTTCCAAAATTGAAGGGCACACACTTGAGCTAGCGTGTAATCAATATAGTAAAACGGTGCTGCAAAGATATGACCTTGACGATACCAGAAAATACCATTGTCCAAGGCTTCAGATTCTGAATAATCTTTACCTGGCAGATACAACTTTTCCAAACGACGCCAAGTCGCCTTGCGCTCTGCTGGTGTCATATTTGGATTTTCATAGACTTCATGCTGATAATGGTCAACTAAGACACCATAAGGCAAGAAAAGAAGTGCCCCTGATAAATGACTAAATTTGTATTTCTCAGTCTCTTCTTTAAAGAAAAGCTCCATCCAAGGCCAGGTCATAAACTCCATTGACATGGAGTGGATTTCACAGGTCTCATAGGTTGGCCAAATCGCTTCTGGTGTCTCTACCCAACGCGAGTTATAGACTTGGAAAGCATGTCCTGCTTCATGAGTGAGAACATCAATGTCTCCACTTGTTCCGTTAAAATTGGCAAAGATAAATGGGCTCTTGTAATCTGGAATATAAGTACAGTAGCCACCTGTATTTTTGCCCTCCTTAGCAACCAAATCTAACAAGTCATTGTCAATCATATAGTCAAAGAAGTCGCCTGTTTCAGGTGATAATTCACGGTACATGGTTTGCGCTTTAGCCACCAGCTCATCTGGCGTCCCTTTAGGAGTTGCATTACCGTCCAAATATTCCAAGCCCAAATCGTAATGCTTGAGACTATCTAGTCCAATACGCTTTGCTTGACGATGGTGCAATTCTTCGACAATCGGCACCACATGCTTCAGGATTTCCCCACGATAGGTCGCAACCATCTCACGATCATAGTCGAAGCGGTTCATCATCTTATAGCCGTATTCAACATAATCCTTAAAGCCAAGACTTGTCGCAATCTCATGACGTACCTTGACAAGTTCGTCGTAAATCTCATCAAAAGCCTCTTCATTTTGAACAAAGAATTGAGTCACAGCTTCGCTAGCTTCTTTTCGCGTCGTCCGATCCGTTGACTGACCAAACGGACCCATTTGCGCCAAATTATAAGTCTCCCCACGAAATTCAATCTTAGCTGTCGCCATCAAATTATTATAACGGTCAACCAGATCATTTTCCTTTTGGAAAAGAGGGATAGCTTCTGAAGAAAAGGTAGCCAGTTTATTCTCCGCCATCAAAAAGAAGGTCTCTGGTAAGAATTCAGCTAGTTCTTCACGGTAAGGTGATGCCAGGACAACCTTATAATAGTCGGTTGTCAGTTCTTGGAAAAGGGGGGAGTATTCATTCCAAAACTTGGTCTCTTCGTTGTAAAAGTCATCGTTCATATCAATGGAGTGACGAATACTCCAAAGGGTTCCTTGGCTGTCAATGGAAAAGTTAATCGCTGTGATTTCTTTAGCCACAGCTACCGCTTCTTGCCCTGATGTCGCTTGAGCTAGTTTTTCTGTCAAGTCTCGTAGCTCTATCTTCAATGCCTCATAATCTGGGCGAGTATAGGTATAGTCTTTAAATCCCATAAAATCCTCACTTTCTACTCCTTTCATCTTAGCCTTTTTAGAAGCATTTGGCAAGCCTTTTCAAAAGAAAAGTCCCCATATTTTTAATCTTTTTCTAAAACCAAAAATAATGCCTGAGACAAAAGTCCCAGACATTACGCTTTAAATCAAATCATTGAAAACTTCTTCCATATGGAGAATAGCTTCCGCTGGAAGTGGATTTTCTTGATTGTCATGATTGAAATTGAGCAAGTAGTTCAGACGGATTTGCATGCGATCGCGGAGCAATTGACGATAGCTCTCGTCAAATTCAGGAACATCAAATCCTTCAACATCCAAGTAATCAAAGCCACGAACACCACCAAACGGTTTGAAGTTTCCTGTGCCATCTACAATATTTTCAATGATAGAAAGCGTTACTTCTTTTGGAATCTTCTTGCCCATGTAAGAGCCGGTATTGATGATGTAGCACTGCACACCCGCTTCAAAGAGGGATTGGAATTTCTTATAGTCTTCAACCAATGGGTAAACACGGAATGGGTTTGCATACGGTTCAATAATTAAACTATTGAGACTATCAGAAGTGTTTTCAGCACTTGAACGCATCGTTGTCAAAGTACAGCCCATTGTAGCAGCCATAACTGGATCAGATAAACGTACCAAAGGTGGTAGAGAATCATCTTTCATGATCCAGAAGATTGACTGAATTGGGTCTTCGATGCGATCCACTCGGTTTGGCGTAGAATAACGTGATTTCACCGTGCGGCCATTACCATTTCTAACATCTTCAGTCACAAGGCGCAAGCGACCTTCTTTATCAAGGGCAACCCCACAGTTCTGAACAGTAACAAAGTAATCTTGTTCTTTGTGTCCAGCTGGATAATCACTGGTCTTATCAAAGTATGATGGTTCAAGAGCAATGGAAGAACCATCTTTTTGAGAGATGATAAAGGCATCGTCATGTAAGACATTGATATCATATTTTCCATCGTGTTTAGCGTGGGTTAGGGTTGATTTACCAGATCCAGAAAGACCAAAGAAGGACGCAACGTATGGTTTTTGACCATCTTTTTTGAAGATTTTTAGACCGCCATGACAAGAAACATAGTTGTTACGCGCAGCTGTTCCCCAAGCTAGAGTCAAGGTTGATTTTTTGAGTTCTCCGAAGTAATACATCCCCAAAATAATGGCACAGTTATGATTGGTATCAAAGTATGCCAAACCATCTGGATAGTCTGGGTGGCTCCATTCAGGATCAGAGAAGATATAGATGTCTGTCTCTTCATATCGTGGTGAATTTTTAAGGCGTGCTTGATAATCAGCATCTAGAATTTGGAAATTCATCAGCCATGAATAGAGGTTATTGACGTTATCTTCTGGAACCATCAGATGGGCACGAAGCATAAAGGCTTCATCAAGACCAACTACTGCATCTGCTTTCAAATAAGGACGATGGCGGCTTTGGAAGATTGCTTCGCGAACAATCGGCAAGAGCTTAGCATCTTCAGCTGGATTGTTTCCAAAGATACGGCGAGCCTTAGCTGTCCGGCCGACAATAGCTCCGCCATTTTCCAAAAGCACTTTGGCATCGTCTGGCAAACCAAGCTCTTTGGTGTGAGCAACAGGCATGTCAAGAACTGTTGTGCCTGGTGATTTCAATGCAAGCTGATAAGCCTCTGACAAAGTTTTGACTTGTCGCACATGATTTTCATAAAAAGCTGACTCAATCGTCGTCTTCAAGGCTGAAAAGTAAGGACTATCCTTACGCATAACTTCTTCTGAAAAATGCTGACGTGTTACCATAGGGTTTCCTCCTAATTTTTTAGTGATATTTCATGACTTCATTATAACACATTTTTAAGAAAGCGCTACCATTTTTTAGAAAAATTTTAAATTTTTACCCTATTTGATAGAAAATCATCTGACCAATTCAAGTGGCAAGAGCTCAAAAAAATGACTGTTGACACAGCCATTTTCTAGTATCCATAAAGTTCACTGATGGTAACAAAACGGTAACCCTGACTCACCAGATAGTCCATCACAACTGGTAGGGCATCAGCGGTAGAACCGTGAATGTCATGAAGGAGAATAACAGCTCCTGGGTGCAGCTGCGCTTTGACATTCGCTAAGATAGACTCTGTGTTGCGATTTTTCCAATCTTCAGTGTCCACATCCCACATAATCTGAGGATATGTTAGCAAGGATCTAACGCTAGCATTGGTCGCGCCGTAAGGTGGCCGTAGTAAAGTCACTTGGTCTCCAGTAACCTTTGTAATGGCTTTGCTAGTCTCATTAACTTGCCATGTGATTTGATCTGCAGATAAGGTCGGTAAGGAAGGGTGGCTCCAAGTATGATTACCAATTTCATGCCCTTCTGACTTCATCCGTTTTAAAAGCTCTTCATTGCCAGCAATTGATTTACCAATCACAAAGAACGTGGCTTTAGCCTGGTAGCCTTTTAAAATATCTAAAATACGTGGCGTCGTGCTAGCATTAGGACCATCGTCAAAGGTTAAGGCAACGACATTTCCCTCTAAAACAACCTGATTATTCGCCTGAGCTAAACGCGTCTTTCTTAGGGCCTCTTCTTTTTCCTTCTCATAGGCCTGATAATTTTCGAGAGCTTTTCCTTTAAGATAGCTGGCATCAATTTGGTCATACAAATCGGACAAAGGAAGGACAAGGTCGCTCTTATCGCCTATTTTTTCGGGAAGCTGTATTTTTAGGTTTTCGCCATCGACTTGAAACAAAAGGCGTTTAAAATCAGATTGTTTGAGATTTTCCAACTTTTGTACGGCTATTTGATCTAGTTGGTTAATGCTAGATAGCTCTTTTTCCATCTGTGTAATCAGCTTGTCCTTAAGAAACTGACTATCCTTGACCAATTGAGTCAGGTCAAACACCTGTGTATCCTGACGAATGTAGACTTCTTTTATATTTTCTTGAGCCCTTTTAGTGATACCATCCTTATCTTTTTGGTAGCGACGTACCTGTAACTCGTATTTAGTCACGTTATTTAAGCCACTTTCAGATATTTTGCTATCAAGAAATGCTAATCTAGACATGTTTGAAACCTTCTGACTGTCTCCAAACTGATCTTGTATATAATCTTTTAAGTCGGTTTCGATGGCTGATAGGACATTTCCGCTCTCATCGATCGGATAAGCTACCATAACAAAGGTACTATCGATCATCCCGGTCTGTGTCACAATGGCTTTATTTTCCTTTATGACTGCTTCTTCTTTTGAAATGACCTCCTCAAGACGCTGAATGCTCTGCATTTTGCCATAGACTTTGACACACAAAAAAAGAGCAGCTATTAACAAGCATGCATTTAATATCCGTAACAAATAAGTCAATGCTTTCATAAGGCCTCTCAATCTAATTGCTTAGATTGTAACATTTCTTTAACATTATTGCAATCAAAATGCAAAAAAGACTGGCAAGCCAGTCTTTTATTCTTAGTTGATATCAAAGACAACAGATTTCACAGTCGTCATCGCTTCAATAGAGTATTTAACCCCTTGAACACCTGCGCCTGATTTTTTAGCTCCCAAGAATGGGAAGTTGTCTGTACCACGTTGCGTTTTGTTATTGATGTGGACAGTACCAACCTCCAATTGCTCCGCAATTGAGAAAGCAAGTGGGAAATTAGCTGTAAATACAGACGCTTGAAGCCCGTATTCAGATTCATTAGAAATCTTGATAGCTTCTTCTAGTGATGACACGCGGATGATTGGCATGATTGGCCCAAAAGGCTCTTCCCAAGCTAAGCGCATGTCTGTTGTGACATTATCATAGATCGTTGGCCAGATAAGGTTGCCTTCACGTTTAAAGGCAGTCAACGCTTTAGCCCCTTTTTCTTCTGCGTCTTTAGCGAGACCTTCAATGTAATCAGCAGATCCCGAATCGATAACTGGTGTAATGTCTGCATCCTCTTCTGGCATACCAACTGAAAGCTTTTCAACCTCCGTCTTAATATTGGCAACCAAGGCATCAGCCACATTCTCCATAACAAGAACGCGTTTAACGGCTGTACAACGTTGACCAGAGTAGCTCAGACCACCTGTAACAATGTCTTTAGCTGCTTTAGCAAGGTCTGCATCCTCAAGAACAATAGCAGAGTCTTTACCACCAAGCTCAAGCATGATTGGACGCATACCTGCTAGTTTACCAATACGCTCACCGATTGGCGTTGAACCTGTAAAGTTGATAAAGTTAACCGCTTCGTGTTCAACGATGTAATCTCCAATAACAGAACCTTTACCAGTGATAGTGCTGAAAACACCTGCCGGAAGACCAGCTTCCGCAAAAGCTTCCGCCAAAAGAAGTCCTGAAATAGAACCTTGTGTTGGTGGTTTAAGGGCTACAACATTTCCTGAAATCAAAGCAGGTGCAATTTTAGAACCAGCCAAGTTGACAGGATAGTTAAATGGTGAAATGGCCAGAACAAGCCCCAGAGGCTCACGACGAACAACTGCAATTTTCTTCTTGCTTGCAGCTTCAAAACTTCCACCTTCAAGAACTTCACCTTCCATACGAAGGCCTTCTTCAGCTGAGTAACGAATAATATCTGCTGTACGAACAACCTCAGAAACGGCTGCTTTATAACCTTTTGCCACTTCTTTAGAAAGAATCGCACCAATTTTTTCAGCATCACGTTCAAGAATGTCTGCTGCTTTATGAAGGTAAGCTGCACGTTCCACGTATGATAGCGCACGCCATGCCGGTTGGGCTGCTTTAGCTGTCGCGTAAACGTAGTCTACTTCCTCTTGACTCATGGCAGGGACAGATCCCAACTCCTCACCATTAGCTGGAGCAAAAATTTTAATATCATTCTCAGAGAGTTTCCACTCTCCATTCACAAGATTTTTATATTGTTTTGTCAAGATGATTTCTCCTTAATCCATAAATAATTGTAACCATTGTACCATTTTTTCAAA
Organism: Streptococcus plurextorum DSM 22810; assembly: GCF_000423745.1. GTDB lineage: Bacteria > Bacillota > Bacilli > Lactobacillales > Streptococcaceae > Streptococcus > Streptococcus plurextorum. The sequence goes on from NZ_AUIO01000001.1 coordinate 74,295, forward strand.
TTATTTCAAAGAATTGCTATAAAAAGATTCAGAAAATTCATTCTATTATTCAAGCTATTTCAGCAATTCTTCCACCACTTTGCCAAGATTCATGGAATTGGAGCCTTTGAAGAGGATTTGGTCATTTTTCCCTAGACTTTCTTTAACCTGTTTCACCAAGTCTTCAAATTGGTCCTGCTCTGCATTCTTCCTAAAGAAATAGACTTTTCCAAGCGGGAACATCTGACTGGCCAACTGGGCCAATTCTTCAATATCCTGACCGTAGAAGATGACGGTGTCCAGCACATCTGGCGACAGGCTCAGAATCATCTGATTGTGGAGGTCTACGGACTGATGTCCCAATTCTTTCATGTCTGCCAAAACTGCGATTTTCTTGCCGCCGTCGTTTGCGGGAATACTAGAAAAAGTTTCCAAAATCAATCGCATGGCCGTTGGGTTGGCATTGTAAACATCACTGAGAATGTCTGCTCCGTTGGCTGCCTTTTTCCACTCGGTACGGTTGCGGGTCAAGTTTAGACTAGCTAGGGCTGACTTGATTGCCTCATCAGGCACACCCAAGGTCTTGCCCACATAGCTTGCTACCATAGCATTGGTGGCATTGTACTTACCCGTTACAGGTAGGAAAATGTCGCCGTCCATAAAGTTGACGGTGAAGGTCAGGCTGTCCTTTGACTCGACCAGGATGGTCACCTGCAAATCAGCCTGCTCACCGAAACGAATGAGCTCCACATGGCTCGGCAAGAGCTTATCCGCAATCGGATCTGTCGGAATCAAGAGTTTACTTCCAGCGGTCATTCCGTCCGCAATCTGCAACTTCCCTTTGGCAATCTCTTCTCGTGAGCCAAAAAATTCCAGGTGAGCTTCTCCAAAAAGGGTAATGACAGACAGGCTCGGCTTGGCGATTTCTGACAAGAGGTGAATGTCGCCCAAGTGGTCCTGCCCCATTTCCAAGACCAGTTTTTCTGTGTCATCTGGCATATGAAGGACGGTGTAAGGCAGGCCGATTTCGTTGTTGTAATTGCCCTGGGTCTTGTAGGTCTTGTAAGTCGTCGCCAGAACATCGTGAATCATGTCCTTGGTGGTCGTTTTACCGTTTGAGCCTGTCACGGCAATAACTTCCACTCCCGTTTTCTCTAGGTAGTAGGCCGCTAATGTTTGTAGCGCAGCCAGGCAATCTTCTACTAGGATGTGGGGAACTTCAAGGCTGACTTCAGACAGGGTTACCGCAAAGCCATTTTCAAAAGCCACAGGAATAAAGTCATGACCGTCCCTTGATCCCTTGAGGGGAACAAAAAGGTCGCCTGAGCTGATGAGGCGGCTGTCGAACTCGACCTTGTTGAGGACGGTGTCGGGATAGAGGCTGATGTCATTTTTGGCACTCAAAACCTGAGCGATTTCGTGTAGGGTTAATTTCATGTGATTCTCCAATAAACTAAAAAAGAGCTTTCGCTCTTTTTATTATACCACTTTTTACCGAACTTGAGTCAGGACACCGTCTTATAGACGGTATCTGATTAGTTTTCTTCCAATAGGTAAAAATCCATGTCATACTTAATATCATCGCTCAAGAGAGCCTTTACCTTGCACTTCTGCTCTATGTAGGCTAGGATCGCCTCCTGCTTTTCTGCAGAAACCTGTTCGGCCAGGCCAATGTTCAGGGCAAATTTTCTGTCATCCAGCTGACAAGATACTTGAACCGGCATGGTTTTATTGCCTTCTTGACTGGCATAATAGCCCTGCACACACATGGTCACACAAGCAGCCAAGCCGATATTGACCAGGCTGACAGGCGTTTCTCCCTGCTCGGTCACCCCAAAGGTCCGAACTGGATCCCCATAGCCCTGAGACACGGCCTGAAACAAGCCTTCTCCTTTTACTGTCGTTTGATACATCGATACCTCCAGATACTTGTTCCCATTCTATTCCTTTTTGCAAACCTTTGCAAGCAAATGAACTAGAAAAAGATTGGAAAAATTCCAATCCTTTCATTCTCATTAAATCAAATGACTTTCCCGTTTTTCAAACATTTCCTTGGCCAGACGGACCAATTCTTCAATCAGGTCTGGATAAGCAAGTCCCATGTTATCCCAAAGGAGTGGATACATAGACCACTGGGTGAAACCTGGCATGGTATTGAGTTCGTTGAGGAAGATGTCGCCGTCTTCTGTCAGGAAGAAATCACAGCGGGACAGGCCACAGCCACCAATCGCTCGGAAGGCCTTGGCTGCATTATCACGCATGGTGTCCATGACAGACTCGTCAATCTTAGCTGGGATTTCCATGGTAATCTTGTTGTCGATGTATTTGGCATCGTAATCATAAAAAGCAACGTCTTTGACTACTTCACCCGGAAGTGTGGTTTTCACGTCAGCATTTCCCAAAAGACCGACCTCAATCTCACGGGCAACAACTCCCTGCTCAACGAGGACGCGGCTGTCATACTTGAACGCAAGGTCCAGGGCTGCCTGCAAGCTCGCCAGGTCCTCTGCCTTGGAAATACCAACGCTAGAGCCCATGTTGGCGGGTTTGACAAAGACTGGATAGGTCAGCTTGCCCTCAATCTCCGCAATCTTGTCGGCAATCGGCTCCCCTTCAATCACTGCCACATAGGGTACCTGGGAGATGCCTGCTGATTCCAGGACACGTTTGGTTGTAATCTTGTCCATGGCCACGCTGGAAGACAGGATATTGGTGCCCACGTAAGCCATACGAAGAACTTCCAAGAAGCCTTGGATAGAGCCATCTTCGCCCATTGGACCGTGGAGGACAGGGAAGACAACAGCATTTTCTTCATAAATGTCGCTAGGACGAACAGCTTGCTCCGCAACAATGGTCGCATTGGTCATCAACTTTTCATCTGCTGACGGTGTTTGGGAAAATTCCTGGGTCTTGATAAAGTCGCCTGTCTGGGTGATGAAGTAGGTTTTGACGAAAAACTTGTCATAATTGACAGCCCGCATCACACTTTCAGCAGACAAGACGGATACCTCACGCTCTGCTGAACGACCGCCGTAGAGTAAAATCAAGGTTTCTTTTGACATCTTAAACTCTTTTCTAACATTGCAAGATAATAGGTTTATTCTATCATAATTTGATGGGAATGACAAAACCTAAATTCGCATGGTAAAAGGAGAATTTTAGCCTAATATAACGTGCATTTTCCTCAAAAAAGGGTATAATAAGAAGATACTATAAATGAAAGGGATGAAAGCACATCTAACCGTGCTTTTGATATCATACGAAAATATGCGTATTATCGTTGTAGGAGCTGGTAAAGTCGGCTCTGCACTTTGCCGCTCACTTGTAGCAGAAAAGCATGATGTTACTCTGATTGAAGCAGATGAACAAGTTTTAAAACAAGTCACTCGGCGCCAAGACATTATGGGAATTGTTGGCAATGGAGCTAACTTTAAAATTCTCGAACAAGCTGACATTAAGACCTGTGATATCTTTGTGGCCTTGACCGAAAAAGACGAGGTCAATATGATTGCCGCTGTTCTGGCTAAAAAAATGGGGGCGACTGAAACCATTGTCCGAGTACGCAACCCTGAGTATTCTAATATCTATTTTAAAGCTAAGAATTTCCTCGATTTCTCCTTGATTGTCAACCCAGAGATGCTTGCAGCGCGCTCTATTGCTAATATCGTGGAATTTCCAAATGCCCAATCAGTTGAACACTTTGCTAGTGGACGTGTCATGCTAATGGAATTCAAAATCACTGCCGATAGCAAGCTCTGTCACATTCAATTGAGCCAATTCCGCAAAAAATTTGGCAATATCTTGGTCTGTGCGATTGAACGTGACCATGACATTATCATTCCTGATGGAGATGCTACTTTACAAGCTGGCGATACGATTTTTGTCACTGGTAGCCGCGTTGAAATGATTCTCTTCCACAGTCATGTTAAATCAAATACCATTCGCAATTTGATGCTTGTCGGTGCTGGAAAGATTGCTTACTACCTTCTCAATATTTTTGAAGCTTCAAAAACCAAGATTTCGGTCAAAATGATTGAGGTTAATGAAGAAAGAGCGCGATGGTTTAGCGAGGAATTCCCTCATATTCACATTGTCAAAGGGGACGGGACAGCAAAAAGTGTCCTTCTTGAAGAAGGGGTTACAAACTTCGATGCTGTTGCTACATTGACACCTATTGATGAGGAAAATATTTTAACATCGATGTCCTTGGATAAAATTGGTATCCGTAAAAACATCACCAAAGTGAATCGCACGAGTCTCCTTGACATTATTGACCGCAAAGAATTTGCAAGTATTGTGACCCCTAAACGGATTGCGGTAGATAGCATCATGCATTTTATTCGCGGACGAAAAAACGCTCAAGAGGCGTCAACGCTTGATGCCATGCACCATATTGGAGACGGAAGAATCGAAACTCTGCAATTTGAGATTCACCAAGGTAGTCCCATGGTCGGCATCAATTTGATGGCTTTAAATCTAAAGAAAAATGTCCTCATTGCTGCCATTATCCGAAAAGGCAAACCTATTTATCCAACAGGTGAGGATAGTCTTCAAGTTGGGGATAAAATTGTTGTTTTCACCCTTTTACAGAATGTCACAAATGTTCGTGACTTGTTAGCGAGGTAAGACATGAATCATTCAATGGTCCGCTACCTTCTCTCAAAATTACTACTCATTGAAGCAGCTCTTTTAGTGGTCCCTCTCATTGTGGCTACGATTTATCAGGAAGAGGCAACTGTTTTTAAAGCGATTATCGCAACACAAGGTATCTTAATTCTCCTAGGGGTAATCGGTATTTGCTTTAAGCCAAAAAATTACCGCATTTATACAAAGGAGGGGCTACTCATTACAGCCATGACCTGGATTCTTTGGTCTTTCTTTGGTGGCTTACCTTTTGTCTTTGCTGGACAAATTCCCGATGTCATCGATGCTTTCTTTGAAATCTCTTCTGGCTTTACAACCACTGGCGCTACCATATTACCAAATGTTGCTGTCTTGTCGCCTTCTCTCATGTTTTGGCGCAGTTTTACTCACCTCATCGGTGGTATGGGGGTATTGGTTTTTGCCCTTGCTATTATGGAAAACAGCAAGAATGCTCACTTAGAGGTCATGCGGGCTGAAGTTCCTGGACCTGTCTTTGGTAAAGTCGTTGCCAAACTAAAAAACACTGCTCAAATTCTTTATATCATCTATTTGGTGATGTTTCTCATCTTTACCTTGGTCCTTTGGGGACTTGGCATGCCTCTTTATGATTCTCTTGTCATTGCTATGGGAGGGGCTGGTACGGGAGGATTCGCTGTCTACAATGACTCCATAGCTCATTACAATAGCTCTGCTATTTCCTATGCTGTTTCTATTGGTACTCTTTTATTCGGTGTCAACTTTAACCTCTACTACTTTATTTTGGTGCGGAAAGTTAAAGCATTTTTCAGCGACGAGGAGCTTCGCGTTTATCTTGGAATCGTTCTGGCATCTTCTGCCATGATTGCTATTAACATTTACCACCTTTACGCTAATCTTAGTCAAACAGTAGAATATTCCTTTTTCCAAGTTGCTACCATCATCACGACAACAGGTTTTGGCATCACAGATCTGACAAAATGGCCTCTTTTTTCACAAGTTATCCTGCTCATGCTCATGTTTATTGGTGGGTCTGCTGGTTCCACTGCAGGAGGGTTTAAGGTCATTCGAGCTATGGTTGTGGCAAAAATTTCACGTAGCCAAATCCTATCTAGCATTTCTCCCAATCGCATCCTCACCATTCACGTTAATGATAGCCCATTAGACAAGGCTACCCAGCACAGCATTTTAAAATACTTATCGGTCTATTTAATGATTCTTGTCGGACTCATTATCTTCTTATCTGCTGATGGTAAGGATTTTATGATCACGGTAAGTGCTGTGGCTTCAACCTTTAATAATATTGGTCCTATTCTAGGAACTAGTGAGACTTTTGCTATTTTCAGCCCATTGTCAAAATTTGTTCTATCACTAGCCATGATTGCGGGACGTTTGGAAATCTATCCTATGCTTCTCCTCTTTCTGCCACGTTCTTGGAATAAATACTAGGCTCTTGAAATGATTGGTGATAATAACAAAGAGTGTGTTCTCAATGATTTTTGAGGACACACTTTTTAGTGGACAAGAGGTGACTCAGTTCTTTAAACAAACCAATCAGGCTTTGTCAGTTGCTACATCTGCTCTACTCCAAGCAGTGATAAAAAACTCGTCACAATCCTGTTATAATATCTTAAAACTATCAGGCTTATAACATTTGATCAAATGGCTCAAAATTCTTAAGGTTTCTTTTGGAAATGGATGTTATCCTAAGTAACATCCAGAAAGAAAAGAGGAGTCCAGTGATGCTTTTGTTTGCCTTTCCAGGTATGGGAAAAACAACCCTTGCTAAAAAATACCACAATGTTGTCGATCTTGAAATGTCTGATATCAAATATGATAATTCCAGCGTCAGCCATCTCAGTAAGGAAGAACGCAAGTCCACACCGCGTCCTATTAAAGATAAACATTATAAACAAATTTATATTCAAAAAGCCATGGCTTTGCATCATCAAGGCAAAACGGTTTTGGTTGCCTTGAACTTTCTTTTTCCTCTCCTTGTCGAATGCATTCGTCAGAAAGTTAGGGAGGTCCATATCTATATTCCTCATCCACGACTACAAAGAGAGTACAAGAAACGCTATATCGGTCGGGGAAATAACCGTCGCTTCATCTTTGAAGTCATGGCAATTTGGTATCCTAGTCTGGTCCCTCTGTGGCTAGCTTCTAAACTATTTCCACAAGGTATCACCGTTACTCAAGAAGGTCAAACCTTGGAAGACTTTTACTTGAAAGTCTGCCCCGCTATTTACCCCAACATTCCTGAAAGATAGCCACCTCAAAGAACAGGCTAGGCTCGTAGCTTGATGGTGACTTACTCCTTCACTCTTTACGACAATCACTTATAAAAAACAACCACAACAGTCTATTCTCATTATTGGAATAAGCTGCTGTGGTTCCTGTATTTTCAAAATGTAAAGGAGAGGCACTGATTTGTCAGTAGTCTTCGATTATCGCAGATATCCGCTCTTTCAGTTCGGGTAAGAGCTCTTCTTTGAACCAAGGATTTTTAGCCTGCCAGATATTATTACGAGGAGAGGGATGAACCAGGGGAAAATAGTGTGGCAGAAAATCCTTATAATGTTTAACGGTATCAGTTACTGTTGTCCTCGATTGTTGTTTTAGGTAATACTGCTGCGCGTAACTTCCAATCAGAATCAGAAGCTCTGCTTTTGGCATCAGTGCTAGAATGTCTGGGTGCCACTTTTGAGCAAAATCCTTTCGAGGGGGTAAATCACCAGATTTTCCCTTACCTGGATAATAGAAATCCATAGGGAGAATAGCAAAAAGACCCGATTCATAGAAAGTCTGACGATCTACTCCTAACCAATGTCGAAGATTATCCCCACTGGCGTCGTCAAACAAACGGCCCTTTTCTTGTGTCTTCCAACCAGGAGCCTGCCCAATAATCAGGATTCGTGCAGTAGAGGAAACTTGGAAAAGAGGAGTTATTCCTTGATTGGTAAAAACTTGGTTGGATGGGTCCTTTATTATGGCTTGTTTCATCTCAGTTAGATTCATGACGACCTACTTTCTTGACCATGGTCACATCTTCTTCTAGGGCATGAAAACCGCAGTTTTTGTAGAAGGAAAAGGCTGGGAGATTGCGTTCGGTTTGTAAGAGGATATGGACAATACCTCTGTCCGCCAACAGTTTCTCTATTTCCGAAAGAAAACGACTACCCAGACCTTGCCCTTGATAGTCAGGGGCGATGCAGAGTTCTTCAATGCGGTACTCCGTCCCCTCATACCAGTAGCGAATATAGCCAAGTGAGAGGGCGATGAGGTTGACTTGGTCAAACAGTCCAAAACAAAGGGCTCTTGGGTGTGCCAGCAAATCTCCGATGTAACGGTCTAATTGTTGCTCATCTGACCAATCGTCATGCCAAGGTGCTTGGCTAAAAACTGACACAAACAGGTCTTTGACCCTGTCCTTGTCTGAACTTACTAATGTTTCTATTGTCATACTTCCTCCTAAAAAAGACAGGCGAACCCGTCTTAACTTACTATTTGATCAACTCATAGATAGCTTCTGCATAAATGGCTGCTGCACGATATAAATCTTCGACATCCGCAAATTCATTAGCCTGATGCATAGTGTCTGTGTAGCCTGGGAACATAGCTCCAAAAGCAACACCCCGCTTAAGAAGGCGTCCAAAGGTTCCACCACCAATGATTTGTTCAAATCCTTTTAATCCTGTTTGCTTTTCATAAACCGCTAGTAAGGTCGATACAAGTTCATCATCCATAGGGGTGTAATGTGGAACATGTCCATGGGCTGCAAGGGTAACACTCTTAACGCCCGTTAAGGTTTCTAAAACTGATTGAATCGTTTCTTTGTCTGTCCCTTGTGGGTAGCGGAAATTGAGAGCAATGGTATTATCACTTGAAGTTGCATCAAACTTAAAGACCCCTGCATTCATGGTCAATTGACCCATTTTCTCATCAGTGTAGGCAACACCAGTCTTTTCAGCGTAATGGTCTGTATGGATAACCTGTCCTGCAACATAGAGGTAGTCACGCGCTGCTCCAGCAAAGTCAAATTGCCCAAGGAAATGAGCAAGGTAAGTTACCCCATTGATACCTGCTTCTGGATGAGCGCCGTGAGCCGACTTTCCAATGAAGGTAATGGTAAAACGACCTGCTTCTTCAGACACAGTAGCTGTGACTGGATTTTGACTGGTAAAGTCTGAAAGTTTTTCCTGTAAATCTGATAAGGTTAATGGTGCTGAAATCACAGCTGTCCCAGACTCTGGTACCATATTCTCACGAAGACCACCGCTTAAGCTGTGAAGGACACATTCACCATCATTTTGACCATCAAAATGCAAGTACTCCGTAATGTTTCCTTTTTCCCCGTTGATGATTGGGAATTCTGCGTCTGGTGAGAAGCCAAAGTCAGGATCTTTGAGGCCGTTATGCTCAAAGTAGTAATCCATATCTGCCCAACCTGACTCTTCATCTGTTCCCACAATAAAGCGAACTTTTTTAGAGACAGGAAGTCCTAACTCTTTGATGATGTTTAAGCCGTAATAACAAGCCATGGTTGGCCCTTTGTCATCTGAAGACCCACGGGCAAAGAGTTTGCCATCTTTGATGGTCGGTGTGTAAGGGTCTGTGTCCCAACCTGAACCAGCTGGCACCACATCCAAGTGGGCAAAGATACCAAGCACTTCTTCACCGTCGCCGTATTCAAAATCTCCAGCGTAATTATCAATATTACGCGTCTTGTAACCGTCACGCTCTGCTATTTCTAAAAATTTCTCTAGCGCACGCACAGGCCCTGGACCAAAAGGATGGTCTTTATCTGCTTTTGAATCATCACGTTCGGAATTAATCTCAAGAAGGCTAAAAAGGTCAGCCATCATGGCCTCACGGCGTTTGTCTACTTCTGCTTTAAAATCAATGGTCATGCTTTCTCCTTACTTATAGTCAATTACTTCATCTACTGGCAAACGGTAGCTAGGTTCTGGTTTTTCATCGGTATAACCTACCGTTATCAAGAGTTCTGGACGGAAACGTTTATCAATGTCAAGGACGTCGTTTACCCTGCTACTTTTATCAAATCCAAGAATCATGTTTGACCCAATTTTTTGATCAGTTAGAGCCATAACAAGGTTATGGGTAACAATACCAGCATTCAAAGCCAAATAGTCTGATTTTTCTTGTTCGGTAAATTTAGCAAAGCGAGGTGGCAGAGCATCCATGTAATAACTGAGGCGCTCATCTGATAAACTCTTAACACCAACACGAGCAATCTTACGCGCCCGTTTGACTAAATCTGTATCCGTAAAGAGGACAATGGTGTATTGAGATTCATTGACTTGCTCTTTGTTAGCCCCATGAGCAAGTTCAGCTAAATCTGCTTTTTTCTCTTTAACAACCACAAATTTCCATGGTTGGCTATTGTGGGCAGACGGTGCCAGCGTTGCAATTTCAATGGCGGTACGCACATCCTTGATGTCAATCGGCTGGTCATTAAAATGCTTGATGGCATGACGCTTTTTATTCAATTCTAGGAATTTCATATGCTTCCTCTTTTCTATATGATTACCCTTACATTTTACCATAATTTAGGTTTTTGGGAAATGGCAGAGCAAAAGTTATCGTCTTTCTCTATAACCCATCCCCCTTGGCTCTTTCTGCTTTCTCCGCACGCCTGTTGAGTAGCCAAAACACTTGACACGCCACGACATAAAGTATCATCAGAGAAAGTCCTTGACCTGATAGACAGAAAATCAAAACCAATAGTAACATGATTGCTATCATGAGACTTGGCGCTCCCTTTTTCTTAAATGAAAACCACAGGCCTAACCCCCAATTAATCACTAGGATGAAAAAAGCAGGCAAAAATAGCAAGAGTTCGGCTAATCGTAATGCGCTTGATGACAGATGAGTATTGGTCATAAATCCTAGAACAGTCCCACCTAGTCTTAACAATAGCCCAATCAAAACAAGACTTGATACCAAAAAGTAATTATTAAAACCCGTTTTTCTCAGTAAAGCATTGACCAGAAGATTCACCCCTGTTACAAGCATTCCCAATAAAAATGAGCCAAACATCCCAACAAGTATTACAATTCCCATAGCTTCCCTCTATTTACATTTTGATACGCTTCATTATAGCATGATGTCACAAAAGTCACAAAAAAGGCAGGACTTTCGTCCCGCCCTCTTCTCTTCTTATAGCAAGGCCTTGAATTGAATATTTGAATCTTCTAAGAAGCAATCATCAAAGCCACGTGGGTGGTGATACTCAATGCGGTCCTTATCAAGTGGATAGGTATACTTACCACCAACTTCCCAGATGAACGGGTGGAAGTCATACTGCAGGCGTTCTTTCCGCATTTTCCATAGTTGAAGAATTTCATCTGTTGATGCCATGAAGTTAGACCAGATGTCATAGTGAACAGGGATAATGACCTTAGCACGCAAGTTTTCTGCCATACGAAGTAAATCGATAGAGGTCATCTTGTCCTGAATACCGATTGGGTTGTCACCGTAGTTGTTAATAGCAACGTCAATGTTGAAGTCACGACCGTGTTTTGCAAAGTAGTTTGAGAAGTGAGAATCTGCACCGTGGTAGATGGTTCCGCCAGGTGTTTCAAAGACATAGTTGACTGCCTTGCGAGCCATGAGTTCATCTGTTACAGGAAGACCTGCTAGTTTGCCACCATTTTCGTCGTAGCCTTCGATGGGTAAAGTCACCAAGCAGGTACGGTCGAATGACTCAACTGCGTGGACCTTGATGTCTTTGAATTCAAAGCTATCGCCTGGTGCGATGCGGATGATACGGTCAGCGGGCACACCCCATTTTTCCCAGATATCGCCACTTTCAACTGGACCAACAAATTTCACATGGTCCAATTTTGGATTGTTGATAATAGCAGCGGCAGTGCTGATATCCATATGGTCGCTATGCACGTGCGATACCAGGTAGTAGTCCAATTCGTTGATTGCAAATGGGTCGATGACCATTGGTTGTACACGCAAGTTTGGTTGCAATTTGCGCACACCGGCCATGTTGGCCATTTGGTGTCCCCAAACCATATCTTTTACTTTTTTAGTGGACTTACCACGAGATGACCAAAGGTCCATGACCACGTTAGCTCCACCAGGTGTCTTAATCCAAACACCACAGTTCCCAAGCCACCACATAGCAAAGTTGCCCTCTGGCACCACTTCTTCTTCAATTTCTTCATTAAGCCATGTTCCCCACTCTGGGAAGGTTGATAGAATCCAAGATTCTCTTGTAATATCTTGAACTTTAGCCATTTCTTAGTCCTCCTAGGATTTTCGTATTGTATAGTCTAAGTATAAGCTCCCTTGGGTACAAAAAAAAGACCAAATCTAACACAGTGCTGTGTTCACATTTGGACTTTAATAGATATCCGTTTCAAGACAAGCCCCCGAAATACAGGTTAGTAATTCGTTAGCAATCAAACTTTGCAGGCGTTGCTTTAGCTCTAGCACCTGCTGACTATCCGAAAGGTAAGCTGTTAATAAACGATCCAATTCTACAGCAAAGCCTTTTTGATGATCCGTAAAGCTACGGTATTTTGAAAAATGCACTAGACGTATCACATCATCAAAATCTAATATCGGCTGCACTTGCACTAAAGGCAAATGCGTCTCCAAGGCTTCGTTAGTCGAAATCAAAAACTCCACTTCAAGGAGATCTTCTACACTTTTGAATTGTTCTGTTGTAAATACGGCTGAGATGATTTTATCAGGCAGGTATTGCTGACACTGGCGAATTAAAAGGCGTTGAACAGATATGCCCTCATCACAAATGATAAAAACGGTTGGAAAGCTTGTTCTTTGATGAGTCGTTCGCCGCAAGGCTCCACCCATGTGAACCGTTAGATAAGCGAGATCCTCGTCAGATAAGACAATATGCCAAGCCTCTTCCAAGATACGGCTGGCATGACGCGTCACTTGAAATAGACTTTGATACTTATTCCTGATCTGTTTTGTCAAAGGATTTTTTGATAAGATGCCATAGGCTTTTCGAAACAGCAAGGCCTTACAATGTGCAAGAAGGTTCTGAGCGAGCTCTTCCTTATCTTCAAAGACAAAGGAAGAATTTTTCTCAAAATCATCGATAAAGAGATCCACAACTTTTTTGAGCGCTACAAAGTCTTGACTGTTAACATGCCCATCACGATCCTTACGATAGGACAAGAGTAAAATGGCTATGAGAGAGACTTCAATCTCATCTAACACTAAGCCAAACTCTTTTTCAAGTGACTCTTGGAGTTGTTGAGCCACTCGGTATTCAATGCGCTCATAGACCAAATTAAATTCCCTGACAATAGCTTCTTTTTCGACCGTATCTAATTCGGTATTATGGTAACTAAGCAAGAGATAAGGCAAAACTTTAAGCATAAATGCAATCTCTGCTGGATTGATTTTCTTGCTTAATCCTTTTTCAATTTCTGGCACTTGACGGCTCAAAAACTGAGTGATTTCTGGTGAGAAGAATTGTTGACAACCTTCAAACTGAGCCACTTTTGTTTCTAAAATTTGTAGGAAACCCGCGCTTGCTTCTGTTAATAAATTATTCAAAAGGGTATGCATGTATTGCATTTTATTAAGCGGATGGCAAGCGAGGTCATAACCTTGAGACTTTGACACATACAGGGTCATTTGATAACTATTTTTAGCCAGCTGTGCTCGAATCTCATTGAGATCATTTAAGACTGTATTACGTGAGACTTCTGTCAGTTCCATGAGCTTCTCAATAGTGATGCGCTCTGACGTGATACAAATATATACCATCATCAACTGCATCCTCTCCGTCATATTCATCACATACTGATAGGAATCAAGGGTCTGCATTAATTGCTGAGCCGCATCTTTTTGACACTCCGATAACATGATACCGACCCTAGGCAGGCTCTCAATAGGGGGAACCTGGCTTGGTAATAGGGAGTTTATTTTGTCAATCTGGTAGTAAATCTTACGGCGAGATTGTCCCAAGTCACGTGAGATAGCCATAACCGTCACAGGCTCTTGTAAACGAATCAGGTGTGCCAAAAGGTCATAGCTACTCTTATCCATAACCTATCCTCCTTACTGAAATCGCTTTATTTTAACATATTTCTTAACAAAAAGATAGAAGATAAGACTCCTGTCTTACCTTCTTGATACCATCTTAATGTTCGCCACCCTTTTGGCCGTAGTAGGCATTTGGGCCGTGCTTACGGAGATAGTGCTTATCCATAATGTAGCTTGGTGCTGGTTCCACCCGTGGATTGATTTGTTCGGTGTAGCGGTTCATCCGAGCCACTTCTTCTAGGACAACACTGTGGTAAACTGCCTGAGCAGGGTCCTTGCCCCAAGTGAACGGACCGTGATTGCGGACAACAATTCCTGGTACAGCAACTGGGTCAATACCACGACGCTCAAATTCCTCAATGATGACTGAGCCTGTTTCTTTTTCATAGGCAGTATTCACTTCTTCGGCCGTCAAAGAACGGGCACATGGTACTGGACCGTAGAAATAGTCCGCATGAGTCGTACCATAAAATGGAATGTCGCGACCAGCCTGAGCCCAGCCAACTGCCTCTGTCGAATGGGTATGCACAACGGCGTGTACATTTGGCCAAGCCTTGTAGAGGGCAACGTGGGTCGCCAAGTCAGACGACGGGTTGAGATCTCCTTCTACCACATTTCCATCCAAATCAGTCACCACCATGTTTTCTGGTGACAATTTTTCATAATCCACACCAGAAGGCTTGATAACAATGCGACCAAGTTCACGGCAAACTTCTGATACATTTCCCCAGGTAAACTTGACAAGTCCGTGGGCAGGCAGGGCAATATTGGCTTCATAGACCCGTTGGCGCATTTCCTGTAAATCTTTTGGCATTAGTTCAACCCCGCTTTCTCAATCAATGGATAGAGGAAATCCTGCGCTTCCTTGATAGCTGCTCGTGTTTCCTCAACCGTTTCGCAGTTTTCTGACCACATCTCAATCAAGAATGGACCTTGGTAGTTAGTCTTTTTCAAGACTGCAAACATATTGTCCCAGTCCACACAGCCCTGACCGAATGGGACATCACGGAATTGACCCTTGGAGTTCTCGGTTACCGCATAGGTATCTTTCAAGTGAAGGGCTGCGATAGAACGGTGTCCCAGGTAAAATTCGCTGTAAATGTCATTGTGCCAAGCAGATACGTTTCCAGTATCTGGGTAGACAAAGAGATAAGGCGAATCGATTTCCTTCTCAACTGCTAGATATTTTTCAATGGAGTTGATAAATGGATCATCCATAATCTCAATGGCCAACATGACCTGAGCCTGTTCTGCCCAGTCGCAAGCCTTGCGGAGATTCTTGATGAAACGCTCTCTGGTTTCAGGTGATTTTTCCTCATAGTAAACATCATAGCCAGCCAACTGGATAACCCGAACGCCCAAATCCTGAGCCAGCTCAATACACTGTTTCATGGTTTCCAAGGACTTAGCTTCAAGAGTAGGATCATTGGAACCAAGCGGATAACGACGGTGACCAGAGAAGCAGATTGTCGGAATGCGGACACCTGTTTCATAGATAGCTTTGACCAAGTCCAAACGCTCTTCCTTGGTCCATTCCAAACGAGCCAAGCGTGCATCGCTCTCATCTACCGACATTTCCACAAAGTCGAAACCTAATTCTTTGGCAAACTCCAAACGCTCCTTCCATGTGAAATGCTTGGGCGTTGCCTTTTCATATATTCCGATTGGTCGTGCCATAGGCCTACCCCCAGATACGACGGATTTCGTCTTTGAATTCACGTGCCGCAGCCGCTGGATCTGCCGCTTCTGTAATACCGCGACCTGCGATAAAGGTGAAGACATCTACTCCCTCGAAGAGTTTGAGGGTATCCACATCAAGACCACCTGTTACAGAAACACGGAAGCCCATTTCAACCAATTTTTTCACCTTGTTCAAGTCTTTTTCACCCCAGGTTTCGCCAGCAAGGAGGGCGTCACGAGATTGGTGATAGATCGCTTGGGAAATACCTGCATCCAACCAAAGCTGAGCTTGTTCAAACGTCCAATCACCATAAAGTTCGATTTGGATTTCACCCTTGTCACCACGCACTTCCTTGATAGCCTTCAAAGCAGCTTCCATGGTTGGAATGGTTGCAGAACAGATACAGGTCATCCAGTCCGCACCACGAACGGCATTGTTTTTAGCAACCGTACCACCCGCATCCGCACACTTAGTATCTGCAACGATAATCTTGTCTGGGAAGAGGCTACGAAGAACTTCTACCAACTCGCTACCAACTTGGAGCAAGCAAACCGTACCTGCTTCAATAACATCCACTTCATGTCCAACAGACACTGCAGCCTTAATCGCTCCTTGCAAGTCTGAATGGTCAAGGGCAACCTGTAAATTTGGGATATGTTTTGTCATCTTTTCTTCCTCCTAGCTATCCAAATCTAAACCTTCTAAGTACGGGCTACTTTTTGATTCTTCCACCATTGCCAAGACTTCCTCCGGTGTCTGACAAGCTACCAGACGCTCAATGGAATTTTCCAATTCAAAGAGGGCAATAATCTGTGGAATAGCTACTGATGTGTGAATCTTTGGATCTGTCGCAGCCAAGGTCAACAGAACAGAAACTTCCTTACCGTCTGAAAAGGCTACTGGCTTTGTCAAAGTTATCAAGGCAAAAGAATCCTTCAAGACTCCGACACCTGCCTGGGCATGAGGCATAGCCATGCCTGGCATGAGCACATAGTAGGGACCATATTCTTCAGTCGAAGCGATGATTGCGTCGTAGTATTCTTCCGTTGCAGCACCGCTGTCAATCAAGGGCTCAACTGCCAAATGAACAGCTTCCTGCCAGGTTTCCGCTGTCAATCCCAAACGAATGGAATTGTTTTCGATAAATGCTTTTTGTAAATTCATAACAAATCCTTCCTATTAGGAAAGGGGAGGGAAACTCCCTACCCCTAACTATTGTCTATAATACTTCCTGTAACTTAGTCTTGATTTCATTGTCATCCATGAGGTTATCAAGTCCGACCAAGTGACCTTGAGTCCGACCTTCTAACTCAGCAATCAAATGCTTAGAAGCAATAACGATGTCATAACCAGCTGCCAAACCTTTTGCCTCACCAACTGAGCATGAAGCGGATTGAAAATCTGTGACACCAAGCTCACGAAGGGCTTTTTCCACTTTCATTTTAATAACCATAGATGAGCCCATACCATTGCCACAAGCCGTTAATACTTTAACCATTGTCTCTTCCTCCTATTATAGAATATATCATTTTCAACATGGTGATTTGGGATATTGCCAAGATTAGTCTTGAACATCGCCACGATAGTAAGCTTCTTTATCTTTTGCTTTGGCAAATTGCAGTTGCGGGATAACGAGCAAGAACAAGCAAACTAAAGCATATCCTGCAATGCCGATGTATTTAAAGAGATAGCCAAATGGTACCCATGGAATTGCCAAGTCGATATTGCCGTGGTAACCACCCTTCAATCCAAGAAGTGCCACAGCTACAGCACCAACCGCTACTTGGAGAACCCCTGAAAGGAAGGAGAGAACAGCAGCTGCTTTCCAACCACCACGTTTGTCCGCATAGACTGCAATGGCTGCATTATCAAAGAATACTGGCACAAAGCCTGTGATGATAAGAATAGGATTTTTAAAGATAACCAAAAGTGCGATGGTGATCAGCTGACCAACGAGACCAAAAGTGAAACCCGAAAGCACAGCGTTTGAAGAACCAAATCCATAAGAAGCCGCAACGTCCACCGCTGGGAATGAACCTGGAAGAAGTTTGCTTGAAATACCTTGGAAGGCATTTGTCAACTCTGCTACGAACATGCGCACACCCTGCATCAAAATGAAGAGATAAACAGAGAAAGTCAAAGCTGTTTGCATCACATACATGAAGAATGATTTAGCTGGGTTAAATGCCCCAGGGCCAATCAATTCTGCATTTGACATGATTTCTGGACCAAGAACCGCCAAAATCGCACCAAAGAATACTAACATCAAAGTCGCTGAAGCCACAACAGTATCATGGAAGATATTGAGGAAGCTAGGCAACTTCAAGTTGTCCAAATTATCTTCTTTTTTACCAAGTTTTGGCGCAATCTTATCGACAAACCAAATGGCAAATTGTTGTTGGTGACCGATGGCAAATCCGCCACCACCTGTCAAACGTTGCGTCGCTTCAACGGTCATATTTGAGCTGACTGCCCAGTAAAGACCACAGATGATACCTACCGCCCAAGCGCCAGCTGCATTTTGCAACTGAGGGATCAAAAGGAGAACAAACACTGAAATAGTCGCAGCTTGTTGCACCATGATATGCCCTGTGATGAATAAGGTACGAACTTTGGTTACTTTACGAAGGGCTACCAGAAGGATGTTTACTCCAAAGCCAATCAAGAGAGCTGTGGTCGCCACATCGATGAAGCCCATTTCAGTTAATTTTGCATTGGCTGCTGCAAGCCCAAAATAAGGGTCAATAACCGCTGCTTCCAATTCAAACTTTTTAGCAAGGGCAACGAGAATTGGACGGAAGGTTGTGACCAAGCCCCCAGCACCGACGTTTAAAATCAGATAACCAACCGTTGCTTTGATAAATCCAGCAAAAACTTCATGGGCTGGTTTTTTTAGGAGAATGTATCCTATTAAAACCAAGAGACCAACAAAGAATGCAGGGTTCTGCAAAATGTTGGTTGAGAACCATTGTAGGATATTCATACGATATACCTCTCTTTTGATTTGTTTTATTTTACATATTCATCATAACCTTTTGTAAGCGCTTGTAAAAGACCAAGAATTACACAGGCAACTGTTCACTCTTGGACTATTCTTCTGACAAACAGATTGGAAAGGCGGTGAGTACAAAAGCAAAAATAGCAGAAAGGTAATCAAAAAAGGCTTTAAATGAGCCTTCCTAAATGCTGATTTAAAACCTTTTGATGCTATTAAGAGATGTGTCTAATCTCAGTTTAGTGTTCCCTTCCCCCTATTCGTCAGTAACTGGTTTACTAGACAGTTACGATAGGCTAGTCAACGCTAAGCAATACTCTTACTTAGCTTCTGCTTGATGCTTTAAAACCTCAAGCACGCGCTCAGCAACCGTCTCAGGTACCCCCAGAGACCTCATCTCATCAATGCTAGCTTGTTGAATAGCCGTAATAGACTTAAAGGCTTTGAGTAAAGCCTGCTTCCGCTTTGGTCCAAGGCCTTTAATACCATCCAGTTTTGAGCTAAAGCTGTTTTTACTTCTCACTTGCCTATGGAAAGTAATGGCAAATCGGTGCACCTCATCCTGAATACGGTGCAGTAGGAAAAATTCCTGAGAATTTCTGGGAAGCTCGACGACTTCTAACGGATTGCCGAAAAGCAATTCATGGGTCTGGTGCTTATCATTTTTTTGTAGACCAGCAATAGGGATAGAAAGTCCTAATTCATCCTCAATCACTTTCTTTGCCACATTGACCTGACCTTGCCCACCATCAATGATGATCAGATCTGGCAAGATGAGACCGTCACGCTTTACCCTACTATAACGACGTCGAATCACTTCACGCATGCTGGCATAATCATCTGGACCGTCAACTGTCTGAATCTTATATTTACGGTATTCCTTCTTGGCTGGCTTTCCATTTTCAAAAACAACCATAGCTGACACAGGACTCGTCCCCATGATATTGGAGTTATCGAAGGCCTCGATGCGATTTGGCGTTGGAATCCCTAAGAGGAGGCCGAGGTTATCAACCGCGCCTTGAGTTTTAATCAAGTCTTTCTCGATAAGGTTAAACTTCTGCTCCAAACTAACACGAGCATTTTTTGTAGCAAGATTGACCAGCTGTTTTTTCTCACCTTTTTGTGGCTTAATTACCTTAGCGGTCACCAAGGCTTCTACCGACTCTTGGTCAATATCTGATGGAATGAAAATCTCACCAGGCATAAGATGACTACTATCCCTGTAAAATTGCCCAAGATAGGTCAAAAAATCTTCTCCAGCCTCATTATAGTAGGGAAAGAGATTGACATCACGCTGGATAAGTTTTCCCTGACGCACAAAGAAAACCTGCACACACATCCATCCCTTATCGGCATAATAGCCAAAAATATCCCTATCTTGCATGTCTTGATGCATGACACGCTGCTTGGTGCGAAGGGTATTTACCGCTTCAATCAAATCACGGTACTCTGCAGCCCGTTCAAAGGCCATGCTTTCTGCCATTTCCTGCATTTTTGCTTTGAGTTGATTGACAATCTTGTCATCATGGCCATTCAAAAAGTTTTTGACATCTTCAATCAGCCCATCCCAGTATGCTTTATCTGTCTGACAAGTGGTGTGGGCATTGCATTGCCCCAAATGATAATAAAAGCAGACTTTATTGGCTGGGTTGGTGCATTTTCTAAAAGGGAAAATGCGATCCAAGAGTTTTTTGATGTCATTTGCCGCACCGCTATCAGGATAGGGGCCAAAATAAAGGCCATCATTTTTCTTGACCTGACGGGTAATGATCAGGCGAGGGTAAATTTCTTTGGTAATCTTGATAAAAGGATAGGATTTGTCATCCTTGAGTTTGATGTTGTACTTTGGTAAATTCTCCTGAATCAGATTGATTTCAAGCAAAAGCGCTTCAATATTTGATTCTGTTACAATAAACTCAAAATCCTCAATCTCAGATACCAGTAGCTCTGTCTTGGTATCGTGACTACCACGGAAATAGGAACGAACGCGGTTTTTCAGATTCTTAGCCTTACCCACATAGATAATGGTTCCATTTTTATCCTTATGCAAATAACAGCCAGGGCTGTCTGGCAAAAGCTCTAGTTTGTGTTTAATGGTTGTATTCATAGGTTTATTATAGCAAAAAAATGAGCTAGGACCTTATCCCAACTCATCTATGATTCATCTTAGTCTGCGTAGTATTCTTGACCGTAGCCTGCTACTTCTGCATTGACTTGCCAGTGGATACCGAACTTGTCTTGCAATGAGCCGTAAGCTGGTGACCATGGCACAGCTTGCAAGTCCATAGTGATTTGCTTGGCACCTTCAGACAATTTAGCAAACAAGTCTTTTGCTGTCGCTTCGTCATCTGTAATCAAGGCAACAGTAATGTTGTCCCCTACTGAGTATGGCATTTCTGGATTGTTGTCTGACAACATGAACCGTTGACCATTACTCAAACGGAACTGAGCGTTCATGACAAAGTTTTCTAATTCTGCTGGGCAGTTTGGCACGAAATCTTTGTAGAGATTGACTTGTTCTACTTCGGCACCAAGGGCGTTTTTATAAAATTCAATTGCTTCCTGACCATTACCATTGGTAACGAGATAAGCTTCCATTGCTTTAAGCATGAGGACCTCCAAGTTTTGTGAATGGCTCATTATATCAAAAGAAGTGATTAGAAGCAAATCATCTGTCTTACAAAAGTTCTAAAAGCTCTGCGTAAGAATTTACTTGATAGGTGGGAATGGCTGAGCTATTATTTGGCTTTTCTTCTGGATTAAACCATACCGTATCAATGCCTGATTGATTTCCTCCTTGAATGTCTGCTGTCAGACTATCACCGATCATTAGCGCAGCTTTCTGATCAAAACCATCAATCTCTGAAGCAATCCAATCGTAATAAGCCCTATCTGGCTTAGCAGTGCCAATTTGTTCCGAAATAAAAACCCGCTCAAAGAGATGCCCAATAGCTGACTGCTCAAGGCGTCCTTCTTGAATAAGGGTGACGCCATTTGTGGCACCAAAAAGACGATAGCCTCGAGCCTTCAATTCTTCCAAAAGTTCACGCGCCCCTGAAAAAGTCTGCCCTTGTTGGCTTAGAAAATGCTGGTAACGTAAGGCAAGGTGCTCTCCATCCCTCTCCTGACCAAAATGATCAAATACTCGGGAAAAACGGGTTGCAATGAGCTCTGATTTACTGATTTCTCCACGCTCAAGCTGACGCCAAAGAGCAGCATTCATCGGCACATAATAATCCTTATAGGCCTGAATTTCTGACACGCCTGCTTCTTCAAGTAAAAAGGTCAATGCCATATCTTCAGCAAGCTCAAAATCTAAAAGGGTATGGTCAAGGTCGAATAATAGAAATTTGTAATGCAATATGGGAATTTTCCTTTCAATTCATTACCACTCTTGAGACTAAAGTCACTCAAGAGTGGGCGGCAAGCTCTTTGGGGATTTCCTAAATGACTTACTAGCTACTCTTATGATTATGTGTCTTCATGACACGTTAACGATTTTAGGCAAGTGTTCTCAAAATAGTCGATGAGACTTGTCACACCGTCAAGCAACTATTTCTGTTCCAAAACTAGTCTGCACGAATCACTTCCACGCGGTAGCCATCAGGATCTGTTACAAAATAGTAGCGTCCTGGACTTCCTGGCAATCCCTTAATATCTGTCGTTGGGTAGCCAAGCTCCTTGTGCCTTGCATTATCCCCTTCTAAGTCATCAGATGAGAGAGCCAAATGTGAGAAGCCATCTCCTACTGTATAAGGCCCGTGATCGTAGTTATAAGTCAATTCAATCTCAAAGTCATCACCTGGAAGTGCAAGGTAGACAAGGGTAAATTGATGCTCGGGATAGTCCTTACGACGGGTTTCCTTAAAGCCAAAACCTTCTTCATAGAATTTTTGCGAAGCTTCTAGATCTTCAACTCGCAAACAAGCATGCAACATTTTTTTACTGGCCATATTGGTACTCCTTTTATTGTTATGCCTTTAGTATAGCATATTTATCCTGAAAAACGAACCTAACCTTACCTAACACGGTGAAAATCACTTCTCCATCACTTAAGACATATCATCAAATAATCTAGTCTCTCGAGACTTTTTGAGAAGTCCTTATTGGTTATTAAGGATTCGTTCTGAGCTTAAATCTCTCGCATGCTATCGCCTTCAAGTTCAAAAAATTCCTGAATATCTTGAACATATTCCAAAACACCTTGAAACTCCCCATTCTCATCACGCACAGCCGCGTAAGTAACATGGACAAATTTTCCCATTTTTTCAGATTTGAACCACATGACAACCTTATCTCTTTGACCCGAACGCAGGAGTTCAAAGATTTTTTTGACCTTGTCTAGAACTTTTGGAGGGTGACAGAGCTCAACATGACGTCCAATCTGAGAAGGGCTACGCTTGAAAATCATTTCCTCTGCTGGCACGCTATCATTGTAATACTGAAAAATGTCTTCTTTGTTCACAAAGGTGATTTCTAGAGGAAGATGGTTTAAAATCAAGTTAGCTTCCTGAACAGAAAGGTAGCCATTCCCAAAGGCTTGGGGTGTTGTAACATCAAATGCCGCCTCTTTTTCTTTTGGGGTAAAACTAATGCTAAATGTTCCCTCTGGTGTCTCAATAACACGTGTCTGACCGCCTTGAACGTCTTGGATCTGATTGGCCAAGAGCTGCTCCTTGGATCCCTCCTGCTCTGACACCATATCATTAGCTGTAAAATCATGACGGTGAGGTTGCCATGTAGCTGTTGGCTTAATGATGGCATAGCCGTAAGTATCGCTCTCCTTGGCAATCGACAACCAGTCATCCTGAGTAAGCGTCTCCAATAATATCATCAAGAGAATGGCTTCCTCTTTAAAAATCATCTCCTCAAACTCATGCGAAAAGGCATCAAACGCCTCTGAGAAGATTTGGCTATCGAAGTCTGTGAAGCTCTCAACCTGATGTCTCACTTTTTTAAATAAGTCGCGTATCTGATCATCCACTCCCCACATCACTTTTGGAGGAGCATCATGCCCGTAGCGCTCCATGATGGGAAAAAAGAGCTGCTCTTTTCGGTTATAGTGATTGTCAAATTGCCCAAGAAGAGCGATTTGGTGTTTGAGACCTTTGAATAGTTCTTCTTGGATCTTCTCTTGTTCAGGCTTTGCCAGATTCTCCATGATACGACGAATCCGTAATATAGCAGCCCGCAGAGCCAAATTTTCTTGTTTAAACACATAAACTGGATGCCCTTCTTGATCTACATCAGGCGTATCAACGGTTGCAATTGATCCCTTAAAAAGATTGGCATGGACATTACACAGGCTCATCACATCTTCAAAGGTAATGCCAGTATCTGAGCTCATCAGCTCATGCTCCATCAAGGAAATCTCAAGGGCAGAAACCCCTTTGAAGTGTTGGTTAAATTGCTCTTGAACACTCTCAGGACTGGCTCCGTTGTGCAAGTCCAATAAAATATCTTTCAAAATATCAATACGATTTCTTATCATGTCACTCTCCAATCACGTCATAACCATTCCACTCTAGCGTTTCTTTTATTTTTTCTATGGGAATATGGGCAATCTTTGCGCCTGCTTTTAAACTGGTTACCTTTCCAAGCGTATGTAGCATCGCAGGGTTAGCAAGTGGTTTAAAGCCTAAACCAACCAATAACTCCAAGACTTCTGGATTTTTAGCAATAATCTCAGCCACAGGCTGACTCATATCAATGGTATTCACAAGATTCTCCTTAACTTTATGAGCGAAAAAGGAGCCAAAGCCCCTTTTACATCTTTATTTCGTCTGTTCAAATCGTAAATGCACTACAATCTTATCACCATAGCCATTCCGTTCTAAATCGCGTTGCAAACGATAAGAAATATAATGCTCAGCAATCGTGATATAGCCTGCATCCATCAGACGATTTTCAACACAGGATTGAATCATGCTAATGGTCGGGCGCTCTGCTTGTGCTTCTTGTAAGTCAATGACAACCTTTTTAGTCACCTGTGCCAACTTCTGACGCCAGTCGTCATCAAGGGCATAGACAGTTTGAGCTGCTTTTAAGATTGCTTGATAAATTTTATCAGGATTAAAGTCAGCCACTTGACCGTCACGTTTAATAATTTGCATAGACACACCTCTTTTCATGTCTTTTCATCTTTACTTACATTATGCAAATGTTTTCATGATTTGTCAAGTCTTTACATAAGATAAGCCTCTAAATCAAGCCGAAAAGTGTTTCTGTCTTAAAGGCTATACTTTTTTCCCTCACGATAGTGTTGCTTGGTTTTATAGCCCTCTGATAAAATCCTTACCATCTCTTCTAGGCGTTTTGAGATAGTGACCTCTGTTTTGGCTGAGTAGACATGGCGTGCCCAGTCTTTTTGATACCCCGGTGTCAGTCCTTGGTAGAAAGCTAGTTGCTCAGGATAAGCTGCCAAAAAGGCCTCAATATCTTTGATTCTATCGAGGTAATCATTGACCCTAGCAGAAGAACGCATGGTTCCCTTAACCCTTCTTTTCGGCTGATATTTCAGAGCCACCAAGGTGTAATTGTCATCCAGTGCCAGCATGCGATTGAACTTATAGTCACTAGCTTTGACATAGCCGTCCTCATCATCAACCTCTAAATAAGGAAAAATGGCGTCACGATGAATGGGTGGATGCCCTAATTTATTTTTCATTTTGGGGTAAAGAAGATACAGCTGTCCATTTTCCACTAAGACTTCCTTATCTGAGCATTGAACAATGACGTCTTTCATCTCCTCCAAGCTATAGACATAGGCTATGGCTAACTGGAGTTTTAAAGCGAGAGGAGATGGAAAGTCAAAGCCATCAAAAGCTGTTTGTGCTTCTTTTGCTGGTCTAATCATGGCTAAGTCACTAAAGGTATCTAACTTTAATTTTTGAAGTAATAGCCTATCCATCGTATCTCCCTGCTAAATGCTCAAGTGATGCCCGCAAAATCTCCTCTAACACCTGTAAGTCAATGTCCGCTAATTTATTGACATAGACACAGCCAACCGCTGCCTTGTGCTTTCCTAATGCTTGCAGTAATGACGCTCTCTTTGGCAAATGTTGATCAATATAGAGACTGATTTTAGCCTGTCTTGGAGCAAAGGCTAAACGCGGGGCATCGCCTTCAACCCCAGTTTCATACTTGTAATGATACCTACCAAAACCAACAATACCAGGATACCAGACCACAGGGTCTTCTTTGCTGATGCGTCTATACATCTCTAGGAGACGATAAGCATCTTCTTGTTTGCTTGTTGTTTTCAATTCGGCAAAGAGTTCGTCTACTGATTGCTCAGTGGGTGCAAATTTTCCCATATTGTTCCTTTCTAGGGGTCAATTTCTTTTCTAGTCTAACATTTTAAACCACTTTCTGCTAGTTTTTCGCTAGAGAAAAATCCTCCTAATCAAGGAGGATAATCATCTGTACTGTGGTCAATAAACTGTCTATCCATTTCTGCCGTGCTACGGATAGATCGTTTTCTTTTCTAAGCGATTAGCTTAAGACTGCCAACGCTTAACTTTTTTCAACATGATTGGATAGCTAACTTTCATCAGGAATTTGACAATGGCATTTCCTTGGCCATTTGAAATAGCCGTTTTCCCTTTTGTTACCATTTCTTCAAATGTGATACCGGGTTCAATAAAAGCACCAGCAGTGTAGCAATAAGAACAATACATTAGCGAAAGACTTCCATCAGCTTCTGTTCCTCTAACATCTTGTCCATGCAAATGAAGTGGCATGGCACAAGATTGGCAAAATTTTTCCACAAGATTTACCTCTTAATATATCTAGATTGGATAAAAAGTAAGGGAGTTAATGAACGGAATACCTTCATTGACAACTTTACCTTTTACTGACTTCTACGATTTCAATAGCTCAATCCAGCTATCAAAATATTGTTCTTGAAAAGCGACTGCTTCTTTGATCTCATCCTCCGAAAAGAAGGTGCCCTCGGGTACCACTACCCATTTGCTCTCACAGTCATCTCGTCGATGAATGACAGCTATAACCTTTCCTTCAAACTGACGACAGGGCTCTGCTATTCCCAAGAGATAGACATCTTGCTCCTGTCCATCCCCTCCTAAAATATTCGGAACATAGCCATAGTTAACGGGGTAAACCATATCTTTGTACTTAGGATGCCTACTCCCTAGTGGCCTATCAATATGAACCCTAACGCGACTTGGAACAGTTGTCATAAAGCATCTCCTTTTGCTAGATAGAGTGGTTTTTCAGGTCTAAGATGCGGACTTTAGTATTTCAGATGCCAGCTGAAATACTTCGTTTCTTTGGTTTTAATCAGCCACGAATAGGCCTCAGGATATAACTCTTTGACTAGAAAAAAGGACCGCTTTTTGGCTGTTTGATAAGCCTCGGATTTTCATAGGGCTCAAAATTAAGTTTCCCAGATGGCACATGGTAAGAAAGGTGGTAGTTGATGCCTTTGTCCACATGTACGGTCAACTTGAGTCCCTCATGACGGATAACTTTCCCACGTTCAAGGCGACCGACACCATAATCAACAGCTACAACCAATTCCTGCTCACCAACCGGTAAATAGTAACCAGCCACGCCTAGACTAAGCACAACCCGTTGGATAGGCTGACCATTAACAGATTGAATATAAACATTGTCAGCTAAATCAGTCTCACCCGATGTCACCTTGGTCACAAGGACAAGACTGTCTCCTACAAACTCAGACAGTTGCTGTGCTTCCCGCTGACGGTGTCGCTGAATCCCTATAAAAATAATCAAACCGATAGAAACTGGTAAAATAGGCAAAATCATTATTAACCATATTATTGTTTCTGACATCCAGATATTCCTTTAAACATTATTTATTGGCCTCAGTCAATCCATTCGTCACTAACATCTTCCTCCCTAGGATAAGAAAAGAAATGAGGG
The DNA here is from genome assembly GCF_000423745.1 of Streptococcus plurextorum DSM 22810. Taxonomy (GTDB): domain Bacteria; phylum Bacillota; class Bacilli; order Lactobacillales; family Streptococcaceae; genus Streptococcus; species Streptococcus plurextorum. The sequence goes on from NZ_AUIO01000001.1 coordinate 101,534, forward strand.
GACCTTTCCCAAGTTTCTATCAACTGTTACTATTAGCAAAGCCACTAAACACTACTTTACACTGCTTATTCTAATAATCCGGTCTAACAACGCCTGTCACGGTTGCTTTAGTTGCTTCATAGTCGCCGTCCACTACGACTTTGATGATGCGTTTGGCATCTTCTTCTGGGCATGGTACCAATGGCAAGCGGAGTGGGCCAACTTCAAAACCAAGATAGTTGAGAACTGCCTTAACGGGTGCAGGACTTGGGTATGAGAAGAGGGCATTAACTTTCGGAATAAACTTGCGTTGAATAGCGGCTGCTGTTCGGATGTCTTGCTGCTCAATAGCAGTAAACATCTCATACATTTCATCGCCATTGGTATGGGAAGCAACGGAGATCACACCATCTGCTCCAAGGTTCATAGCATGGAAGGCATCGCCGTCCTCACCTGTATAAACCAAGAAATCCTTTGGTTTGTTTTCAATCAAGTAAGCCATATTAGCAAGGCTGGTACACTCTTTGACACCGATGATATTTGGATGTTCTGCCAAACGCAACATGGTTTCAGGCGTCATTTCGACCACGACACGACCTGGGATATTGTAAATAATGATTGGTAAGTCAGAGGCATCCGCAATAGCCTTAAAGTGCTGATACATTCCCTCTTGAGAAGGCTTGTTGTAGTAAGGCACAATAGCAAGACCTGCTGCAAAGCCACCAAAAGCCGCTACTTCCTTAGCAAACTCAATCGAGTCACGGGTATCATTGGTACCGATACCCGCAATCAAAGGCACACGACCATTAACGATTTTTTGCACAGCTGCAAATAATTCCAATTCCTCCGCGTGTGTCAGAGTTGGACTTTCCGCAGTTGTTCCTGCCAACAAAAGCCCTTCTGTATGATGAGCCAACAAATGTTCGATCAATTCTGGCAACACATCATAGTTAATAGCACCATCTTCTTTAAATGGTGTAATCATAGCTGTTATGATTTTTACATCACGTAAATCTTGAATAGACATATCTCAACCTTTCTACAACTGAATGCCACAATCAAATCATCAAAAGCCAAGCCCTTAACATCTAAGCTTTTAATTTTTTGAAAATACGATAGCTATTGACAAAGAAAATCATACTCACTGCTAGGAATGCGAGAGCGACTCCAGTAGCACCCACTAAAGTATAAATCCAGTAAATAAAGCGTGGGAGGAGTTTTTCTCCACCTGTTTCTTCCCAAACTAACAAATCTTGCCTGATAATGAATCCATAGACGGCAACTACAAGACCCAAAACGGTACTGAAGAAAATTTGCACCTTTGGGCGTTGCCCCATTTTCTTAGCAATGTTATCATTCATTTTTCAATCTCCTAAACCTAGTCCTTATTTCAACTCAAATTTCAAGTCTGCTGTTGGACGAACTAGACCACGTTCGTGGAGGGTTTCAGCGATTTGAACAGAGTTCCAAGCCGCACCTTTAAGCAAGTTGTCAGAAACAACCCACATGTGAATACCGTTGTCCTTGTCCAAATCCTTACGGATACGACCGACAAAGGTATCACGGCTGCCAACAGCGTTAATGGCTTGCGGATAGACCTGATTAGCCACATCATCTTCCAAAACTGCACCTGGGAAGGCAGCAATGGCTGCTTTTACCTCATCAATTGGAGCAATTTCTTTAGTTTCAATGTAAACAGACTCAGAGTGAGCTGACAAGACTGGAATACGGACACAGGTTGCAGAAACAGCAATGCTGTCATCTTCCATGATTTTCTTAGTTTCCTTAGTCATCTTCATCTCTTCGTAAGTATAATCATTTTCAGTGAAGAGATCGATTTGTGGAATCGCATTAAAACCGATTGGGTAGTGCTTCTTATCGCCACCAGAAGGAAGAATATTTGCTTCCACCGCTTTTGGCTCTACACCGTCATTCAAGACCGCACGCAATTGAGCTTGCGTTTCCAAGATAGCTCCCATACCTGCACCAGAAACTGCCTGATAAGTCGATACGATAATCCGCTCCAAGCCCCATTTCTGACGGACAGGTTCCAAGGCAACCATCATTTGAATAGTCGAACAGTTTGGACAAGCAATGATACCATTGTGGGCATCTAGTGCGTGAGCGTTTACCTCTGGAACAACCAATGGTACATCTGGATTTTGACGGAAATAAGAGGTATTATCCACTACAACCGCACCAGCTTTCACAGCATAAGGAGCGTATTTGGCAGATGTAGAGCCACCAGCTGAGAAGAGGGCAATATCCACGCCTTCAAAAGCTGTCTCTGTTGTTTCTTCAATGACAATGTCCTGTCCCTTGAACTGCAAGGTCTTGCCTGCTGAACGAGCAGAAGCCAAGAAACGTACTTTCTCGATTGGTAGAGTTGATTCTTCCAACATTTTAATCATTTGGGCACCAACTGCACCAGTTGCACCAACAACAGCTACTACATAAGCCATAAAAAATCTCCTTTAGGTCAATTCTTCAAAATTTTCTAAAAATTGTAAGTAGAACTATTATACCTTATTTTCGAAGTCTTGCAAAGCAGAAAAAGTCCTCAAAATGAGAACTTTTTTATCTTAACTGATCAATTGATATCACTTCATCTGCCATGTCCCAAATAGTCGGATTATGAGTCGCAATGATAATGGTGCGATTAGCTTGACGTAGGGATAGTAAGATTTCCATGATAGCTTTTGAAGTGTCTGGATCAATGGCTGCAGTCGGTTCATCTGCAAGAATAAAAGGAGGATTTTTCAACATAAGCTTAGCCAGAGCTACTCGTTGCGCTTCGCCACCAGACAACTCAAAGATTTTTTGATTCAAATTCAAGTAGCTAAGCCCTACAGTTGCCAAGGCTGAAAGTTCTAACTTTCGCCGCTCCTTTTTACTTATTTTTCGACCAATCAACCCTAGTTTTAAATTGTCGTCGATAGTTTGACTCTCTAACAGTCCAAAGTTTTGGAAGAGATAGCCTAGCTCCCAACGAAAAAAATCACTCGCTGTGTAGTTTTTGAGATCTTTCCCCCGAAACATAATCTGACCGTCATAACTTTCCAGTTTAGCCATCATATTCATTAGCGTGGTTTTACCGCTACCACTAGAACCGATGAGAGCATAGACCTTACCAGCTTCAAAAGTTAACGAGAGATTTGAAAATAGGCATCTCTTACCAAATGACTTGCTGACATTTTTTAGCGTAATCATATTAAGCTCCTTTTAACATTATCATAGACATGGCATTTTCTTTACGAGATTGAGCTGCTAGTAACAACATGGCATTGAGCATAAATACCCAAAAGACTATTGCGCCAACCCAAACATTACTGATCATCATACTACTGGCTAGAAAACCAAGCAGAAAGACTGTGCATTGCGCTAAGAGATAGCTGCGATGGAGACTAAAAAATGAAAAACCTGCTACTCGCTTAATAAAAATATCCCTACGAAACTCCGCAAAATAAAGCAGGTTCATCGTATTAAACATGAGAAGTGACGTCGCCACACCTAGTAAGGAACCTAGGAACATTGTAAGACTCTCACGCTTTAGATTATCCAATAAGGTCAGATAGGTCTGATAAGGAGACCCTAGTTCTCCGACGAACTTGACCAAATCATGTGTCTGGAGGAGTTTTTGCGCAGTCTTCAAATCGTCAATATACAGAGAGGTTTGCAACACATTGGTCCAAAAGTCATAGGAATGTTCACCCATAGCCTCAGGCGTCACGACTACGATAATGGGGTCTCGTAAAAATTGATGATAGGTCATCGGACTGGCATTGTAGATAAATCGATCTTTATTATTATCTAGATAGGCAATCGTCGCAGTCATGGGCTGTTCGATAGTTGCCTCACGCATTGCGGTTTGGCGAGTCACATGCTTTTCAAATAAAGCACGGTAATTTGCCTCATCATGTTTTAGCTTTTCAGGCAAGAGAAGGATAAATTCCCCAAGACTGAGATTATTGGCCTTTTCAGCTATCTCTGGACTAACCTCTACCTGTTGGCGTTTGAGGTACTGAGGTGTCACATAAAGGGCATTGCCTTCAGGACTATAATCTTCCCAGACGTAAGAAGCTTCCATGTGTCCTTTTGTCGTCAATGCAGCGATATTACGAAGACCCAAATAATGTTCTGATAAAATCGCCACATCTTCTTTTATCGCTTGATTGACAAAGCTGTACCAGTTGCTTGATCTTGCACCTGCCTCTCCCACAGATTCCCGTTCAAAACTGTCTCGATTCATGGACAAGGAAATGAGAGACTGTTCTTTCTCCCAAGCCAAACGCCCCATCTCCTGTTGCTGCATGCCTTGAAAATAAATCACACTCCTATGGAGCCCAAAAGCTACCATCAAAACTGCTAACACTTGCCCAATCAGCATGACACTCATCATGCCTCGCACCGGTAACTTACCTTTGATGACTTGCATGAGAGAGATTCTCTTCATGGCAATGGCGAATAAAAGAGCCAAAAGCAGTGACAAGATTAGTAAGAGCAGATTGTAAGCTAACAAACCCATCACTGTCATGTAAAATGGCAGCCAGGTAAAGTGAAGAAGGCTCCCTGTAAGAGCAGCTACTACAAGTCCTACCAAGCAACCAAGCGCTAACATCAGGCTATCTGACTGGACATGACCAAGAAAAATCTTCCAGTGTCTTTCACCAGAAATAAGCAAAATGCCTACTGTCCGTAAGACCTTAATATGCCCAATCACAGTCATGGCCCCAAAAGTCAGCAGAAAGACTATCAAGCCCATAAATGGGAAACCACGACCAAAAACAACACTAAGAGTGCTCAGAAATGATGGTGAATGGATATGGCTCTTTGTCAGACCAAGTTGACTTAAAGCGTCTTTTAATTCTCCAACTCTCAACTGTCCGGAAAAAATGAAATAATTGACCGCTAAATTGATTTCTTCCTCATCCTTAATCTCTTTTTCCTTTAAGCCATCTGGTAATTCCCCCTCACCAAAGACTGTGTAAGTCGGCTTAGATATCCCATCACTGCCTAAATCCCAATGTTGAAGTGCAATCAGACTGTGACGTTGCCTCGCCAGATCCTCCAAAGCATCTGCCACTTGAGGGTAAGTAAGATCAGAGGGTCTCTCCATAACCGCAACCGATGGGTAATAATGAGACACAAAGGTATCCGACCAAACTGTAAATACCCAGACAAAAAAGAGACTGGCTAACACGTTAGATATTAGAACAAACAGGCTTTTCATGTCATTACCTCCGACAATCGTAAGTGCTATATGTAGATATTTTATATGTATATTTTTCATATATAATATAACACATTTATTTTGTAAGCGCAATCATAAATAATCTCCATTTTGACAAAAAAAGAGAGACGACAAGGTCTCTCAAAAAATAGACGAATCACTTACTACTAAGCAGTAATGATACCTTATCCAACTCCTTTGTCGCACTTACGCGACTGCTTGAGCCATTTGCATCTGGTGATAAATGCCTTGCTTAGCCATCAGTTCTTGATGATTGCCATGTTCAACAATATTACCATCTACCATCACTAAAATCATATCAGCAGATTGGATAGTGGACAGTCTATGAGCAATAATAAAACTGGTCCGCCCTTGCATCAATGTCTCAAAGGCTTCTTGAACCAAAAGCTCTGTACGGGTGTCAATGGAGGAAGTAGCTTCATCCAAAATGAGGATTTGAGGCAATTTAAGGAAGATTCGAGCAATGGTCAACAACTGACGTTGACCTTGAGACAAGGAATCCCCACCATCCTTGAGGAGGGTATCATAGCCTTGTGGCAACTGCCGAATAAAGAAATCAGCATTGGCCGATTTGGCAGCAGCTACCACCTCTTCTCTACTGGCATTAGGATTAGCATAGGCGATATTATCGTGAATACTTGCATTTTTCAACCAAGTTTCCTGCAATACCATGCCGATTTGACTGCGAAAATCCTCACGTTTGTAATCACTCAAGGCTGTTCCATCCAATAAAATCTGTCCACCGGTAACGTCATAAAAGCGCATCAGCAAATTGATAAGCGTTGATTTCCCAGCCCCAGTAGGTCCCACGATAGCTACTTTACTAGCCGCAGGAATGGTCATCGAAAGCTTATCGATCAATTGTGGGCTATTGGGATAGGCAAAGGAAACCTGATCAAAGATGACTTCCCCAGCTAATTTTTCTCCCTCTGGTAGCGCCCTTCCATCGTCGATGAGACTAGGCTCATCTAAGATAGCATATAAGCGTTCTGCACAAGCTAAGGCGCTCTGCAATTCAGCCAAAACCGACGAAATATCATTAAACGGCTTAGTGTACTGGGCGACATAGTTCAAAAAAGTAGTCAACTGTCCAACAGTAAAATTGCCAGTCATGATCCGATAGGCACCAACACCCGTCAATAGCGCATAAATCAAAGCATTAACAAAGCGCGTGGCTGGATTGACTGTAGAAGAGTAGAAAGTGGCTCCTAAGGAATGCTTAGCATAAGTCTCATTGATGGTCGTAAAGCTAGCAATGGCTTGCGCTTGGCCATTAAAGGACTGGATAAGACTTTCTGGTCCTATCATTTCTTCTACTAGCTGCGTCTGAAGCCCTCGTGACTGTGTCTGACTCTGATATAGGCTGTAACTTTTACTAGCAATAAAACGGGCTACAAAAAGAGAAAGTGGCGTCAGGCACAAGACTAAGACTAGCATCACTATGTCCAAACCAGCCATGGTAACAATTGTCACTAAAATCGTCAAAAAACCTACTAAAAATTGATTAAAAATCATGAGAAGGCCATTACTCAGTTGCTCGGTATCGGCTGTCAAACGGCTAACCATATCTCCGACACCATGTTTATCCAGATAGGTAATGGGCAAGTGATGAAGTTTGGCAATAACTGATTGACGCAGCTGTTCAATCTTCTTAAAAATCAAGCGATTGTAAAGGAGAGGAGCCAGCCACTGCACCAGACTATTGGCAACAATGACCACCACCATCTGCCCTATCACAGTTGGTAAAACAAGAAGCAGCTGTTCTTGGAGAAGGCTATCGATAGCCCGACCAATTAAGATAGGTAAGTAAATGGTTAGCGCTACTTGCGCTATCGTCAAGATAAAAATACTGATGATTAGGCTAGGGGAAGCCAGCAAGTCTTTTAGCAAACGTTTAAGCATGTAGGCCACCTTTCTCTTGAGAGGCACAAATTTCCTGATAAATGGTATTTCCCTCCAATAACTCTTGGTGTTTGCCAAGACCTGACTGTTGCCCCTGCTCTAACACTAAAATCTTATCCGCTTCAATGATACTAGCCGGTCGTTGCGAAATCAAGATGACAGTGGTCCCTGTCAAATGAACACGCAGAGCCTTAAGCAATCGACTTTCTGTCAGATAATCCAAAGCAGAGGTAGCATCATCTAAAACCAAAAATGGCGCTTTTCTAAGGATGGCACGCGCAATGGTTAAGCGTTGGCGTTGTCCTCCTGAAAAATTTCTACCAAAGCTTGCGACCTCAGCATCCAATTGCCCCTCTTTATCACGAACAAAATCATCAGCTTGAGCAATCTCAAGAGCCTGCCAAAGCGCAGCATCTTCTACCATTTCTTCCAAGCCCAAGGTCAGATTGGAGCGAATCGTCCCCTTGAAAAGTTCTGCCTTTTGAGGAACTACAGCAACAAGTTGTCGCCATTCCTTCAAGGTTTGAGGACTCTTTCCTTCTTGGTAAATGGCAAAGCTGCCCTGGTTGGGATAGTAGAGACCATTGATGAGTTTTACAAAACTTGTTTTACCAGAACCTGTACCTCCAATAATACCTAAACATTCACCCTTATCAAGAGTTAAGGAGATGTTCGAAAGGGCTGGTTGACTAGCTTCTGGATAGGTAAAGCTGATGGCATCGGCAACTAAAGCCTGTTCTGAAAAGGTCTGTTCTAAAGGAGCCGATAAATCTTCTGAGGCTAAATCAAACACCGAGGCAACACGTTTAGCCGAGACAAAGGATTGATTCAATGTGGTGATTAACATGGTTAACTTAATTAGCTCAACTAAAATCTGGAGAAGATAATTGACCAAAGCCACCAACATTCCCTGACTTAAGAGCCCCCCTTGAATGCTTAAACCACCTTGCCAAATGAGGACAACTAAGGTCATATTGACCACCAGATAGGTAAGTGGGGTTACCAGAATAGACAAATCTCCTGTCTTAATCTGTTGCGCCCTATAAGCTGCATTAACTTCTGAAAAATCCGCAATCTCACCTTTTGTCTGATTAAAAGCTCTGATGATTCGGATACCCTGCATTTGCTCACGCGTCAAGGAAACCATCTTATCCAACTGTTGGCGAAGTAAAGCATAGCGAGGCGTCAGCAGTCGACTGGTAATACCGACAATGATAAATAAAACAAAGACCATGAGGCAAAACCAAAGAGCCAGCTTTTGATCAATGGTAAAAGCCATGATAATAGCGCCAAAAACAATAAAAGGAGAACGCAGAAACAGCCTCAAAAACAGGTTAATGCCTTGCTGAATTTGTAGGGTATCGCTAGTCATGCGCGAAACAAGACTAGAAGTCCCTAGCTTATCACGCTCTGATTGTGGCAGAGTCATGATTTTACGAAATAAATCCTGACTCAGTTTTTGGGTATAATCAATCGCTGTCTTTGCTGAGTAGTATTGTGCCGTTATCGCAACCAAGCAACCGACGATCGCTAAGAACACAAGTAAAGCAATCATGGCTCCAAACTGCCTCATATCGTTATTTGGAATAGCATGGTCTAAAATCTGTGCCAACACTAAAGGAACTATGAGTTCAAAAGAAGCTTCTAAAAGTTTGAAAAAAGGACCTAAGATAGCTTCCTTCAGATAGCCTTTAAAATACTTGAGTAAATCTGTCATCACTTTTCCATTCTAAAACAACCTCTAGGAGAAGAGGTTGAAAACTTTGATTAAATAAAGATTGGCCTGCACCTGCCTGGAGTAATAGAAATTACCACCATTCTGATAAAGCTCTGCTCCACCATTGAGGTAGGCAATGAGATTGTGATAAGGATAAGTTTTACCAGTGTTATTACCAAGACTAGGAGCAACGACTTCTTTAGAGTAGTGTTTTGCTAACTCAAGGCTATTAACACCGCCATTTTCCGCAACATAGCGAATGTAATTGGAACCAAAATTGTAAGCCTGAACAGCTGTCCAAACATCAACCCCTGCTTGCTCTGCCTTCTCTAAATTGTCTGACAGAACTGTCACTCCCTGACGGACACTTTCCCTGCTGTCTGTGATGGTATTGACCTGCCCAGTTGAGCTTTCGCTTGACTGCATGATGTCTGCCCTATCCCCTTTACTTTCTGTATAGATCATGGCTAACACCAAGTCCTCGTTAGCCTGACTATCATTTTCAGCTAACACTTCTCTTACCATTTCTCGGTATGTGAGAACCCTTTGAACCGCTTGATGGGTACGAAAGCCCCAGATAAGCATGCCTAGGAAAAATAGCAGAGCCAGTAACCGTCTAAGTTTTTTTAACATTATTTATTTTGAATATCCTGTATATTTTTGATGAGTATGGAGTAAGTGCCATCTGTATTTTGGATGAATTCCACACTCTCTGCATCCTGATAAATATTATTTGGAACGATGAGCTCAATCCCATTTGACAAAGATAGCTTCTGGGTTTCCAATTTTTTAATCTGACGTGAATGGTCAATATCAGATACCTTGATAGGCTCAGGAATACTGTCTTTCAGCTGGTCTACAAAGGTTAAGCGTGCGGTCAAATTCTGATCAAAAAGCTGGTTAGCCAGCTTTTCAGGCGACAATTCTTCGTCTTCTTCTAAGTTTTTGAAAATAGCTGTTTTCATCTTAGACTGGAAAGCAAAGTCATCCTGGTTGAAACTATCAGCCACCTTCTGTGCTACTTGTTCCACCTGCTTGATGGCCTTTTTGACCGACTGCTCTGGCTTAACCTGCAATAAATTCTCCGAAAAATAGTTGGCAAAAGCACCGTTATGCTTGATACGCTTTTCAATCAGATAATATTGATAGGTTTTTCGGTTAATGAGCAGGGCTTCATCAGGGGTTTGTGCTGCAGATGGCAGGTTGTTTTGGGTGAGTTTGATGGGAGATGTGCTGTCGCCACTGACATGAGTCAGGTTCTCACGTAGGCCGACACGTAAAAAAGCAAAATACTCCTGACCATCCCGGTCAAATTGGATAAAGACCAAATCATTGGTCTTTTGATCCTCTGAAATGACAAATTCTTCCTTCCAAAGCTCTGCTATTTTAACAGACGTCTCCAAAAAATCATCTGTCAGGTAAGAAAGAAAAGTGTTATCCTCTTCAAACTGTCCCCGCTTGGCTTCATCAGAAAAAACCTTGCTGAGTTTTTTACGAAAATACTCATCCAAACGCGGTGTTATGGTTAGAGCCTCTTCCGCCAAAATCAGGTCAGTGTCCTCTGGGGTAAACTGGTGAATAATAATTTTTTTGATATATAAATCTAGCATCGTTCCTCTTCATTACGATTCGGACTAAGCCAAATCGTTTTAATACAATGGAAATTGATTGGTCAAGTCACGGACAGCTGTTCGAACTTGGTCCAAGACTTCCTCATTATCGTGATTTTTAAGGGCGGTAATGAGGAGTTCAGCAACTTTACGACACTCTTTTTCCTTGAAACCACGACTGGTTACTGCTGCACTGCCGATACGAATACCTGATGTCTTAAAAGGTGATAGGGTCTCAAAAGGAATGCTGTTTTTATTGAGGGTGATATTGACCTCATCGAGCAAATGCTGAGCAGCTTTGCCATTTTCAATCACCTGAGTCACATCAACCAAGAAAACATGGTTATCTGTCCCACCAGAAATCAAACGAAAGGCCTTATCTTGTGCAAAAACATCAGCCATCGCCTGACAATTTTTGATGACTTGACTAGCGTAGTCTTTCCATGATGGGTCTAGATTTTCCTTGAAAGCAACAGCTTTAGCTGCAATCACGTGTTCCAAAGGACCACCTTGCATGCCTGGGAAAACAGCCGAGTCAATCTTTTTAGCCAAGGCTTCATCATTAGTCAAAATCAATCCACCACGTGGCCCACGCAAGGTTTTATGAGTCGTTGAAGTCGTGATGTCAGCATATGGGACAGGATTTGGGTGAAGACCTGCCGCCACTAGTCCTGCGATATGAGCCATGTCGACCATCAACTTAGCTCCTACGCTATCCGCAATGTCACGGAATTTTGCAAAGTCAATCGTGCGAGAATAAGCTGACGCACCCGCCACAATAAGCTTAGGTTTAACCTCATGAGCACGCGCCAAAATCGCTTCATAATCAAGCATTTCAGTCTCTTTATCAACACCATAAGCGACAAAGTTGTAGGTCTTCCCTGAAAAATTAACAGGAGAACCATGTGTCAAGTGTCCACCAGCAGACAAATCCATGCCTAAAACCGTATCGCCTGGCTCAATCAATGCTGCATAAGCAGCAGCATTTGCCTGAGAACCTGAGTGGGGTTGAACATTGGCAAACTGAGCCCCAAAGATGGCTTTAGCGCGGTCAATGGCCAAATTTTCCACCACATCGACACAATCTGTCCCACCGTAGTAACGTTTCCCTGGATAACCTTCAGCGTATTTATTGGTCAAAACAGAGCCTTGGGCAGCCATAACAGCCTTTGATACCACGTTTTCAGAAGCAATCAGCTCAATATTATTCTGCTGACGCGCCTCTTCTGCTGCAATCGCCGCCCATAGCTCGGGGTCAAATGCCTTGTAATCTTCCTTATCAAAAATCATGTTTTTCTCCTTTTTATTGTAAATCTTTTATATAACCTTCTCGGGCAATAATCTCCTCTAGCCGAGTACGATTATGCGTCTGGTTTATACTGGTACGAATCTGCTCAGTATAGAGATCAAAAAATGGAAGGTCTTTTTGTCGGGCACGTTCAATTTCTTTTTCCCGGTCGTAGAAAACTTTCCTGAAATTGATACTTACTCCATGGCCATTTACCTCTAAAATAGCATATTGGGCACGAAAATCCTTTCGTAAGGTCTCCCAAGGATAATATGGATTTCCCACCGAACCAGGGTTTATCAGCATTTGTCCCTTGCTACTATACCGTAACATTTGCTCGTGAATATGCCCATAAACAGCGACATCACAGGGATATTTTTGAAAAAGTTCATCGATTCGTTCTTGTGGCGCATGATGAATAAGATCTCCTCCCCAGTTCTTGTCAGGATGATTATGAGAGATGGAAAAACGTATGCCTTCAACTTCTCTAATGACATGAAGAGGCGTTTCTCGAATGGTTTGAATGTGTTCAGGCGAGACATTACGTGACAAATATTGCGACAATTTCAACAAATAAACTTCTTCACAATCCTCTAAGCCGTACTGACCATCTAGCGCTTCTAAAAAGCAGTCGTCCCAATTTCCACGAACAGTGACACTAGGTTTTATATTAGCCAGTAAATCCAGCAAATCACTATCCCCATGACCAGGCAAAAGCAAATCTCCTAACAGCCAATAATCATTCACCTCTTGCTTTTTAGCATCTGCAAGCACTACTTCTAGAGCTGTCATATTGCCATGAATATCTGATAAAAGGGCTATTTTACTCATGATAAGACCTTCATAAACCGTTCTTGGCACTTGTCATTGGTATAACCGATAGCTCTGTAAAAAGCATGAGCATCCGTCCTGTGACAAGCAGAATTTAGGCGAATAAAGCCAAGTTCTCTAGCCTTGGCTTCCTTTTCAAGCTCTTCCATGAGTTGGCGCCCCAGTCCCTTGCCTTGATAAGCAGGACTAACCGCTAAGGCCAATACATTGAGACCAGCTTCTGAATAAGTAGCCTCATAGACCTGCGCGTGGACATAAGCAATCACTCTATCCTCATCATCCGTTGCCCCGATTAGGAGGTGACTACCGTTAGCTAAGCATTTTTCTAGCTGAGATTGCGTTTTTTCCAAAGGAAAAGGATAACCAAGCGCCTCATCATTAAGGCGATTTAGGGCTTCCGCATCTGTTACGTCTATCCATCGCATCATGTCTGTCCTCCTTAATCGCAAGCTTCCTTTTGTATTTAGCTAAAGGAAGCCTAAGCCTTTTTATAAAGGTATTTCTATTATACCAAAATATCAGCTAATAAGAGGTCATAATCTCACGATTTCCTAAAATTGCCCCTTTATATTAACTTTTGACGGTTATACCTCTTCCATGATTGGACAAATGTTCAGCCAACTCAATCTTTAGGCTGCTAACACATCCAAAAAGCAGTGCCCAACTTGGCACTGCCTTCACTAAAGGTATCTGGTAGTTGACTGGTCTGAAACACGGCATCTTGGTAAATCTCGCCTTCCTCAAGTCTCCCGTACCCGACCAGCGATAGCGATCTGGCGAGCGAATTTGCATAACGACACGCCCACGGTGGACAAATCTGAGGGTAGAAATCTTTAGCATCTGACGTCAGGATATTATCCTTGTCGTATTGGTAGTAGGATAGTTTTTCCTTTTCAATTGTTCAATTTCTCGAAGTCATATCATTTACATCTTCTTTATGCATACTTCTCAACTTCTATCGTTCAAGCAGAACTATTTTTATCTTTGGTATAATCTTGACAGTAACAATCAATGCTAATAGTGTTGAGCTAAATATTAAAATAATCCCTCGTTGATACGGAATATTAAAATATACATCTCTTAGTATTTCTAATTGATAAGTCAAAGGATTTATTTTCCCAATTAATTGAACAAATTTTGGTGCAGAATCCATAATATAAAATACAGGTGCAGTAAAACCTAAAGGCGTTAATAAAAAACGTATGACAATATCTCTTCTTCTATAATCATTAATAAACATAGTGATTAATATACCTATTGAATTCCAAAATAATAAAATCACAACAGAAAAGAAAATTATGATAATATATCTATCAATCGCTATATCTATACCACTTAAAATAGAAATGATATAAATAACAATTTCTTGAATTATTAAACCTATTAATGGATAAACACTCATTCCAGAGATATAGTATATTGGTTTTACACCACTACAAAGTTTTAATGCTAAAAGACCATATTTCTTGTCAATAGTTACTCGATATATTACTTGAGTCATTTGATTAATAATTAGTAATCCAATAATTCCTATAGTCGTATATTCAGCATATGTAACTTCATTACTTTTATAATAAATAGAACTAATTGATGAATGTAATCCAATTACAATAAAAACAACATAAAGTATCGGTTGAATTAATTGTGAAGCTAATAATCCCTTACTTCTAAAAAATGCTATTAATTCATTTTTAGCTACAATCTGTAGACCACGAATACCTAAATTTGATTTAACTCTAAGCTCCTTTGCCTCAATCATTGTTCACCTCATCATTAACATGTTCTAAGTAAATATCCCTTAAATGCTTATCTTTTAAAGAAATATCTTTTATTTCAGGTAATGTAGATAAATCCTGAATTATTTCTACTAACGATTTACTTTTAGGAACAAACAGAATACAAATTAATGAATCTACTATTTTAATTGGAATTTCGTATTTTTCTAGCCAGTTTATATCTTCTTCACTCAATTTAGTATTAAAAGTAATTTCTACTACGTATGAATCATTATCTATAAAATCTGAAATATTTCCCCAAAAGTTAATCTTTCCATTTTTTAAAAAGAGGATTTTTGAACAATACGATTCCAAAAGTTGTATATCATGTGAGGAAATAATGATAGTTTTTCCTTTTTCTGACTCACTTCTTAAGTAACTCAAAAAACGTTCTGACGATTCAGCATCCAAACCAACAGTCGGTTCATCCAAAATATAGATATCAGGTTTATGAGCTATCGCTCGGGCAATTTGCACTCTTTGTAGTTGTCCACCAGATAATGATTCAACTAAATGATTTCGCTTCTCCAGTAATCCAACTATGCTCAATGCCTGTTGACATAGATATTCTGCTTCTTTTCCTTTTTTTCCTGCAAGATAGAGACCTAGAATGACATTATCCCAAACCGTAGTATAATAGTCCATAACAGAAGTCTGAGGTGTAAAACCAATACATGAAAATAATTGTTTCTTATTCGACAGCATTTCTGAATTATACAAAATTATACCTGATTTGATCTCTTGTAAACCTAGAATTGAATTAATAAAAGTTGATTTCCCAGCTCCATTAGAACCTAATAGCGCTATAAAATCTCCTGAATTAATTTCCAATGAAATGTTGTCAAGAGCTATTTTATTGCCATATGTAACTGTTAAATCATCTATTTTTAAAATACAAACCATTAATCTTTTGCTCCGCATTCTATTAATTCACTAAAGTCATTTCTTAGCTCATCAAAATTTCTATACAAATGATTAAATCCCTTACTTTTATCTAGCAATATCGCACTTGAACGCATTTTTACTCCACCTCTGTTTGAACATATTGACCAAAAAAGGTTCGCAAATCCTTTTCAAAAATCACTTTATCAAGAGGAAGGTGACTGGTCATGAGTTGATAGGTCTCTTTATTTTCTTTGTAAAAAAACGGTGTTAGCTGGAGACCATTTTTCTCGTAAAAAGCCAGTCGTCTCAGGCGTTTCTCCTTATTATCAGCTTCTACATGAGGGGGTTCGATGGCTAGGATAAGTGGTTGACGCTCTGCTTTTTCCTTGATTGATGCTAGAATGCTACTGCCGTAACCTCTTGATTGTTGATCTCTTGAAACAGCTAAAAAGAGTAAAAAATTACCAGCCTGACCGCTAATGCTATAGGAAAAACCAAGCAGTGTCTGCTCATTTTCATAGGCCAAACATTCAGCTTGTCTGCGCCAGCTTTTGACCATTAAAAACCAAAACGGCAACCGTTCCTCTTTAGGAAAGGAAGCCAGATAAAGTTTTCTGACTGCTCGCGAACGCTTACTAAAGGGACGCACTGGAACTACTTTCATCGCTCTCCTCAAATCTGATGTCTGGAACCGCCTTGATAATCTCTTCCCTTTTAATGGCTCCCTGGCGGAGAATTTTGGCCTTATCACCAGAAAGGTCTAGAATAGTCGAATCGACACCTGTTAAGGCTTGGTCGTCTTCAATTCCAAGTAAATCTGCTGAAAATTGTGCCTGAATGGCTGCGAATTGCTTGCCACTTTCATTTCCAGAAAGATTGGCAGACGGTCCAATCAAGACCCCTGTCTTTTTTATCAAATCCAAGGTTTTTTCATGATTGGGAACACGAAAACCAACTGTCTCCAACTCTGAATTAATCCAAAAAGGAACCTTGCTATTAGCCTTTAAAATAATGGTGAGAGGACCTGGCAAAAAGGCTTCATAAAGCTGTTTGAGGTAGCTTGGTTGTTCTTTTGAGAAGGCCAAAACATCCTCAAAAGAAGAAACATTGAGATTCATAGCTTTGTCGCGAGGGCGTTGTTTAAGCTCGTAAACCCGATTGACAGCTTCCTCATCCAAGGCCTTGGCAAAGAGACCATAGACAGTCTCCGTTGGTAAAATAACCGCATCACCTGCTTCAAGGCGGGCTAGAATATCAGTTTCCGTCATCGACTACCACCTTTCTGTCCTTGCCAAATTGATCCTGCAAGACCCGTACTCGCTTATCAGGGAAATGCGTTTGAAATATTTCGCTCACTGCCTGCCCTTGCTTGTAGCCAATTTCCAGGTAGATTTTACCCTTTTCTGCTAGAAACTCTCCTGCTCGCTCTGCTATTTTCCGATAGATAGCAAGGCCGTCCTCCTCTGCAAACAGAGCCAAATGTGGCTCTGAGTGAAGCACATTGAGGCCGACTTCCTCTTTATCTGCTGGAGAGATGTAGGGCGGATTGGAGATAATCAGGTCGAACTGTCCAGTCACCTGGTCCAAGACATCTGACTGGATAAGTTTGAGCTGTACGGCATTATTTTCTGCATTTTTTTGGGCCACTTCCAAGGCTTGCGGAGAGATATCGACTGCGGTGACCTGCCAGTCTGGACGGGCATGAGCAAGGGAAATGGCAATAGCACCGCTTCCTGTACCGATGTCCAAAACACGAAGATCTGCTCTGCTATTTTCCTGTAATACCAAATCAGCCAACTCCTCAGTCTCAGGTCGCGGAATGAGGACTCGCTCATCTACCGCAAACTCCAAACCGTGAAAGTCAGCTTTACCGATGATGTACTGAGCAGGAATGTGCTGGCTCAGCTGCTGAAAGATGTCTTCTAGCAGGTTTTGGTCCTCCTCGGACACCTCTTGTCGCAAGAGAAAGACAAAGTCGGTCAGGCTCAGGCTTTTTAAGCCACGAAAGGTGAAGGACAGTGCTTCTGCCTCTTCACCTTGTGCTTCTAGTCTTTCCTCGTAGCTGGCAAATAATTCCGCATAGTTCATTACTTGTTCAACTCTTCTAGTTTCTGGGTTTGGTCATACAAGACCAGGGCATCGACCACTTCGTCCATTTTTCCAGATAAAATGGTGTCGAGCTTTTGCAGGGTAAGACCGATACGGTGGTCGGTGACACGGTTCTGCGGGAAGTTATAGGTACGGATACGCTCTGAACGGTCACCAGTACCAATGGTTGACTTGCGTTCCGCATCTTGTTCGTCTTGAGCGATTTGAGCAAAGTGGTCTGCCACACGAGCACGGATAACCTTCATAGCTTTGTCACGGTTTTTCTGCTGCGTCCGCTCTTCCTGCATCTCAACCTTGATATTGGTCGGCAAGTGAACGATACGAACAGCAGTTGCTACCTTGTTGACGTTCTGTCCACCAGCACCAGAGGCGTGGTAGATATCAACACGGAGATCTTTGGGATCGATGTCGTATTCCACTTCTTCTACTTCTGGCATAATCAAAACGGTGGCAGTTGATGTATGGACACGGCCTTGGCTTTCTGTTACAGGCACGCGTTGCACACGGTGGGCACCTGATTCATACTTGAGTTTTGAATAAACAGACTGGCCAGATACCATGGCCACCACTTCTTTGAAACCACCGACACCATTGACAGAAGCTTCCATGACTTCAAAACGCCAGCCCTGACTTTCTGCATACTTTTGGTACATGGTCAAGAGGTCTCCCGCAAAGAGAGCGGCCTCATCACCACCTGCTGCACCACGAATTTCCAAGATGATGTTCTTGTCATCATTTGGATCTTTTGGCAGGAGCAAGATTTTAAGTTTTTCTTCGTAGTCAATCTTGTCGGCCTTGGCTTGCTTGAGTTCTTCCTTAGCCATTTCTTCCAAGTCTGCATCGCCAGATGACTCCTTGATCATCTCTTCTGCATCGATGATGTTCTGCAAAACAGCCTTATATTCACGGTAAGCCGCTACCGTATCACGTGTCGCCGCCTCTTCCTTAGACAACTCCATAAAACGCTTGGTATCACTGACAACCTCAGGGTCACTCAGCAACTCCCCCAACTCTTCATAACGGTCTTCCACCGCCTGTAATTGATCGTAGATGTTCATAATTAAGATACAAAGCCCGTTAAGAAAGCAAGAGAAAAATAGGAGACTGATGCAGTGTGTTTACACACAAAACAGTCTATCTTTTTTCCGTAGCTTTTAGGGCGTGTTCAATTCCTTTCTAAGATATAAATGCCGTTAAGCGACTCAAAGGAAATTAGGAATTCTGACGTAGAAACTTCGGTTTCTAGGAAGAATTATCTATTTCCACAGAGTCGTAGGCATATTCAGTTCCTCTCTGTAATATAGTGAACATGAAACAGGCACAGTTCGTAGCCCGTATTCAGTTCTTTTCGTAAGATATAAATGCCGTTAGGCGACTTAAGAAATCACAATTCCGGTGAAAAGTAATGTCTGCGGCAGACTGGAATGTAGGTTTCATTGCCACCGATTTGGATTTGCTCACCTTCATAGGTGGGTTTGCCGTCTTGTGTTCGCAACACCATGGTCGCCTTTTTGGAACAATACTGGCAGATTGTTTTAATCTCATCCAATTTATCCGCCAAAAGCAACAAGTGTTTGGAGCCTTCAAAGAGCTCATTACGGAAGTCATTTTTCAAACCGAAGGCCATGACTGGAACACCTAATTCATCGACCACTCGTGCCAAGTCATAGACATGATGACGACGAAGGAATTGAGCCTCATCAATCAAGACACAATAAGGACGGGGCTCTATTTTTTCAATATAACCGAAAATATCCATTTCATCATCAATGGCCACCGCATCCCGACGCATGCCAATACGACTAGATACAACACCAAAAGCATCTCGGGTATCCAAGGCAGAGGTCATAATGACGACAGGCTTGCCCTGCTCTTCATAGTTATGGGCTACCTTGAGAATTTCAATGGTCTTGCCTGAGTTCATGGTCCCATATTTGTAATATAATTGTGCCACTTTTTACTCCAAATCTTCAAATTTCACTCCCTTTATTTTATCATAATTTAACTGTTTAGGAAAACGAAAAACAAGCCATGCTTGGCTTGTTTGACTTATGGCCACATGAGAAAATTAAGAATAAACTCTAGAAGGATTTCTGCTGATTTTTGCCTGATTTGGTAAAAAACCACCAAACCATAGCCCCCTGCAAAGAGAGAGAGCGTAATCAACAAGGGGCCTATGAAAACTGATTTGGAAAAAACGGTTGCAGCCAAAACAACGGAAGTAATAGCCACAATAAATGCCAAGAAGATTCGTTTCATATGAGAAGCCTCCTTTATATTTATGTCTATTATGCGAGCATAGTTAGAGCTTATTTGTCAAAATATTACCTATCAAAAAGACAAAATTTGTGCTATACTTAAAGAAAAGAAAAGGAGTATACCTATGCCATTTGTAAAAATCGACCTGTTTGAAGGACGCACTGATGAGCAAAAAATTGAGTTGGCTCGCGAAGTCACAGAGGTTGTATCTCGTATTGCTAAAGCGCCTAAAGAGGCTATCCATGTTTTCATCAATGATATGCCAGAAGGCACTTACTTCCCTGCTGGAGAGGTTAGAAAGAAAAACTAAGCATTCAGCTTAGTTTTTTCACATACATATAATGACAGAGAGCAACCACCAACTCAAACTCATGGGAACTACCATCGACCTTTCCCTTTATGCACCTAATAGTTCTCAACTCATTGAGAAAGCTATAGAGCTCCTTCACACTTACGAGAAACGCTTTTCAGCCAACGATGATACTTCCGAACTCTCTTTGATCAATCGCAAAGCTGGAATCGAGCCAGTTTCTGTCCATCCAGAACTGTTCGAACTCATTGCTGTCGGAAAAGAACATAGCTGCGCTACAAATAGCAATCTCAATATCGCTATCGGCCCTTTAGTACAAAGCTGGCGCATTGGTTTTAGCGATGCTAGATTACCTAGTCAACAAGACATTTCAGAGTTATTGCCATTGACCAATCCTGAAAAAATCATATTGAACAAGAGTAACAATAGTGTCTTTTTAAGCCAAAAGGGTATGAAAATTGATTTAGGTGCCTTAGCGAAAGGTTATATCGCAGATAAAATTATGGCATTCTTTCTGGCATCTGGTGCAGGCTCTGCTATGATTAATCTAGGGGGCAACTTCTTAGCCCATGGCCCAAATCATAAGCGTACCAATAAGCTATGGTATGTCGGTATTCAAAATCCCTCTAAGGAACGAGGCCAGTTTCTAACGGTACTCCCTATCAAAAATGCTTCTGTAGTCACGTCTGGCATTTATGAACGCGTGTTAACAATCGGGGATCACACCTATCACCATATCTTTGATCGAAAGACGGGTTGGCCAATCGAAACGGACATGGCTAGTTTGACCATCATCGCTGAATCATCTCTAGACTGTGAAATTTGGACGACTAGATTATTTGGCTTGCCAATAGACCTGGCCCTAACCATCATCAATCAGACCCCCCATATCCATGGACTCATCGTTACAAAAAACTTGAAAGTGATAACCAGTCAAGGCATTAAATAGAAAAGCCGTTCATCTAGACGGCTTTTTTTTATTCCCTGATTTGACCAGTTCCATTGATATAGAATTTGGTGCTGGTTAAAGCTTCAAGCCCCATAGGACCTCTAGCGTGCATTTTTTGAGTTGAAATACCAATTTCTGCACCTAATCCAAAGACAAATCCATCTGTAAAACGCGTTGAGGCATTAACATAAACGGCCGCCGCATCCACTTGATCTTGAAAGCTTTCAGCATTTACAAGACTCTGAGTAATAATGCTTTCTGAATGATGGCTAGAATATTTGTTAACCCAATCAATCGCTTCCTGACAGCTTGTAACCACCTTCACAGACATGATATAATCCAAAAATTCTGTAGCATAGTCTTCTTCGCTTGCTGGTACAGACTGCGTTAAAAATGCTTTTGCTTCCTCATCTACGCGAAACTCAACTTCATGTACTGCTGCGATTTCTTTTTCTAGTTTTGGCAAAAAAGTTGGTGCTATGGCTTCATGGACCAGTAGACTTTCAGCGGCATTGCAGACGCTTGGACGTTGTGTTTTCGCATTGATGACAATCTTAGTTGCCATGTCAAGATTGGCTGATTCATCCACATAGATATGAACGTTACCAACACCTGTTTCAATAACAGGGACTTTTGCCGTCTCTTTAACGCGATTAATCAGACCAGCTCCTCCACGCGGAATCAACACATCAATATAATCAACAGCCTGCATCATTTCTTCTGCCACCGCATGGCTAGTGTCTTCAACAAGCTGGACCACATCAGCATCTAGCTCCGCCTCTTTCAAGGACTGACGAATGACCTTAACCAAGGCTTTATTAGAATGAATGGCATCTCGACCGCCACGCAAAATAATACTGTTACTGGTTTTGAAGGCCAGGCTAAACGCATCAACTGTTACATTTGGTCGGCTTTCAAAGATCATGCCAATAACCCCTAGTGGTACTCGTTTTTGCACAATCTTAAGACCGTCAAGATTGGTGTATCCACGTACTACTTCGCCAATCGGATCTGATAAGTCCGCCACCTGACGAACCCCTTCTGCCATAGCCTCAATACGCTCCGCTGTTAACCTTAGGCGATCAACCATAACAGCTGTGATGCCATTTGCCTCCGCCTGTTCCAAATCACGTAAGTTTTCTGCTAAAAGGTAGGCAGTCTCAGCTACCAAGGCATCCGCCACTTGCTTTAAAATGTGATTTTTCCTAGCTGTTCCAAGTCCATTTAGGCTCTTAGTTGCCTGCTTGGCTTTTCGCCCCAAATCATCCATGTATGTCATATCTTACTCCTTTGCAAAGAGAGTTCCCAACTTTTCACCATCCAAGACACGTAGAATGTCACGCGGATTAGCCCCATTCATGAGAACCATTTTTCCATTATAGTCAAAGACCATCTGAGCACTTTGAATTTTACTCAACATGCCTCCTGTCCCAAACTTACTGCCTGCTCCACCTGCCGATTTGATGATTTCATCCGTTATTTCTGGAACAAAATGACGTAGCTTAGCATCGGCATAAATAGTCGGATTTTTATCAAAGAGCCCATCAATATCAGACAACATCACTAAAAGATCAGCTTTTACAATCTTTGCAACGATAGCTGATAACCGGTCATTATCACCAAATTTAGTTGCATGATCCATTTCATCAACGCTGACAGCATCATTCTCATTAACAATCGGAACAATCCTCATTGATAGAAGGGTTTCAAAGGCATTGGTAACATTTGTCAAACTTTCTGGAAATTCAACCACATCACGCGTCAAGAGAATTTGAGATACCGTGGTCTGATAATGAGAAAAAATCTGAGCGTAGAGGTTCATCATCGCAACTTGCCCCACACTAGAAACCGCCTGCTGGCGTTCTAGCTCTTTTGGACGCTTATCAAGCCCTAAGACATTAAGTCCAAATCCCATAGCTCCTGATGAAACTAGAACGACATCTTTGCCTTGATTCATGAGACTTGAGATGACAAAACCTAACTCATCAATTTTTTTCAAATTGATTTTACCATTAGCCAATACCAGTGAACTGGTTCCGATTTTAATAACAATGCGTTTTACAGATTCAAAATTTCGTTTCATAAGGGTTATTATACCACATTTTTTGAAGTTGATTAAGGAGAAAAACCTAATCCTTTCCAACCAAAGAAAGCTACTATCTGACTTCATAGCAAACAGTTTGAAAGTAAAAAATGGTCATAGGATTTAGCCATGTCACAAAACCTGACATGTAAGTGCAAAACGCTTGCTTCGCTAGTCGTTTTCTGCTATAATGGACAGTAATTTTTTAAAAAAGGAGTTCTGTATGATGAAAAAAATCAAGTTGTTTTTGGCAACGCTACTCACATCCTTACTAGTCGTGACCAATACAACAACTCTAGCAGACACTATAGATGTCGTCTCTGACACTGCTTATGCCCCTTTTGAATTTAAAGATTCTGATCAAGTTTACAAAGGCATTGATGTTGACTTGATTACTGAGGTGGCTAAACGTTCTGGTTGGAACTATAGCATCACCTACCCTGGATTTGATGCGGCTGTTAATGCTGTTCAAGCCGGTCAGGCTGATGCCCTCATGGCTGGAACAACGGTCACAGAAGCTAGGAAGAAAGTCTTTACCTTCTCAGATACCTACTATGATACTGCCGTTGTGCTTTACACACGTCAAGAAACAACAATCTCACAATACAAACAATTAAAAGGTAAAACTGTCGGCGTCAAAAATGGTACCGCGGCGCAAGCTTTTCTCGAAGAAAATAAAGACAAGTATGGCTATACCATCAAAACCTTTGATACAGGCGATTTGATGAACAACAGCCTTGATGCAGGATCTATCGATGCAGCAATGGATGATCAACCTGTCGTTGAATTTGCCATCAAACAAGGTAAGGCCTATGCCATCAATATGAAAGGTGAAGCCGTAGGAAGTTTTGCCTTCGCTGTCAAAAAAGGTAGCGACTACGAATATCTTGTAGAGGATTTCAACAAGGCTCTTGCTGCCATGAAAGAAGACGGCACCTATCAAGCTATTATGGAAAAATGGCTTGGCGTTGACACCTCAACATTGACTTCAACAGGCGATGCCTCTGCTAAAGCAACACCTGTAAAAGCTACTTATAAAATTGTTGCCGATTCCTCATTTGCTCCCTTTGATTTCCAAGATGATGCTGGTAATTATGTTGGTATCGACATGGAGTTGATCAAAGCTATTGCAGATCAACAAGGCTTTAAGATTGAGATTTCAAACCCTGGCTTTGATGCAGCGCTAAATGCAGTACAAGCCGGTCAAGCTGACGCTGTTATTGCAGGCATGTCTATTACTGATGCCCGTAAAAAAATCTTTGACTTCTCCGATCCTTACTACACATCAAATATCCTTTTGGCAGTCAAAAAAGGCGATAAAGTTACCTCTTATGCTGACCTATCTGGAAAAACCATCGGCGCTAAGAACGGTACCGCTTCTTATGCTTGGTTGGATGAACATGTCTCAGAATACGGCTATAGCATCAAAGTCTTCGACGAAGGCTCAACCATGTATGACAGTCTGAATTCTGGGTCGATTGATGGTCTTATGGATGATGAAGCTGTTTTGAGATACGCTATCCAACAAGGACGAAACTTCGAAGCACCTCTTCCTGGTGAAAAATCTGGTGAATATGGATTTGCCGTTAAAACGGGAACAAACCCTGAACTGATCCAAATGTTCAACAATGGTCTCGCAGCTTTGAAAGAATCTGGTGAATATGACGCTATCATCGATAAATACCTCGGTAGCACGACATCAACCACATCAAGCGAAAGTGCTGTTGATGAAACAACAATCTCTGGACTAATCTCAAATAACTATAAACAACTTCTATCTGGTCTATGGACAACCTTGAGTTTGACCCTTATTTCATTTGCGATTGCGACACTTATCGGTATTCTCTTTGGGATGATGAGCGTAGCGCCAAACAAAGCCTTGCGCCTTATTGCAAGTATCTTTGTAGACGTCATCCGTGGTATCCCACTTATGATTGTCGCAGCCTTTATCTTCTGGGGAATTCCAAACCTTATTGAAGGAATGACCGGTCAACAATCTCCTATCAATGACTTTGTGGCCGCAACGATCGCACTGTCGCTCAATGGTGGTGCTTATATCGCTGAAATCGTCCGTGGTGGTATCGAAGCCGTCCCTGGAGGTCAAATGGAAGCCAGTCGTAGTTTGGGAATCCCATATGGCAAAACCATGCGCAAAGTGATTCTACCACAAGCTGTCAAATTGATGTTGCCAAACTTTATCAACCAATTTGTCATCTCACTAAAAGACACGACAATCGTTTCTGCTATTGGACTGGTCGAGCTCTTCCAAACAGGTAAAATCATTATCGCTCGCAACTACCAGTCATTCCGCATGTATGCTATCTTGGCTGTGATTTATCTGGTAGTCATTACGGTACTGACACGATTTGCAAAACGTTTAGAAAAGAGGGCTAAATAATGGCAGAATTAAAAATTGATGTGCAAGATTTGCACAAATATTACGGTGACAACGAAGTTCTAAAAGGCATTGATGCTAAGTTTTACGAAGGGGATGTGGTCTGCATAATCGGACCTTCTGGTTCCGGAAAATCCACTTTCCTCCGTACATTAAACTTGCTTGAAACCATTACCTCAGGAAAAGTTGTCGTTGACGGCTACGAATTATCCAACCCTAACACAAACATCGATAAAGCGCGTGAAAACATCGGTATGGTTTTCCAACACTTTAACCTCTTCCCACATATGACAGTTCTTGACAATATCACCTTTGCTCCAGTTGAACTTGGAAAATATAGCAAGGAAGAAGCCGAAAAAATTGGGCTTGAATTATTGGAAAAGGTTGGTTTGTCTGATAAGGCTAACGCTATGCCTGATAGTTTGTCTGGAGGGCAAAAACAACGTGTCGCCATTGCACGCTCACTTGCTATGAACCCTGATGTCATGCTCTTTGATGAGCCAACTTCCGCACTTGACCCAGAGATGGTCGGTGACGTTCTCAACGTTATGAAAGATCTAGCCGAGCAAGGCATGACCATGTTAATTGTAACTCACGAGATGGGATTTGCTCGTAAAGTGGCTAACCGTGTCATCTTTACAGAAGGCGGACAATTTTTAGAAGATGGTACTCCAGAAGAGATATTTGATCATCCAAAACACCCACGTCTCATTGAGTTTCTTGATAAGGTTCTTAACGTGTAGGAACGTCTACCATACCCTTGAACCCTCGCCTTAGGGGTCTTATCTCCACAAAAAAAGAAGTTCATAAAGAACTTCTTTTAGATTGAAGACAAACATCCTAGTCGGTGTTTGTCTTTTTTATTTGTCCAGACGCAGCAATTATTTCTACGTCTTTTATTAGAGTTCCGTTCGGTTTTCAATGGCACGAAGCAAGGTGACTTCATCAGCATATTCGATATCAGAACCTACAGCTAATCCACGCGCTAAACGTGTGACTTTGATTCCTGCTGGCTTTAGGACTCTAGAAATATACATAGACGTTGCTTCACCATCTGAAGTCGCGTTGGTAGCAATGATGACTTCCGTTACTTGACCATCCATCAATCGAGTCAGCAAACTTTTAAGATTAATATCATCTGGACTGATGCCATTCATCGGTGAAATCAAGCCATGAAGGACATGGTATCTGCCCCGATACTCTTGAATCTTTTCCATAGCTGAAACATCTTTGGACTCTTCCACAACCAGTAAAAGGCTAGCATCTCGCGTCTCATCTTGACAAATATTACAAGGATCATCATCAGTCAAATTACCACAAATACTACAATAGGTCAGATCGCGTTTAGCTGACAATAAATTTTTAGCAAATTCATTGACATCTTCATCGCTCATCCCTATTGTGTAAAAAGCCAATCGGGTAGCCGTCTTTATACCGACTCCAGGTAATTTTGAAAAACTATCAATCAATTTAGCAATGGGACTTGGATACAACATCAGTAAAAGCCTTTCTAGTTATTGCATTGGGTGTAGGGAATGATAGAGGTTAATAATATCACGAGTAATGAGATTACTAGCATTGCTCTTGAAATTGGTTTCATGAGGAAGGACAACAGCCACTGCGATTTGTGGGTTA
Source organism: Streptococcus plurextorum DSM 22810 (assembly GCF_000423745.1). Classification (GTDB taxonomy): domain Bacteria; phylum Bacillota; class Bacilli; order Lactobacillales; family Streptococcaceae; genus Streptococcus; species Streptococcus plurextorum. The sequence continues at coordinate 128,512 of NZ_AUIO01000001.1, forward strand.
TAGCTTGGGGCATAGGCAACAACATTTAGATTGGTTGTATAGACTGATTCCCCTTGTTTATTGGTCACATAAGCTTCTGCCGTACCGGTTTTGGCTGAAATCGGCACACTAGCGCCTCTACCAATATCTTTTCCTGTCCCATAAGCAGATGACCCATTCACCACATCATAAAACCCTTGTTGAATAATCGCCAATTCCTCTTGACTAATGTTAAGGTTGTTCAGATGAGTACTTGTCACTGACTCCGTCAACTCACCCAGTTGACCAGAACTATCAGAAGCATAGATACCTTCTACCAGTCGGGGCGACAGACGTTTTCCGCCATTTGCAATCGTTGCAACGTACTGTGCCAGCTGCATTGTGGTGTAATTATCAAACTGTCCAAACGACTCTGTTAAGAAACCTGACGCCGTAAAATCTTTAGGGATATAACCGATTGATTCTCCCGGCAAATCAATTCCAGTACTTACTCCCATCCCAAATTGAGCGTAAGTAGCTCGCAGTTTTGCCATCGCATCATCCAACCCTTCTGTGGATAACACCATTCCTGGAGAATATTCTTGCCCCATTAGCCTCATGGCGATCTGGACCATGTAAGGGTTAGAGGAATACTCTAGGGCTTGGGTGGCGGTAAGAGGCAGGCTAGACTTTGTAAACCAAGATTCTATTGGATTAGAGCCAGCAAATTGTATCGGTTGATCATTCAATAGTTGATTCCCTGAAATGACGCCATTTTCATAGCCAGAGGCAAGTGTCGCTCCCTTAACAACAGATCCTGGTGTAAAGACCTGCGTAATAGTTCCCAGAGCATTCTTCTCTACCTGACCCGTTTCGGTATCATGAGAAAGGCCAGCCATGGCTAAAACAGCACCCGTATTAGGTTCAAGCGCAACGGCATATACCCCTTCCGATAAGTCTAGGTTGCCTTCTGCTTTCTCAGCACTGAAATACTGGTTGAGAATATTTTCCACACCTTGCTGGAAGGCCAAATCTATGGTCAATTTAATATTTTGCCCCTTACTTCCAGCCTGAGTTACAGTATCTTCTACAACTGCACCTTTTCGATCAACGGTCACCTGACGCACTTGAGCCTTGCCTTGCAGTTTCTCCTCGTAAGCTTTTTCTAAGTAGCTGGTTCCGACACGATCATTCAAAGAATAACCCTTAGCAAGATACTCTTCTACTTCTTCTGCAGGTAAGCCCGCTTTTTCAGTTGATACCGTTCCAATAATGGAAGACAAGGAAGTATCTAGAATACGTCTTTCCCAGTCCGTTCGAACCGATATGCCATCTAGTTCCTTATCAGAGGATACCAAAGCAATCTGTTCTGCTGTCAATTCAGCAGTATTTAAAGAAATCGTTGCAAAGGTCGGAGTGGCATTCATTTGGCTAAAAATGTAAACCACCTTTAGCTCCTCTTCCGAGTAAGCGACCATATCTTCTGTTACCGATTTAATGGCATTCGCATATATCTCACTTTCTGGCAAACTGTTACCAAATCTATCTCGCTTTTGTTCAGCAGGCAAGCCTTCAACCACCGTGCCATAGGTAGCACTGTCAGACAGGTAATAGTCCTTTTTCTCACGCAGTGTCACATCAGTCTCCGTATAAGTGACCAAGGTCGACAATCGCCAAGCTAAGTCCCTAATACCATTTGCAGTAATAAAATTACTCCGCGTAAATGAGACAACCTCTTTAGTATCGTTATCTGCTAGAAGATTACCTGTTGCGTCAAAAATTTTCCCACGCGGACTCGAACTCTTTACCGTATAGGTCATGGTCGCCGTCAGCTTTTCAGTATAGAACTTTTGATTGACAATCTGCATCTGTGCCAATCTCAGGAGAAGAACAATAAAAAGAAGAACGACTATCGCAAAAATCAGATAAATACGGCGAGTCATTACCGTTCCTACCCGTGATTTTCTTTGTGTTTTTGATGCTCTCTCCTTTGCCATTGTAACCCCCACTAAAAACTATGCTATCTATTTTATCATAATTACTCAAAAAAAACTGACAAAATCTGAGGCATTTTCAAGATTTTTTAGAGCCATTTTCCTGCAACTAAAACGCTAGCCAACAAGCGCTAATCCATTGTATAGGCCACCATGAAAGAGCAAAAAATAGACTTTCGTCACATCACAGAAAACATCATCAAAACGCCTCTTACAATGAGAATCGAAAAACACCCAAGCTAAGCTCAGGTGTTACTAAATTATGCTTCCAAGTAGTACTCTTTCACAATGTTCAAGTTTTCATCCAATTCGAAAACAAGTGGTGGGAAGTTTGGAATTTCCACATCCATGATTTCGTCATCAGACAAGCCTTTGATGTGTTTTACAAGGGCACGGATTGAGTTACCGTGTGCACCTACGAATACGTTTTTGCCGTCTTTCAAAGCTGGAGCAATCTTGTCTTCCCAGAATGGAAGGGCACGCTCAAGCGTTACTTTCAAGTTTTCAGCATCTGGGATAACAGAGCTATCAAGGTGAGCGTAACGACGGTCAGTGTGTGCTGAATGCTCATCGTCTTTTGCCATTTCTGGTGGCAATACATCGTATGAACGACGCCAGATGTGAACTTGCTCATCACCAAATTCAGCAGCTGCTTCAGCTTTGTTCAAGCCAGTCAAACCACCGTAGTGACGTTCGTTCAAACGCCATGATTTTTCAACTGGTACCCACAATTGATCTGCCGCTTCAAGAGCTAAGTTTGTTGTCTTGATCGCACGTTTCAATACAGATGTGAAAGCAAGGTCAAATTCGATACCTGCTTCTTTGATCAATTTACCAGCGTCAATCGCTTGTTGTGTACCTTTTTCAGACAAATCAACATCAGCCCAACCAGTGAAAAGGTTAGCTTTATTCCATTCAGACTCACCGTGGCGAGCAAAAACCAATTTTACCATTGTAAAACTCCTCTATTTTTTGATATTACCTTTCTATTTTACCTAAAATGCTTCAAAAAAGCTAGTCTAAGACAAGAAACCGTTAGAATTCCTTTAATAGAGGGGATATGCTGCTGGTTTTGAACCTTTTAGAATAGTTTGCGATTAGAATAGCTTACCTGAAACAATTGGGCATCGCTACAGGATTTTTTATCAAGTAGGATAGCCCTAAATCTAGAGTTTGCCCTATGAAAAACCCTGAAACCATATGGCTTCAGGGAACAAGACACTTTTACGGACTCATTTCTTTGGCAGGGAAGTGTTCAGAAAAAATGTCATCTCTATGGAAAATACAGCTACTCATCCCGTGTGATTTCGCCAGAGTAATAATCAATAGTGATACCACTCTGAACATTTGGAATAAAAACATTGAATTCTAGACTGCCATCGGATGATTTAGCCTCTAAATGCGTGCCTGAAGCAATCAGATTATCACCATCATAGATTAGAGTCACCCGATAACGGACACGCTTATTGTTATCAAGAGCTTTTCTCACTAAACTTTCGTAATAGTTCTGCCCTGTCGACTCCTCAAGATTAGCTTGATTTGACCAGGCTGTTTGAACGGCAATATTTTCTGGATTACTGGTAGAGGCGTCAAAGTTTGACAAGCCTCCAGCTATAGCATAACCAATCAAATGTCCTCTATCAATAGCATGATCGTATTCTCCCGGCAAATCATAGACCTGGTGCCAACCTGGCGGACGATAGCTATTGCCTCCATTTCCAGTTTGCTCACGATCTTTATATTGGCGCGTCGATTTGGCAAGTAGAGCATTCCCATTTACAGGAACTGTCTTTCCTTGTACTTTTTTGGTTTGATTAGTCGCATAAGGAAGACTGGCTACATCTGCCTTAAGATTAGTTTTATTGTCATCAACAATAAATGCCCCTGCTCCATTCCACTTAAGACTACCTAATTGACTCTTTACCTGACTCGTTAAAACAGACTCTGCCAGCTCTTGAGAAGGTACACCCTCCGTAGTAGCGGGCGTATCACCGCTCTCCTTAGATGCTGTCAGAACAGATAAAAACTGCCCTAGAGGATTACTATCAGTAGACCCTCCCCATACTCCAAAGACGATGGTGGCAAGTAGCGCTAAAAGGGAGATTAGGGATTTACTTTTTTTACTTTTCATCGTATGGTTCCTTTATCCACTCAACACCATTTATTTTCCTGTAAATTTGCTGATGATGCTCTGCCATTTTTCAGGAGAAAGAATAGAGAATGGGTTATCTCCGTCGCCAAAAAAACCATAGCCAATAACAAGGCCCAAACCTAAAAAAAGAAGACTCAAAAGAAGGATTATGAAAATGAGTAAAAACTGTCTGCCTATATATTTCCAACCAATGTCCATACTAAGCTCCTTTTTCACGTTTAATGTTTGCTCCTAGTTGAGCTAATTTTTCATGAAATTGATAATACCCACGATCTAAGTGTGTTAATTTACCAACTCTTGTTTTTCCTTCGGCCACTAATCCCGTCAAGATAAGGGCTGCGCTTGCGCGAAGATCTGTCGACAGGACACGAGTTCCTTGCAGTTGCTTGCCACCATGAATGATTGCTGTGTCTCGTAAAACTTCTGAATGTAAGCCCATACGACGCATTTCTTCTAAATGTTGGAAGCGGTTTTCAAAAACGGTTTCAACCATAGTTGATTCCCCGCTGACAACAGCCATAAGGGCTGTCATCTGAGCTTGCATATCGGTTGGGAAGCCTGGGTGAGGCAAGGTCTTCACCGTAACTGGTTTAAGCTTGGTCACATCTGAAGAAACACGGATGCCTCCTTCTTCTTCAGATACCTGAACTCCCATTTCCTTAAGCTTAGAAATCAAGGGACGGTTATGCTCCCATACCGCATCCTTGATTAAAACATTTCCTGAAGTCATCGCTGCTGCAATCATAAAGGTACCAGCTTCAATACGATCCTGTAAGACATCATGCTCTGCACCATGAAGAGTTTCCACACCATCTATGGTCAGAGTTTCAGTTCCTGCCCCCTTAACTTTTGCTCCCATTTTGTTTAAAAGCAAGGCTAAATCAACAATTTCTGGCTCACGCGCAGCATTCTCAATCACTGTACGCCCTTCTGCTAAGGTAGCTGCCATCATTAGATTTTGTGTAGCACCCACACTTGGGAAGTCGAGATAAATATAAGCCCCTTTTAGCTTATTGGCTACAGCTGTAATGTCTCCCCCAGCCTGTCTAATCTGAGCTCCCATTGCTTCCAAGCCTTTTAAATGAAGGTCAATCGGACGACTGCCAATTGTACAGCCACCTGGCATGGACACTTTAGCATGGCCACAGCGCGCCAAGATTGGCCCCAAAACAACAATTGATGCCCTCATCTGACTCACGTATTCATACGGCGCTTCATCCAAAATCCACCCTGTTGCATCAACAACCAAGCGCTTGTCTTCTTGTTTAAAATCCACATCAATATCCAAACCTCGAATAACATGATTCATGGTAAAAACATCTGATAAAATTGGGACATTATTAAGAATGGTTTTCCCTTCTTTCGCTAAAATAGTCGCTGCCAAGAGTGGCAAAACTGCATTTTTAGCCCCCTCAATAGTTACTTCGCCACGTAAGGGCTTGTTGCTACCTTCAATGATAATTGTATCCATACCTACTCCACTATTAAAAATCAATAGTTGCATTATATCATAATTCCCTTAGCTAGAAAACAAAAGACTATCGACCTCGTCGATAGCCCTTCTTATAACACCTTACTCAAGAAATCCTTGGTTCGTTCTTCTTGCGGATTGCCAAAGACATGCTCTGGACTACCTTGCTCCACAATCAGACCTCCATCCATGAAAATAACGCGATCAGCTACTTCCCGCGCAAAGCCCATTTCATGCGTCACGATTGCCATCGTCATTCCAGATTTTGCTAAATCTTGCATAACCGCTAAAACCTCTCCAACCATCTCTGGGTCAAGAGCTGATGTTGGCTCATCAAAAAGCATAACATCAGGATCCATAGCCAAGCCCCTAGCAATGGCAATCCGTTGTTGTTGACCGCCAGAAAGGCTCGCTGGGTAAGCATTTGCCTTATCTCGCAACCCTACTTTATCTAACAACTCATAGGCCTTGGCCTCTGCTTGAGAACGCTCTACTTTTTTGGTTTTAATAGGAGAAAGCGTGATGTTTTCTAAGACAGTCATATTGGGAAATAGATTAAACTGTTGAAAGACCATCCCCATTTTTTCACGCATCTTAAAAACATCATTTTTCTTGTCTGTAATATCTACCCCTTCAAAGGTAACTGTACCTTTGGTAGGTTCCTCTAGTAGGTTCATGGTTCTGAGAAAGGTTGATTTGCCAGACCCTGATGGGCCGATAATAACCACCACTTCTCCTTGTTTGATATCAAGGTCAATGCCTTTTAGCACCTCATGTTGACCAAAATATTTATGAAGATTTTTAATGGATATAATGCTTTCTGTCACTTTATTTTCCTCCATTCAAACGGTTTTCGTATTTTTTCAAAATGGCTGTCAAAATCGTTGTCAACATTAAATAATAAAGGGCCGCAAAAAGCTTTGGTTCAAAAGGCAAATACAGCGTACTTTGAACCGTTGTTGCAGCATTCCAAAGCTCCATGACACCGATAGCCTGAAGGAGTGAACTATCTTTGACAATAGTGATAAATTCATTTCCGAGAGCTGGTAAAATGTTCTTTAGAGCTTGTGGCATAATCACGTAACGATAAGCATTGATCGGTTTAATCCCTAAAGAATAAGCCGCCTCTAGTTGCCCCTTAGGAACAGACTCTATCCCTGCTCTGATGGACTCAGAAATATAAGCTCCGCTGTTTAAAGAAATCACCAAAATCCCAGGAACCAGGCGAGACAAATCCATATCCAATATCCCAAAAGGAATAATCGGGAGGTTGCCAAAGTTCATCCAGGCATAGGCCAAAATAATCTGAACCACCATAGGCGTTCCTCGGAAAATCCAGACATAAAAGGAAACTAACCAATCCAAGATTCTGATTTTACTCCGCTTTGCAAATACAATTAAAACACCAATGATCGAGCCTAAAAAGACAACGCAGGTCGAAATAATAATCGTTACCAACACACCGTAGTTAAAATAAGCCCAGTAATTTTCTAAAAATGAAAAATCCATAAATACTCCTTGCATAATTTTCTATAGTTTATCAAAAAATGAATAAAAATGCAATATTTAAAGCGTAAATTTGAAATTTTAGTTGCATTTGCCTTGTTTTTTGATAAAATACCCTAAAAGATGTAAAGGAGAATACCATGGCTACTCAATATTTATCAAACTATAGCTACGGCGATGATTGCTTTGCCCAACTGCCTCTTCTGCTCAAGAAATATGGTGCTAAGTCTGTTGTTTTATTAGGAGGAAAAACCGCTCTTTCTGTAGCTGAAGGAGCCGTCCGTGACAGTTTCAAAGACTCTGACATTAAGATAACAGGAGTTTTTATTTATGGTAAGGCTGCGACACAGGCTAATATAGACCGATTAGTAGCTCTCACAGAGGTTCAAAGTGCGGATGTGATTCTAGCATTTGGAGGCGGCCAAGCTTTAGACATCTGTAAGATGGTGGCACATCTCTTGGAGAAGACTCTTATCACCGTTCCGACGATTGCATCTACCTGTGCTGCGGGGACTGCCATCGCTATTATTTATAAAGAAGACCACTCTCTTGATTACTATGGTTTTCCTAAAGCAGCTTCGCACATGCTGATTCCAACAAACATTATCGCCCAAGCTCCTTCTAAGTACCTCTGGGCCGGTATCGGTGATGGGATTTCAAAAGGTCCAGAAGTGGAGAGAGCTACCAAAGAAGCCTTAAAACGAGGGGTGACACTTCCACACGCTGCCCAATTAGGACTGGCTGTTGCCAAATCTTCATTACCTCCTTTTTACCAACATGGTTTAAAAGCCATGCAGGATACCCAAAATGGCCAATCAAGTTCTGCTATTGAAGAAATTGTTTTAGCCATTATTGTCTCGACTGGTTACGCCTCCAATCTTGTCAATCAAGAACATTTTGACTACACTGCCTGTCACGCGCACGCTTTCTACAATGGGACAACTGCTATCGCGCGTGAGGGAGAGTATTTGCATGGATCTATTGTCGCCTTTGGTGTCATGGTTCTCCACGCTTACTTTAAAGAAATGGCAGAGCTTGAACAGGTTGCTCGCTTTAATAAATGTTTAGAGCTCCCGACGACTCTAGCTGACATCGGCCTTACAAAATCAGACATTCCTGTTATCGTCGCTAAGGCCTTGACTACCAACGAGTGCAAAAACACGCCGTTTGACGAAAACCGCTTTGCTGAAGCTATCCTTGAAGCGGATGAATTTGGGAGAAATATCGAATAAGACAGAAATGTATACACATTTCAAAACAACTGCTCCCAGTATCATCTTTCAAAAAATATCATCACATTGAGAACCCAATAGTGGTACAAATTGTCGAACTTTTAAAAACGATATTATCTAGACAAAAACACTCTGGAGACTAGCCGCTAGTTTCCAGAGTGTTTATTTGTTTATTAAATTAAATCTATGATTCAATTCTTCTTATACATTAATAAAGCAAATCGTAGATTTCCATCGCGATTAAGTCAATGCTATCAAAGCTGTATGACTCACGTGCAGCCACATCGCGAAGAGTGAAGACTGGCCCATTTTCAGGATCGTTAGAAAAAGCCACCTCTGCTACTACAACACCCTCACGTTCAAAATTACGCTTTAGAGTACCGCCATCCGCCGCCATCATTTCAAGACGGTTAATAATTCTTACTAAATGTGATTCCATATTAAAACTCCTAATTCTTTTTGTCGTCCCTACTATTCTATCATAAAAGTGTGGAAAATCACAAATAATTCTGTCTCTAGCTAAAAATTGTTTGCTCTATGAGTGGCTTCACATATTTTAGCACTCTATTTGAAAGAGTGCTAAATTTTAACACTTTTTACTTGAAATGTTCCCTTATCATGCTATAATATAGGCATAAAGAGATTTGACCATATTTGACCATTTATCATTTAGTCACATCGCTCAAAAGAAAGGACAGGTATTTGCTTATGCTATGTCAAAACTGTAATCTAAATGAAGCTAGCATTCATCTTTACACCAATGTGAATGGCAAACAAAAACAAGTTGATCTTTGCCAGCATTGCTATAAAGTCATGAAATCAGGTAGCGGTGAAGCCGATATGTTTCTTCACGGAGGATTAAATCCCTTCCTTGATGATTTCTTTGGTGATTTAAACAACTTCCGCGCCTTTAATAACGATCTTCCAAATGCACCTAAAGCTCAATCTGGTGGAAATGGCGGAGCTGGAAATGGAGGCAATGGCAATCGTCGCCCGAATCCTCAGCGTCAACAAGCACCTCAACAACCAAAAGGGCTCTTGGAAGAATTCGGAATCAATGTGACAGATATTGCGCGTCGTGGTGATATTGATCCTGTTATTGGAAGAGACGAAGAAATTATTCGTGTCATTGAAATCCTCAATCGTCGCACTAAAAATAACCCCGTCCTTATCGGAGAACCCGGCGTCGGTAAGACTGCTGTTGTAGAAGGACTAGCCCAAAAAATTGTCGACGGTAACGTGCCGCAAAAACTTCAAGGCAAACAGGTTATCCGTTTAGATGTGGTCAGTCTGGTTCAAGGAACAGGTATCCGTGGTCAGTTTGAAGAGCGCATGCAAAAACTCATGGATGAAATTCGCCAGAGACAAGATGTTATTCTCTTTATCGACGAAATCCATGAAATTGTTGGAGCAGGTGGCACTAGTGATGGCAGCATGGACGCAGGAAATATTTTAAAACCTGCATTAGCTCGTGGCGAACTGCAACTGGTCGGAGCTACCACTCTTAACGAATATCGCATCATCGAAAAAGATGCTGCATTGGAGCGCCGTATGCAGCCTGTTAAGGTAGATGAACCAAGCGTAGAGGAAACCATTACCATCTTACAAGGGATTCAAAACAAGTATCAGGACTACCATCATGTCAAATACACTGACGAGGCTATCATTGCTGCCGCTGTTTTGTCAAACCGTTATATTCAAGACCGCTTCTTACCTGATAAGGCCATTGACCTTCTGGATGAAGCTGGTTCTAAGATGAACTTAACCTTGAATTTTGTTGATCCTAAAGACATTGATAAACGCTTAATCGAAGCTGAAAATCTCAAAACGCAAGCGACGCGTGATGAAGACTTTGAAAAAGCTGCTTACTTCCGAGACCAAATTGCTAAGCTCAAAGAGATGCAAAATCAAACTGTTTCTCAACAAGACGTTCCCCTCATTACTGAAAAGCATATCGAGGCCATCGTTGAGCAAAAAACCAATATTCCTGTTGGGGATTTAAAGGAAAAAGAACAAACGCAATTGATTAACTTAGCTGATGACCTCAAATCTCACGTCATCGGTCAAGATGATGCTGTTGATAAAATTGCTAAAGCTATCCGTCGTAACCGTGTCGGACTTGGATCTCCAAACCGCCCAATAGGGTCCTTCCTCTTTGTCGGACCTACTGGAGTTGGTAAAACCGAATTGTCCAAACAATTAGCTATTGAACTCTTCGGTTCAGCTGAGAGCATGATTCGTTTTGACATGTCGGAATATATGGAAAAACATGCGGTTGCTAAACTTGTAGGTGCTCCTCCAGGCTATGTCGGCTACGAGGAAGCCGGTCAATTGACTGAAAAAGTCCGTCGTAATCCATATTCACTCATCTTGCTAGATGAGGTTGAAAAAGCCCACCCTGACGTCATGCACATGTTCCTCCAAGTCTTAGACGACGGTCGCTTGACAGATGGACAAGGGCGCACCGTGAGCTTTAAGGATACCATTATCATCATGACCTCAAATGCTGGTACTGGTAAGGTTGAGGCAAGTGTCGGCTTTGGCGCTGCCCGTGAAGGACGTACCAATTCCGTCCTTAATCAGTTAGGTGATTTCTTCAGTCCTGAATTTATGAATCGCTTTGATGGTATCATCGAATTCCATTCTCTCAGCAAGGAAAATCTTCTCACCATTGTCGATCTCATGTTGGAAAACGTCAACAAGCGTCTCTCAAGTCGTGACATTCATCTAACCGTCACAGACAAAGTTAAAGAAAAATTAGTTGATTTGGGCTACGATCCAAAAATGGGAGCCCGTCCACTTCGTAGAACCATTCAGGATTACATTGAAGATGCCATTACCGACTTCTACCTTGATAATCCTACCGAAAAGGACTTGAAAGCTGTGATGAGCTCAAATGGTAAAATCATCATCAAATCAGCTTCCAAACCTAGCGATGTTACCGTTTCCGTTGACATCACAGACTAATAATATAGACTAGGCAAAAATTCCCTATCCGATTAAAATTTTAACAAGCAAAAACAGCTTAGAATCAACGTTCCTGATAACGCAATTCTAAGCTGTTTTCTATTTCTAAGACTTTTCACCCAGCCTCTTCATATCCAACCTTTCTCGTTAGCTACATGAACAGCCTCGGTACGATTGGTTACACCCAGTTTTGTCATAAGACTTGTCACATAGTTCCTAACTGTTCCATCGGATAGATAAAGCTGACTAGCGATGTCTTTATTGCTCAGCCCTTTGGCAATTAATTCTAAAACTTCACGCTCACGTTGACTCAGTGGATGGGTCTCTACCGTCAAATCTTCTACCAATTCTGGCGAATATTCCCTTCCGCCAGCTAAGACGGTTTGTAGGGTTGACATGAGTTCTGCGATGGAGCGGTCTTTTAAGACATAAGCATCGACATGGCTTGCCAGAGCTCGTTTGAAATAACCTGTACGCCTAAAGGTAGTCACGATAACGACCTTGACATCCAGATGAAGGCGTACCCACTCCAGCACCTCTAAGCCTGACATTTCTGGCATTTCCACGTCTAGAATAGCCACATCAATCGTTTCCTTTTGTAAAATAGCTTGCGCTTCCTTGCCATTGCTCGCCTGAAAGACAGCTTCCACGTCTTCTTCCATGAGCAAAAGTTGACACATGGCACTTCGCAACATGGCTTGATCTTCTGCCACTAATAACTTCATAGCTGACCTCCTTCTTCCAAAAGCACCTGAATTTGAGTAGGATTTTGCCGAGATAAGATGACAACTTCTCCCTTGACCAATTGCAAACGGTCTCTGATAGAGTGTAACTCTTCTCCTGTCAACCGCTCAAAACCACGCCCGTCATCAGAAACCTCAATAATCACTTTTTTCTGACGGTAAATCTTAATCTGACAATTTTTAGCTGCTGCGTGCTTGACGATATTGGTCGTTAATTCACGTAAAATCATGGTCATGGTTGACTGCATGACTGGCGAAAGGGTAGACAGGTCCAATTGATTATCCAAAGACAGTTGGATGTCTGATAAGGCAAACATTTCCCTGATATTGTCTAGTTCTTCCATCACGGTACGGTATTTGAGGTTATTGATCAACTGTCTGACGTTGGTCATGGCATCTGTGCTGATGGCATTTAACTCTTTTAATTCTGTTCTTACCGCATCAAGATTGTCCTTATCTAATTGCTTTAGCGCCAGCTCCGTCTTCAGCGACAGCATGGCAAAGGTGTGCCCAAGGGTATCGTGCAAATCTCGTCCAATTCGATTGCGTTCATTTTCCGCAGACAAGAGGTTAATCTGCTGATTTTTCTCCATGATTAGACGTCGTTGCTCCTCATCTTCCAGCTCTTTTTTCCAAAAAAACATCATACTGAGATTGATGATGGGCACCAGCACTGACATGATTTGGGAGCCAATATCTTTTGCATACAAGATAGCTGTAATCACCATAAAAAGCATGGCAGATAGGTAAGTCAACATCCGAAAAGATAGCAGGCGATCACCGAATCGAAAAACGATAGGACTGGCAAAATAAAAGAAAAACCACATCATGCCACCATTGACAAAGATGGTCATATAAACCACATAGATTAGCATGTAAAGCCAGACCAGATTGATCCAAAAACTCACCTTAGCATGCGTGACATAGAGATAGCCCAGTGTAAACAGCAAGGTCAACCAAATAGTCCAGCTAGGATAATCAAAAACAACAATCCCTAAAAGAGGAAAGATCAGAAAAATCATAGGAACATAATAAAGCGGGTGCTGCCACTTGATTTTTTGAAACATTAGTTAACGTCCATTCTTTTTTTGATCAGAGCTGTGAGCCCTAAAAATATTATGGCATATCCTACCAAAATTGCAAGGGATTGCCAAGAAAATTTCCCATCATAGTAAGAGGTCAAAAGCCTTAAGACATGGTGGGTCGGAGTGACTTTTGTCACCCTCTGAAGCCAGTCTGGAAAAGATTCCATCGGATACCAGAGCCCACCAAGCATGGCTAGGCCCATATAAGCGATATTGCCCACCAGAGAAAGGGTTTCTTGGGACTTAATCAGACTAATCAAGATTCCCAAAGGTAACAAGAGGCTCGCTCCTAGTAGGATCAATACAACAGACATGAGCCAGTCACCAAGAGACATGCTGATTCCCTTCACCAGATAGCCCACAAGGAAAACCACCAGAATAGATAAACCAAAATTGATAAGAAGGCGGAGCATCTTTGCCAGGTAATATTGCCACATAGGCAACGGAGAATGCTCTAGCCCTCTAAGACGATTGCCAATCCTATCTGCTTGAAGAGTGTAAGGCAAATTGTAAAGCACCAGACTCAATACCGAAGAAATGGTCATCATCATAAGGACTTGTTTAAAAATAACATTTTGAATCTCCTGACTATAATCACTGACATCATAAGTAGCTGAAAACAGTAGGAAAAAGGCCACCGGAATACCCAATGCTAATATCATAGATTGCCAATTTCTAAGAGCTAAGAGCCACTCCTGACACCAAATCGCTTTAAAAGTTTTCATCACACTCACTCCTCTCCTGCTTCTGCGAAAATACTATTCAAAAGTGTCCGATTAGTCACTTCAACCTCATCTATACTGAGACCAGCTGCCTGCAAGTCCTGCCAAACTAGCTCCGCCTCGCGCGTCGCAAAGGACACACGATCTAGCCCCTCCTCATAGTCATAGACTTGTGAGCGGTCAATGGCAGTGCTGAAAAGTTTCGGTAGGGTAAAACACTTTTCCCTATCTTCTCTTCGCATGGCGTAAGGGGTCGTATCGCGCAGCAATTTCCCACGGTGCAAGACCAAAATGCGATCTGCCGTATGCTCCACCTCCTCAATATAATGTGAGGAATAGATGATAGTCTTTCCAGCCAACTTCAAATCAGCGATAATCTCCCAAAACCGCTTACGGGTAGTAGTGTCCATACCAGAGGTCGGCTCATCTAAAATGAGAATATCTGGCTGACCAATTAAAAGTTGCACAAAGGCTAAGAGCCTGCGTTGTCCACCTGATAATTTTTCAGCAAACTGCTCTTTTTGCTCCTTTGAAAATCTTAAGATAGCATCAATTGCCTTATCCGACAAAGGATTTTTGTAAATAGCCTTTTGAAAATCCAACAACTCTTGTACCCGTAAGCCCGTCTCTGTTAGATTATCCTGAAAAAGTACCGCAACTTTTTCTTTCAAGAGGCTTGCATCAGGCTTTTTATCTAAAACCGTAATAAGCCCTGCACTGGCTTTTAAATCTCCCAAGAGACAATTCATCAAGGTCGTCTTACCAGCACCGTTTGGCCCAATCAAGGCCAGACAGTCACCCGCATGCACCTCAAAAGAAATGTCGTGTAGAATGTCTTTTTTCTTGATAGACTTGCTCAAGCCCTTGACTGAAATCACCGCTTTCCTCATAACTCTTCTCCTTTTTGATAGTAGCTTAGCAGCCCTATAATCAGACTAGCTGGCACTGACCAAGATAGATATTGAAACACCTGTCTCACCAAATCATCACTAACAGCTCCAAACAGAATACAGCTAGCATAAATCAGCATAAAACTACTCAAACTCATTTTTAGTGCCTTTTTCATCGTTATTTCTCCTCATTTCTTATTTACCAGTATTCTATCGCAAAACGAAGAAATGAGTTAGCCCATTTTGTCATGACATGATGTGACATTTGTCATGATTTTTGATATGATTATCCTAAGAAAATGAGGTATTTAACATGACAATTCCAACATTCGGAGAGAAAAAAGAGAATGCGACCTACAAGAATCGCTATGGGGTTTACGCCGTTATTCCTGATGAGAAGCAAGAACAGATTATTCTAGTTCAGGCACCAAATGGTGCTTGGTTCTTGCCAGGGGGAGAAATCGAAGCGGATGAAAACCATTTAGAAGCACTGAACCGCGAACTTTTAGAAGAGCTAGGATTTTCAGCTAAAATCGGGGAATACTATGGCCAAGCTGATGAATACTTTTACTCTAGCCACCGCGACACCCACTACTATAACCCTGCCTATATTTATGAAGTGACGCAGTTCACCGCTATTGGAAATCCCTTGGAAGATTTCAATAATCTGGCTTGGTTTCCTATTGATGAAGCCATTTCAAAACTAAAACGTGGCAGTCATAAATGGGGCGTTGAAGAGTGGCAAAAAAGCCACAAAAAAAGCACTATTTGAAGGAATTAGTGCTATAATATAGAAAACAGGAGGTTGATGATGCGATTGATAAATACAACAAATAGCCATGCTGAGTTAGTAGTCAACCAGCTTCGTAACACAGATGCTACTTTGGTAGAAGTTTATTCTGCTGGAAATACAGATGTCATCTTTACCCAGGCCCCGCGTCACTACGAACTCCTGGTTACTAATAAACACCGCGCGATTCAAGACAATGAAATCGAGCAAATTAGAGACTTTTTTCTACGCCGAAAAATTGATGTTAACACGTGCCGTTTAGACTTGATTAAGACGATTCACACACCTCGTCTGATTGAGATTTCGATTCCAACTAAACAATAAACATAAGCTAGGTCTATGGCCTAGCTTATGTCTTTTTCAGAAGACAAAAAATGATGCCTCTACAGCATCACTTTTCATCAATAACAAGTCGAACTTTTTTGCCTTGAGTTGGTACCGAATAGACAATCGATCGAATCGCTGTAATCGTACGCCCTTTTTTGCCAATAATACGTCCGATATCTTGTGGATCTAAATCAAGGTGATATTCCAAAAATTCTGGAGTATCTTCAATTTTTATGGTCAATTGATCAGGCTGTGAAATCAAAGGCTTCACGATAGCGATAATCAAATTTTCAATGGTATCCATAGGCTTTTATCACTCGCTTATTTTGAAAATTTTTGTTCGTGGAATTTCTTCATAACTCCAGCTTTTGAAAGGATGTTACGAACTGTGTCTGAAGGTTGTGCACCTTTAGACAACCAGTCAAGAACGCGATCTTCTTTAACTGTGATTTGGTTTTCTTCAACAAGTGGGTTGTAAGTACCAACAGTTTCGATGAAACGACCATCACGTGGTGCACGTGAATCAGCTACGTTAATACGGTAGAAAGGTTTTTTCTTAGAACCCATACGAGTCAAACGGATTTTTACTGCCATTTTTAAATGTCTCTTTTCTTTTTGTTATTTTATGGGTCAATAGCAGAGCTATTAACTTACTCTAATTAGTATACCACAAGATTTTTTTCTGTCAAGAAAAAAACTTGACATCATTATTGATAAAATAGTTTACTTAAACAAGGCAACTCTCATCATCATAGCGCTATCGCTACCCAATGGCTAACAACAGTTGGACCCCTTGTGGGGATTACTCCTTTTGACAGAACTTCTAAAAACACATCAAAACCCTCCGGAGAGGGCTTCCTGTTTATTGGAGTAATTGTTGAATCCATTGACCACCATAAATCCACAAATAGCCGTAGGCAAAGGTTGAGAAGGGTTTGGTCAACAGGATAATTTTTAGAAACTTGCTATAGGACATATTAGACAAGCCAGTCACCATCACCAGAATATCTGCAGGTGAAATTGGCGAAATCATATTGAGAATAAAAAAACGTTCATAAGTTTTTGAACTCAGATGTTTTTCATATCTGATCAAATACTTCTCATCTACAAATAATAAAATAAAAGCTCGACCATACTCCTTAACCAGCCAAAAAAGAATCACTGACCCTAAACAAAGGCTGATATAATTTAACACAAATCCCCAGACAGGTCCAAATGCCATAAAACCTACTACGGTCGTTATGCCTCCGGGTATAATAGGAATAACAACTTGGACAATCTGAATGATGAAGAAAATGATACTCCCTAAAACCATGTGGCTCTTGATCAATTCCGCCAAAGCATCTGGCTCTTTAAAAATATTGAGACCACGTATCAGGTAAATGACCAGTACTACCGATACAATCATCGACAAGGTTCCAAGTATCTTTATCATACGTTGGTAGCTAGCATACCGCTTAGGATTGATGGATTTATTCATGGAGTAATTCGCCTTTGTGTTCTTAGTTTAGTACAAGTATATCAAAACAATGACCCCTTGTCAAATGATTACTATAATCAGTATAACAGCTTTAAACATGCATGCCCTTACACTTTTGTAAGAAAAGCCTCGCTAAATAGCGAGGCAGAAAATCGACTATAAATCTAAGAGGGCAAACTAACCAAAGAAGGCTAAAAGGGCACCAGCTGCAATGGCAGAGCCAATAACTCCCGCTACATTTGGTCCCATAGCATGCATGAGCAAGAAGTTACTCGGATCTTCTTCTTGGCCAACTTTTTGAACAACACGGGCAGCCATTGGCACAGCTGAGACACCAGCTGCTCCAATCATAGGATTGATTTTTTTGCCAGATAAGCGATACATCAGCTTGCCTAGAAGAACGCCTCCTGCAGTTCCAAATGCAAATGCAAGTAATCCTAGGGCGATAATTTTCAAGGTTGTTACAGACAGGAAAAGCTCTGCATTTGCCTTTGCACCAACCGTCAACCCTAAGATAATCGTCACACAATACATAAGCGTGTTTTGGAGATTCTCCATAATTTTAGGCACAATTTTGATTTCCCGAACCAGATTTCCAAGCATCAGACAGCCTACCAAAGTAGTGGCACTAGGAACCATGAGGCTGACAAAAATCGTCACAACAATAGGAAAAATAATCTTTTCAGTCTGTGAAACAGGCCGTGCCTGTACCATCTTGGTTTTTCGCTCTTCTTCTGTAGTTAGGGCCCGAATAATTGGCGGCTGAATAATCGGCACAAGCGCCATGTAAGAATAAGCCGCTAGCGCAATAGTAGCCAATAGATCTGGCGCTAAACGTGTTGTCACATAAATTGCCGTCGGGCCATCTGCACCACCAATGATTCCTACAGAAGCAGCTTCCTGAGGTGTCATCCCAAAAAGAATGGCCAAGAAGAAAGCAACAAAAATACCAAGTTGCGCTGCCCCTCCTAATAAAATCGTTTTGGGATTAGCAATCAATGGCCCAAAATCCGTTGAGGCACCTAAACATAAGAAAATCAAAGGTGGGTAGATTCCTAAATTGGTTCCTTGATACAGATAATAAAGAAGACCTCCTGGATTACCATCTTGTGGAGCAACCATCAACCCTCCTAGAGGTAGATTGACTAACAGAATACCAAAAGCAATCGGCACCATTAGATAAGGCTCATATTCTTTTTTGATTCCCAAATAGAGGAAAACCAAGGCCAAAGCAATCATCACGAGATGTTGCCAGCTCAAATTGGCAAATCCTGAAGTCTCAATCATTTGATTGATAACATCTAACATAAGCACCTCCTAAAAGGCCATTAAGGCTTGATCAGACTCAACTGCTTGATTTGCTGTCACAAAGACTTGAGAAACTGTACCATCTGCTGGAGCTAGGATTTCATTTTCCATTTTCATGGCTTCAAGAATGGCAACGACTTGCCCTTTGGTCACAGTTTGCCCTGCTTGAACCTTAACCGATAGTATGGTACCTGCCATTGGGGCTTTTAGTAAATCTCCTGTTGGGACTTG
This sequence comes from Streptococcus plurextorum DSM 22810, assembly GCF_000423745.1. Taxonomy (GTDB): domain Bacteria; phylum Bacillota; class Bacilli; order Lactobacillales; family Streptococcaceae; genus Streptococcus; species Streptococcus plurextorum. The sequence continues at coordinate 147,368 of NZ_AUIO01000001.1, forward strand.
AGCAGCTTTAGGCTCTTCTTTCGGACTAGGATTTTGACTTGTCGTCACCACCGTCTCACCTTCTGCTAGTTCGCGCAAGGTTACTTCGTAGACTTGGCCATTTACTGTTACTTCGTATTTCATGAAACATTCCTTTCTCATTTATCGTTTGACTACCTGTATGACTTCAAAACGTTTGCCACTTTCTTTTTGAGCGGCATGGGCCAATGCTGTTAAAACAGCCACTTTGGCTAGCTCGTCTTTTTCTACTAAGGCTAAGCCTACTGGCTGAGGAGCTATAGCCGTCTCTTGCCCTGAGGCTAAGTCTTTGACAGGGGGAGTGGGCTTTCTTTGTCCGATGATTTTTCCAGTCAATTCCATTAGGAGCATGATTCCAGTTAGGCAGACAAAAACCACACCCATGGACACTATAGTTACTTGTAAAACATCTAGTAATGAATAGGTCATTTCTACCTCCTTAACTCATATAAGCTGTGACCTTGATGAGGTCATCTTTAGGAAGATACTTTTTAGCCAAAAACTCTTTTGCTACATTTGGGAAAAGGGCGTAGGAAATGATATCTTCATCAGACTTAGCTAGGTTCCCAAGTTCCTGCCTTAGTTTGTCCAATTCTGGTTCCAGACGGTCAGCTGGACGGCCTGTATAAACTTCTGTGTCCCCAATGATAGACTGGGTAAAGCTAGGGTCAATAGCAACTGGAGGTTTTCCGTATTCGCCCGCAAGATATTGTTTGACTTCTTTTGACACCATTTTGTAGCGCTCGCCAAGAATAATATTCATAGCTGCTTGAGTTCCTACAATTTGACTCATAGGGGTTACTAATGGTGGATATCCCATATCTTGACGAACTTTTGGCACTTCTGCCAATACCAAATCCAGTTTACTTTCTGCTCCAGCCTGTTTCAGCTGTGATAGCATATTGGACAACATACCGCCAGGCACCTTATAAATTAAAGTACGAGGATCCGCAAACAAAAGAGTAGAGCTTAGAGTACCATCATCAAGGTATTGTTGACGCACAGAACGCATGTAACTAGCAACTTCTTCCATCACTTTTTCATCAAGGTTAATGTCATAACCCTCATCTTTAAGCGCCAGGTACATAGATTCCGTTGCCGGCTGAGAAGTTCCTCCTGAAAATGGGGATAGGGCTGTGTCAATCCTATCAACACCAGCTTCAACCGCGGCATGATAGGTCATTTCAGAAATGCCACTTGTCGCATGCGTATGCAGAATAATCGGCAAATCTGTCACTGACTTCATTCCCAAAATAAGATTTTTAGCATCTTTTGGCGTTAGAACACCCGCCATATCTTTAACACAGATAGAATCTGCTCCTAGCTCTGCCATTTGCTTGGTCAAATCAATATAGTAATCAAGGGTATGAACAGGGCTTGTCGTATAGGAAATACAAAGCTGCGCTTCTTTTCCTGTTTTCTTGACAGCATTTAGAGCACGTTGAAGATTTCTGAGATCGTTTAGGGCATCGAAAATCCGAAACACATCGATACCATTTTCAGCAGATAAGTCAACAAACTTATCCACCACATCATCTGAATAATGACGATAGCCCAGTAAATTTTGTCCTCTGAGAAGCATTTGGAGTTTGGTGTTTGGCAGATGCTTTTTCAAGAGTCGAAGCCTTTCCCAAGGGTCTTCGTTAAGAAAGCGCAGACAGGCATCAAATGTCGCCCCACCCCAACACTCCAGAGAATAATAACCAACACTATCTAATAACGGTAAGACAGGTAACATATCCTCTATGGTTAAGCGCGTTGCCATCAAACTCTGATGGGCATCACGTAACAAGGTTTCTGTGATTGCAACTTTTTGCATAGAAACTCCTTTCTATTTTGTGATTTTTTGCATAATATTATAATCATATTATAACATAAAAATCATAAACGGTTCATGCAATTTTTTGAAGAAAAAACAAAAATATCCCTAAAATCTGTCCGTTCTTCTTGATAGGAAATATCTCCTCAAACATGCTGCTTTGCTAGCGAGCACCCAGACATCACAAAAGACCTGAAATGGCCTCTTTCAGATCTTTGGATAATATGAATCAAATAATCACTTCTTAATCAGTAAGCAAACTGATCTTCTGAAACGATTCACCGTAGCTTTTTTACAAGGTTGACCTTCAGGCTAGCTCATAGCTCTTCCTTCTTAAAACAAGAGTGAAATTAACGTCAATATAGCCAAACCACCTTGTTTAAAAAGAATGCCTTTGTCGCTTGTAATAGCACCATATGCAGCGACCAAGATGATATAGCCCATAAGTATGGCTAGCCAAGTTTGACTTGGAGCAACAAAAAGAGCAATCAAGATTAAAACAGCTAGCAAAGCATTATAAACCCCTTGATTTTTAAAAAGGGTATTCACCGAGTGGCGAGATAACTCTTCTTGATCCATTTTAAAGACACGAGCAGTCGATGCAGACGTCGTAGCCAGGGTCTCAAGGTAAAAAATATAGAAAAATTCAAAAGCAACAAGTGTTGCTAAAATCATCGTCACAATTGACATCATAGCCTCCGATAGTATTTAAAGATGTCGCGTTCGAAATATAAATCGCGCGCGATTGTTTTATATTTTATAATGATTTCTAAAATTTGTCAAGATAAGTGTTTTTTGCTATCATATTTCTATCGCCAACGATTGAAAAGGAAAACCACTATGTCTGAATACGATTTTTCAAAACAACTCTGCCACTCATTCTATCAGGTCAACAAACTCTTCCATCAATTTTATCTCAAAACCCTAAAACCATTTGATTTAACTTATACCCAGTACCTGGTTCTCTTTCTTCTTTGGGAAAAATCGCCCCTTAGCCTTAAAGAGTTGGGGGAAAAACTAGACCTGGCAAGCAATACCCTCACACCACTCCTCAAGCGCTTAGAAGAAAAAGGGTATGTGCAGCGGTTTGTTCCAAAACAAGACCAACGCCAGTTAGTGATCCATTTAACGGACAATGGCAAACAACTACAAGCCCGTTTAGAAGAAAGTCTAACCGTGTCATTTCAGCAGCTAAACGGCATCAATAAGGAAACTTATGGGCGCTACATTGAGCAAAACCAGAAACTGATTGACAGCTTACAAGATTTTCTTAAGGCATGACTAAAGCCCCATCTATTGATAGGGCTTTTTTAGATCACATGCTTAGATAGCTTCAACCAAAATCACACGATCCTGACCATCTACTTCTTGAACTTCAACGATAACCTCTTCCTGTGAACTTGTCGGTATATTTTTTCCAACATAATCAGCACGAATCGGTAGTTCTCTATGTCCCCGATCTACTAAAACTGCCAAGCCAACACGACTTGGACGTCCAATAGAGACTAGATTATCAATGGCAGCACGAATGGTTCGTCCTGTATAAAGCACATCATCGACAAGAATAACATCCTTATCCGTAACCGAAACCGGAGCATTAGTGGTATCTTCTTCCACTTTCATATCATCACGAAAAGGCTTGGTATCTAATTCAATCACAGGAATATCTAGGTTCTCCAATTGGGCAAGACGATCCTTAATCCGTTGCGCTAGAAAGACACCTCGTGTCTTAATACCGGCTAGAACAAGATTATCTAAGCCTTTATGACGTTCAATGATTTCATAAGTAATCCGAGTCAGTGCCCGTTTCATGGTCATTGCATCAATGATTTCTTTTGTTCTCACAATAATACCTCCTCCGTAAACTTACATACCTTCTATCAGTAACATTAACGATTTTTTGCCGCCTCTTGGCGCAACTGATTTAAGGTTTCTTGGAAAATAGCTGGCGCTTCTGCGGTAAAAGTGACTAATTCTCCAGTTCTTGGATGGGTAAATCCTAAGGTCTGAGCATGGAGAAACTGTCCCTTCCCGTTCAAAGTCTTCCGGGGTCCATAAGCCTCATCACCTGCAACAGGGTGGCCGATGTAAGCCATGTGCACACGGATCTGATGCGTACGCCCTGTTTCTAAAGTTAATTCAACCAAGGTATAGTTGCCAAAACGCTCTAAGACTTGAAAACGCGTCAAGGCAGGTTTTCCCTTAGCAGTGACCGCTTGCTTTTTGCGGTCTTTCTCCGATCGTCCGATAGGTGCCTCAATAACACCACGGTCATTTGGTAAATTGCCATGAACAATTGCTACATATTTGCGTAATGATTTCTGTTCTTTTAACTCCGTAGCTAGGGCATTGTGAGCCTTATCATGTTTAGCAATCATCAAAAGCCCTGAGGTGTCTTTATCAATTCGGTGCACAATTCCTGGTCGAATCACTCCATTGATAGAAGAGAGGTCTTTAATATGATACATCAGCGCATTGACTAAGGTACCAGAAGCATGTCCAGCTGAAGGATGCACCACCATGCCCTGTGGTTTGTTGACAACTGCAACATCTTCATCCTCATAGACAATCTCAAGGGGAATAGCCTCTGCCACATAATCAAGCACTTCGTCTTCTGGTAGCTGATAAGAGATGACATCTCCTTCTTTAACAGCATATTTTGCTTTGACAGCTTGGCCATTGACCAAAACATGACCAGCCTTTATCCCTTCATTGGCTTGAGCGCGGGATAATTCTGTTAAATCAGCCAAAGCCTTATCCAGCCTTGCACCAGCGATTGTTACAATTACTTCCATATTTCCTCTTCTTTCCATAGAACCAAGGCAAGCACAGCCACTCCAACTGTCAAGTAAGCATCCGCCACATTAAAAATAGCAAAGTCCATAAAATCCAAATGAACCATATCTACAACATAACCTAAACGTAAGCGATCAATAAAGTTACCAAGACCGCCAGCAATCACTAGAACTAGTCCCGCTAAAAACCAGCCATTGCCACTCAGATGTTTGATCAGATAGAAAATCGCTACGCCTATAACCAGAATGGTTATCAGCGTAAACAGCCACTGTTGGTTTTGCAACATCGAAAAAGCCGCACCATAATTTCTCAAGTAAGTTAAACTAAAAATCGGTGGGAAAAACGACCTCACTTCCCCCTGAGGAATGTTTGTCACAATCCAAAACTTGGTCCACTGATCCAGACCAATCATTCCTAGAATCACACTAGGGATTACTATTTTTCTCATAGCTCCTCATTTTCTAATTGCTCAAAATAGGCTTCCATAACAGCCACAAATTTCTTAGCACAAGGTGATAACTCCATCTCTGCACGTTTGACGTAAATCATCTGATTGTCTTTGGCACCTTCTAAAGGAATAACCGTGATGCCATTGACACTCTCACTATCCAAAAAACCAGATCCTGTCGCATAAGCATCTGTACGCTCTAAAATCCCATTCAAAGTCGCACGATCGGTCACCTTGAAAACCTTTGTTGCATCACTTCTATCAACCAAATTTTCCGAATAGTAGAGGTATTCATCTTTTTCTTGTGTGAAAAGAACTGAAGGCAGACCTGCCAAATCTTCCATGGTCAAAGATGTTTTTTGAGCCAAAGGATGCCCCTTCCTCAGGTAAATATGAGTCTGGAAGGTACTAAGAATCTCATATTCCAACCCCTGCTTGGCCATTTTCCGTAAAATACCATCGCGGTTTTGCTCACTCAGGTAAATGATTCCTAACTCACTATGCCCATCTACCACCTCATCCAAAATCTGCACCGTCGTCGATTCAAAAATTCGAAATTCAGCATGTTCAGGATAAGCTTCTGAAAATGTTGTCATCAAAGGAGGTAAAAAATCATAGTGCTGACTAGCAATGGAAAACTCCTGCTTACCAGGTCTACTGGCTAGACTGTATTGATTTTCAAAGGTATCAAAATGCGCCACCAGACGTTGGGCTTTTTCAAAAAAAAGTGTCCCTCTACGCGTCAAAACGGCTCCAGAAGTAGTCCGCTTAAAAATCTTGAAACCAAGTTCCTCTTCCAAGTCTTTAACGGCTACCGATAAACTGGGTTGACTAACATAAAGGGTCGTTGCCGCTTCACGAAAAGTACCCGTGCTAGCAATGGCTACCACATAACGTAATTGTTGAATATTCATGAGCCTATTATACCAAAAATCAGAGAAAAAAGCCTAGCTGTAAGAAAAGCCTAGACAGTATTTACCTCAAATAAGTGATTGTCGATTGTATCACAGAGCCTCGTTTTCATAAGCTGATCTTCCAGAATCCAAAAAGAAAGTGCCAGAGCAATAAGGCTAGACCCTCAAATTGTAGCAATTTTAAAAACCAGGAAAAAATATAGCACCAAAGGTCCTCTCTTCAAAAATGAGGTCAAGGAGCCAAATCGTATTTCCCATGTTAATAAGAGCTCAATCGTGTTTGGAGAAAATCTCCAGACTTCAAACACATCACACCTCACGGCTTCAGACATACCCACTGCTCACTTCTCTTTGAAGCTGGTGCCACAATTCAAGAAGCCCAGGAAAGATTAGGTCATGAGAACATCAAAACTACTATAGACATCTATGCCCATGTCACTCAAAAAGCAAATAATGAAGTCGCTGATAAGTTCGCTTCCTACATTGGATTTTAAGCTATGGGTACCAAAACAAAAAAACAGGCTTTCCGAAATTTCGGAAAGCCTATTCTTTGCTACTTCTAGCTCAACTCTCTCTTTTATGTAAAGGAGAGTTGCTAAAAAGGTTCCCCGAACCTTTTTATTTAGCAACTGGGTAAACAGATACTTGTTTTTTATCGCGACCTTTGCGTTCGAAGCGTACAACACCTTCAACTTTAGCGAAAAGTGTATCGTCTCCACCACGACCAACGTTAAGACCTGGATAGATGTGAGTACCGCGTTGACGGTAAAGAATTGAACCACCAGTTACAGTTTGACCATCAGCAGCTTTTGCTCCAAGACGTTTCGCTTGTGAGTCACGACCATTGGAAGTTGAACCTCCACCTTTTTTGTGGGCGAACAGTTGCAAGTTTTCAAGATTTTTCAACATAAGATTGTGTCCTTTCCTAGTAATGAGTCGCTAACTTACGCGTTGATAGCGTTGATAACAACTTTTGTGTAAGGTTGACGGTGACCTTGTTTGCGGTGGCTACCTTTTTTAGGTTTGTATTTGAAAGTAACAACTTTCTTTTGTTTACCTTGTTTTTCGATAGTTCCGACAACAGTAGCGCCTGAAATAACTGGCGTACCAACAACAGTTTTATCACCACCGACAAGAACAACTTCGTTAAAAGTTACTTCTGAACCAGCTTCTGCATTGATTTTTTCAACGTAGATAGCTTGACCTACTTCAACTTTAACTTGTTTTCCACCAGTTTTGATGATTGCATATGTGCTCATGATGCACCTCCTATAAAGATTTTGTGAGGTTTTCCCTCTGTGAAGACTCGCCTTGTGCCGTGGGGCGAACCACTTAAAACGGCAGTCGTGCGGTTGCACAGGATGTGCATTTAGTCAACATTCTTATTATACCAAAAACACCTGCCATTGCAAGTGTTTTGTGTTATTTATCGTAGATTTTTACATCTCAAAAGCTTCGCTGACTTGCTTGTTGGGCAAGAAGACTGATAGGGCGATACCAACCACGGCTGGCAAGAGCCAGGTTAGGGATTGTTGGGACAATGGCAGAGCTGCAAAGAAAGCCTTTACTGGCTCCAAGCCCAGCTGACCCGCCACTACTTCCACGAGGGACAAGACTGTCACCACACCTACTGTCAGCTGCATACCATAGACAGAAAGTGGGACAAATTTATTGACCACAATAATCATGACCAAGCAAATGGTAATCGGGTAAAGGACCAAGAGCACTGGAATAGAAAAGGCAATAATCTTGCTCAAACCAAGATTGGCAATCCCAAAACCAATCAAGGTAAAAATGGTCGCATAGACTTTATAAGAGAATTGCGGGAAACGGTTATTGAAGAATTGCCCCGTCGATACAATCAATCCAACTGTCGTTGTGAAACAGGTCACCGTTACCATCAGGGCCAAGAAAAGCTGAGCGGACGGACCAAAAATTGCCTGGGTCGCTGCTGACAAAACGTAAACACCTTTATGTGTATCTGAAGCCAAGACATCAGCTGGAACTGGGAAATGATTGCCCAGAAAGGCCAAGCCCACATACAAGGCACTGAAAGCCAGGGCAACGACAAGACCAACCGCCCAAATGGTTGAAATATATTCTTTCTTAGAAGAAAAGCCCAGCTGTTTCAAGGTCGTCACTGCCACCACGCTGAAAGCAACAGAAGCCAAAGCATCCAAGGTATTGTAGCCTTCGATAAAACCTGTACCAAAAGCCTGACTAGCTGAGTAGGCCTCAGAAGCTGCCAAAGGCGTTGTTTGACCATATTTTGCAATTCCCATAACTACCAAAATGACGATTAAAATGGCAAAAACAGGGGTCAAAATCCGACCAATACGATCCAAAATCTTAGAAGGATTGAGGGAAATCAAGTAAGCAGCCAGAAAATACAAGGCTGTAAAGCCAAACAACCAAAGCTGTGTGCTCTGCCCTTCTACCAAGGGAGCAATCCCCATATCAAAAGCTGTCGTCGCTGTACGTGGAATGGCAAAGAAAGGACCGATTGCCAAGTACAAGGCTACCAGATAGACCGTCGCAAAAAGAGGCGAAATCTTCCGTGAAATCTCATGGATATAGCCCTTGGGATTAAGCGTCCCCACAATCAAGGCAAGGACTGCAATACCAACACCCGAAACGACAAATCCTAAAATAGCAGGCCAGAAATTCTCACCTGATAGTACACCCAGTGCAGGCGGAAAAATCAAATTCCCCGCACCAAAAAACATTCCGAACAGGAGTAAACCTGTCAGTGCTCCTTTTTTCATAAAAACTCCTTATCATATTTATAATATTACTGTTACTCATCCATAAATTCATTACGTAATCTTTGCAAAATAACTAGACTACTTCGTCACTATCCCATAAATGTAGATAATCTTATTATTTTCATTGACTCCCACCAATGCTGGATAGGTTTTGCCTTCCAAAGACCGATAGAAATGGGCCATGGTTTTGGTGCTATTACTAACATTCATCCTTTGATGAACTCCAGAAACATTAGCAGAGAGTACTACTTTAGAGTAATGGCGCCCAATCCTTCCAACTCTAGTCTCTTCTACTGTCACCATAGCTACAGTTCTTGTCAACTCCTGAGAGGTAAAATAGTGATATTGCGTCAGCCCATTCACCACGCGGTAGCCAAGGAGGTAAACAATCGTCCAAACTATAAAGATCAGATTAAGGGAAACAGACAACCAAAATCGCAGAAGTCCCTTAGACGCCACAAGTCTCTGATGAGTGTCAAAGCAAAACCTACGCCAACCACCTGATTCTTTCACAGTCTTCAGCAAATCACGAGTGACATAGATAAACACCGCAAGACAGACAAGAAAATTGATCACGATTCCCAATGCATAGAGCCAGCTTAAATGGTTTCCCAAAATAACATTTGTCATCTCACCGTCCCAATTCAGGGAATAGATAAGGCCATTTAAAAAGTCATCCATGCTTATAGCAGATCCTCAATCAGACTATCGACTTCATCTTTAACATCTTCTTTTGGGGTGATTTCGGTAACGATAATACCTGCAACAGCCTTCTCCACCAGAGCCTCAACAGCCATTCGGCTTTCATACTGCTCTGCATTTTTTATCTTAGGATTGGTCTTTGGACGGTCTGGTGCAAAAATAGTACAGCAATCTTCAAAGGGTTGAATCGAGATATCAAATGTATCTATTTCTTGCGCAATATCAATAATTTCTAACTTATCCATGGTCACAACAGGACGGATAATTGGAGTATTGGTCACTGCGTTAATCGCTTGCATGGACTCAAGAGTCTGACTAGCCACCTGTCCAAGACTTTCACCGTTTACAATGACAAGACCTCGACGTTCCTCACGGATACGATCTGTTATTCGCATCATAAAACGACGGGTCAAGGTCATCAAGTAAGCCTCAGGAGCTTTTGCCTTGATTTCTTCTTGAATCTCTGTAAACGGCACTTCGATAAATTGGATATTGCCTCCAAATTTAGTCAACTGACGCGTTAAGTCATGAGCCTTTTTGAGAGCTCCTGGACTAGTGTAAGGCGGACTAGCAAAGTGAACGGCTTCAATTTCCATGCCACGTTTAAGAGCCAGGTAGCCTGCCACTGGCGAGTCAATACCACCAGATAACATCAACATGCCCTTACCTGAAGTCCCTACTGGAAGTCCGCCTGCTCCTTTAATTTCTTCATAGGAAATATAAGCAGCCTCGTCACGAATTTCAACTTTGAGGTTGATATCAGGCTTTTTCATTTGAGCTTTTATGGCTGGCAATGCTCTGAAAACAGCATCACCAAGAGTGTGGTTGAGCTCTGTACTGTCAAGTTCAAAGGAATGATCCGCACGCTTACTGGTTATTTTAAAAGTGATACCGTCACGATACAGGCCTGTCATGATGGCTTGGACGGCTTTTTCTAATACAGCCACATCCTTTTCTAAACGATAAACGGGATTAAACGCTTGGATTCCAAAAATCTGCTTGAGGCTCTCTGCGACAGGTTCATAAGCCTGCCCATTTAAAAAAATGTGGCAACGATCACGATCCGCTGTAACCGTAACCGTTGGATAAATAGACAAGACATCTTGAATATTTCGCTTCAATTTGTTGATAAAGCGCATGCGATTTTTGCCTTTGGTGGATAGCTCACCATAGCGAACCATAATTTCTGAATAGTGTAATGTCATAATACTTCTTTCTTTATTTGGATTACTCTGTCTTTAGCAAGTCTAGCTTTTGTTTAATATTGCGATAAGCATCGCTATTGCCCGTTTCGAGATAAAATGCCAGATGACGTTCCAAGCGCCAACGGTAGGCTCTCAGTTCATTGCTGATATCCATTCCCAAAAGGCTGAGCATGGCTATCCTCTCTTCAATACTTCTTAAGGGAAAAATAGCTGTCACATCCACAGTACCTGTCACACTTGAAGCTAATTTACGATGAACATAGGTAGCCTTATTCATATAAACCAAAGCCTTTGCCTTAAGATAAATCTTCCAAGTGGTAAAATCATCCTCAACTTTTTCCAAGGTAGGATAGAGGATATTTTCAAAGAGGTGGCTTTTATAAAGTTTCCCCCAAGGAACGGTAAAACATTGGCTGATTTGAAATCGTGAATGGTACTGCTGCTGAAACCACTGATCAGGGGTCATGATGTCTTCATAATAATCTTTGGCATGAACAGCAATTTTAAAAACGCCTCTTTCGTTATCAAACTCTGAGAAATTCGAGATAGCAATATCGGCTCCAGTCTCAACCAGCTTGCGATAAAGGTCTTCAATGTGTGTCGGATCTATCCAATCATCATGGTCGATAAACAGAACATAAGCTCCCATCACCTCTGCTAGAGCTGCATTGCGACTAGATCCAACACCACCATTCTCCTTTCGAAACACGCGCACACGGCGATCTTTTGAAGCAAAAGCGGAACAGATATCTGGGGTTTGGTCGGTTGAGCCATCATCCATCAAAATAATATCGAGATTTTGATAGGTCTGGTTCAAGACACTCGTCACACACTGTTCAAGGAACTTTTCATCATTGTAAATAGGGATAATAACACTAATTAACTCGTCTTGTCTCATGAGCGTACCTTCTGAGTGTTTTTGTAGATTTGTCTAAAAATCGTCAAAAATTGTTCTACCTGTCCCATGTCATTTTCCCCGTCAAGACTGATGCGAACAGCCGTCTGAGCCGCTTTACTTGGCACCCCCATTGCAATGAGAGTCCCAGCAGGCTTACCCGCCTTTGACGAACAAGCAGAGGTGGTTGAAATATAGATATCATGGTCTTCAAAAGCATGAACCACAACTTCGCCACGAACGCCTTTAATGCCAAAAGTCAAGATATGGGGTGCAAACCCCTCTTGCCCTGAAAAAACTGTAATGTCCTCATGGTTCAATAATTCCTCACGTAGAATGTCTTTCATTCTCGCGATATAGACCAAAGATTGCTCTGACCTATCCATCGTCAAACGTAATGCCTTTGCCATAGCAGCTATGGCTGCTACATTTTCTGTCGTGGAACGTAAATCCTTTTCTTGACCTCCACCAGTCAAAAGTGGCGTTATTTTCTTACCAGATTTTTTATAAAGGAAGCCAACACCACGGACAGCATGGAACTTATGACCTGAAAAAGAAGCAAAATCTACGCGATCCGTTAAATAATCAGCTGTTGGAATCTTACCAATAGCCTGAACCGCATCAACATGAAATGAAATACTTGGTCTATCTCTTAGAAGATCAGAAATTGCTTTAATGGGCTGAATTGATCCGATTTCGTTATTGACCGCCATGACGGACACTAAAATGGTATCTGGTCTTAAGAGTGCTGATAGGGCGTCAATATCAATAAAACCTTGCCCATCAACTGGAGCGTAAGATACTTCAAATCCTTGACTGCTCAGCCATTTAGCCGCGGCTTTAACTGCTGGATGCTCAATATCTGACACAATGATATGCTTGCCAAAAGGAGCTTTTTCAAAAGCAATTCCCTTGATTGCCCAGTTGTCACTTTCAGTACCACCCGAAGTAAAGAAAATTTCCTCCTCTGACCGACCAAGAAGCTCCGCGATCTGCTTTCGGGATGCTGCAAGGATACGTGAGGCCTGGCTACCCAGATTATGCAAACTAGAAGGGTTACCAAAAATCTTACTAGCTACTTCTTGATAAGTGTGTAAAGCTTCTGGATAGGGGCGTGTCGTTGCTGCATTATCAAAATAAATCATCAGTCTTCTCCGTTAATTCAATCCTTATCATTATACCATAAAATACTCCTATTTTCGGAGCGAAAAGAAGCAAAAAAAGACGCCCTTGCGTCTTATCGATTGAAGAAAAAGTCTGGACGTTTTTCTTTAGTCTTTTTTCTTTATAGTGAAAATCAAAAACTCCTAGAAACGTTGAAATATCAGTGGTTCTCTGATTTTTATATTTTGTAATTCTATCAAAAACTGTTCTAGTTTTATGTTTTTAGGGGTTTGTCTACGTTCTAAGACACCCTAGCGTCTTCAATTGGCTTTGAGTCCCAACAAAAAATCTATAGCTACATCACCGAATGCGGTTATCATCCGTTAAAAGAAAGTGGCTTCTGGAAAAGGAGTGCCTGATTGAGCTACCTTTTGCCATTGGCATTGCAGCCTTTCTTTGATTTCACAATAATCTACCAAGGTCCTGTTCACCCTATTCCGATGACTTCGTAATCTTAGACTTTCTGTTGAATCTTATGCATCTCGGCATAGCGACCACCAAGTTCCAGTAGGTCTGCATGTTTGCCTTGTTCAACAATTTGTCCGGCATCTAACACTAAAATGTGATCTGCATTCTGAATCGTAGAAAGCCTATGAGCGATGATAAAAGTGGTACGCCCTTCTTTAACGACCTCCATAGCTCTTTGAATTGTTTCTTCTGTCTCAGTATCAATATGGGATGTCGCTTCATCTAAAATCAGAATTTTAGGGTTCATTATTAAGGTTCTTGCAAAGGCAATTAACTGACGCTCCCCAGATGACAAGGCTGCGCCTCTATCCACTACAGGCTCATAAATCCCTTTTTCAAGCCGTGCCACCAAGTCTAAAGCCCCAACTTTTTTTAGACTAGCCATGATATCATCTTCAGAAAAATCCTGATTCTCCATCGTGACATTGCTTGCAATCGTTCCTGTAAACAAATAGGGATCTTGAAGAACAATTCCCATATGAGACCGTAGACTCTCACGAGAGTAGTTCCGAATATCCTGACCGTCAATTAAGACACGCCCTTTTTGAGGATCGTAAAACCGATAGAGCAGATTCATAATCGACGATTTTCCTGACCCCGTATGCCCCACCAGAGCAATCGTCTCACCGGCCTTAGCTTTAATAGTAATGTCTCTTAACACCAGCTTGTCTTCTTCATAGGCAAAACTAACCTGGTCAAAAACCACATCTCCCTTCCTGACCACTAGCTGCGCTTGACTATCAACTTCCTCTTCTTCATTTAAGAGTTCAAAAACACGTGCCCCCGTTTCCAATGACCGTTGGATATTAGGAAATTGTCTCACCAACATTCCCATCAATTCAAATAAGCTTGTGATGTAATTGATGTAGACAAATAATCGTCCTGGCGATAGATTTGTTTGATTACCTAAAAATTGATAACCCACAAGGGTCAAGACTCCTGAAATCACTAAATACTTAGCTGATTCTGTCAGAGTCCAAGAGGCTGTGGCATTGACCAAATGCATACGGCTATCTGCTTCTAGTAGCTTACTTGACGTTTCATCAAATTCTGCTAAGACGCGCTCCTCCTGCTGATAAAGCTGAATAAGACTGGCACCAGCCATGGTTTCATTAACCTGAGTATTCACCTCACTCCTAGCCTCATAATAGTCTTTCATGGGCTTATCTGTTGCTCGACGGTAGAGAACTTGCAAGCCATAAAAGAGGGGTAACAATATCAGCATATAGAGTCCTATCAACCAATCAATGCTCAATAAAATCGCATAAATGGCAAAAACCTTAATCAGATTAACAGCCAACATCGTCAATAGATTATTATAAAATTGTGTGCGTAGCGTTTCGGTATCATTGATAATTCGTGTCGCAATTTTTCCAGCAGGCTTATCATCAAAATAGGAAATAGGCAGACCTTGCATCTTATCAAAAGCCTGATGTCGCAAATGTGCAGTGATTAAAAAGGAACAGCGATTAAACACATAACGCATGCTGTAAAAGAGAAAGAGACTAGCTATGGTTAGCCCGACATACAGGGTGAGTTGCTCATTAAAAAGCCTACGGTCAATTTGTCTTCCTTTGTCTAGAGCTGTCAAACTGCTGTCAATAACCTTTTGTAAGACCAAAGGGGTAATCTGACTAAGTCCTGTAGCCAATCCTAAAAGCACAACTCCTAGAGTAAAGCGTCCCTTAACCACCTTTATCTGCTTAAGCAAGTCTTTCATCAGTTTCATGACTTCCCTCCTCTATTTGCGCTTGTTGTCTCTGGTATTGCTCAAAATACCACCCCTTATTAGCCAGCAAATCACTTGGGCTTCCAGCTTCTACAATCTTTCCTTCATCCATGACAAGAACCAAATCTGCATGCTGCACAGCTGATAGTCGATGCGTCACAATGATATTGGTTTTTCCGGCACGCTCCCTTTGAATATTGCCAATAATTTTTTTCTCGGTTTTCGCATCAACTGCCGACAAGGAATCATCCAATATTAAGAGCTCTGGATCTTTAATGAATGCACGCGCCAAGGAAATCCTCTGTTTTTGACCTCCAGATATGGAAACCCCACGCTCTCCAATCGCGGTATCAAGACCATCTGACATCCTTTCTAAATCCTGACTAAAAGAGGCAGTTTCAATCGCTTTTCTGATGTCTGCTTGATTGGCGCTTGTCTTGCCCATGGCAATATTTTCAGCTACTGATCGTGAAAAAAGGAGATGTTCTTGTGGCACATAACCAATCAATCGCTCTAAACTCTGTCGAGAAAATGCTGTTACTGCTCTGCCATTGATTTCAAAACCTCCAGAACCAACAGGGTATTGCCGTAAGAACTGGCGCACCAAAGTGGTTTTGCCAGAACCTGTCTTGCCCACAATCCCCAAGGTTTGTCCCTTAAATAGTTTGAGGGTAAGAGCTGTTAGACTCTCTCCCTTTGCTTGAGGATAGCTAAAGTGGTAGTTTTGGAAAACAACTTCTTCAAGAGTATTGAGGTCACATTGTCCATCTTCTTCCATGTCATCGCCCGTTTCAATGAGCTCTTGCAACTTATTAAAGGAGGTGCGTCCTGTTTGATAGACCAAAACCAATTCTGAAAGCATCGAAATAGGCTCCATCAGAGAAACCGTATAAAGTTGCATGGCAAGGACTTGTCCGACACTCATTCTACCTGCTTCCACAAAAGATGCCCCTAAGAACAAAGTAATGACAGTGGTCGCACCAAACATCAAGGTATACAGCGGACCATAAAGAGAGGTGTAACGTGACAAATGGCTTTCACGGTCGACCAATTCTTGAGTCCTTTTTCGAAAGCGAGTCGCTTGTAAATCCTTTCGACTATAGGCTCTCATCACACGAATCCCTTCAATGATTTCCAAAACGTCATTGCTTAAGTTAGCCACAGCTTCACGATTCTCATCGACTAAAATTTCCGTCTTGCGACTCACAAGGTATATCCCTCCAGAAAGTAGAATAACTGGAATCAAAGCAGCCACGGTTATTTGCCAAGAAATCAGCAACATAACAGGGAGAATAAAGACAAGCATCCCCCCAGCATAAAGCAAGGTCATCAGACCAAAACCCACTAAATCTTGAAGCATTTCAACATCTGTCGAAAACCGCGTCATCATATCACCCGCACGAAATTTTTCATAAAAAGGTGTTCTCATGGTGACCAGTTTTTTAAAGGCATTTTTTTGTAAATCAAACTTAAAACGACTGGCTTGTTGAAATAGTTTAAAGCTCCAAAAGAAAGCAGTGAGATAACTAATCACCGTTGCTGCAACTAGAATCCCAATATTAATCCAAAGATTTGATTCGGTCAGTTTTCCCTGGCTCATCAAATCAATTAAACGCTGAATAATCTGAGTCGGCACAACTAAACTCGCATCATAAACAATCAAGACTAAACCTATCAAGAGATAGAGCCACTTATGCTCTTTAATATAAGTCCCTACTAGTTTAAACATATGTCTCCTAACTATTTTCTCATTATACGTGTGGTGTTTTACTATTTTAATGAAAAGCACGCAAAAAGGCCTACGGAAAGAATCCTTCCATAGACCTCGCATAAGCTGTCATAATGCTAAACAGCTACAGGATACGGTGTGAAAGGAGACTTTTCTCAACTACAATAGATGTCATAAGATATGTATTATTCATGTTTGTATTCTCCTTTCTTGTTTTCTGCCTAGTAATTTATCATAATATGATGATTTGGTCAAGCTCTTTTTAACATTTTTCGACATTTTCCGAACATCCCCAACATAAGAACCTCATATAAAACCAAAAAGAGGATGAAGCAATGAAGGAAAAACATCTCTGATAAGACTGAAATAATAGGGTCTGTGGCTGGGTTAAACAGCCAAGAACTATCACCAGGAAAGAGCAGCTGATGAAAAAGGGTAAAAAATTGTTCAAAACCAATCAGGACACCAAAAACACCAATGCCTAGTGGTACCAAGGCAGCTGTCAGAAAGTACTGCTGATAGCTCCACAAGCTTTTAGTTCTGCTAGTTATCACAAGAAACCTAACAGCAGGGTAGCTGGTGGCAAGGAAAATGACCTGTACCAGATGAAAGAGCATTTTCACGTCTGCAAAGTGTTTTAACCCGCTAGCCGATGAGGGAAAGTCTGGCATGTCTAGCACCTGTGAAAAAGGACTGGTGAGATAGGTTAATAAGATGTTGTAATTCTCTAAAAGCTCTGGTTTGGCAAGAGGGACCTGCTCAGTCAGTTTAAGGCTGTCAACTTCCAAGGGGTAAAACAACCAAGCGCCATAGATGGTTGCTAACACCGCTATTGTCAAAAGCCAGACAAGAGTCAGATAGGAAAAAAGTCTAGTTTTCATCAAAATGCCACTCCGATAAACTCTCAAGCACAACAGTTGGCGCCACTGGTAGACTTTCAACTTCTTCTTTTTTGGTAAAACCAGTCAATACCAAAAGAGTCGCAATGCCATTTTGAATCCCTGCCATAATATCTGTCAGATAATTATCACCAACCATAATGGCTTCTGACTTCTTAACCCCTAAACGATCCAAAGCCTTGTCCATGATAATGGCCTCAGGTTTGCCAATAATGACCGGTTTAACCCGAGTCGCCGCCTCAAGAAAGGCTATCAAACTTCCTGCACCAGGCAAGAGGCCTCGCTCTGTCGGGATGTTTAAATCTGGATTGGTACCAATAAAGTGGGCTCCTTTTTGGATAGCCAGAGTAGCTGTAGCAAACTTATCATAATCCACTGTCCAATCAAGACCCACTACAACATAGGCTGGATTTTCAGAATCTTCCACAAAACCTGCCTCGTAAATGGCTGATTTAAGCCCTTCTTCTCCGATGACATAGACTGTATTACCTCTGGCCAAGTCTTTCATATAGTCTACTGTGGCAAGCGTTGCAGTGTATATGGTCTCAATCGGCGTTTTTATATCAAATGTCTCAGCTAGCATCTGCTGCACTTGCTCAGGACGGCGTGTGGTATTATTGGTCACTAAAAGATAAGGTAGCTCGCGCTCCTGCAAGTCACGAATAAACTGCTCACCAGCGGGAATCCGCTCCTTGCCCTTATAAATGGTCCCATCTAAATCAATCAAATAACCTTTGTATGTCATTTCTTTTCCTCTTAAAAATAGCGACTCTGTAAGTCGTCCTGCTCATCTCGAAAATAAAAGAGTTCTGAAACATCTCCCTTTTCAAAAACATCGATGATATCTTCCATGTATGGGGCGAGGTCAACGGTCCTTAAATCACTCTTAGCTACCCACTTGATTTCCCCTTCTTCTGAGGAACGAATTGAACCTTCAAAGGCTGTTACTTTATAAAGAAACACCAAGTAACGTATACCTTCATCTCTGGTGTGAAAATGCTTGACCGCCATCAACTGTGGATCCTTAACCCTTAGCCCCGTTTCCTCATAAACCTCTCTTACAAGCGCCTCATGAAGACTCTCTTTTTCCTCAACATGACCGCCAGGTAGGGCATAGCCATGCCACACATAACGCTTTGGATCTCGGATTTGCATCAGCACACGTCCCTTTTCATCCTCAATCATACACATATTGGTTAGAATCACTTTTTCTGCTCGTGACATCCTATCTCCCTTCTCATTACTCTAATATCAGTCATCTCAGCTGTAACTCCGATAACAGTTGCTGGGTTCATAACTTGTTTTTTCACCTTTAAGCGTGTTTTCATATCAGTCAAATACCGTTTCCCACTTGTCCGCCGCATTGGCTTCAAAACAGAGCGCAATTTGTGCTGAAGTAGCTTTTGTTTCAGCTAATTCAGGCAACTGATTTAAGGCAAAATACTGTGCATCGAGGGTTTCATTATTTGGAGTAAAACTACCACCAATAACCCGACAGAGCACAAAATGCTTGATCACTCTTATCGCACTTCTTTTAGGGTTGTTCTTAGCCTTATCTAACACCGCAATCAAGCGTTTCGCCTCAACCTCAAGTCCCGCCTCCTCACGGACTTCCTTGATGGTATTGTCCATGATAGAGTGATCCACGTCACACCAGCCACCCGGTAAGGTCCACAGACCATCGTATTCCTGCACTAAGAGGATTTTTTGATCTTTAAAAATAGCTGCACGGGTATCGATTTTAGGAGTTTGGTAGCCTGTCTCACCGGCAAAAAGTTCCACGACCTTCTCTTTTGGTAAGCCCGAGGGCTCGACTAAGATTTGGCAAGCAATATCTCTAATCTCCTCAAAACGCTCGATATCAAATCTATCCTTGCTATAAGTCAATCCAGCCTGAGCCAGCGCCTGCAAACGAATAGCCCAATCCAAATAGTTTGGCTTATCGGTCATCCTCTTCCTCCACTTTCTGCCAAACAATTCGTGCTTGTGCTCTTAATTGCCCTTGATTGTAAATCTCATACTGAGTCGCCAATCCTTCATTCGCCACTCGAACATTAACATAAGTCTCTAGAAAATCCTCACAGGAAATTTCCTTAAGGTACTTGATCGTTAACTCTTTAGCTCGATAATCTTTGAGCATTGGCCAATCCATACTATCAAATAGCCAGTTGAGATAAGTGCCATTGTTGACATGTCGATTCATGTCCATGTCAAAATAGCTGATGGCATGATTGATCGTGAGGTAATCGCTCAGCTTCTCCCACTTGATCAAGCGTGGTATCTTTTTAACTTTCTCTGACTGATAAGGAGCAATCAAGTCCTCTGGAACTGGGGCTAACTTACGGCTATCAAAATCAAGCAAGACAAAATAACAGTCTATGGTTAGCAAAACCTGCCCTACCTCATCACGAATATTAAAACGACGTTGACAAAGGAACTTATCAAAAGCAACAGCCTCTGTCTCAATCACAACCCGTTCATCATATCGCGGTAACCGCTGAATGTCAAAGTGATAGTCCGTCACCACCCAAATCAAACCATATTGCTCATAAATGTCCGTGTCACTGCGGTTGAGACCAGCAGATTGACGACCAGAAACACCCAGACAATAAGACATAAAGCGAGAGAGCACTATTTCCTTCTCCATATTGACCATGTCAAAAGGAACCACAAAATCTTCTCTATAAACCTGTCCCATAGCTCACACTTTCTATAACATGAATTTTTCGGCAACGGTGTCCCCCAAGAAAAGACCTTTTTTAGTCATCCGGAGCCTGCCATCGCTTATCTTGACCAAGCCATCTGCTTGCAAGTCAGACACGATTTGTCCATAACGTGCCTCAAAATTTTCTTGGAATTTTTCCTCAAAACGGGCAATCGAAACACCTGATTTTTTACGAAGGCCTAGGAAGAACTCCTCCTCCATCTTTTCCTCTTTGCTCAAAACTTCCTCGGTTAATCTGGCATGCCCCTCTTCTGCTATAGCTTTGAGGTAGTGCTGAATAGGACCCCGGTTACGGTAACGCACACCATTCACATAACCTGAAGCGCCAGCTCCAAAGCCATAATACTCATCATTGTCCCAGTACATGAGGTTGTGGCGACTTTCCATGCCAGGCTTGGTAAAATTGGAAATCTCATAATGTTCAAAGCCATTTTTTTCCAGTTGGGAAATGATGTAATCAAACATTTCGGCTTCCAAGTCTTCCGTTGGCAGATTAAGTTTTCCGCGACGCATTTTATTCATAAAAACGGTATGATGTTCTAAAATCAGGCTATAAAGACTTAGATGGGGGATATCTAGCGCTATTGCCTTTGCTACATTTTCCTTGACATCAGCCATGGTCTGACCAGGTAAAGCATAAATAAGGTCAATGGAAATGTTATCAAATCCCGCTGTTTTCAGAGCTGAAATGTTTTCATAAATCTGAGCTTCATTATGGCTTCTGCCGATGCGCTTTAAATGTTTGTCATTAAAGGTCTGCACCCCAAGCGAGATGCGATTGACAGCTGATTTTTGCAGCACCGCTATTTTTTCAGGGTCTAAGTCGCCTGGATTGGCTTCGATGGTGAACTCCTCTACCCCTTTGCTGTATTTGGTCAAATGGCTGAGCAGATAATCCAACTGGTCAGCAGAGAGTGCTGTCGGTGTTCCTCCACCGATGTAGAGCGTCCGCAGTGATCCCATATCCGCCAGTTCAATCTCACGAATAAGAGCCCGCAGATAATCATCTACAGGCTGATTTTTGATAAAAACCTTTGAAAAATCGCAGTAATAGCAAATCTGCGTGCAAAATGGGATATGGATATAAGCGGAAGTTGGTTTTATCATGGAACTATTATACCACAGCCAGGCTATCCATCCAAATGACCGAAGTCAAATGGCTGCCTAAGGCAAAAACTATTCCCTTCACAACTCCTCTACAAGCAAGCTCAAAATGAATAGTTCCTGATTTTAGAATCAAGAACCTTCTTTCCCATTATCTTTACCTTTTCCTTAACCGTCCAAATGCCAATTCATAGCGCACATATGATTTCGCTTCTTGGTAAAGAAAGAGAAAACAGGCTTCCTCACTATCAAAAGAGCGAGTATGAGGGTAATTGCTACGTTCTATGGTCTCATCAACTTTCCATACGCCTTGGTCTTTATAAACACCTTTTAGAAAGCAACCAAAATCACCACCCAATGGAGACTGACGAAGACTAAATTCTGGTCCCTCGTATTGACGAAAACACCTCTCATAAAGCCACCAAAACTCTTCTGCTTTCATTCATTTTCCTCTCTATTTACTATCTTTTCCACCTTGATAATGGCTAAAAATCACCGATAGTCATTTGCTGATATGAAACAAGCACTAAAAACTACCTTCTTGATAAAGTGATAGGCCTCTTGTCAAAAGTAACAACCGACGGTTTAAAAATTGAGGCCTAAAAAGAAGACTTGCTATCGTCTAGCCATCTACTTTATCCGCTAGCCCTAATCCCCCTCTGATAGATGCCCTTAATCTAGCCCTTCTTAGAGCTCGATTATTGGGAAATAGCTGCGCAACGCTTGGTGATAACTCATCACGAATCAGAGCGAATCTCTTAGTCAAGCTGTTCAGTATTCTCTTTGCGCCAGATACGATAGGCAAACAAGCCACCATTAAGCAAAAATAGCAGCCCACACAAGATGGCCATCAAAAGATTGTTGCCCCTAATATTGATGAAAAATCCAATACCATAAAGGGCAAGAAAGTACCAGGTCATGATATTTTCTGAACCAAATAATTTCTTCATGTATTCCTCCATTCTTTCCCTTATTATATCAAAAATACATTAAAAAACGTGTTATCAGGTGACCGTAACATTTTTAGACAGAATCACTGATCAAAGACTCTTGAAATTCTTTTTTAAGCAATCGTCACATTTGCCCAGCTAATCCAAAAGACTAAGGTTTATAGGGGCACACATGTTGCTGAACTTGTCCTTCCCTTCTTGTCCTCTACTTTTCAAGATAAAATCATCCACTGGACATTTTCGCTTCTCAATTTCTAGGCGAAAAGATAAAACAGTCCACTGGACATTTTCGCTCTTCAATGTCTAGGCGAAAAGATAAAACAGTCCACTGGACATTTTCGCTCTTCAATTTCTGGGCGAAAAGATAAAACAGTCCACTGGACTGTTTTATTTCTCGTCATCATCCATGCTAAGCACACTCAAGAAAGCTTCTTGTGGAACTTCGACTGAACCGATGGCTTTCATGCGTTTCTTACCAGCTTTTTGTTTTTCAAGAAGCTTACGTTTACGCGAAACGTCGCCGCCATAACACTTGGCAAGGACATTTTTACGCAGGGCTTTAATGTCTGTTCGAGCCACAATTTTCTGTCCGATTGCTGCTTGAATCGGAACTTCAAACTGTTGACGCGGAATGATTTTCTTGAGCTTCTCCACGATGAGCTTCCCGCGTTCATAAGCAAATTCCTTGTGAACAATAAAGCTAAGCGCATCGACCTTGTCACCATTAAGCAGGATGTCCATTTTCACCAGCTTAGACGAGCGGTATTCTGAAATTTCATAATCAAACGAAGCATAACCACGAGTTGAAGATTTGAGCTTGTCAAAGAAATCAAAGACAATTTCAGCCAGCGGGATCTGATAGATGACATTAACACGATTGTCATCGATATAATCCATGGTCACAAAGTCACCACGCTTGCGCTGTGCTAGCTCCATAACAGCACCAACATACTCTTGAGGGACCATGATCTGAGCCTTAACATAAGGCTCCTCAATGCTATCAATTCGTGTAGGATCTGGAAATTCAGACGGGTTAGACACCTCTACCATCTCGCCATCTGTCATATTGACATGGTAAACCACCGACGGCGCTGTCATGATCAGGTCAATGTTGAATTCCCGCTCCAAGCGTTCCTGGATAACATCCATATGCAGAAGTCCCAAGAAGCCACAACGGAAACCAAACCCTAAGGCTTGTGATGTTTCAGGTTCAAATTGCAAACTAGCATCGTTAAGTTGGAGTTTTTCAAGTGCTTCACGTAGGTCATTGTACTTATTGGACTCAATCGGGTAAAGACCAGCAAAGACCATGGGGTTCATCTGCTTATAGCCAGATAAAGGCTCACTAGCAGGATTTTCAGCTAAGGTCACTGTATCACCAACACGGGTATCTGCAACCGTCTTGATCGAGGCTGCGATATAGCCAACGTCACCTGTTGCTAGATAGTCACGACCGATTGCTTTTGGCGTGAAAATCCCAACTTCAGTGACATCAAAAGTTTTACCATTTGACATGAGCTGAATGGTATCACCTGGTTTAACCATCCCATTGACCACACGAACCTGTAGAATAACCCCACGATAAGGGTCATAAACGGAGTCAAAAATAAGAGCCTGCAAAGGTGCTGTGACGTCACCCGTCGGTGCTGGCACCTTCTCAACAATTTGCTCTAAAATCTCCTCAATCCCAATCCCTGCCTTAGCAGAGCATGGCACCGCTTCTGAAGCATCTAGCCCAATGACATCTTCGATTTCCTGGCGGACTCGCTCTGGATCTGCTGCTGGCAAGTCAATTTTATTGATGACAGGCAAAATTTCCAAGTCATTATCAAGTGCCAAGTAGACATTGGCCAAAGTCTGGGCTTCAATTCCCTGAGCCGCATCAACTACCAAGATAGCCCCTTCACAGGCAGCAAGGGAACGTGAGACTTCATAGGTAAAGTCCACGTGCCCAGGTGTGTCAATTAGATGAAAGATATAGGTTTCACCGTCTTTAGCCTTATAATTGAGCTGGACAGCGTTCAGTTTGATGGTAATCCCACGCTCACGCTCCAAGTCCATGCTATCCAAGAGTTGTGCCTGCATTTCACGACTGGAAACCGTCTCTGTTTTTTCTAAAATACGATCAGCAAGGGTAGATTTCCCATGGTCAATATGGGCGATGATAGAGAAGTTACGGATCTTCTCCTGACGTTTTTTTAAGTCTTCAAAAGTAGGCATAAGATTTTCTTTCCATATGGTATTCTCTTTATTATATCAAAAAAGAAAGCAATGGTCTAATGCCAATCGCTTTCTTTTAGCCTCAGCTTATCCATTATAAATTGCTATACAGGTAGCCTTATAGGGCAAGCTAAAAACAGAGTTTCCTTATCTTTAAGTCAATTACCAATATTATTACCTTAGTTCCAAACAGCTATCACCTAAATCCGATCACTGTATAAACATCCTGTCATAGCATTGGAAACTTACCTGCAATCTAGACCAATCTATATCTTTGGAAACAGTGTCCTCGTCCTTGAACAAACTCACCAGATATATCAAGAGACTAACTAAAATCTAAATAGGTTTCCATCTTTTGGCCGACGCTTTCTGTCTGCTTTTTTAATAGAAGGTCTTCTCGCTTTGCTTAAAATACTGTAAATAAGGGGCACCGATTTGGTGAAAAGCTAGCGCCAAATGAGCTTTAGCTGTTGCATTTCTTTGATGATAAAATGCCTTTTCAACCGACAAGCTATTATTGACATAAGAATCTCTGGTCACCTTATCGATAACATGATAAACAATATAATAGGCAGCCAAATCCAGATCTTGGGTTATTTTTTCAAAGATAATTTGTCCACGCTCACTGACAAAAATACCCAGTTCTTGCTCTTGTGATGAAAAAGTCATCTTGACCTGCATATCCAAACGCGTCCCATCAAAGAGTGAATGAAGGTGTTTAAAATCCCGATGATGTTGATAATAGCTTGTCTCAAGCAGGAGACTTACTGCTTTTCGAATCAATTCTGCTTCAGTCATCAGCCATCAACCACTCATAGATTTCTTGAGGGGTTCCAAGCGCCATCAATTCTTGGTATTTTACAACTTCTTTGAGCTTTTGGTAAATCTGGCTCTCCGAGATATCTCGCTTTTTAGCTTCTTTATTGACCGTCATAATACCGTCAGTAATGGTTACAAATGCCAATTCCTCAAAAATCTGAATCATTTTGACCAAAAGAATCTGATCAATGTTAAGAAATTGACTAAGCTCCTTAAGCTTGTAGCGAACATCAAATTCTGGAAATTGATAGATGGTCTTGTAGAGTCTTGCGTACTGCTCTCGCGTGCCATAGCCTGTTAGATAAAAGGCCTCTCTGATGGTATTTTTAAAATAAATCGCTTCAAACTGTTTCCCTGAAAAAAGGGCTTTAAGCTCTGCCGCTGAAGCTGGCAGTTCACTGACCACTACAGCCTCAGAGGTAGGAGAAAGAGCAATATCTGGTACTCCTACTGGTAAACTGGCATTTTTAGCACGAATATCAAAGAGTTGCACCCCATTGACACGAGCATCTTCTAGCATTAGTTGTAGAGTTGTCGCACCGTTCCACACATTGACTGATAAGCTAACAGCCAATTCTAACCCCTGTGCCTGTTGAAATTCCTGCAAGAGGTTTCCTTGATGAAAAGCAATCACATCATAGTCTGCGCCATTTTGAGTGATTTTCAGTTTAAGATGAGCATTGCCTTGTCCCATGGTACGGGCCTGCGTAACCTTAATATCTCTAAGCCAGAAAATAGGTTTTTTATTGTCCATCCCAAATGGTGCTAACTTATCTAGTGATTTAATGGTCTCAAGACTGAGCTCTGCCAAATCAAGCTCTCCATCAAGTCTCAATGTGTTTTTCAAATTGGTGTCAATAGCATGATCCACCACATAGGAGCAAAGAAGGTCTGAGAGTTTTTCGACATTTTCCTCCGGAAGTGTCATGCCAGCAGCTCCGCTATGTCCCCCAAAAGCGGTAAAAATCTCGCGATGATCATTCAAAGCGGCAAAAATATCAATAGACTCCAGACTACGAGCTGAGCCTTTTGCCAGACCATTTTCAATATTTAGGACCACTACGGTTTGACCGATTTCCTCCATGATACGACCAGCCACGATTCCTAATACTCCCGGATGCCAACCGGCTTTAGCTAATACTTGTACAGGTTTATCAGGATTAACCATAGCCATAGCTTCATCTAAGATACGCTGAACAATGGCTTTTCGCTCTGCATTTTTTTCCTTAATCATGAGGGCAATGGCTTGCGCTTCCTCATCATCAAAACTGGTCAAAAGTTCAACAGCAGGGTTTGGATCATCTAGACGCCCCAAAGCGTTGAGTTGGGGAGCAATTGTAAAGCCAACCGTGTCTTCATCAATAGCATTTAGGTCGACATCTGATAATTTTAGAAGTTCTAATAACCCTACACGCTCCGTTTGTCGTAACATGGACAGTCCCACCTTAACCATAATACGGTTTTCATCCGTCAAACTGACCATATCAGCGATAGTTCCAATAGCCACCAAGTCTAACAATTCTGTTGGAAGCGATTCAAGAAGGGCACAGGCCAGCTTAAAGGCTACACCACAGCCAGCCAAATGTTTAAAGGGATAGTCTGCTTGGGGATGTTCAGGATGCACAATGGCAAAAGCATCTGGAAGCTCTGCTGGCATACTGTGGTGATCTGTCACAATAACGTCAACTCCTTGACTTTGTGCATAAGCAATAGCTTCATGCCCTGCTACGCCATTGTCCACCGTTACAATAAGAGAAACGTCATGGTGTTCAATATAATATTTATAAACACTCTGATTGGGGCCGTAACCATCAGTAAAACGATTAGGAAGATAGACAATGGTCTCTGCTCCCATCATCTCTAAAGCCTCCTTGACAATCGTCGCACTTGTCATACCATCGGCGTCATAGTCCCCATAGATGAGGATTTGCTCATTATTTTCGATAGCTTGACGAATGCGATTAACTGCCTTATCCATATCATGGAGAAGATAGGGGCTGTGTAGTTGTGTGAGGTCCGCTCCTAAAAAAGCCATCAGAGCTTCTTCGGTAGCGATTCCACGTTCAAAAGCAATCTGCGCCGCTTTTTCTGTTACCCCGGCCTTCTTAGCCATCTTTAAAAAGCTCTGGTCAGGTTCCTTGTTCCCAAAAGCCCAAGTGAATTTTGAAGTAATCATAACATATCCTTGACAATAAAATAGGTTTTAGGGCGTTACAAACATGGTAAAAGCCCCTTTGCAAATAAGCTTCCCTTTGCTGTTGGTAATCGTTACATCAACGACTTTTGTGGTCCGTCCACTATGTGTCAAGAGCCCTTCAACGGTCAAACGATCCGCCAGCCGCCCCGGTCTTAGGTAGTTAATATTGGACTGAAGCGTTACGGCATTTGTATCAGTCGAGCGCACGACAAGTCCAGCCACTTGATCACAGAGGGTAAAGAGATAGCCTCCGTGAGCGTTTCCGTAGTAGTTGAGTGAACTGTCAACCACTCTTGTACTGAGGACAACATGCCCTTTTTCTGCGGTTTCAATCGTGTAATTCTCAAAAACCTTGATTTCCTGTAAGGTCATATCCATTATTTCTTATCCTTAAAATTAAAAACAGTGCCTGCTAAATAGTCTGACAGTCTAGGGAAAAGCGTGTAACACTTGTGAGCCAGATTTAGCGTCCATGGCATATTGAGATGACGTTTTTCCTTGCCTAAAATGGCAATGATTTTTTCCGCAACCACTTGGGGTTCTAAGGTAAAAGCTTTGACACTTTCTAGATAACTGCCTGTTGGATCAGCCTGATCAAAAAACCTTGTCGCAACTGGTCCTGGATTGACTGTGGTCACATAGACATTATGGGGAGCTAATTCTAAACGCAAGGTATCTGAATAACCAATCATAGCAAACTTGGACGCCGAATAAATCGATGATTGACTCGTAGCCATATAACCTGACATGGAAACAATCGAAATGATATGGCCTGACTTAGCCTTCTTCATCTGCCCGCCAATTAAGCGACAAAAGTTCATGCTAGCAAAGGTATTAACATCAAACATGTCACGGATTTCAGGCATAGAAAATGTCTCAAAATCCTTATAAACGGCGTAACCAGCATTATTGATCAAAATATCTATCTTGCCAAATTCCTGATACAGGTGTTGGCACAAGGCTTCTACAGCCTGATCGTCTGTGATGTCAAGACCGATACAACGTTTATTGAGACGCTCCTTGTACAGGCTTTCTAGTTTTTCTTGGCTACGGCCAATAAGAACTAGCATATCGTCCTCAGGCAGTCGCTTGATAATCTGCTCTGCTATGCCTCCAGAAGCGCCTGTAATGGCAATCACTCTCAAATCTCAATCTCCTCAAAATCACGCACCACACGGACATGTGGGAAAATCTGTGCAGCATCTTTTTCCAGTTGCACACAATCACGCCCCAAGAAACGCGCCGAAATATGATTGAGTAACAACCGCTTAGCAGAGGCTGCTTTAGCCACTTCTGCTGCTTGGATATTGGTCGAGTGCCCATGATGACGAGCAATCGCTTCATCACCGCGACCATAGGTTGACTCATGCACTAAGACATCTGCTCCTAATCCCAATCGAATGCTGGCGTCACACTTTCTTGTGTCCCCTAATATCGTGATAACCTTCCCTTTTTTAGGCTCTGAAATATAATCTTTGGCAATGATTTTTGTACCGTCTTCAAGCACAATATCTTCCCCATTTTTGACCTTCCCAAAAAGAGGGCCAAAAGGAACACCCGCAGCTTTTAGGCCTTCAGCATCAAGAGTCCCTTCAAGATCCTTTTGCATCACACGATACCCTAAACAAAAAATACTGTGATCTAAGGCCTCTGCATAAACCGTAAACTTATCGGTCTCTAAAATGTTACCAAGATTATCCTTATCCAACTCCTGAAAATGAATCCGATAAGGCAGGCGTGAACCTGTCACTTTTAAGCTGGTCAACACAAATTGGCGAATACCAACTGGACCATAGATTGTTAAATCGGTTTGTTCTTCACTGGCTTGAAAAGCACGACTGGCCAGAAAACCAGGAAGCCCTAAGACATGGTCCCCATGAAGGTGGGTGATAAAGATTTTTTTGACCTTACGTGGGCGAATCGTGGTTTCTAAAATCTGGCGCTGGGTGCCTTCACCACAATCAAACATCCAGACCTCATTGATTTCATCTAGCAGCTTCAAAACTAAGCTCGAGACATTACGTTGTTTGGCAGGTTGACCTGCCCCTGTTCCAAGGAATTGAATTTCCATTTAATCCATACTTTCTAATCTCATGTAGACAACAAACTGTCTTTGTTCAAAATGGTAGTAAGCCTGTCCCTGATACTGACAGGCCAAGTCTAAACACTCCTCCTGATTAAAGGAGCTTATTTTAATCAACTGATTCGGAAGCCTTGTGACCTGACTGAGCAGTGCCCAGTCAGGTGTCAGGTCTTCCAGCTCTAGGTCTTCAAAAGCCAGCTTAGCCATCTTGATCTGCTCTGCTTGAACAGATACCATATAGTGCGGAAAAAGCTGTGCCAACTCAAACAAGAGCTGAGGTGTCACCAACTCAGCCTCTTCTGAAAAGACCCTTGCCAGCTCTTTGTCGCTTTCATAGGCAAAGCCGTAAGATTTACCTGACAGATTTAAACGAATAAAAGGTTTTTCTTCTGCAAAAGATGGGTTGCTGGTGTAGAGTTTCAGCGCAGAACTTAAGCTGAAAAAGTAATCTGTCGCTGCTTTGGGACCTTGTTTTTGATAATATTCTGCAAAGTAGGCGTTAATAACACTTGGCGGTGGTGTGATAAAGGCCAACTTGTCTTCTTCTGACAGGTGCTTTAGCTTATGGGTTAAATAAGCCTTATCCAAACTGGTAAAGCCTCCATAAGTCAGAGCAAGTTCTAGGTAATCAGTCATAAAAATCTTCCAATTTCCAACGGTTATGCGAGGCGATATGACCTGTGATGTCCTCAGTTGTCTCCTCAAAATGGTAACTGTCTAAAAGAGCCACCTTATTAAGGTCGTAAAGTTTGTAGAGCTTATCTTGGCTCACCTTAACTGAAAATGGCTCAAAAATATCTCGAATCTCATCGACAATCAGCTTTCGTAACAAATCTTTTGCACCATCTTCTCGAGCTGAGAGGCGAACATTTGGAAAGGCTGTCGCGGTTAGATTGACCGCTTTATCCATTTTATTATAAATAGCTAAGCGCGGAATATCCAGCATGTCTAACTCTTTCAAAAGGTCCAAAACCACCTTTTCCTGCTCAGCATGGTCTGGATCAGAGGCATCAATGACATGTAAAAGCAAGTCCACATAGCGAGACTCTTCCAAGGTTGATTTGAAAGCCGCCACCAACTCTGTCGGCAAGTCCTGGATAAAGCCAACCGTGTCAGTCAAGGTCGCCTGAAATTGATTTTGCAAATAAATCTGCTTTGTGGTGGCGTCCAGTGTCGCAAACAGTTCATCTGCTTCATACTGACTATTGTCCGTCAGAAGATTCATGATGGTTGACTTGCCAGCATTGGTATAACCTATCAAGCCAATCTTAAAAACATCTGCTTGACTGCGCTTATCACGAATGGTCTGTCGATTTTTCTCAACCACCTTCAGCTGACGTTCAATGTCAGCGATTTGATGACGAATAGAGCGGCGGTTAAGCTCCAATTGACTCTCACCCGGCCCACGAGACCCAATACCCCCAGCCTGACGACTAAGCATGATCCCTTGTCCAACAAGTCGTGGCAACATGTATTTTAGTTGAGCCAAATGGACTTGAAGCTTGCCTTCGTGACTTCTTGCCCGCATAGCAAAAATGTCTAAAATCAACTGCATGCGGTCAATCACTTTCACCCCTAGCTCGGTCTCTAAATTGGCATTCTGCCTAGGGGTCAAGCGGTTATTGACAATAACGGTGTCTATCTCATCAGCCTCAACGATGGCTTTGATTTCTGCCAATTTTCCAGAACCAATAAAGGATTTACTGTCATAACGCTCTCGCTTTTGAGTATAGCTAGCCACCACTTCTGCTCCAGCTGTTTTAGCAAGATTTGCTAGCTCTGCCATTGACATGTCAAAGTGTTCTGTGTCTTGTAATTCAACACCGACCAAGATGACACGCTCTTGCTCTTTTTTAGTCTCGATCATGGTCGACCTCCTTGAAAAACTCACTTCTACCATTTTATCATAAAAATACAAAAAGGCGGTCAAACAGACCACCCTGACATCATTTTTCATCCAAAAATTCGGCCACTTTTTCCCTAACATTATTTGGAAAGTGGCTATCGCTAACGTCATAAAACATCATGTCCATACGGTTTCTGAACCAGGTCAATTGCCGTTTGGCAAAGCGACGGCTATTTTGTTTTAACAGATTAAGGGCACTCGGCAAATCCGTCTCTCCAGCGAAATAAGGAAACAGCTCTTTGTAGCCAATAGCTCTAGCTGCTTGCGCATCAGGAAATGTCTCATAAAGCCACTTAGCCTCATCCAGCAAGCCAGCTTCAACCATTTTATCGACACGAGCATTGATACGGTCATAGAGTCTCTCACGCTCATCAGTCAAACAAATTAACAGCGCATCATAGTCTGGCATTTGATTTTCAAGCTTGTCTGAAAATTTATCAAGCTCAAGAGCTCTCATGGCACGTCTGCGGTTAAGCTCAGGAATCGTTAAGCCTAGCTCTGCTATTTTCCCAAACAAAATCTCATCAGAAAAAGCATTGAGCTCCTGGCGATAGGCCAAAACTGCCTTTTGATCAACCTGACCACCTAGATGGTAGCCTTCAAGTAAACTCTGTAAATAAAGTCCCGTCCCGCCCACTATGATAGGGACTTTTCCTCGGCAAGTGATTTGGTCGATAGCCTCTTTTGCTTCTACCACAAAATCAAAAGCTGAATAGGTCTCTGTCACCTCACGGACATCGATGAGATGGTGCTTGGCAGCTGTCTGTTCCTCAGCAGTCGCCTTAGCGGTACCGATATTAAGTTTACGGTAAACTTGCTGACTGTCCCCAGAAATAATCTCCCCATTAAAGGCTTGTGCCAACTGAATCCCTAGCGCAGTCTTGCCCACCGCTGTAGGTCCTGCAATTACAATTACTTTTGTCATAAGGCTATTATAGCACAGCTCTGATAAGAGTCCAAATCGCAAGGGATAGGGCTGTGTCTCACCTCTTCATCGCAGTCAAGTCAGTCAAGTTTCTTCGACAAACCCTATTGTAACGGTTATCTTATCTCGACTTGACTATATTTTTCATCACCTTTAGGTATTTGGTAATCATCTTCGACATATCTTTCCACCCTCATCTGCAACTTGTACTTTTCCCTTAAGCTCATGATTTTTGTCATGATAGGCGAGTGATGGTGTTCATCTAGTGCCTCTTGGTTTTCCCACCTGTCAATCAAGAGAATCGTTTCGTGATCATCAAATGGAAAGAAGTAATCGTATTTTAAATTGCCTTTTTTCTCTCTAATCTCTGAAACAATACCACTAGAAATCATTTCTGTTGCAAATTCCTTAGCAGCATTTCCAAGACCGGTATAGTAAATATTGATGGTTATAGGCATCAGGCCACCTCCTAGGCTTTCTCGTGATTAAGTTAATTATGCCATGATTTGACTAGCTCTCGCAACAAAAAAACATGATTTTTGCTTTTTGGTCAACAGGTTAGGGTGACAGCCTACTAAAAAACAGCGACCATTATTCCTGATTCGCCGTTTCAATAATCTGAATTTTACAGAACAGTCTTATCGAGCTAAATTTTGATTCATGACTCTCAGCCCATCATTGATAAATTGACCTAATGTATCAAGTCCTTGATAGATAAAAGCGCCTAAAATGATAGATGACAAAATAATAGCTAGACAAAGTAAGTAGATGTGTCTTTTTTCATTCATGGTATCACTCCTCCTCTAAAAGCGATGACATGTTGTGCCCTAGCATCATATACTTCCTAAGTAAAGATGCTAAATGGCTAACGGAACTAGTTATTGTAATATTATTATATATAATCCAAAAAATTGTCAATCATGTAATGAATCGCTTTACAAAATGACCACCTGATTTTTTTTGAGGATATTTCACAAGTCTTATGGCTTCTACAGACTACTCATCTTTTCTATCAAGTTGCTCTATGATAGCTTCAATAAGGTTCGATATTCAATAATAAAGCATGAGGATTGTCAGTACCTAAAGTAGGTAGGTAAGAAAGACAGTCAATAGGCTAATAGCCTTACTCCTTCATTTCCCGATACACTATCTCTCACTTGATACGACCCTTACTTCTCTACCATGCTCTTACATATTCTTCAACTCAATGACCATATCACGAATCTGGGCTGCCAGTTCAAAGTCAAGCACTTCTGCCGCTTCCTGCATCTGACCTTCCAGTTTCTTGATCATGGCCTTGCGTTCGTCTTTGTTGAGGGCATTGAAGTCCACAACTTCTTCCTTGTCCTGAGTGACAGCCTTGGTCACGCTAATCAGATCACGGATTTCCTTCTTAATGGTCTGTGGAATGATACCATGTTCTTCATTATAAGCCATTTGGATTTGACGGCGGCGGGCTGTTTCTTCCATAGCCTTCCGCATAGACTCGGTGACCTTGTCCGCATACATAATCACATGGCCTTCAGCGTTACGAGCTGCCCGACCGATTGTCTGAATGAGCCCCCGTTCATTACGGAGGAAGCCTTCCTTGTCAGCGTCCAAGATAGCCACCAGACTGACTTCTGGCACGTCAATCCCTTCACGCAAGAGGTTAATTCCTATCAGGACATCAAAGACACCCAGGCGAAGATCACGGATAATCTCCGTCCGCTCCAAGGTCTTGATATCCGAGTGCATATACTTGACCTTGACGCCCATTTCTTTCAGGTAGTCGGTCAAGTCCTCTGCCATTTTCTTAGTTAGAGTAGTGACAAAGACACGCTCACCTTTTTCAGCACGGGCATTGATTTCGCCCAAGAGATCGTCCATCTGTCCCATGGTTGGACGGACTTCCACTTCTGGATCTAGAAGCCCAGTCGGCCGAATGATCTGCTCGACAATGGTATCGGTCTGCTCCATTTCATAGTCACCCGGCGTCGCAGAGACATAGACAATCTGGTGGACATGGCTCTCAAATTCTTCCCTGCGCAGCGGTCTATTGTCCAGTGCACTCGGGAGGCGGAAACCATAATCGACCAACATCTGCTTGCGAGCGCGGTCGCCATTGTACATGCCCTTAATCTGCCCCATAGTCATGTGGCTCTCGTCAATCATGATCAAGAAATCCTCTGGGAAAAAGTCCAGTAGGGTATAAGGAGGCTCGCCCTCGCTTCGCCCGTCCATGTGTCGTGAATAGTTCTCAACTCCGTTGGTGTAGCCCATTTCCCGTAGCATTTCAATGTCGTAGTCGGTTCGTTGTTTCAATCGCTGAGCTTCTAAGAGTTTTCCTTCTGCCTCAAAGACCTTGAGCTGCTCTTCCAGTTCTGCTTGAATCTTGGCAATGGCCGTTTCCATGTGATCGTCGTTGGTCACGAAGTGGGTGGCAGGGAAAATCGCCAAGTGGTCCACATCGCCCAAGACCTTACCTGTCAGGCTTTCAATCTCACGAATGCGGTCGATTTCATCCCCGAAAAACTCCACACGGAAGGCGTGTTCATCACGAGAAGCTGGGAAAATCTCCACCACATCCCCACGCACACGGAAGCGTCCCCGTTGGAAGTCAATGTCATTGCGCTCAAACTGAATATCCACAAGGGCATTGAGCAATTGGTCCCTAGAGATTTCCTGACCTGGACGCAGGGAAACGGCAGAGTCCGCATATTCTTTAGGTGACCCCAAACCATAGATACAAGAAACCGAAGCTACGATAATGACATCATTGCGTTCGAGGAGTGCTGACGTCGCTGAGTGACGAAGTTTGTCAATCTCGTCATTGACCGAACTGTCCTTCTCAATATAGGTATCACTAGAAGGAACATAGGCTTCTGGCTGGTAGTAATCGTAGTAGGACACAAAGTATTCGACCGCATTTTCTGGGAAGAATTCCTTGAACTCACTATAAAGCTGACCTGCCAAGGTCTTGTTGTGGGCAATGACCAAGGTAGGCTTGTTGACACGGGCGATGACCTGACTCATGGTGTAAGTCTTACCAGTCCCCGTCGCCCCCATGAGAATCTGGGCTTTTTCACCTCCCTCGATGTTATCCACCAAGGTTTCGATGGCTTGTGGCTGGTCACCAGATGGCTGGTATTTTGAGACCAGCTTAAAGGTATTGTTTTCTCGTCTATCAATCATTTTACCTATCCTTTGAAACTCTTTTCCTCTATTTTACCATAGAAAAAAGAAAGATTGTTTTTCCAATCTTTCCTTTTGTTACTATTATGACAATGTCACTGCAGTACCACTGCAGGTCACCATGAGCATACCATTATCAGAACCGAGCACTTCATAGTCCATTTTAACAGCAATGATTGCATCTGCTCCCAATTGACTCGCTCTTGCTTCCATTTCTGCCAGAGCTGATTCACGTGCTTGAGTCAATTCCCCTTCATAAGATCCTGAACGACCTCCAAAGATATTACGCAAGCCAGCACCAATGTCTTTGAACATGTTGATTCCAGTGATAACTTCACCAAATACAATCCCTTTATAAGCCGTCACTTGACGACCATCGATGTGATTAGATGTTGTAATAATCATAGGATAACCTCCTTTTTCTCCTCATTATAGCATGGTCAGTATCCTATAGCAAGCGTTCTCTTAGCTTTTCAACAAATAGATAGGCTGCTGGACAAAACAAAGTATTTTTGATGGTAAGGTTGTTAATCTGGTAGATCTTTTTACGGTCTGTATGAGGAAATTCACGACAGGCTTTGGGGCGAACATCATAGATGCTGCAAAGATTATCATCCCCCAAAAAAGGACAGGGCATGGCTTGAAAAACCTTATCTCCATCTTCATCCATCCGCAGATACATGTCTTCAAAGACAGGCAGCTTCATGCGAAAATGTTTAGCAATACGGGTAATATCAGCCTCTGTGAAAAGAGGCCCTAGGTTACGACAACAATTGGCACACTCTGTACAATCAATCTCTAGGAACACCTCACGGTGAACCTGCTGAACAATCTTATCTAAGTCCTTTGGTGCTTTCTTTTTTAAGCTTGTTAAAAATTTACGGTGTTCTCCTTGCTTTTGAAGGGCTAACTCATGGTATTTTTCAAGATCAATCCTACCCATATAATGTCTCCTCTATCATTTTGATGACTCCTCGTCCAAATCAATACCTGAAACCACAACAACTTTACTGAGGACAACAGTGGCATCCCCAAAGTCATTTTCCTCTATATTACCAACCCTAACGGCACTGACCTACGTTCATCGGATCCGATACCCTATTGAACCTGACTAGGCTAGCTTTGATGGGAGAATGCCTCAGATAGGCCACATAGGTTGGCGCCTTCTTTATAAAGGCGCCATATCCGTACCAATTCCCCAAAAATGGGTGATAAAGAGGCTCACCCTATAGGGTCGGTAGCTGGAACAAGCAGATGATAAGGGGCAAGTCCATAATGAGTTTCCTAATCGCTTTGCTAGTTTCTTAACTATTGCTCTATTATAGCATATCTCTTGTGACTTCATCATTTACAAATAAGGCATTTTTTAATATAATCAGCCTATGAAAATTTTGATTACATCAGGTGGTACCACTGAGGCTATTGATCAGGTGCGTGGCATCACCAATCACGCTACAGGTCATCTTGGAAAAATCATTGCAGAACGCTTTTTAGCTGGCGGTCATCAGGTCACTTTAGTGACAACAAAACAAGCCGTCAAACCTGAGGCTCAAGAAGGCTTAAGAGTCTCTGTCATCAGTGATGTGGCATCACTCCTTGAAACATTAGAGCCCTTAGTCAAATCTCATGACGTACTGATTCACAGCATGGCGGTATCTGACTACACGCCTGTCTATATGACAGATATTGATGAGTTGGAAAAAGCTGACTCACCTGCTCAGCTATTGACTCACAAAAATGAGGAAGCCAAGATTTCCTCAAAAGCTGACTACCAGGTTCTTTTCCTTAAAAAAACACCAAAAATCATCAGCCTTGTCAAGACATGGAATCCCCATATCCGCTTGGTTGGCTTTAAGCTCTTGGTAGCTGTGGAAAAGGCAGAGCTCTTTCAAATCGCACGCAAGAGTCTGGTTAACAACCAAGCTGAACTTATTGTTGCCAACGATCTCAAAGACATCACACCAGACCAACACCTGGCTTATCTGGTAGATCAAGACGCTGAGATACTGGCTACCACTAAGTCTGACATTGCTGACAAACTCTACGAAAGGTTGACTCTATGAGTAAAACAATCCTACTTGCAGTATCTGGCTCTATCGCAGCTTATAAGACAGCTGACTTGACTAGTCAACTCGGGAAACTCGGTTATCAGGTGCATGTCCTGATGACTGCTGCAGCCACTGATTTTATCACACCGCTGACCTTACAAGTCTTGTCCAAAAACCCTGTCCACACAGATGTGATGACAGAAAAAATAGCAGACCGAATCAACCACATCGACCTAGCTAAGGAAGCTGATCTCTTCTTAGTTGCACCTGCCTCAGCCAATACCATCGCTAAATTGGCACAGGGACTAGCGGATAACATGGTAACAGCCACTGCGCTAGCTCTTCCTAGCAAGACCCCAAAACTCATCGCACCAGCCATGAACACTAAAATGTATGACAACCCCTTGACCCAACGCAATCTTGCTACTCTAAAAGACATCGGCTACTTGGAAATCCAACCAAAATCCGCCTTACTAGCCTGTGGTGATGTGGGACGAGGGGCTCTGGCTGATCTTGACATTATTTTACAAACCATAGAGGAGACACTCGGTGAATAGAAAAAAAGCGAATCAAACGGCTACTATTGCCATGCTCTTTGCAGCAATGATCATTATTGAAATCATTAGTCAGATGATTTTCCAAACCTTTCCACTTCCTATCAAACCGACGGTGACTTTCGTTCCTGTCATTATCGCTGCCATTCTGTTTGGACCACGAATTGGAGCGGGACTCGGTCTTGGTATGGGAGTTATGAGTGTCATTCGTAACTCGATCATTATTGGGCCAAGTAGCTATCTCTTCTCACCACTGGCACCAGGTGGTAGCCTTCTATCATTGGTCATTGCCATTCTCCCTAGGGTTTTGATTGGGATTGTTCCTTACTTTTTGGCCAAATGGCTGAGCAAACATCCGATTGGGCTTTTGATAGCAGGGGCTTCTGGAGCTCTGACCAATACCATTTTTGTCGTAACAGGTGCTTTTTTCCTCTTTCCCAATTTTTTAAACGGAGATGGGCAACGCCTGATAGGGGTCATCGTAAGTACCTTATCACTCATTGAAATCATCATTGCTGCTCTCTTAACGGCTCTGATGGTTCCTCGACTGGAAAAATTCAAAAAATCATGAAAAAGTTACGGAAAACCGTGCTTTTTTTTCGTGAAAATGCTATAATGTAAGCGATTAACTTATATGATTGGAGATCCTATGACATACCAAGATAATTTTACGACATGGCTCAACTTTGCGAACCTTCCAGATTACTTGCGTGAAGAATTAGTCGCAATGGATGAAAAAACAAAAGAAGATGCCTTCTATACAAACCTGGAGTTCGGTACAGCCGGTATGCGTGGTTACATTGGAGCTGGTACCAACCGCATCAACGTATTCGTAGTCCGTCAAGCTACTGAAGGTTTGGCAAAATTGGTAGAATCAAAAGGTGAAGAAGCTAAAAAACGTGGTGTTGCCATCGCTTACGATTCACGTCACTTCTCGCCAGAATTTGCTTTTGAATCGGCTCAAGTTTTGGCAGCGCATGGTATCAAATCTTATGTATTTGAAAGCCTTCGTCCAACTCCTGAGTTGTCATTCGCTGTGCGCCATTACAATGCCATCGCAGGTATCATGGTGACTGCAAGCCACAACCCGAAAGAATTTAACGGCTACAAGGTCTACGGTGAGGACGGCGGACAGATGCCTCCTGCGGATGCGGATGCTCTGACTGACTTTATCCGTGCTATTGACAATCCATTCGCAGTGGAATTGGCTGACCTTGAAGCTAGCAAGGAAAACGGTTTGATTACTGTTCTTGGCGAAGAAACAGACGTGAAATATCTTGAGGAACTCAAAGACCTCAATATCAACCCAGAATTGATTGCTGAGTACGGTAAAGACATGAAGATTGTCTATACTCCTCTTCATGGTACAGGGGAAATGTTGGCTCGTCGTGCACTGGCACAAGCTGGTTTTGAGTCTGTTCAAGTTGTCGAAAGCCAAGCAACTGCTGACCCTGACTTCTCAACTGTCGCTTCGCCAAACCCTGAAAGCCAAGCTGCCTTTGCTCTTGCGGAAGAATTAGGCCGCCAAGTTGATGCGGATGTCCTTCTTGCAACAGACCCTGACGCAGACCGTGTCGGTGTGGAAGTCCGCCAAGCAGACGGCTCTTACTGGAACCTGTCTGGTAACCAAATCGGTGCCATCATTGCCAAATATATCCTCGAAGCTCACAAACAAGCTGGAACTCTTCCAGCAAACGCTGCCCTTGCTAAATCAATCGTATCAACCGAATTGGTGACCAAGATTGCTGAAAGCTACGGTGCGACCATGTTCAACGTCTTGACAGGTTTCAAGTTTATCGCTGAGAAAATCCAAGAATTTGAAGAAAAACACAACCATACCTACATGTTTGGTTTTGAAGAAAGTTTCGGCTACCTCATCAAGCCATTTGTGCGTGACAAGGATGCAATCCAAGCCGTTCTAATGGTCGCTGAAATTGCTGCCTACTACCGTTCACGTGGCATGACCCTAGCTGACGGTATTGATGAAATCTTCAAGGAATATGGCTACTTCGCTGAGAAAACAATCTCTGTTACCCTGTCTGGTAAAGATGGTGCAGAGCAGATCAAGGCTATCATGGCTAAATTCCGTGATAATTCTCCAGAGCAATTCAACGCAACAGACATCGCGGTCTTTGAAGACTTTGCCCTTCAAACCAAGACAGACAAGGACGGAAATGTTGAAAAACTCTCTACTCCTCCTTCAGATGTCTTGAAATACACCTTGGCAGATGATTCTTGGTTTGCCGTTCGTCCTTCAGGAACAGAGCCAAAAATCAAGTTCTACATTGCAACGGTTGGTGAAACCCTTGCTGAAGCCGAAGAAAAAATCGCCAATATCGAAGCGGAAATCAACGCATTCGTTGGCTAGCACATCAGAAAAGAGCTATTTGAAATAGCTCTTTTTACAATGACAAAGACAGAAAAAGCACCGCTTGGTGCTTTTTTCATATCAACAGTGTTCAGTAACTGCAGTTTGTCCTGCAATGCGTCCAAAAGTAAAAATGTCTGTCAATGAGTTGCCACCCAAACGATTACCAGCGTGCAAACCTCCTGCTACCTCACCAGCAGCATAAAGGCCTTTGATAATATCTCCTTTTTCATTGATGACATGGGTACTGGTATCAATCTTGAGACCGCCCATCGTGTGGTGAACAGCTGGCTTACGTGGAGTCGCATAGAAAGGCGCCACCTCACATTTGAGATCGAAACCGCCCTTGTCAAATTCCGGATCGTAACCTGCATCGACATAAGAATTGTAATTCCTAATCGTCGTCACAAAAGTCTCTGGATCAACACCGATTTTTTCAGCTAATTCTTCTAGGGTATCTGCCCTGAAGAGGGTTCCTGCTGCTACCTGCGCATCAATCTTCTCTTGACTAGTATTATAAGCTGTCGCTTTAATCCTATCGTCAGCAATGAGGTAGAAGAGACCTCCGTTATCAATGGCTGCCTGTGACAGTTTATCACGGCTACCATACTCGTCAACAAAGCGTTTGCCTTCTTTATTGACCATGATAAAGTTAGCTGGCGGCACTTGAAGGCCTGAGAAAAGCGCCCCCGTCACAGGGTCTGATACTGGCATCATTTGACTGAATCCCATACCTACAAGATCTGCACCTACTGATTGACCAAGGAGAATGCCATCACCTGTTACAGCTGGCGTATTTGAAGTGGCAATGT
This sequence comes from Streptococcus plurextorum DSM 22810, assembly GCF_000423745.1. Classification (GTDB taxonomy): domain Bacteria; phylum Bacillota; class Bacilli; order Lactobacillales; family Streptococcaceae; genus Streptococcus; species Streptococcus plurextorum. The sequence goes on from NZ_AUIO01000001.1 coordinate 188,804, forward strand.
CATCATCAATTTCAGACCAATAGGTATTGTACTGTTGTAGCATCTTGGTGTTAGCACCGAAACCTCCAGAAGCCAGAACAACAGCATTAGCATTGACAGTGATGGTTTGGCCATTACGTCCTTGCGCAATCAGACCACAGACAGCACCGTCTTTGACAGTCAATTCCTTAACCGGTGAATCCGTTAGGATGAGACCGCCATTGTCACGGACAAATTTTTCAAGGACAGAAATAAAAGCGTAGCCCATTGGCTGAACAGGCTTGTGCCCACGGCGCCATAGAGCACCTACCGGCATGGTCACTTCTGAACGAACAAACTCAACTCCAATGTCTTCCAACCAACGCACAGATTCCAAGGCTTTTTCTGTCAAAACTTTGACAAGGTTATAATCACCATGGATCTCTTGGCCATTAAGATCTGTTCGTTTGCCTCCAATATAGGTCTGAATGCGGTAAAGAAGGGTTGAATCAAAAAGTTGACTTGGGTTTTCAAGGTATTGTTCAACTTCAACTTTCAGAGCGCGAAAGTCTGCTAAGTACTCTGGATCGATGGTCGCTTCGTCTATCGCAATCAATTCTTGCAGGTTGTGCGCTTCGCCTGGATTAGCGGCAAAGGTATTTTGCCAAGCAGGATCAGGAGCATTCATTGGCCCCCCTGCACGAACCGTATTACCACCAATGGCTGGGAATTTTTCCACCACGATGACTTTTTTACCTTCTTGAAGAACCGCTGCCGCTGCTGCCAGACCTGCACCACCACCACCAACGATGACAACATCCGTATCATAAGTCTTGTCTTCCTTGTCCAAAGCAGAAGGCGCTTTAGGACGCTTACGGAGGACATCAGGATTTCCACCTGCTAATTTAATGGCACGAGCCACCCCGTCAAGAACCCCATTAGCCGTTACAGAAGCTCCTGAAATAGCGTCAACATTTAAGGTCTGACCTTCAATGATTTCAGCTGGAATACGCGTAAAGACAATATCTGCAATACCAGATGATTCACCGGATGAGTCAATATCAATTTTCTCAATGCGCTCATCTGATAAAGTGACCTCCATTGGTAACTTGCCATTGTGACCTTCTGCTGTCACCGTGTAAGTCCCTGGTTCAAAACGCACTTCCTCAGGCAGATTAAGCTGATTAGCCACTTGGACAAAGCGCTGAAAACGGAAGAAACAGGATTCCAAGAAATCAACAGTTCTGTCATGAATCAAGTCACCATGATCATCAAATGCTCGGTGAGCTCGCCCAAGCAGAAACTCACTTCCTGGCATCACCGTAGCATTAACACCTGGAGCATCCAAAATTTGGCGCAGGTGCAATTGAGCTCTTGAAGACCCCTGAACATCGTATGAGGCTCCAACAATCATAGTTGGCTTACCTTCAAGCGGGTGCACATTGAAAGACAGCCATTCTAATAGGCTATTAAGGCTAGATGGAATGGTATGATTGTGCTCAGGCGTCGCAATAATCACTCCGTCAGCTTCTGTAATTTTGGTATTGAATTTTTGGATGATAGGTGTATCTGTTTGATCGTCTGTTTCATTAAACATAGGAACATCTGTGATTTCCAAAATCTCAATATCTGCTTTCTTAGCAAAATGCTTTTGCATAAATTGCAAGAGCATGCGGTTATAAGATTTTTTCGCATTGGTTCCAACAATTGCAACTAATTTCATGATATCTTCTCTTCCTTTCTATTCACTCTTAATCGCTTATACTTTGAGCCATTCTTCCCAGATAAAGGATTTTTTGCGGTCGGTGTCTTCTGGCTTAACCAATTGTTTCGTCAGAGCGACAAAGTTAGTAAATTCTGCAAAATGCTCTTCAAGTTCGGCTACTTTTTCTGGAATCACAAGATCACAAGCATCGGTCAAGGCTTGCTCAGAATGTCCAAGGAAGAATTCGGTACCTGGCATGACACGCGCTTTCAGCTCTGGTGCATCCAGAATCTGACGCAAATGTGCCTGCGCACGCGATGTTCCCAAAAGACCAAGGGAAGCACCCACAATCATGGTCGGCTTATTGATCAGAGCACGACTTGTATAAGCAATCCACTCAAGAGCAGAAGCAAGTGGGGCTGGTATGGTATGGTTATACTCTGGAGTTGAAATGATAACACCATCCGCTGCTAGAATCTTTGCAGAAAACTCAGCAACAGCTGCTGATGGTGTCTTATCCTCTGGTTCATTGAAGGCTGGTAAGGCTGCTATTTCTAAGATATCAATATCAGCCTTATCGGCAAAATGTTTTGCCATGAACTTCAGAAGTTTGCGGTTTGTGGAGCGATCCGAATTGGTTCCAACGATAGCAACTAATTTCATCTTGTTACCTCTTTCACATTTTTACAAGATTATTATATAATTTATCGCATTTTTGTAAACGCTATCTTCTAAAAAACAGTGTTATTCTATCAGTATTTCGTACTTTACTATAAGTTTGTGAAAAAAATTCCAAATTTATATCAAATCTTATTGACAGCTTTTTTTAATCTGTGTTATAGTCTCTGTGAAATAACAAACAAAGTTTTAGAAAGGATGCTTTTCTTATGACAAAAACCTTAAACCGTTGGCAGGTTATCGCCGCTTCAACTGCTATTTTATTGTGTACCGGAGCTGTTTATGCTTTTTCAGTCTTTGCTGGACCTCTGAGTGCTCAAACCGGTTGGACAATGCCTGAAATCATGATGGCATTTGCCATTAACTCTGCCATAGGTCCCATCCCTATGATTTTAGGAGGCTATCTTGTAGATAGAGGCTATGTCAAATGGACTATCGCCCTAGGAGCCCTTCTGTTTGCTTATGGATTCTATCTAACAGGCTATGCAAGCTCTCCAACCATGCTCTATCTGACTTATGGACTCATGGCGGGCCTAGGACAAGGTTTTGCTTATTCTGGCGCCTTATCCAACACCCTAAGGCTCTTTCCTGATAAACGCGGGCTTGCTTCTGGCATACTGACTGGTGGAATGGGTTTTGCTGCTGTTATCGCTTCTCCTATCGCTTCTAGTCTTATCCAGAGCCATGATGCTAAATTTGCCTTCCGTACCATTGGCATGGCTTACCTAGCTATCATTATCATAGCTAACTTCTTTATTAAAGCTGCCCCAGCAGGCTACAAACCTCACGGTTGGACTCCCCCATCTCAGGCTGGGAAAGGGCTGGTCAATAAAACTTGGAAAGACATGGTGAAGACACCTATTTTCTACATTATTATTTCAATGTTCTTCCTAGGTGCTTTTTCTGGACTCATGATCGCCTCACAAGCCTCTCCAATTGGTCAATCCATGTTTGGATTATCAGCAGGAACCGCAGCACTCTATGTCTCCCTCTACTCAATTGCCAATTCTAGCGGACGTTTGATTTGGGGAACCGTTTCAGATAAAATTGGGCGCAGTCAGACACTCCTCATCATTTATTCTGTCGTTGCTAGTGCTCTGTTAACATTGACGCTTGTCCCTGGACAACTTGGTTTTACCATCGGTATTATCGGTCTTGGTATTTGTTTTGGTGGGGTAATGGGAGTTTTCCCATCAATCGTTATGGAAAACTACGGCCCTGCTAACCAAGGGGTCAACTATGGCATTGTCTTTACTGGCTATTCACTGGCTGCATTCTTTGCTCCACGTGTAGCGGTTCAAATGGCTAGCGCAAATAACGGTAACTATAGTCAAGCCTTCTATGTTGCCATTATACTAGCCTTAATTGGACTTGGGCTTAATCTTGTCTACATAAAATGCCATAAAAAAGCTAACTAGCCTCTTATATGGCATAGACATGGTTCTCCAGAAGCAAACAATGCCTACTCTACTGAAACAATAGACTCAGCAAAATGATAATCAGAAGAATTCGTAGTTGTCTTTCAAATCCAGTAATAAAGCATCTATTGAATCGTATGACAAAAAAAGGCTTTCTAAACCAAAGCCAGTTACAACCTTGACTTCCTCCACCGAGGAAGTTTTTGCTATAATAACAATGACACGTTACAAGGAAGAGGACTATTTATGGCAAAATATAGCCGTTTTTTAAAAGAGAATCCCTCTGGTTTTCCTTATGAATACGAAAAAATCCATATCAAAAATGGTTTCCCTGAAGAGGTCTACCACTGGCATGCTGAATTAGAGATTATTTATGTACATCAGGGAACGGCTTCTTACTATATCAACTATCAACCATTTGATAGCCAACCAGGCGATATTATCTTAATTCAACCGTCAGCCATGCACGCTATTCATCCTATTGGAAATCAAGAGCAGGTAACGACAACTTTTCGTATTCATTTAGACAATTTAGGAAGGCAACAGATTGAAGCCTTTAGCCAGCGCTATATTCAACCCTTACATTCTGGTCATTTTCACCTCACACCAGTCCTTAAAGCGAGTGATGCTGGCTATCTGGCTATTAAAGAATGCCTCTTTAACCTGTTTGCTCTTATCGAAGAGGAAGGCCTTTACTATGACATGATGGTCAAAGCTAAACTCCATGAACTGCTTTATCTCCTTTTTAAAAATCGGCATGTCAATCGCCACTATAGTGATGATACATATCAGAAATACCAGAAATTAAAGGAGTTGATTCGTTTTCTTCAAGACCATTATGCAGAGAACATCACGATTGAACAGCTAGCTAAATCTTTTGGCTATAGTAAAAATCATTTTATGGCCATCTTCAAGCAACATACTGGCAGTTCTTGCATGAATTTCTTGATTCAATTACGACTCAATAAGGCTTGCGAAGCCTTGATACATACGAATTTATCCGTTGCTGAAATCGCTGCTCAAGTAGGCTTTAGCAACTTATCAAACTTTAACCGACAATTTAAGCAACGGTTTCACCTATCCCCTTATCAATACCGTAAAAAACAGACGAAAACACCGTGACTCAAATGAATCATGTTTTCAAGACATCAAAAACACCACAAGTAAAATCTTTGCCTTGTGGTGTTTTTGCTTCTTCTCACCTGAACTACTCACTTTTTGAGATATCTTCTTTGACCTCATCCATATTAAACTTAGCAAAAAGATAGTTACGATCTTGTACAGGGAAGCGCTGATCAAGCTGATCTACTGGCCCAACTTCAACAATCCCTTCAAGGATGGTAAAATCCATCACATGTCCGCCAAAAGATTTGTCATCGGATAAGAAATGAAGATGGTAACCAGCAACACTCACCCCATGAAACATCTCAGGCGTCCAAATTCCCACAAGCGTCCCACTAATCATCTCTGCTTCATGCTCTGGTTGGTTAGTCGCTACCTCTGCAAACTTACGATCACAGCTGGATTTTGGAATCATCCGCACACGCATACGCTTAAACATACCGTGAATCTTGATGGAACGAAAAAGATTGGCCCCGTCATAATACATTTCAATACGATTTTCCAATTCTTGTGAAGACATCTCAAATCGTTGTTTGAAAATAACTTCTGCTTGATGCGGAACAACAGCTGCATAAGGAACTTTGAGATGGCCTGGAACTTCTACCACCTGGAGCTCCCCATCTGTTGACTTAGCTTGATAAGCCTTGCCATCCAAAATAATCAATTCTCCGTCAATGGAATCCAAGGTTCCAATTCCCAAGTCTCCATGCTCTAATAATTCTGCTATGGTCAAAGTGCCTTCGTAGAGACCAGCCATCAGTGCGCCTAGCGTATTATACTGAAACAATTTAATTGGTCCTGACATTACATTTCCTCCATAAAAGCTAGCATATTAACGTCATCAGGCACTAGTTTAAGATAATGCTTAGCAAGGTCACGCACCTCATCACGATAGCCAAATTGGCGAAGCAAATAGATGTAATCCTGCAAGAATTCTGGATTAGCCTTCAGTTCCGATGCTATAGAACGGTACAGCTCAAGCGCTCTATCGTCACGATCCAAAGCTTGATAAGCCTTTGCGATATTCCACTTAGTTAAAACCCTCTCCACCTCTTCAGAATCAAGCGCAATCACTTTGTCGTAAGCCTCTTCTTCCAAGTAAAGCGTTGATAAGCGAAGTAACACTTCTTCTGTGTCCTCCATCACAGCTTTAGCTGATAAGAGATAAGAGATTGCAGCAGCCCTATCGTGTGTCTCGTAAGATAGTTGCGAAGCTAAAAGCAACAATTGACTATCAAAAGCATTTTTAGACAAGCCTTTCTGCGCTAAACGAAGGGCCTCAGCCCTTTGATGTTGGGCCTGCAAAGAAAGAGCATAAGCATATTCATAACCAGAAAAATCTGGATTCATGGTGTCTAGCTGTTTGAAATAGAAATTAGCCTTTTGATAATCTTCTTGATCGTAGAAAATCACAGCAAGCTCAAAGGCCGTTGTATCATCATATTCAATCTCCAAGGCTTTGCTAAGAAAATCAATTGCCGCTTCAAATTTTCCAAGGTTAGCATAAGAGCGCCCAATTCTCTGATAAGTAGACACACCTGTTAACCCTAAAATGGCACGATTGTCCAGTTCTGCATAATGCTTGATAGCAGATTGATAATCCTCTAATTCATACTCCATTTCAGCAAGACCAAAAATCACGATAGGATCATCACTCAACTGACTTGCCAAGTAGAGCTTATCTCTAGCAACGTCCGTTAAACCCTCCATCTGATACAGATCCGCCATAACCAATAAAGCAGAAAGGTAATCAGGACTTTCTTCTGAAATCCGATCAAGATAAAGAAAGGCCTGCTCAACCTCACCATCTTCCGCAGCAATCTGTGCTAAGTTAATATTGGTTTCTGGAAACGTCTCACAGATTTGCTCATAGATTTGTTTGGCATGTGGTAAAAAACCTATAGATTCTAAGTATTCAGCCAATTCCAACAACACATCAACCGGATCTTCTCTCAGCGCTTTTTGAAAATACTTATCTGCGTGAGCGAGGTCTTGTGACTGCAAAGAAGCTAACATCTTCTCGCTATTTAACATCAGACTCTCCTTCTAAATGTTCTCGAACGGTCACTTCTTCATAGAGTCCGCTAACATCTCTATACCACATAAAGAGTTCAGCAAGCACTACCTTGACAGCTGCGTAGATTGGAATCCCTATAAAGACTCCCCAAACGCCAAACATACTACCTGCAGTCAATAAGATAAACATAATTGTGATAGGATGGATATTGAGTTTGCTCCCTAAAACAAGAGGGGTGACAAAACGTCCTTCAATGGTCTGTTCGATGGTAAACACAACAATGACCTTAATCAGCATAACTGGGCCATCTACCAAAGCTAAGATAACAACTGGTACCATGGCAAGAAAGCTTCCTAAATAAGGAATCATGTTTAAAATACCAGCTGCTATTCCAAAGGTAACAGCATAAGGCAAACCAATAATGCTAAAAAGAATGGAGAACATTATACCAACCACGATGGCAACTGTCACCTGCCCTTGCACATAGCCTGACAGTTGAGCATTAACATTGTTTAGGACACGGCTAGAAGTTTCACGAATGCCTGTCGGTAAAAAGGTGACAAAACTATCCTTCATGGACTTGCCGTCCCTGAGGAAATAGAAAATAATAAACGGAGAAATGATAATAGCTACCGCAACTCTAGCGACAACCCCTGCTACATTTCCGGCCCAATTAACCGCTCCTTTAGAAAAGCTCTGCGCATAACCTAGAGCCTTATCCGAAAAATTAGTCACAAATTTTTCAAGCTGCGGTCGAAATTGCTCCAAACGGTCATCCTGTAAAATCAAAGTCACTTCTTTTTCTAAGTCAGTGATGTAGGTTGGCAAATTTTTGACAAAAGCCGTTAACTGAGTTTCAATCATAGGAATCACCATGGCTATGGCCCAAATCAACAAAAGCGCCACACCTGTGTAGACGATACCGATTGCTAAAACCCTACCCACACCGTGTTTTTCAAGAACCGTTACTAAAGGCTCAAGCAAGTAGTAAATGACCGCAGACATCACCAAAGGCAGACTAACGACCTTTACAAAATCTAGGATTGGGGTAAACAGTGAACTAATATGACTGAAAACCCAAATATTGAGAAAAACCAAAAGCATGACCAAAAGTACTGTCACCGCTTTATTGTTCAAAAGCCATCGGAAAAACCAACTAAAGGTAAATTTAGTATCATCATTCTTCATATTTATCCCCCAACAGGTTTATTTTCTTATATTATAGCATGATTACAAGAAAAAAATCATCGTCTAACGATGATTTTAGCCTTCATAGGTAAAAGAAATTTAGTAAAATGAGAATGATAGCAGAAAGCGGTGGATAGAGGTAAAAAGTCATCATCCCCAAATAATCTCCCCGACTACTACCAGCATCCCTCGCTTTCTTTATCTCTTTTCGGAAATAAGGATAGTAATACTGAGCAAGCATCATGCTTACTAGTAAATAAACAATCATGAAACCAACTCTAACCAGACTATTCAAATCTTCTAGGTACATAACTTCTAGCATGCCAATACAACTGATGACCACCGTTCCATATAAGTAAAATAATCCTATTTTCTTGGTTTTACCACTAAGCATCTCCATGACCTTTGCGTCACCTTTGATAAGATGATCTAGCGATATCTCGTAAAGATCACTAAGCGCTACCAAGCTATAAATATCTGGGACACGTCGATTGGTCTCCCAGTTTGAAATTGTCTGACGGCTAACCCCCAACTGCTCTGCCAATGCTTCTTGACTAAGGCCTTTTTGGAGGCGATAATCTCTCAATTTTTCTGAAATCATACAGTGACTCCCTCTCTTTCTAGCTCTATTATGGCAGATAACCCCTACTTTGTCTGCCTAAAAACCTTATCAAATGGCCATGTCAACAGATTTTGACATCATTTTGTGCTAGGATAAAAGACAACTTTTTGCTCAATTAAGGTTTCTTTCTCATAAGTCAACTTAGCCGAAAAAAAGGGCACATCGTTTAAAATCCATTTGAACAATTCATAATCTCCCTCCCAAGTCGGTTTTAATAGGACTTGATCATAAGGGACCCATTCTAAGGTTCCTTCTGGAGAATCCGCTAAGAGCTGTCCTGAAAAACGTGTCACCCTGAAGACATAGGTGTACCAATCAGTGTCTGGAGTAAAGTCTGGAAAAGTGATGATGCCACACAAGGTCATTGCTTCTGCTACTAATCCTGTCTCTTCTAAAATTTCGCGCTGAGCACATTCCTCTGGACTCTCTCCTTTCTCCAGTTTCCCGCCAACAGAAATCCATTTCCCATGATGCACATCATTTGGCTTTTTGTTTCGATGCAACAGCAAGAGTTCTCGTCCATTATCAATATAACAAATTGTTGCTAATTTCATGTTTACCTCATATGTTATGACAAAAAAGTGATGCTCCTAAGAGTCAAATCTCTTTCTAATTTTCAGAATTTATGGTTAAATGAAAGTATCAAAAAAGAAAGAGGTTTCATCTATGAATCCACAAGACCTATTAAACCAAGTCAAAGAAATGATTGAGAAAAAAGATTTTTCTGCCGCTATGGATTTTGTCAACGAGCACAAAGACAATCTAGGCGAATACTTTGAACAAGCTAAAGGCTTGATTGACGGTGCCAAAGGTGCTGATGGTATCCTAGGAGCTGTTAAAGGGCTTTTGGGAAAATAAGTCTCAATGATTTGAAAGAACTGGCAATTGCCAGTTCTTTTCTATTACGACATTTCTAATTGGAAGAGCTCTGGCTTCCCCTCCTTCTTATCTCTAAGAGGGGACTTAAAATAGCCAATGGCTTCCCCTCCTTCTTATTTCTAAGAGGGGACTTAAAATAGCCAATGGCTTCCCCTCCTTCTTATTTTTAAGAGGGGACTTAAAATAGCCATTGGCTATTTTAATCCTCAATAATTTCTACTTTTTCTTGCAAGAAGGAAAAGGCTTCTGGTAAGAGTTGGCTGTCTTCTTGCTTTTCTTCTATGGGTTGTTTAGTTTTTAATTTCTGAGCGAAATCTGCACGGATAGCGTTAAAGTCTTGACGAGGCACAGCCATAATTTCAGGGGAAAAGCCGGCAACCTTACTCATAATATTGCCAAACATGGCATTAAGATTTTCTCGTTTCATGACCTGCTCAGCATTAAAGGCTGCATCAAAAGCTAGTATAGCCTTCTCACTGTTGGCTAAGACAGGCTCCGATCCCAAGAGTAAGGCTCTATCTTGAGCAGAGATGCTATCTAAAATCTCATTCCAAGCACCTTTAAGAGCATCTAGGTAAGCTCTTGACCGCTGGCTATCTGCCACCGTTTCTTCCATAATAGTCTCGATTTTGACCCGATCCACCTTGAAGGCTAGGGCTGATTTTTTAACTGGCTCTTTAGGGACAATAGCTGAGCTAGGAGCTGTTAGACCATTTGCTAATTGTTTTTTCAGCTCAGCAATTTCTGAGCGTAGCTGATTGAGCTCTGCTTCTAAATTCTCTGGGAGTTGTGATTGGTTGGTTCTAGCATTTTCTGCCAAACGAATGGTCATCATCTCCGCATAAATTTTAGGTTGAGTGCCCGTCTTAATCTCAGGCAAACTATTGGTCACGACCTCAATCATGGTAAAGAGGCGTTCTTGAGAAAGGGTCAAATTCTCCGTAAAAGCCTGACTCTGACGCAGAACATTCCCTCCCGCCTGAACAATTAACAAATCCCTCAGATAGGTCAGTAAATCCGTAGCAAAACGGCTCATGGATTTGCCACTGTCAAACAAAAGATTCAAATCAGATAAGGCTTCCGTGACCTGATGACTTCGAAGATGTGTCACATAAGCATCCAAAGCTACAAGACCAATAGAGCCTGTGATTTCTTCAGCAACTGCTAAAGTCACCTGATTATCCGCAGACAAAGACAGAGCTTGATCCAAGATAGATAAGGCATCTCGCATCCCACCTTCTGCACGGCGGGCAATCATATGAAGAGCATCTTCCTCAAAAGCGATAGCTTCTTCCTTCAAAACTTTAGCTAAGTGCTCTTGAATAGCATGTTGCTTGATTGACTTAAATTCAAAGCGTTGCACACGTGACAAAATGGTCGCTGGGATCTTGTGTAATTCCGTTGTTGCTAAGATGAAAACAACATTTTCTGTCGGCTCTTCAAGGGTCTTTAGCAAGGCATTAAAAGCTCCTGTTGAAAGCATATGAACTTCATCAATGATATAAACCTTATAGGTCGCACGGCTAGGAGCATAGGTAGATTTATCACGAATGTCACGGATTTCGTCTACACCATTATTTGACGCCGCATCAATTTCAATAACATCTTCTAAACTGCCGCTGGTGATATCATGGCAAAGATCACAGTTATTACAAGGTTCACCGTCCACCTGATTTGGACAGTTCATCGCTTTGGAGAATATTTTAGCTGCTGAAGTTTTTCCCGTCCCACGAGGGCCCGAAAAGAGGTAGGCATGGCTGATTTTACCAGAAGCTACCGCCTGCTTCAGGGTAGTCGAAATCACTTCCTGTCCAACCATCTCTCCAAAAGACTGGCTACGGTATTTACGGTATAAGGCTTGGTACATCAGTTTTCCACTCCGAACATCTCAAAATTGAAAATGGTTTTTTCAAGTAAAATGGCTACAAATTGTTCCAAGTACTCACGATCAATAGCGTCATAATCAGCCACCAAACGAGAATCCAAGTCCAAAACACCGACTAATCGATCACCTTTTATCATCGGTACAACGATTTCAGACATAGCAGCGCTATCACAAGCAATATAGTTATCATGCTTGGTCACGTCATCAACAATGATGGTTTCCCTCTTAGCAGCAGATTCCCCACAAACACCTTTTCCAAGAGCAATATGGACACAAGAAACACCCCCTTGAAAAGGCCCAAGTATCAACTCCTGACCATCATAAAGGTAAAAACCCGTGAAGACAGAATTCGGCAAAGTAGCATTGAGCATGGCAGAGGCATTTGATAAATTTGCGAGAGGATTTGTCTCATTAGCAAAGAGGGCTCTAGCCTGCATAAGTAAGAGGTCGTATGTTGCAATTTTTTCTTTATTTTCCATAGCTTTTATTATAACATAAGCACCCATTTTTGGCATAGCAGAGACAAAAAGAAGGGCCCTTTGCTCCTTTTTCTGAAGTGGTAGGGACGACAGCGCCTTTCATCCTAATACCATACCTCGTTTTTGAGCCTAAGATTTCAAACATTCTGATAGCGTTATTTGTAGCAGGTCAAAAAGTATCTGATGGTGCTCGTAAAATCGACAAGCACATCTTAAACTAGCAAAGCTTTTCAGTTTGTCTAAGTGAAAATAAGGTTTGTCTACACTATAAAAGAAAGGCCTTCGACCTTTCTTTTATATCTATTTGTGAACACCTTTTTATTTTTGAACACCTTTTGCAACTAAAGCTTCCAGTTCTGTTAAGCGCTCTTCAAATACCTTGAAGGCTGCCTCAAGGTAATCCCCCTTAGTCATATCGACACCTGCTTTAGCAATCACGTTTAGGGCATAGTCTGAATTTCCTGCTTTTAGGTAATCCAGATACTTGTCCTTGTCTTCTTGAGTTCCATGTACAATGCGGTCTGCTAGGTAATTGGCTGCTGCAAATCCTGTTGCGTACTGGTAAACATAGTAATTGTAGTAGAAATGCGGAATACGTGCCCATTCATATTGGATTTCGGGGTTGTCTTCACGCGAAAGGCCATAGTATTTTTCATTAAGGTCCGCATAGAGATTATTGAGGTATTCGCTAGTCAAAACCTCTCCAGCTTGATCAGCCACATGGATAGCGTGTTCAAATTCTGCAAATTGTGTTTGACGGAAAATCGTTCCTTTAAAACCATCCAGATAATGATTAAGAATAGCAAAGCGCTGCTTTTCATCCGTTACTTCAGATAAAAGCGCTTCTGTCATAATGTTTTCATTGGTTGTTGAAGCAATTTCTGCTAGGAAAATGCTATAGTCCCCATAAACATAGGGTTGGTTCTCTCGTGTAAAGGTAGAGTGTAGACTGTGTCCTGTTTCGTGAACAAGGGTATAAAGATTATCTAGTGTGTCCTGCCAGTTGAGAAGCATAAAGGCATTGGTGTCGTAAGCACCTCCTGAATAAGCTCCCGAGCGTTTTCCTTTATTGACATGCACATCAATCCAGCGCTCTGTAAAGGCACGTTTGACACGGTCTGCATAATCTTTCCCTAGAATTGCCAATACTTCCTCAGCTTTCACCAAAGCCTCATCATAGGTAATCGCCATGTCGACCTCAGATAAAGGCGTGTAGACATCATACATTTTTAAGTCATCAAGTCCCAAAACCTGCTGGCGTAGCTTCATATAGCGCTGTAACAGCGGTAAATGCTTATTGACCGCTTCTAATAGCGTATCATAAACAGCTTCTGGAATAAAGTTAGCTGACATAGCTGCCTGACGAGCCGAAGTGTACTTACGAACCCTAGCATTGTAATTGTGCACTTTGACATTGGTCTGTAGCGTCTTAGCATAAGTATGTTGGAATTGCTCATAGGTGCCATACATAGCCTCATAAGCTCCCTTACGAATGTCGCGTTGCTTAGATTCCATCAGACTAATAAAGTTCCCATGAGTCAGCTCAACAAGTTCTCCTTCATCATTGGTCACCCAAGGGAAGGTCAAGTCCGCATTATCAAGGATAGAGAAGGTTTCACGCGCACCGCCAAAAATTTCTTGAGCGCCAGCCAACAATTCCTCTGCTTCTTGTGACAACACATGTTCCTTAGCTTTAAAAAGACGTTCAAAATGGTGGTTATAGAGGCTAAGCTCAGGTTTTTCTGCTAAGAACTTGTCATATGTTTCCTGGCTAAGTCCCATGAATTCTGGCTCATAGAAGGCAAAGGTCTCACTGAGTTTTGCATAGAGTGCTGAAGCTTTAGCTTGAAGTTCTTGATAATAGGCAACTGTCGTGTCCTCATCGTTTTTCATAGAGGCATAAACATAAAGCTTCTCCAAACGACGCATGAGCCCCATATAAGTATCTGTTGTTTCAAGTAAGCTTGTGCTACTATCTAAAAGGTGCCCTGCTAAGCCTTTTGCCGCATCAACATCACGTGTTAGCGCCACTAATTCAGCTTCCCAAGCTGCATCAGTTGGAAAAATAGTGCTTAAATCCCAAGTGTATTTTTCTTCTAGGTGACTACGATTTTCTGACATGATTTTCCTCCAAAGTCATAAGATAAGTCTATTTTAGCATAAAAAAAGCTCTGCCAACATTTCCAACCGCTACTGAAAAGTATTTTTCTTAAATTTAGCTAAAAATCTTGACATTTTCATACAAAGTGCTATACTAAATAACATGAATTCGTTGGTTTAACCCAAACCTGTTATGAGTTAAGGTAATGAATCGCTACAAACCACCTTGTCTGCTGAGCTTGACTCCGGGCATGGTGGTTATTTTTATATCTGGGAGTTAAGATGACAAATCATATCGTTCTTTTTCAGCCACAAATCCCTCAAAATACAGGCAATATTGCCCGTACTTGTGCTGCAACTAATTCGCCACTTCATATCATTCGTCCCATGGGGTTTCCTATTGATGACAAAAAGATGAAACGAGCTGGTCTTGATTATTGGGACAAACTCGAGATATACTACTATGATTCTATCGAAGCATTTATCCAAAACATGGTCGCCTCTTCCAAGCTTCATTTGGTAACCAAGTTCGCAGACAAGACTTATTCAGATGAGCATTATCAGGATGGGCTGGTACATTATTTCATGTTTGGACGTGAAGATACTGGTCTGCCTGAAGCATTTATGCGGGACAATCCTGAGAAAGCGATTCGTATTCCTATGAATGATGAGCATGTTCGCAGCCTCAATGTTTCCAACGCAGTTTGCATGGTCGTTTATGAAGCTTTGCGCCAACAAGGATTTTCGGGCCTAGAGTTGACTCACACCTACAATAAGGACAAACTCAAATGACCGATGAGGATATCTTAAATCATTTAGAAGAACACGTGGCATCAGAGCTTGCCTTTGAAGCCAGTGGCCATGACTGGTGGCACATTGTTCGCGTCAGAAACCTGACAACTACTATCGCTGACAAAGAGAAGGCCGATCTTTTTATTTGTCAAGCGGCAGCCTTAGTTCATGATCTTTCGGATGACAAATTCAATGCCTCTGCTCAAGCAGGCCTTGATAAGGTGGCTTTGCTTTTAACTGAAAAAGGGATCGATGATAGACGAAAAGCTCATATCTTAGAAATCATCTCAACCATGTCCTTTAAGGGAGGAAATGGCAAGCCTATGACCACGCTTGAAGGGCAAGTGGTACAGGATGCTGACCGTCTGGATGCGATTGGGGCTATTGGCATTGCTAGAACTATGGCTTTTTCAGGCCACAAAGGGCGACTCATCCACGACCCTAAACGCCAGCCACGTCATCACCTGACTGCTGAAGACTATCGCAAGGGGGATGATACTGCAATCATGCACTTTTATGAAAAATTACTCAAACTGAAAAACTTAATGAACACTGCCTATGCTAAAGAAATAGCAGAGCAGCGTCACAGCTTTATGGAAGCTTATTTAGCGGAATTTTATGCTGAGTGGGACGGTATTAAATAACTTTAACTACTAATTAGTATTTTTTGTGTAAAAAGTCTTGCAAAGCCAAGACTTTTTTGCTATGCTTAAATGGTCTTCAGGGCAGGGTGAAATTCCCGACCGGCGGTGACATGCCTTTATCTGGCATGAAGTCCGTGAGCGCAAGCTGATGTGGTGAGATTCCACAACCGACAGTAGAGTCTGGATGGGAGAAGACCATGCTTTTTTGCTACACTTTTTAGCGTACAAAAGTCTTGGAACTTCTTTCAAATTGTAAAATTTGGAGGAATTTTTTTATGTCTACACAACGCACGCGCCGATTAGCCTATATTTCTATTTTGGCTGCGCTATCTTTTTTGCTGATGCAGTTTCAAGTGTCACCACTTCCTGCTATTCCCTTTTTGAAATTTGATTTTTCAATCATCCCCATGCTACTAGCCTTGGTCATTTTTGACCTTAAAACAGCATGGCTGGTTTTGTTGGTTAGAAGCTCACTCAATCTTGTCATTAGCTTTACACCTGAAACAATCATCGGAACTCCCTTGAATATTATTGCTCTTGGGACTTTCATGACCGTTTTGGCGGTCTTCTGGAGAAAGCAAACCGATACAAGAACTTATCTGATGGCTTCTTGTGTTGGGAATTTACTAATGACCCTTGCTATGGTTCTTGTCAATATTTATTACGCTGTGCCTGCTTATGCCACATTTGCTAACTATGACATCAACAAATACATTGGCATGGATGTTTATATCTACACAGGAGTTATCCCTTTTAATCTGATTCAAGGAAGCGCCTTTGCCCTATCCTTCTATCTGATTTACCTAGCAACAAAACCTATTTTAGAAAAAATTTAGGATTTTATGCTATAGTATTGCTATGAAACAAAAACAAACTTATTTTTTAAGAGCTAGTTTTGCCATTTTAATCTTTGTCTTTCTAGGTTACGTGGTCGCATTTTACCCTCAACATCTGGAAATCTTTGACACACCGATTCAGACAATCATTAGAGGTCAACTCCCTAGCTTTGCAACACAATTCTTCAAGGCTATTACTATCATTGGTAATACCTCTAGTCAAATCATCATTCTCATGGTGGCTGTCGCTTTCTTACTGTATAAAAAGTACTATAGTGAAGGGATTTTTCTCCTTATCTCTGGTATGACGGCCGCTCTTGCAATTAGCAGTCTCAAATACCTCTATGGCCGTCCTAGGCCTAGTATTAGCCACCTCGTTCATGCGGATGGCTTCTCCTTCCCTAGTGGACACTCCATGGGATCTATGATGATTCTAGGTAGTCTTATTATCATCATCGGTCAAAGGATTAAGCATAGAGCTTCTGCTCTTCTGATACAGAGTCTACTCGCCTCAATCATCTTATTGATTGGCCTTTCCCGAATTTATCTAGGGGTTCACTATCCAACAGATGTTATTGCTGGATTTGTTCTAGGCTATGGTGTGCTCAATGCCATTTTTCCATTTTACGACCAAAAACGTTTTGAATGGCGTTTCCAAAATAAACAAAAGTGACGGAAAACTTCCGCCACTTTTTTCAATTGACTGTTCATCAGGCACGAACTGTTTTTGTAGAGCCATCTTCTTGATAAAGGTTAATAAGGCCTTCCTTACAAGCGCGAATCATATCTCCAGGCTGAACGACTTGTGGCACTCTAATGGTTAAAAGCTCCATCGGATTCGGTGCACGATCAATTTTATTCCCCTTATCGTCATGAAGATCTTCAATAAAGCATTCAAAATGACGGAAACCAGGGCCATAAAATTCGACACGATCCCCCTCCATAATAACGTTCCGCTGACGAATCGTTGCTGTCATATTGGCTTTATTAAAGGCAACCACTTCTCCAACGAATTTGTATTGAGGAATCTTACGACGCGCACCAAACAGCTGCTCATTCTCACTTGGGGTTGCATAGTAAAAACCAGTAGCCAATTCACGCTGGGCAACCTTCCACATTTCATCTACCAAGTCTTGCTTGATAGCTTCAAACTTTTCAGGACTCTCCATATAAGCATCAACAGCAGCCTTATAACAATTAGCCACAGTAGACACATAGTGAATTGACTTCATCCGACCTTCGATTTTAAGACTGTCAACGCCATTTTCAATCATATCTGGAATATGATCAATCATCGACATGTCAACAGCTGACATTGAGAAGGCTTCTGGTATCTCTCCTGCAATACTTTTACGCTCTTGCCCAAATGGCATGTCATAAAGATCGTATTTCCAGCGGCAAGACTGGGAACACCCACCTCGATTGGCATCGCGATCAGACATGTGATTGGATAGGGTACAGCGTCCAGAATATGAAATACACATCGCACCGTGAACAAAGGCCTCAATTTCAAGATCTGTCCGTCGGCGAATCTCTGCTAATTCTTCCATAGAAACTTCACGTGCCAATACTACACGTGTCAAGCCATACTCCTTCCAGAAATGAAAGGTCTCTACATTGGTAGCAGATGCTTGGGTAGAAAGGTGAATTTCAAGGCCGGGTGCTTCTGTCGCACAAATTTCAATCAAAGCGGGATCCGATACAATGACAGCATCAAGGCCCATATCCCTAAGCTCACGGAACCATGCTCCTGCTCCCACTTCATTTCCTTCATGGGTAACCATATTAGCAGCTACGTAGACTTTAGCACCACGAGCATGTGAATACTCAATGCCTTCACGCATCTCTTCCATGGTAAAATTCCCCGCACGACTACGCAAACCATAGGCTTGTCCACCGACAAAGACGGCATCTGCACCGTAATCAACAGCAACTTTTAACTTTTCCAGTGTTCCTGCAGGTGCCAGCACCTCAGGACGACGTTTTATTTGTGACATGTTTTCTCCTATTTTCAAGATAGTAAGATAATCTCTAATGTTATTTCGAAAAGAAGTATCCTAAGGGACAACAACAGCCTTCTAAGGAGCCCCTACTTATTTTTGATACTTCCAAACTCCAGACATAAGTGGCAAAAGGCCTTGAAATAAGAAAATCTCTCCTTTTGCTAACGTCCCTATTTTACGCGGTCAGGCTCATACTCATAAAAACCTGTATCAAGACCACGATTTTTCGGGTGTAATTTACGGATTTCCTCATCAAACAGAAAAGCTTGAGATTGAGTAAACTTCCCTTCCATCATCAAATCTCGCGCTTTGACAAAATAGTCTGCAATTTTGACAAAATTATCCCCTGGGCAGTAAACACCATCCAGTTTCCAATTGCAAAAGCCGTGCTCTTGCAATTCCAAGAGCTTAGTCATCATATCTAGATCATTGTTAGCAAAGATATGCGTTCCGTGATTATCCTCATAGACCGAATAGTGAGACGTTTCATCACTTGGTTCCGCCAAGAAAAGATCGCGTTCCTTACCAACTCGTTCTTCGGTCTTGATAAAATTATAGTAGTTCTGTAAAAGTGGGCGCTTAGAGTGGTGAATAATGCTTGCTCCATAAACCAGAACTTCACCTGGAATCTCAAGCTTTTCTCCCATGACAAAAAGTTCGGCAGACGGAATCTCACGCGCTAAAACAGCTTCAGATGCACCTGCTGTTTTCCCCCAGAAATTGATTTGGCGACTCGAAGTGACCATAGTTGAAGCATCGTAAATCGTCTTAAATGGTCGATGATCACGTTTGCAAATGTAGAAGACACCTGCATCTCCAACTGTAATATAGTCTGCCTTGATTTCTTCTAAGAAATCAAGATATTCTGGCAAAGCATCCATCATCGCTTGATGCATGAGTGCATTGACCGCTACAGTAACTTCTCTCCCCTTTTCATGTGCCAAAGCAGCGATTTTTCGCATCTGAGAAAAAGATAAATTTTTAGGCAAGCGAAGGCCATAGGCCATCTCACCTATGTAAATACGGTCAACCCCAATATCTATAAGGGCTTGAGCTTGTTCAACACTTTCCGCTGTTGCAGTAATAACAATTTTTTTCATAACATTTATTTTATCAAAAAACAAACCGTTTGCCTAGTTATTTGTGAAGCCCGGTGAAACAAGTGTAACCGTATTGTAACAAACTATTCATTAATTTTATGCTATGATAATAATAGTGTCATTTGCTCTGCAGATAAATGTCAAGAGAAAGGAGGAAAAACATGGTTACACCTTTGCGAAGAGAGCAAGAAACTGAACAACTAAACGTCAATGCGCAGCCTAAATTTCAAGAGTATCAAGCACCAGTTAATAACAAAGCTCAGCTGCAAGATGTAATTGCCATTGCAAGGATTGTTGTTTTTGCCATTTCAACAGTGCTCATGTGCTTTATCCTTCTTTCAAACAATGTTCCTAGCTTTTTTGCCTTTCCTCTGGCTTTAGGACTAGGTGGGGTTAGTCTCATCACATTGACTTTTCTTTTTGAACTACTTAGACGCTAATCTCTCGGGATTAGTTTTTTTATACAAATAATCCGCTCTATTTGAGCGGATTTATTTTTTATAAAGCATCTTCCTCAGTTAAATCAATAATAATGTCTTCTTGGAGGGTGTCTTCTTTTGGTAATTCAGCTTTTTCTTGACTTTGAGTTGAAGACTCTGTCAACTGATTGACCTTATCTTTGACTTGGCTAACAGCTGCTTTAACAGCTTGACCAATGCTATCTGTCTTGAACTGACCATCTTCCCATTTTTCTTTATAGTCAGTATAGGTTGTTGTCGCTAATTCTTTATACTCGGCAACTTTTTCTTTAGCTGCCTGATGATAGGCCTCACGATTTTCCTTATAGTCATCGATACCAGCCTTAGCTTGGGCTGCTAGCTGTTTTCCTTTTTCAGTGCCAAGGAAATAGGCTGTCGCTGCTCCTGTTGCTGCAGCCACAACTACTGTTTTAAGAAATTTTCCCATCCTTTATTCCTCCGAATGTTTGTCTTTTTTAGCAAAAATTTTTGATACCATACGAGCTGCAAAAGCGGCTTTGCTCACATTGGCAGCCGTTGAGGCACCTTTACTAGCCTTCACAGTCAGCTGACGTGCTTGTGTATTCAAATCAGAAACACTAACTGATAAATCCGCAATAGCGTCAAACAAAGGATCAATCGTTGCTACTTTGCCATTAATATTTCCTACCAAGATATTGGCTTTGGCCAAAATTTCATTTGTCTGGTAGAGAGTCACATTAACATCGCTTGTCAGTAATTTGATGGTTTGCTTTGTTTCATCAACTGTTTCCGTTAATTTTTTAATAAAGAACACTAAGAAAATCACCAGCACAGCAAAAGCTACCGCAATAATCAATAGTGCAATTCCACCTAAGTCCATATTTTACCTCACTTTATTTGATAATAGGGAACATGCGCCTGACGGCGACGATAAAGAATAAAGATAATCCCTGTAATCACTAGGCCTGCGCTCAACCATTGGGACACCCTTAAACCTGCCAGCATCAAACTATCTGTGCGCATGCCTTCAATAACAAAACGTCCACAGCCATACCAAATCAGATAGAATGCTGTTATTTCGCCCTGCTTTAGAAAATTTGGTCGACGCCGTAAGAAGAGAATAATGATAAAACCAAGCAGGTTCCACAGGCTCTCATAGAGAAAAGTCGGCACCCGATAAGCCCCATCAATATACATTTGCTTTCTGATCACCTCTGGCAAATAGGGCAAACTCTCGACTGCTTTTCCATAAGCTTCTTGATTAACGAAATTACCCCAGCGCCCTATACTTTGTGCAATCATTACGCCTGGAACTGCAATATCTAGAAAGTCCAAGGGCTTAATCATGCGATAGTAAGAAAAGGCAAATAGGACTAAAACACCTGCAATCAATCCTCCATAAATGGCTAAACCGCCATTCCAAATGGCAAAAATCTCATTCAAGTGCTTGCTATAGTAAGACCACTGAAAAATCACGTAATAGAGCCTAGCACCTAAAATGGCTAAAGGAAAGGCAATCAGGATAAAATCGGTGATATCATCTTCAGAAATGTTTTTACGAACCCCTTCTTTGATGGCCAAATAAACGGCTAACAAGACACCTGTGACAATCAATATAGCATACCAGTGAATAGATAGAGGCCCAATTTTTATAGCAATAGGATCAATCATTAGCCTCTCCATTCTTGCTGATAAGAGCTGTTAAGCGATCTTCAAAAGTCTTGGTAGCATCAAATCCCATCAGTCTCGCACGGTAGTTCATCGCTGCAGCTTCAATGACAACTGACACGTTACGTCCCGTCTTAACAGGAATGCGCACACGCGGAATTTTAACGCCGGAAAACTCAATTTCTTCATTGCCGTTCCCCAAACGATCAAAGACCTTGCCCGTCTCAAAATTCTCCAAATAGACCGCTAAAGAGATTTGAGAAGATGCCTTAACAGCACTAGCGCCATAAAGGCTCATGATGTCAATAATGCCGACACCACGAATTTCAAGCAAATGACGCAGAATTTCTGCTGGTTCTCCCCACAGTGTCTCCTCATCTTTAGCATAAACATCTACACGATCATCTGCCACTAAACGGTGCCCACGTTTCACAAGTTCTAAACCTGTTTCACTCTTACCAATCCCAGAATCTCCTTGAATCAGTACCCCCATACCATAGATGTCCATAAGAACACCATGAACACTGGTTCTCTCAGCTAGTTGTGCATTGATATACCAAGACATTTCCCCAGCAAGACTACTTGTTGCTGTTCGTGCCCTGAGGACTGCGATGCTCTTTTCCGTAGCTGCTCTAAGCATCTCTTCTGGAATATCCAAGCCACGAGCCACGATAACAGCTGGCGTCTCTGGTCTAAACATCTCGCTTAGTACGGCATAGCGATTATTAGTTGTCATACTGGTCAAATATGACCATTCTTTCATGCCTAACAGTTGGATACGTTCGGGCGAATAATAATCAAAATAACCTGTCATTTCAAGACCAGGACGTGAAATATCAGACGTTGTGATAAGCTTTCCTAATAAGTCGTCTGTCCCATAAACCACTTCTAGTTTGACCTTGTCAACCAACATTTTTACGGTAAGTGCCATATCTTTCCTTTCCAAAGTAAGCGCTTTGCTTCTTATCTTTTAATTATAACATGTTTTATGAATTTTGGAAAATAGCAAAATCACTTTCTGAAAATCTCCCTAACAGCAAAAAGGCTAGTCCACACTAGCCTTAGTCACTTACGATTTTTTCCAAGCGGATTTTTCAGCTACTGCTGTAAAGAGAACATCTGTTGATGAATTAAGCGCTGTCTCACAGGAGTCTTGGATAATACCGACAACAAAGCCAACTCCTACCACTTGCATGGCAATATCATTTGGGATACCAAAGAGGCTACAAGCCACAGGGATCAAAAGAAGGGAGCCACCAGCCACACCAGATGCTCCTGCAGCCGACAGAGCAGCCACTACAGATAACAGAATAGCAGAGCTAAAATCAACACTAATCCCTAAAGTATGTACTGCAGCCATGGTCAAAATATTGATGGTAATTGCTGCACCAGCCATATTTACCGTAGCTCCTAAAGGAATAGAGACAGAGTAGGTATCTGGATCCAAACCTAGTTTTTCACAGAGCTGCATGTTAACAGGAATATTGGCAGCAGAGCTTCTCGTAAAGAAAGCTGTTAAACCGCTGACTCTTAAGCATTCAAAGACTAGAGGATAGGGGTTTTTCTTCATCACAATAAAGGCAATGAGAGGGTTAACCACCAAAGCTACAAAGAGCATACTGCCTACAAGAACCAGCAATAAAATACCGTAATCCTTCAGTGCACCTAAGCCATTATTTGAAATTGTTTCATAAACCAATCCCAAAATACCAAAAGGCGCAAAACTAATGATCCAAGCTACAACTTTTGACGTTACTTCAGCAGCCGATTGAAGCAAATCCTTAGTGTGATCTGTTGCATGACGAAAGGCAATGCCAAATACCGCAGCCCATGTCAGCACTCCAATATAGTTTGCCTTGGCTAAAGCATTGATTGGATTATCAACTATATTTAATAATAATCCTTGAAAAATTTCAACAACTCCCTGTGGAGGTTGAACATCTGTAGCTGAAGTGGTGTCCGATAAAATAACCGTTATCGGAAAGAGAAAACTAGCCACTACTGCTACCAAAGCAGCTGCAAAGGTTCCCAAAATGTAAAGCAATATGACCATCTTCATATTGGTCTTTTGCCCTGCTTGCGTTTGGGACAAGGCGTGTGCTACTAGAGTCAGCACCAAAAGAGGGGCAATAGCTTTCAAGGCCCCTACAAAAAGAGTCCCCAATAATGCAATGGCTTGAGCTTGTGGCAAGACCATCCCTAAGAAAATGCCCAACAGGACTCCAATCCCAATTTTCCGAATCAAATCCATTCGTTTCCAAAGTGACACTAGATTAGTCATTCCATTACCTCTTTATAAATATTCAATATATTATACCAAAATCATCTTAAACTTGCAAGAATTTGAATATTTTTAATCTTTCTAAGGAAATCATAAAAGGCTAGAATCTTCTAGCCTATCTTTTTAGAGATTAACAGATGCTTTGAGCTGTTCAACCTTATCTAGTTTTTCCCATGGTAAGTCAATATCTGTACGTCCCATGTGACCATAGGCTGCCGTTTGTTTATAAATCGGGCGCTTAAGATCAAGCATCTTAATGATTCCTGCTGGACGGAGGTCAAAATGATCACGTACCGCCTTTTCCAAAGCAGCCTCTGAAACAATAGCAGTTCCAAAAGTATCAATACGTACCGAAACCGGATGAGCAACACCGATAGCATAAGCTAGCTGAACTTCTGCTTTTTTAGCCAAACCTGCTGCCACGATATTTTTGGCAATGTAACGCGCCGCATAGGAAGCTGAACGGTCAACCTTTGTTGCATCCTTACCAGAAAAAGCACCACCACCGTGACGTGAATAACCACCATAAGTATCAACGATAATCTTACGCCCTGTAAGACCTGAATCACCTTGAGGGCCACCGATAACAAAGCGTCCTGTTGGATTGATAAAGAATTTAGTCTTCTCATCAAGATAGTCAGCTGGAATAACTGCCTTAATCACTTGGTAAATGACATCCTCTCGGATTTGTTCATTTGTGGCTTCTGGATCATGCTGGGTCGAGATCACGACGGTATCAACACGAATGGGTTGATCATTTTCATCATATTCAACAGTCACTTGTGATTTAGCATCAGGGCGTAGGTAGCTGATAGCTCCTGATTTACGAAGCTCTGCCAATCTTCTAACCAACTTGTGAGAAAGAGAGATCGGAAGCGGCATAAATTCTGGCGTTTCATCAATGGCAAAACCAAACATCAGCCCCTGATCTCCCGCACCGATAAGGCTAAGCTCATCTGCCTCACCTTCACGCACTTCGAGCGCCTCATTAACCCCTTGAGCGATATCGGCAGACTGTTCGATTAAGGATGGATGAACACCAACAGAATGAGCTTCAAAGCCATATTCAGCCTTATTGTAACCAATTTCTGCAATGGTATCACGAACTACTTTATTAATATCGACATAAGCTGTCGTTGAAATCTCACCGAAAACATGAACCGATCCTGTATAAACGACTGTTTCTGCAGCAACGTGAGCATCTGGATCTTCTGCTAGAATAGCATCTAAAATAGCATCTGAAATCTGGTCTGCAATCTTATCCGGATGCCCCTCCGAAACAGACTCAGACGTGAAAAGTTTACGTTCTGACATAAAAAATGTCCCCCTTTTAATATAAAGTGTGTTGCTAAGAAGGTGATATTGAGCCATCTAGAAAAATCAGAAAAGCAATCTTCCAAACTCTTAATAACTGACCATCATTTCTGAATCGCTTTAATATTCCGTTTCTTAGCTAGTTAAAAAGTTACAAAGAACCGACTATCATTCACAAATCACTTCCTAAGGCCCTACGCTTAAGAAGATTTGTTTTCCTTTTAGTCGTCTTATCGGGACTTAATAACCTCACTATTTTAGCATAATTTAGCGGAATTTACCAACTAAATCTATCTGACTAAATGATAAGGTTTTCACTACCGAAAAAAGCGCTTTTATAATATACTAGACTTATGATGTTACAAGAAAAAATATTTGAACGACTCTACCATTCTTCAGAAGCGCTCAGTCAAGCTGAGATTGCAGACGCCTTAGAGATACCTAGCTCTGCTATTTTACCTACAATTAAAATCCTAGAGGAAAAAGGACTTTCTTTTGAGGTAACAAAAGATAGCATCAAATGGCTTTCAGGCGATCTTCTTCTCCCTAAAAAGATTACTGAGAGAACTGGACTTCCTGTTACTTTTGTCCCTAGCAGTGTATCGACTCAACTGGATGCTAAAAAGGGGATGGATGAGGGGCTATCATCTCCTAGACTCTATCTGGCTGAACAGCAAACAGCAGCCAGAGGACGGATGAATCGTTCCTTCTTTACTGAAAAAAACGGAGGCATTTACATGAGCCTCCACATCAAACCTAACCTCTCTTTTGATAGTTTGCCTACCTATACTCTGATGACAGCATCAGCTCTTGTAAGGGCTATTCACCGCCTAACAGGGCTTGATTGTGATATCAAATGGGTTAATGATATCTATCTTAATGGTAAAAAGATTGCAGGCATTTTGACTGAGGCAGTCTCTTCTATCGAAACAGGGACTATCACAGATGTCATCATCGGTGTGGGCATAAACTTTCAATTGCAGAACATTCCTTATGATCTTAAGCACAAAGTCGGTAGCTTATTTTCAGACAGTCAACCAACCATTACACGAACAGACCTTATCAGTGAAATGTGGCACATTTTCTCAACAGTCTCTGAAAAAGATCTCTACAAGGTTTACTGTGATAAATCTTTGGTATTAGACAGACATGTGACCTTTAGTCAAAATGGTCAAGACTACGCCGGCACTGCTCAGGATATCACTCCAAGTGGTGGTTTGATCGTAGAACTGGATAGTGGCGGACTGATGGAAATTTCCAGCGGAGAAGTCAGTCTAAGCTCTTGGTAATGCGACAACACCTTAACCTTTACTTCATAGTAGCAAAAAATCGTAGCATCAAGCTGTTTTTAATGGAGTGGCTCTGTGTTACGTTTTTTTTCACAAGCCCTTTATCTTCATATCTGTGTAACAAATGCTATCCTCCAAATATAAAAAAAAAGACCTTGCCTCTATCAACAAAGGTTGATTGGACAAGGTTTTTCAAATCCTATTTAATCACTTCTTGCGTCTTCGCGTAGTTGGCTTCAACAGCTTCTTTTTCAGCCTTCCACCAGTCTTGGTTGTCTGTGTACCATTGGATAGTTTCTTCCAAACCTTCAGAGAAGTTGGTAAACTGTGGTGTCCAGCCAAGCTCATCACGAAGTTTGCTTGCGTCAATAGCATAGCGTAAATCGTGTCCTGCACGGTCAGTCACGTGGTCGTAAGCGTCTTTTGGTTGACCCATTTTTTCAAGGATCAATTCAAGCACTTCTTTGTTGTTCTTCTCACCGTCAGCACCAATTAGGTAAGTTTCACCCATACGGCCTTTTGTCAAGATTGCCCAAACACCAGTCGAGTGGTCGTTGGTATGAATCCAGTCACGGACGTTTTTACCTTCACCATACAATTTTGGTTTGATTCCTGCCAAGATGTTGGTGATTTGGCGTGGGATGAATTTCTCGATGTGTTGGTATGGACCGTAGTTGTTTGAACAGTTAGAAATAGTCGCTTTAACACCAAATGAACGCACCCATGCTTTGACAATCAAGTCTGAAGCAGCCTTGGTTGATGAGTATGGTGATGATGGGTTGTAGTTAGTTTCTGCAGTGAATTTCTCACCTGGACCTTCGCCATGACCTGGCAAGTCTTCACGCAAAGGAAGGTCACCATAAACTTCATCAGTCGATACATGGTGGAAACGGATATCGTATTTACGAGCCGCTTCAAGCAAGGTGTAAGTACCGATAAAGTTGGTATGGATGAATGGGCTTGGATCGTTGAGGGAGTTGTCGTTGTGGCTTTCTGCCGCATAGTGAACGATGGCATCTGCCTTAGCTGCCAATTTGTCAACCAATTCAGCATCTGCAATATCGCCAACAACCAGCTCAACACGGTCACCAAGAATAGCTTCCAAGTTAGCCTTGTTTCCTGCATAAGTAAGTTTATCCAAAACAGTTACGTGAACATCTGGATGATTGTTATAAACATAGTGTACGAAGTTTGAACCGATGAAACCAGCTCCACCAGTT
The DNA here is from genome assembly GCF_000423745.1 of Streptococcus plurextorum DSM 22810. GTDB lineage: Bacteria > Bacillota > Bacilli > Lactobacillales > Streptococcaceae > Streptococcus > Streptococcus plurextorum. The sequence goes on from NZ_AUIO01000001.1 coordinate 216,442, forward strand.
ACGATAATATTTTTAAATTGAGACATTTTTTTCTCCGAAAATTTTTTCTTTTTTGTGTGTCATCTTAGGTAGTGGGGTCGTAAGCAACCACCAAGGTGTTTCATTACTAAACCATGAGCCTAAGGTCTCATGGTTCCCCCCGCTCCTTAGCAAAGCAAAGGAGCTTCTCACTACGGCGATGACACACGGAGCGGCTCACTATGCTCGCTTTCTTTACTTCAAGATTTCTTCCAAGTAAGCAATCTTGGCAAAGTCTTTTTGATTATTGTTTTCTGCACGGTAGGAATCTTTAGAGGAGGCTTGATAGATTTTCAGGTACTGTTCAAGTGTCGGTAGATAGTAACGAACACCTGCTGTTTCTAGTTCTTCCAAATCTTCTAGCTCTACACCAGCAAATTCAGGCAGTGAATGTAGACCTCCAAATTCAACAGACAGGCCGTCTTTATGAAATTCATGTTCGTGACGGTCAACCAGGACATAGCCTAGTTGGTTCATTATGGCTATCAGCTCATCTGCACGATAAATCCGTTCGTCGTCTGGGGCTTCCCAGCCACGTGGATCACTTGGGACATGAATATCTAAATCTCCTGCCTGCCAGTCCCTACCTGTTCGCCTTTCCAAACCAACTGAGCCCATTAACAAGGGAGTGATTCCTAGCTTGTTTAACTGCTCTGCTATTTCCAAAAAGGCTTGAAACATTAGAGGTCCTCTTTTCTCAAAGGCTTAATGTCTTTGAGGAGTGGGTGATTTTTATCTGCTTCTGAAACTTCCGCTTCTTCGAGGTTTTCCCACTTGATGTCGAGGCTAGGGTCAGCATAGTTGACGAAGGCATACTTAGGCTTGAGTTCCAAAGCCCAGTAGTCGTTGACCAAGTAGCTGTAAGCCACGAAATCTGACAAAACTTGGAAACCATTGGCAACGCCACGTGGGACAAAGATACCTTTTGAAGCATCGATAACGGTTTGGTAGGTATTGCCGAAGGTTTCGCCTTCACGAAGATCGACCCAAGTTCCCAAAACCTTACCGCCGTCTACTACTGAAATGTATTTATCCCAAGGCTCTGCGTGAAGACCACGAAGAACGTTTTTGCGAGAGAAGGAAACATTATTTTGCAATTTTCCTTCTGCAAAGAAACTTTCAGGGAAGCCGAGCGGAAGCATTTTTTCCTTTTGGAAGTTCTCCTTAAACCAGCCACGGTTGTCGCCATGAACAGGAATGTCGAATTCTAACATTCCTGGAATGGCTTCAACAGGACGACAAGCTAGCTCTTTATCAAAAAATTGTTCAGTCATTAGGCTTCTCCAATCAAACGGAGCAAGTATTGTCCGTATTCGTTTTTCTTAAGAGGCTGTGCCAATTCATGCACTTGTTCTTTTGTAATGTAACCCATGCGGTAGGCAATTTCTTCCAAGTTAGCTACTTGAACGTTTTGCAAACGTTGAACGGTTTCGATGTACTGCGCAGCTTCCAAAAGGCTTTCATGCGTACCTGTATCCAACCAAGCAAAGCCACGACCCATAAGTTCCACAGACAAGTCACCACGGTCCAAGTAAGCCTTGTTGACATCTGTGATTTCCAGCTCACCACGAGGTGATGGCTTGATGTTTTTGGCAATCTCTACAACATCATTGTCATAGAAATATAGACCAGTAACCGCAAAGTTTGATTTTGGCTCTTCTGGTTTTTCTTCGATAGAAATCGCGTTCATGTCGGCGTCAAACTCGACAACACCAAAGCGTTCTGGGTCTTTTACTTGGTAACCAAAGACAGTCGCACCTTTTTCTTTGCTAGCAGCCCGTTGCAACATCTTGGTCAAACCATTTCCATGATAGATGTTGTCGCCCAAAATCAAGGCTACATTATCATCACCGATAAACTCTTCGCCGATGATAAAGGCTTGTGCCAAGCCGTCTGGACTTGGTTGCTCAGCGTATGACAAGGTGATACCAAGCTCTGAACCGTCTCCCAGCATATCCTTGAAACGAGGAAGATCCTGAGGAGTTGAGATAATCAAGATTTCTTTAATCCCAGCCAACATCAAGGTTGACAGTGGATAGTAAATCATTGGCTTATCATAGATTGGCATCAACTGTTTTGACGCCGCACGAGTCAGTGGATAAAGGCGAGTTCCAGACCCACCTGCAAGAATAATACCTTTCATGTTATGACACCTTTTAATCAAAAATTTATTAAGTCTATTATACCATGTTTAAACATTAGTGTCATTTGAAAAAGGGAGCTAAGCTCCCTGTCAATATATTTTCCCTAAGCCATCATAAGGGCAAATTCTGATATAATTCCTAAGGTTGCTATTCCCATAGTTTTGAGATTATGATGTTTTATTTAAACAGAACTTGTAAAATTAATCTAAACAATCGTTTCTTATCATCGCACTGCTTTCCATTTATTTCTTAGCAAACTTTATTTTCTCAATAGAAATTTTCACCAATTGTGGCTTCAGCAACAATAAACTTACGCCATAGATAACCCCGCCTACTATAATTCTCATAAACAAATTTATATAGGGAGGGACTGTGAGTAACTTTGTCATATAGATTCCTAAAAACATTAATAGGCTTGCTATACTATATTTAGGGACGTCCTTACATAACTCTAATATATTGATTTGCTTTCTGATAAAAATAAGCTCGATGAACGCTATAGTAGCCTCTCCAACCACTGACGCAATTGCTGCCCCAACAGCACCATGATGAGGAATCAGAATAATAGACGATACACTAGTAGTAAAAAGACCGCCAATTACAGCAACACTTAAATATTTTGCTTGTCCTGTAGCAATCAAATATTGACTTCCCAACACTGAAGAATATCCCATAAATAATAGTTCTAGAATTAAAATTGACAATACAATATCAATTCCCAAAAACTCCGGTCCAAAAAAGATATCCGAAAAAATATCACTAATTGATATCATCCCAATTACCATAGGAATTGTAATGATATTAACAGCATTAAAAGTTAACTTTGTCAGTTCTATCACTTTCTTAGTGTCTCGATTCTTATAGGCATTAGCAACCTTTGGAAAAATAACTACACCAATAGACGAAACTAACGCCAGTAAAACTCTTATTACCTTATCAGAATTTTCAAAATAACCCGCCTGTGACATCGTTGATAGAGTTCCTAGCAAAACTTTATTTAAAGAAACAAAAATAGTAGAGGCAATCTGTGGAACAAATAAAGCGAACACTGGTGCAAAATGCTCTGCTATATTCAAATTAGTAAACTTAATGCTTGTAATATAGCGTCTTAAATATGTCCAAAGAGTTAGATTCCCCACTAAAGACGACCCCACCATGATTAAAACATATGTATTAAAATCCTGAGGAGTTTTTACAAACAAGAAAATCATCATTACAGATGCTAATTTCACAATAAAATTACGAACAACTGTACGTTTGAAATCTTCCAATCCATCAAACAGCCATGAGACATCAACTGCTGTAGCCAAAATTTGGACTGATTGTATCATAAAAACGGTTCTATAGTTAGGGTATAACCAAATAAAAACTAAGAACATGAGGTAGATAACTAATGAAACAACCAATTTTAGAATAAGGATTTCCCAAAACTTTTGACTTCGCTTCGTTATTGATTCTCGGTAATAAGCAATTGTTCGATTTCCATAAACAGTTGTTCCTAAGTTTGCGAATAGTACAAAATATGTCATGATTGTGTTCGTAAACGAATTGACACCTATCAACTCAGCACCCAACACACGTGATACATAAGGAATTGTTGCAAATGGAACAATAATTAAAAACAACTGATATAGTGAACTATAGATATAATTTTTTACTGTCTTCATAAAACACCTTTATCATATAAAAATGTTGTCATATCATTTTTATACTTGTTTTACACTATTATCTTCAACAGCCATAAACTTGAACAGTAATGGTGTTAATAAGAATACATAAAATCCTTGAGCTTCTATCACTAAGAATAAAAATGCCAGCAGAATAAGTAGTGCATTGTATAAGCGGTACTCTTTACTTCCTAGAATATATAAAATATAGAGCAAAAATAGCCCCGCAATAATTACTCCCTGTGTAAGAGCAAACTTCAGGAAAGTATTATCATTAAAAAGTTGGTCTACACTCCACCACCCTTGCGGTATAATGTTAGGGGTGCTTTTTGGAAAAGGTGTAAAACCATATCTTTGGATGTACAACTTTCCTAATCTAACTCGGTTAGTTAGAAACGTATCTAATTGCATATAAAAGGGATTGGAAGGACTATAGAACATTGAATACAAGGTTCCAAAAAGATAAACTCCAGTAGCCGAAATCAAAAATACAAATTTATTAATTACACATTGAGACAGTCTCTTTCGTAATAAATAAATCAGTATACCGAGTCCAGCTATAAGAATGGACGCTCTTGAAAAAGTTAACCGATAATCTACATACAGCACTACAAGAAGAAAAAATGCAAAATATTGTTTTCTTAAATTTTTAAATAATATAAAACAGTCAAAGAAAATAGATAAGATGACCGAACCTAATGTATTAGGATGAAAAAAACCAAGCGAATGACTGACACCACTCAATTTTAAATAAGATGTATCATTTATCAATCCAAGAACTGACAGTGCTATGACAGTTATCAGCACAAACAATTTTACTGACAAAAGTCCACGAAGGAAACCTTTATTTTCAGGACCAATTAACGGTAAGTATATTAGTATACTTAACAGAGACCAGTCAATATTAAATCTTTTCCAAAACAATACTATAAAGACAATATATATCATTACCAATAAGAGAGATGGTATTGAATCAATTGGTAGCCTTCTTGTCTTATAGTAGTATATCACGTAGGCAAGTAATCCTAAAACAACCGGTATAATATTTATATACTCCGTATGAAAAAAAAATGGAATATTAGACAAAGAAAACATATATAAAATAACACTAATATAAAAAAAGAAATTTATTACTCTCTCTATTCTAATCATACTAACCTCTGTTCACATCTAGTTCACTTGCTAAAACTGTTTCTAGTTTTTTAATTGTTTTATCCCACGACCTCTCTCTTATCATTTCACTGGCTTTTTGAGCTAATGACTGACGATAGGCCTCATTTTCGATAAGTTTCATGATATTTTCAGCCAACGCTTCACTATCTCTTACAGGAGAAAGTAAGGCGTTTACACCATGCTCTGCATACTCAAAAACACCATTATAAGCTGTTGAAACCAACGCGCAACCACAAGCCATACTCTCAGCACCCGTTAAGCCGAAGCCCTCATCAATTGTTGCACAAACAAAAATCGAAGTGTCGTTATATAAGCTCAATAGATCATTGTGATTTGCATTCTGTATATATTTAAAATAATCAGGTAACGTTTCTGGACGATTTGGTACACCAAAAACATTTACTACAACATCATTATATTTTTTTTTGACTATATCAATTGCTTCCAAGGCATATGGAATTCCTTTATGTTCTCCCTCGTGATAAAGCATCCCTAAAGTGTAGGGATTACGTTCGTTTAGTGGAGTAATCACTCTGAAAGTCTCAGTATCTATTGGATTCGGAAGGCATATCGTTTTATTTCTTGTATACGCTCCGACAATCTCACTTAACCAATTGGAAACGGTAAAATTTAGAAAGTCGTATTGATAAGTTTCAACAACTTTATCTTCAGGAAGGATAAATGTTTCAAAATCTTGAATAAAATAACATTTTTTACCACATCTAGATGGTAATTCTTTGACAATCTTAGCTGTGGTTACTGCGGTTGCAAAAATAAAATCAGCGTTAGGAAACTCTCTACCATCTAAATAAGGCGTCATGATTTTTTTTATTTCGGGATTCAAGTAAAACCATGATGGTTCATTCCGCCCTCTAATCTGCCCAACTATTGATTTAATCTTATTATTGCTGGTTAGGCGACTCCATACATTGTGAGTTAAAAAAACAATAGCTACTTCATGCCCTCTTTCTTGCAATCGATTGGCATACTCAAAAATAATTTTATAGCCTCCCATGGGAACTTGACTTATTTCAGGAAGGCAAAAAGTCACTTTCATTCTTCTCTCCTACTAACTTTTGTCATGCAATTCAACCAATTACTAAATGAGTATCTTTCAATAACATGTTTTGGAACAGACTGATATGGTTTGTTTAAAAATTCTATTAAATCTACAGAGTTCACATCATCTAGTACAAGAATATTGTTAGGATTGTAGAAATCATACTCCTTGATACGGGAATTGTTAGTAACTAATTTTTTACCATAAAAAACTGCTTCTAAAGCTCGTAAAGTCAGACCTACTTGCCCGTCTTTATTAATTTCTACAATAACTTTTGATTCTTGAATTTTCTTGATAATTTCAGGGTAGGTAATCTTACTATCAAGATAATTTATTCCACTGCGATTGGACTGTTTATCGTTACTAAAAACATCAAACAGATAGGTCAATTCTGATTCCTCTATCACTCCAGCTAATTGATCCAGTTGCTGTACACGACCTTTATCAGCTCCAACAAAATAAAAATCTCGCAAGACATCTATTTTTTCATCTAGATTAACACTATCCAAAATGTAAAACTGTTCCAAAAAGGTTAACCCATACTCCTTTGAATAATTCTGATCAAAACAATAAACATCAAAATTTTCTTTCAAATATTCAATTCTCTCATTGGGAACATTCCAAAGCCAAATTTTTAATTCAGAGTTTTCTGATATATTCGTTTTGATAAAATCTAGAAGTCTCGGAGTAATTGCATTATCGAAAATAATAATTGTACTATACTCATTTAAATGTTTTTTCCAATCTTCAAGCCAAAATTTATGAGTAACCTCAATTGGTATCCTTTTAGAAATAGCCCTTATATTATGCATTATCTTTGAAGAAACTCTTTTATATGGAGTAGAAACCTCAATATTTGGATAGTGTGAAATTGCTGAAGCAAAAAATTGTTCAAATGAATCAATTTGCTCGAACAGTAATAATGTTTTCCCCATGAGTCTTTACCTATCTCCCCGTACTTTTGACTGAATGTTAAACAAAATTTTTAGCAATCCAAGCCTATATAATAGATATTTTATCCTATTTGGCTGATTTGATAATTTAATCACAGCAAGACTATTTTTAGAAATCTCTTGCTGCACATCTTCCTCTATGTCTGCGTATTGATTTGATAAATTAGATTTATATAAACTTGATAAAATATGCACCAATCCATTAATATAATAAGATTGCAAAATTTCTACTTCAAATTCTTCAAGCTTTTCACGAACAAGTGAAGAATAATAAATCTCTCGATAAAAACCAAACATATCTTTCAATTTTTGCTCATTCCAAGATTGTGTAATCGAGTCCGGGTTCGTAATCAAGTAATGATAATATTTTTGGTTAGTAACATAAACTTTAGTAGCTTTAAGAAATAACTTATAATTTGTTCCTAAATCTTCATAATATTTTCCAACCGGGAACTCAATATCATTATCAAGAAATAGCTTTTTCCTATAAATTTTGTCATTAGCAAATCCTGTTACATCCCCTTGTTTCAACATTTCAAGTAGGGCTTGCTTACCTGATAATTTCTGAATACGAGGTTTAGCTGAAATCAACTTATCTTCCTCAGAAGTCACAAATTCTCGATTGAATGAAATGATATCATATATACATTCTTCAATGATATCAGACAAGTCTGAAAAAGTATTCGGTTCAAGCCAATCATCTGAGTCTGGAAAATATACATACTCCCCTACTGCTTGTTCAATACCCTGATTTCTAGTATCAGATAGTCCTTTGTTTTCTTTGTGTATAACCCTTATCATTTCATATTTCTCCGCATATGAATCACATATTTGAGCAGAACTATCTGTGCTTCCATCGTCAACAAGAATAATCTCATAATCATTCCAAGATTGTACCAGAATACTTTCTAAACATCTTTTTAAATATTTTTCTACATTATAAACTGGTATTATTACACTAAGTAATGGTTTCATAAATTCCTCATATCTTATTAATAGGCACTTAAATACTCTCCACCTTTATTCAACCACTTAACCACATTGAACTATCGATGATAAATTTTTCAGTTCAATACCAACATGCCCCTCTTTTTCTCTAGATTTAAAATGAACCAATGATGTTAAATCTTTATAATCCTTTGATGAAAAAATCACTTTACTCTTGAAGGGTAGATTATCGAATATTTTCATTAATTCATAACTGCATTGGTCATTATCATTGAATTTAAAATAAAGATTATCCCAATGAATACGTGCTAAACGACGTTGCCACTTTTCTCGTGCTTCACTCTCGCTTTGATAATGTAAAAAATGAATTTCAATATCATCTAAAAAAGCAAGTAGATAGCTATTGTCAAATTCCTTAATATATTTAGATTCTCTAACAAATCTAAGAGACTGGCCTCCTGACTTCAAATAATAGTCTAAATTATTAAGTAACTTAATATAATCCGGTGAGAAGATAAACAATCCTACAAATGGCGTTTGGTAGGGTATTCCCAATTCTTGATAAACTTTACCTGCCCAGCAATTATCGCAAATAATAGTAAATTCTTTGTTTTTTAATCGTCTTCGCGGGACAAAGCTAATAACTAGGGTAAATAATGGGCTTTAGTTTATTTTTTATGTTTTCAATATTCATATTACAAACCTTTATATAGTTTTGAAAAATTAGCAATGTAACTGTCTAATGAAAAAAGCTTCTTCTGGCGCTCTACAGAATTTCTTCCAAAGGTTGTCCGTAGATCGTGAGACACCACTAATTTTTCAATTATTTTTGAAAGTGCTTCAGGTTGATTAGCTTCAGCCAAAAGACCATTTTCACCTTCTTTTACCATTTCACAAACACCACCGTGTCGGTAACCGACAACAGGTTTACCACATGCCATTGCTTCTAATACAACCGTTGGTAGAGGGTCTGGATTGGTACTTGGTAGAACAAACATATCAAACATATTATATAACTCGGTAGTATTGGCATAGTAATCAATGCGTTTGATTTGAGCAGCCACTTTTAGGTTGGTGATGTTCTCTTCTAGTTCCTGCACACGCCACTCTTCACCTTCAAAAGCACTACCAGCCATAAAGGCGATAGCCTTTGGATGTTGTTCTAGTATAGGAGCAACTGCTTCTAGAAAATCTCCTTGACCTTTCCACGCATTGACGCGACCAACCATACCAATGACAAGAGCGTCTTCTGCAATGTCGAATTTTTTTCGGATAGATTGGGCATCAGATTGATAATACACCTTATTATCTACCCCATTGTAAATGACACTGATTTGGTCATCTTTGATATGAGGTGACTGTTTGATATGGCTGGCAACAGCCTGCGATACGGTTACAATCTTATCAGCAAAACGACCCATTAAGAGATTAATAAAATCCGAGATAGCTTTTGGTTTGACAATAATTTCATGGACATGCCACAACAAAGGTAATTTGAGTTTTCGTTTCAGATAAATCCCTTCTAAAACGGCAGTCGTATTATTGTGAATTAAATCAATCTGGTTTTCTCTGGCGTATTGAGCAATCTGTTTAGAGTAATGACTATAGGATGTCAAATACTCAAAAATTCCTTTTGGATTGAAATATTTTCTACGTAAAATCGGATAGTTGATAACCTTAACTTGTGCACCAACTTCTCTTAAAGCAGGCACCAGAACACCATCATTGGGCAGAACAACATGTGCCTCAAATTCTCTTTTATCTAGTCCCTTTATGAGTTCCAAGAGAACCTTATCCGCCCCATATAGTTCTGCTCCAGCATGGAGATATAGAATCTTTTTCATCTTTTATCCTTTAAACAACTGCTCATATTCATCACAAATAAACGCCCAAGAAAATCTTTCTTTGACTTGCTTTGTTGATGATTCATCCATTTTTTCTATTTCGTTTTGTGATAGTCGCTCACTCTTGTCAATAACTTCATGAAGACTATCCTTCTCCCAATAAACTGCACCATCTTCCCCAACTTCTTTGTTAAAGCCCACATTTAGTAAAAGATTGAGTTTTGTAGATGCTAGGGCTTCTAACAAGGAAGGATTTGTTCCACCTACTTCATGACCATGGAAATAAGCAAAGGCATTTTCACGGATATACTTGAGTAACTCTTGATCATAAACAGTACCGACAAATTTGATGCGGGCATCCTTATCAAAGCCAGTTTCTTTCAATAGCTTTTCATAGAAGGCATTTTGTTCAACATTGGTAATCAAAACGAAATCTCTCCTTGAGTTTGATTTCATAAACTCACGAATCATGGTTTCGTAATTATTTTCTGGAACAAAACGACCGACCACTAGGTAATAGTTATCCTCTGTAACGCCTTTTGACGTAAACCAATCTCGAACGACTTGATCCGAACTAGAAAGTTTAGAGGCTGAGAGCTCTGTTCCATAAGCAATGTAAGTGGTCTTTGGAGAATATTGTTGATAGTCTTCTTGAATATACTTTTCAATGGTCTTGCTATCACAAACCAATAAATCAGCATGTTTCACCATCAGACGCTCTGACAGCTTCCAGTAACGACGAACAGGATAACTCCACTTCTCACGTAGCCATTCATGACCATCTGGATTTACAAATAGTTGACCACCAATGGCTTCAATTTGCTTCTTGTAATGACGGACAAAAGGTCCAATTCGACAGGCTAAGATATAAAAGATTGGATTCTTATCATTCTTTTCTTTGGCCATTGTAATTGCTTTTTTGAGTGCCATTAAATCATAAGCAATTGCTTTTGCTGGACCAATATTTGGTACGTCTATATTAAAACAAGTTGCTCCATTATGTTCAAAAATATCTTCTGTAATACCTGATTTTGCTGAATTTTCTCTTGTACAAGCAACATAGTATTGGATTGATTTATCTTTTTGGTACTCTGTTAATTTTTCAACAAAGGTTTCAAAACCACCATATTTTGCTGGGATGCCTTTGGAACCAATGATATAAACGGATTTCATATTTTCTCCAAAATCTTATTTGATTTCATTTCTCACACATTGCAATGCCGCACCGATAACCTGATGCATATCATAGTAACGATAATGTCCCAAACGGCCACCGAAAATGACATTTTCTTGCTGTTCTGCCAATTTCTTATAAGCTGTGTAAAGGTGGTTGTTACGGTCGTTGTTAACTGGATAATACGGCTCGTCTCCACGCTTCCATGTCTGAGAATATTCTTTTGTGATAATCGTTTTTGGTTGTGTGCCAAATTCAAAATGTTTGTGTTCAATGATACGCGTATAAGGTGTTTCACTGTCTGTATAGTTGACCACCGCATTTCCTTGGTAGTTTTCCATATCTAAGACTTCCGTTTCAAAACGGAGGCTACGGTATTCCAACTCACCAAGCTCATAATCAAAGAATTCATCAATCATTCCAGTGAAAACAATTTTTGGATAGTTGGCAAGATAGTCATCCTTCTTAGCAAAGAAATCCACACCTGTCTCTACATCAATATTGTCATGAGCCAACATTTTTTCGACAATCTGTGTATAGCCACCGATTGGAATCCCTTGATAGGTATCATTAAAATAGTTGTTATCGTAAGTCAAGCGAACAGGCAAACGACGAATGATAAAGGCTGGAAGTTCCGTACATGGTTTTTCCCACTGCTTCTCTGTGTAGGACTTGATGAGTTTTTCATAAATATCTGTTCCCACCAGAGAAATGGCTTGCTCTTCCAAATTCTCTGGCCTTTTTCCACCAAGAATAGCACGCTGTTCCTCAATCTTAGCCTGGGCTTCCGCTGGTGTTACCACTCCCCAAAGTTTATTAAAGGTATTCATATTGAACGGAAGGTTGTAAATCTCACCTTTGTAGTTTGCAACCGGGGTATTGGTGTAGCGATTGAATTCTGCAAATTGATTCACATAGTCCCAAATCTCTTTATCAGAAGTATGGAAGATGTGGGCACCATATTCATGCACTTGAATCCCTTCTACTTCTTTGGTGTAGATATTTCCTGCGATATGATCGCGTTTTTCAATGACCTTCACCTTTTTACCTTTTTTAGCAGCTTCATGTGCAAAAACGGCACCAAACAAACCTGCACCAACGACTAAATAATCATATTGTGACATTATATTTTCCTAACTATCCTGTCTATTGTATCATAATCTTCTAGAATTGTTACGAAATACGTAACATCCTACAGGATAATCTTCCACACTTATTTCTGGATTTTGTCCGTCGATAAGTTGAGCTAAGACTTTTCCAAGAAGTGGGCCTGTCGTTAAGCCAGATGAGCCTAAGCCACTCACCGCATAGACATTGGGTAAGTCTGGCACTTGCCCGATAAAGGGACAGTAATCACTTGTATAAGCACGAATGCCGACGCGATCACGGCTTCTTTGTGCTTCTCTCAATCGTGGAAAGAAAACTGTCGCTCTCTCTTCAAAATCTGCCAAGATTTCCGTATCAACCCTAATATCAAATCCCATATCTTTCTCATGACTAGCTCCTACTGACACTTTGCCTCCAGCAAACGGAATCACATCGATTTCCCCTTCGGGAATCAAAACAGGATTGATACCTGTATCAATGTGGTCAAAGTAATAATCTCGAAGCTGTCCTTTTTGTGGACTGACATCCACACGATAACCTAAAGGTTCAAGAATTTGTGGCAACCAGGCACCGCAGGCTAATATCACCTTGTCAAACGCTTGGCCATTCACTTCATAAGTGCCATCAGACAGGGGAGTTAGCGTTGCCTTTTCTCTAACGATTGGAAAGTTTGCTTTAGTAAGCAAGGTCTCTGTCAGCTGTGCACCTTCTACACGTGCAGCACCTGTCGCTAAGATTCCTCTATCAAATCCCGCTATGTCAGGATAAACAGCCTGTATCTGATCCAAGGTTTGCACAGATAAGTTCCCAATGAGCGGTGATTCCTCTAAGCGCGACTCAGCTAGAAGCCTAAGCTCCTCAAGATACTCAGGACGAGATTTAAGCAGTAGGGCCCCTGACTGATCATAGAAATCTGCTACAATGCCATCTGCTTGTAAATCTGCTAGCAAATCTTGGTAAAAATCCGCCCCCATACGTGCTAATCGGTACCAGGCTTTATGTCGGCGACGCGAAAACCACGGGCAGATAATGCCTGCTGCAGCCTTGGTCGCTTGTCCTGTCCCTTCATCGAAAATCGTGACCTGTGCTGTTGTTTTTGATAAATAATAAGCGGCTGTGGAACCAACAATTCCAGCGCCAATAATTGCAATCTTTTTCATACCTACCCCAAAGCCACATCCATGACCATCATTATCACAAAGCCTAACATTAAGCCCAACGTCGCAACATCTGTGTTCCCATTGGTTTGTGATTCTGGGATCAATTCTTCCACAACCACAAAAATCATAGCACCTGCAGCAAAGGCAAGTGCATATGGAATAATCCCGAGCATTTGCATCACTAAAGCTGCCCCTAGGGCTGCACCAATTGGCTCTACTATCGCTGACATGGCTCCCCAGTAAAAGGCTGATTGACGAGACTTGCCTTCTGCTCTGATAGGAATAGATAAAGCTGCCCCCTCAGGAATATTTTGCAAACCGATTCCAAGCGCTAAGCCTATGGCGCCTGCAAGTGCTGCCTGCGTTACATTTCCTTGAGCAAGCGAGCCAAACGTCACTCCCACTGCCAGACCTTCTGGAAAATTATGAATGGTAATCGCTAAAAATAACAAGGCCGTTTTTGATAATCTTTCAGGTTCGATGCCTTCAGCTTCTGAACGCTGTTTTCCGAGATGAAGATGAGGCACGACCGCATCCACCAAACGTAAACTAAAGCCTCCCACCAAAAATCCAAAGGCAACCGGTAGCCAGGCTAAATTCCCATATTGGGGCTCTGCGTATTCGATAGCTGGGGCTAGAAGTGACCAGAACGAGGCTGCAATCATGACTCCTGCTGCAAAGCCATTCATGGTATCTAAGAGTTTTCGGTTAATCTTCTTAAAGAAAAAGACGATTCCTGCACCTAATATGGTACAGCCCCAGGTGAAAAGACCAGCTAAAAAGGCTAGCACCACGGGATGCAATGACAACATAGTCGACATAACAAGCTGACACTTTCTAAATTAGAGATGATAAAAAGGATTGGTCCGGCTTTTGGCTTCTAAAACATCTAGTTGCCAGCCCTCCTGAAGGGACCACTCACGCAGAAGCTGTGCAATTTTTTCGATAAAAAGCACTTCAATGTGATGCCCAGGGTCGATAGCCAGTAAACCTTCCGTTAGCATTTCCTGTGCGGTGTGATAATAAATATCTCCTGTCACCAAGACATCTGCTCCCTTTTCAAGAGCTGCTGGGTAAAACTCGTCTCCTGAACCTCCACAAATCGCAACGCGAGAAATCTTGGGATTGTTTTTATCATAAGCAATCAAACGGACACTATCGAGATTGAAGACCGACTTGATTTTCAAAGCAAAATCCTCAAACGATTGCTCTGCTATGTGACCAATACGGCCAATACCAAAGCCGTCCTTAGTTGGTGACAAAGGCTCTGTATCAAAGATGCCAAGACACTCACAAAACCAATCGTTCAGACCATTTGGCACCACGTCAATATTGGAATGACTGACATAAACAGCCACATCATGTTTGACCAAATCAAGCAAAATATTCCGCTGTGGACTTGCCACCAGGTCCTTCACCCCTTTAAAAATCGGGGCATGTTTGGTAATAATCAAATCAACTTGCTGATCAATCGCTTCTGCTACGACGTTTTCACGGACATCAAGCGTCACCATAACACGCTTAACTTCCTTATCGAGCGTCCCAATTTGTAGCCCTGCCACATCCCCCTCAAGAGACAGCTCCTTAGGACAAAAGCTCTCATACCTTGCAATAATATCACTCGCTTTAAACATCTAACACCTCTTTGATTTTGTCAATTTTTCGGGAAATAGCAGAGCGGGCATCCGTATTTATCTCTGGGATCTGAGCTAATGCCTGCCCTAACTTTTCAATCTCTCCCTGCCATTTTGCTTGGAAAACCGTTGATTTTTCTCTTCTCAGATAGCAACCAAAGCGCAAATCCTCTTCTGATAACGCCTGATGCCCATGCTCCGCAACAATGATTTCGTAGTATTTACCGTTTTCAGTCATAATGGTCTCAGCGACAATAAGAAACCCATTGGCCGATAACCAACGCCTTAGATCATCCTCACGGTTATTAGGCTGTAAAATCAAACGCTCAACCTGCGCTAGCTTGTCCTTACCAGCTTCCAAAATATCTGCAATCAAACGCCCTCCCATACCACAGATGGTGATAGCAGTCACACCATCAGAAACATCAAAAGCAGAGAGCCCATTAGCTAATCGCACCTGAATCTGATGAGATAGACCGTGCTCTGCCACATTTTTTACAGCCGAATCAAAAGGGCCTTGGACCACTTCACCTGCAATAGCAGAAGTGATAACGCCAGTTTTGATTAAGGCAATGGGGAGGTAGGCATGATCACTCCCGACATCTAATAAATGACTACCATTGGGAACATAAGCCGCTACTGCTTGCAAGCGGCGAGATAATAGGCCTTCCATAAGCTCACTTTCTTGAAATCATAATCAGAATTATTATAGCAAAATTCTTGATTTTTGGCGATTAGAAAAAGGCATAGTTTAGACCATACCTTCTCTATCCTTTTAGCCAATGATTGAACCGTTAGGCACTGATGCATCTACCGTAAGGACTGTCAATTTGCCGTCATGCTCAGCTGACAAAATCATGCCTTGGCTAACATATTTTTTCATCATCTTACGTGGTTTAAGATTTGCCACAATTTGTAATTTTTTACCGACCAATTCCTGCTCATTTGGATAATACTTAGCAATCCCTGACAGAATTTGTCGATCCTCACCATCACCAGCATCCAGGCGGAAGCAAAGCAATTTATCAGATCCTTCAACTTTTGCGACTTCCTTGACTTCTGCTACACGAATTTCAACAGCGTCAAAGGTTTCGAATTTGATTTCTTCTTTTGTTGATTTGAGTTCAACAGCCTCAGGATCCCAGTCTTTTTCTTCTGGTTTGCTAGAACCCATCTGCCCTTGGATATAAGCAATTTCTGCATCCATATCAAGGCGCGGGAAAATCGGTGTCCCTTTGGCAACAACGGTAACGTTTTGAGGGAAGGCTGACAGCTCTAAATTTTCAAGGTTGAAGCTTACTTCCAAACCTAGTTGCTCCATAATCGCCCTTGACGTTGACATCATAAATGGCTGGATGAGATGCGCCACCACACGCAGGCTTGCTGCTAAGTGTGACATGACTGCTGCTAGCTTCTCTTTGTCAGCCTCGTCTTTTGCTAGTACCCAAGGTGCTGTCTCGTCGATGTATTTATTAGTACGAGAGATGATGTTCCAAGTCGCTTCAAGGGCACGTGGGTAATCCACAGCATCCATGTACTTGTGATACTCAGCAATATTGTCCGCGACAGCTTTTTCTAAATCAGCGTCAAAAGCCGTTACATTTGTCGCAAAGGCAGGCACTTGCCCATCAAAATACTTGTTAATCATGGCAACCGTTCGGTTAAGGAGGTTACCCAAATCGTTTGCAAGCTCATAGTTGATACGGGCAACATAGTCCTCTGGCGTAAAGGTGCCATCAGAGCCAACAGGCAAACTTCTCATCAAGTAATAGCGTAGGGGATCAAGCCCAAAACGCTCAACTAGCATCTCAGGGTAGATGACATTGCCTTTTGATTTCGACATTTTGCCATCTTTCATGACAAACCAACCGTGGGCAATCAAGCGATTTGGCAATGGTAAATCAAGCGCCATCAAGATGATTGGCCAGTAAATGCTGTGGAAGCGCAAGATGTCCTTACCAACCATGTGATTGACTTCTGGATTAACTGTGAAATCCCAGATTTTTCCAGCTTCATCCGTCCATGACTTGGTCACTGTCTGCCCCAACCAGAAGGTGTCAAAATTTGCTGTGTCTGACTGACCGTAGCCAAGAGCTGTCGCATAGTTCAAAAGGGCATCAATCCAAACATAGACCACATGCTTAGGGTTAGACTTGACTGGTACGCCCCAGGTAAAGGTCGTGCGAGACACTGCTAAGTCTTCTAACCCTGGTTCGATAAAGTTTTTCAGCATTTCATTCATACGGGAATTTGGGCTAATGAAATCTGGGTTGGCTTTAAAGTAGGCTTCCAAGTGTTTTTGGTACTTGCTCAGTTTAAAGAAATAAGATTCTTCTGATACCAGCTCGACTGCATGTCCTGAAGGTGCGATACCTCCGATAACATTTCCCGCTTCATCACGAAAGACTTCTGCTAATTGGCTTTCTGTGAAAAATTCTTCATCAGAAACTGAGTACCAGCCTTGGTATTCTCCAAGGTAAATATCGCCCTGCGCCAGCAATTTTTCAAAAACATCGGCCACAACCGTTTCGTGATAATCATCCGTTGTTCGAATAAACTTATCATAGCTGATATCCAGCACTTTCCAAAGTTCCTTAACACCTACTGCCATCCCATCAACATAAGCCTGTGGTGTAATCCCTGCTTCCTCTGCTTTAGACTGGATTTTTTGACCATGTTCATCAAGACCAGTCAAGTAGAAAACGTCTTGATTCATCAGGCGTTTATAGCGTGCCAAAACATCGCAGGCTATTGTAGTGTAAGCAGAACCAATGTGGAGCTTCCCTGATGGGTAGTAAATCGGAGTGGTGATGTAAAATGCTTTATTTGTCATAGTGTTTTCCTTTCAAGGCAAATGAAACCTTTTATTTGGACTAGCTGACACTTGAGGTCAGTTAAATCAGCTACCATTATACCATGTTTACAGGATGAAAAAAACTGTTTTCTTACTTTTCACAAGCTAAGCGGTAAACAGCTTCAGCGTAAATCGCCATAGCCTTATAAATATCTTCGAGTGGCACGCGCTCGTTTTCTTGGTGTTCTGTCTTAGCGGTCTCTGGAAAACCAGCGCCAAAAGCCACACAGTTTGGCATGGTCCTTGCAAAGGTTGCTCCTCCGGAAGTTTTTGCCGGAGTCATGTCTCCCGTTTGATCTTGGTAAACGGACATCAGAGTGGTCACCAATTGGCTTTCTTTAGGAACATAAAGCGGTGCTAAATAATCATGTTCTTGATAAGTCAACCCGTAAGTAGCTGCTGCATCAGTTAGGTCTGACACAAGCTCTCCAACATCAGCTAGCACCGGAATTCGTAAATCCAATCGTACTTCAGAAAAGTCTTTTGTGACCGTGAGACCAGCAACATTGAAAGACAATTTTCCAGATACCTGATCTTCAATTTCTCCCAGTAATTGGGCCCCTGTGGCATCTTCTCCGACACCATTGGCAATAAAGTCTATAGCAGGATGTTTGATCAAGACATCTAGCCCTTTTGATAGTCGCACCAAGGCATTAGTGGCTAAGGGGGCATCTTTAGAGTGCCTAGCCTCCCCCATAACCGTGATTGTCTCTCCTACTTCCTCAAAGGTATAGCCTAATTGCCCTAACCCTTTTGACAAGGCAGGTGCCAGACGACCACTGTAAGTCGCTCTTGCAGGAACAACATTATAGGCTTGACCAATTGCCAAAGCCAAATCACTACTACCCGGCCCCAATAAACGGGCCTGCAACAAGCCCTTTTCAGCATAGATTAAGGGGAAAGAGGCGTCCGGCGCAAAGCCCATACTTGCTGTTTCTTCGTGCTCATTGTAGCGATGTAAACAACGCCATAGCGTTTCCTCATCCGTCCCAAAAATGAAACGAACGCGTTTCGTAAACACTTCCCCCTTGTCCATGAGAGCTTTAACCGCAAAAAGAGCTGCCATTGAGGGGCCTTTATCATCCTGGACACCACGTCCGTAGAGCACCTCATCTTTGATGACGGCATCAAAAGGATCGCTCTGCCATTTGTCTAAATCTCCCGCAGGAACAACATCTAGGTGGCATAAAATCGCCAGCAACTCTTTTCCTTCTCCAATCTCTGCATAACCATAATAGCCCTCAGGATCCTTAAATGTCTGGAAACCTAATGCTCGACAGATTGTCAAAGTTTCTTCTAAAACATCTGAGATGGCTTGTCCAAAAGGTGTTCCATTTTCTCCTTGGTTTAAGATTGAAGGGTAAGAGACAAGGCGTTTAATGGCAGAAACAACCTGTGTCTTGTGTTTGTCTTGAATAAATGCTATCATTGCTATCTCCTTTTGGAATCATTATAACAGATATCACATATTTTTGCATAAAATTACTATTTACAGATAATATTTCGGCGGATTTTTTGCTATAATGATGATATGACTAGAAACGAGGAAAACTGATGACTAACAACTACCATCACCTAATGCTTTATAAGAGCAATCCCACCTGGACGGCTGAAACCATGCCAGAAGCTCTAAAATCACGTCACCGTACAGCCGTTGGCACCTATGCCAAACTCACGATTTTACGAGGCAACTTAACCTTGGCTTTCTTGTCTGAAAATGACGATATCTTATCAGAAGAAAGCTTTTGGCCACAAAGCGAAACACCTTATATAGAGCCTCAAGTTTGGCATAAAATTGCTTCTTTTTCAGATGATTTAGTTTTTATTTTGAATTTTTACTGTAAACCTGAAGACTACTTATCTAAAAAATATGGCTGGACACGCACGCATTCCGAAGTCATTGAAGCAGCTCCGCTATTTCCAAAAGGGGCAAAAATCTTAGACTTAGGCTCAGGTCAAGGGAGAAATTCCCTTTATCTTAGCATGTTAGGTCATGACGTGACCTCTCTTGATGCCGATGGACCGAGTCTTGCTAGGCTGGAAGATATGGCTATTCAGGAGGATCTGCCTTCTCACATCGGCTGGTACGACATCAACTCGGCGAATCTAGAAGAAGTTTATGATGCGATTATTTCGACCGTTGTTTTCATGTTTTTAGACCGACAGGCAATCCCAGATATTATTGCTGATATGCAGAGCCATACCAAGTTAGGGGGCTATAATCTGATTGTGGCCGCCATGGATACCGAGGCCTATCCTTGTCAGATGCCATTCTCTTTCACATTTAAGGAAAATGAACTGCGCCATTATTACGACGGTTGGGAAATGATTAAGTACAATGAAAATGTGGGCGAACTCCATAAGACAGATCAACATGGCAACCGCTTGAAAATGCAGTTTGCAACAATGCTTGCTAGAAAAATTTCTCATTAGGAATTTATCAAAAAAAAGAGCTTAAAACAACACTGTAGTCACAATTGTTTTAAGCCTTTTTCTATTCACATGATTTTATTTAAATACTCTATACTTAATTTGGCAGAATCTAATGCCGACTGATTGATCCAGTTACGATGAGTTTCGATAATAAGACTATCAACTCGATTTTGTTTGCTTTGCTGTAGAATACCATTTAAGTTCATGTTACCTGTTCCTAACTCTAAACAATCTGATTTTAAAATAGATCCTGTTTTCCCCTTAGGACGATAACCACGGTCTGTGAGGTGTACAAAGGATTGGCGATGGCCTACTTTTTTCAATAATTGAATAATATCCACACCTGCTTCTACTGCCCAAAAGGCATCTACTTCAAAATTCAACCATTTTTCATCTGTCTTTTCTAATAGTAAGTCGAATGCTGTTTGCACCCCATTTACCTTCTGAAATTCACAATTATGATTATGATAAGAGAGACTGAGCCCTTGTTCAGCTAACTGATGACCTGCTGTATTAAGTTGATTAGCTAACTCTAGTACCGCCTTTTCATCCGAATAGTCAAACTTTCGCATCCCTGTGATAACAATATTTTTTGTCCCTAAAACCTTGGCTTCAGCCACAATATCACGAGGATTTTCCAAAACATGTCCTAGGTTTTCATGGAGTGCTACAACCTTCAAAGAAGTCTCACTCAGCAACTGTTCCCAGTTTAGGTTGCCACTAGCACCAATCCCCATGCCAGCCATTTGTGTCAATAAACGAATAGTCCATGGCAACTTCCGAATCATAAAACCATTAAGTTCAATGCCATCAAATCCCATCTCTTCAATAGCTCTCAACGTTTCTTGAGCATGACCTTGACTAGAGAAGTGTTTTCTGAGTTGGAATTGTTGAATAGCGGTTCTTGTCATAAGACGTCCATTCCTTTCTCTATAATGGTATGAATTCCTGAAGTAAGGAGATGTTTTTGACCCGTTGATGTCATAAATTCTGCTGTAACATTAGTAGGAACGGTAACAGTGTAAATAATCTCATTTCCACTATACTTCCATCCACTCGTTACGACTCCACACGGTGCTTTATATGTCATACTTATGTGCTCTAAAAGAGGATAAGGTTTAGGGTGTATCATCAATTTGCCAAATTCATAACGAATTCCGCATAAATCCTCAAAAATCCACTGACATATTGCACCATAGGCATAATGATTTAGAGACTCTGAGGGTCTTCCTGATTCGTCAATACCATCCCAAGTCTCCCAAATGGTATTAGCTCCTTTTTTGATAGCAAATAGCCAACTTGGCGCTGTGTCCTGTAGTAGCAAACGATAGGCTGTTTCCACAAATCCGTAATCAGAAAGCACCTTACAAAGATACGGGGTAGATAAAAAGCCTGTATTGAGATGATAATCATTAGCCATGACTAGATCGTTTAAATCAGAAGCAGCAACCCTAGCTTCTTCGTCAGATAAAAGATCGAAAGCAAGTGCCCTGACGTACTCTGCTTGACGGTCGCTTTTAATTCGCCCATCATGGGTAAAGGCGTGGCGGTAAGCTTTTTTGGCTAAATGAGATATTTTGCGATAATAGATTGCATCTTGTTCTTCCCCTAGAAGCTCTGCTATTTCTGATAGCAACCTCCCTGAGTAGGCTAGGTAGGCTGTTCCAACTGTTTTACGCGGATTCATCATTGCTTCCTGAGCTGTTATCCCTGGTTCGCACCATTCTCCATAATCCAGTCCATTCAAAACTGTATACTTTGCATAAGGACCATCTTCTTGATCCTTGCTAGTTTGTTGAGCACGTGCTTCTAAAAACGCATACCATTTTTTCATCATTTGATAAGACCGACGGAGAATCGTGATGTCCCTTGTTCGCTTGTATAGAGCATAAGGTGTTAGAATGCAACTGTCTCCCCATCCAGCGGACATACACAGCATGTCTGTCATAAAACTTCCTCGACTATTCTTAGGAGCAATATTGGCTAGACGTCCGTCAGGATATTGACAGATGCGACACTCACCTAACCACTTTGAAACAATAGGGACACAGTTCATGAGATAAAGAGCGGTATCAATAAATATAGCCACATCTCCCGTCCAAGCTGCGCGTTCTCGTGTAGGACAATCTGTTGGAACATCACAGAAGTTACTTTTCATACTCCAAAGACTATTACTAACAAGCTGGTTGAGTTCTCTATGCGATGAGTCAAATGATAGTAACTCTTCCATATCCGAATAGACAGCAATAGATGTGAAGCTAGCATTCGTCAAGTCTATATTCGTCTCAACCTTTGCATATTGGAATCCCATAATGGTAAAGCTCGGCTTATAGATGTTTTG
This sequence comes from Streptococcus plurextorum DSM 22810, assembly GCF_000423745.1. Taxonomy (GTDB): domain Bacteria; phylum Bacillota; class Bacilli; order Lactobacillales; family Streptococcaceae; genus Streptococcus; species Streptococcus plurextorum. The sequence continues at coordinate 238,952 of NZ_AUIO01000001.1, forward strand.
CCCTTCTTTACAGATAAGCTCAATCATTTGTAGCGCTCCACCTTCTTTATGCCTAGAGGCATCCCTAAAATTTTCTTGTGTAAAATTTCCATGTTCATCTAGGGTCTCTCCGCAATACAAACGAATCCATTGCCCTTCATGAGCTGTTACCGTAATTTCAGGATAACCTGCAAGGTTTTGTCCAAAGTCTATTACCGTTTCACCATTCGGAGTAAGGAATGTTTCCCCAACGAATCGCTCGTGTTCTGTAATCCATACTGTATCTTGATGAACAAGCTTAGGACCAGTCTTATTTGTCTGTACAGGATGCCAATCCGTAATCTTTTCCAATCTGGCATCATAAATTTCACCATGTTGGAGGTCATTTTGCCGAATCGCGCCAGATTGTGACGCTTCCATATTGCTATCAGACTCACAAATCAATTGCCCCTTGCTCTCCAATCGGAACCAGACAGCCACTTTATCACCAAAGAGGTTTCTATCTCCATCAACACCTGAGGTACTCCTGTGCCATCCATCACCAAGTACAATACTTAACTCGTTGTCACCATTAATCAAAAGATTACTAATATCATAGGTCTGTACTCCTAAATGCACATCACTTGAAAACGTCCCTGGTGCCAATACCATATTCCCTACCCTCCTACCATTGAGGTAAGCAACATAGAGACCTTTTGCAGTTATATAAAGGCGTTCTTGCCCTGTTTTTTGATGGTTAAAATATTTGCGCAAATAAGAAGCCGGCTGATGGGGGTGATAGCTAGGAAGAGAATCTTTGGTCGCTAATATTGGTGGGGTGTTCTGATTTGTCCCTTCCATTTTCCAGGCAGTATACTGCTGCTTTGCGTAATCATTCATTGTATCTGAACACTCATCATTGTCATCCCTTAGAGAATCAAGCTCTGGCTCTACCCAAGTGACAGTGATACTGTCCAAATCTAGCCCTGTCTCAAACCAAGTACTTTCCCAAGGACCAGGATGGTTTTGCTCATTCCAAAGACGAATAGACCACCGTATTTGTGTTGCATAAGGAATGGTTATGTTGGGGAAAACTTGCATGTCTGCACTATTTATCTTACCGCTATCCCAAATCATCGTCTCAGAATCATACAGCTGAATGTGATAGGCTGTTTGAGAAATATCGTCTTCACAGTTCCAACTCAACAGAAGATTATACGGGGAAATCCCAATTGGCTTATCCATATGATTGGTACGTAACTGTATCGCTTTCATTGTTCTCCTTCATTCAAAAATCTCTGACTGTTCTAGTTTACATATAGGTAAATACCTTTAATTTTAACAAGGTATACTGATTAAACACTAAGCGACTTGCTTCGTCTCCATTCAGACGACGCCGTGTCTGCCAGTGACCATCACAAAAGTCCCCTTCTTCAAGAGAGATAATATCGTAATGAGGTTTGCGAGGATTTGTCGAAAATGGATGAATCATGCAACCATTAGCAATGATATAATAAACATTATCAGACTCTTTTAAGATAAGACATACCCCGTCTTGACGAGTTACTAGCGGCATATTCATCAGTATTTTGAAACCAAAATCATCAAATAAGATGGTATCATTTTCGGATATCATTGCTGACTTCGTCGCGTCAAAAGGAGTTGATGCAGCCATATCAACTTTTTCAGAAATCACAGCTTGCAAATGTTTCGTATTATATGTTGACGTGAGTAAAGGCATCATGCTATTTAAGGTCTTTGAGCACCATTGATATTCTTCAACATCTTGAGGATGCTGAAGCAAGGGATCTGATGTATCAACCCCAAAGAGATAGGCTGAGATATCATCAAAAGGCTGTCCCATATCTTCAAAGCCAAAAGGTGCATAACCAGCAGCGTGGTAGTGCCCAATTGTATAGATTAATCGAGGTGCCGCATGAGAGTGAGTAGCTGTCTCTGGGATAAAAAGAGGATTGTCAATCTTTGTGTAGGCATCACATACATCCGTAAAATTCGGAACATAAATATCTGGAGCAAAGACATCAATAGAAGGCGCAACATACTTCCAAACCTCCATAACCTTAGCCACTGGTCCACCAGATGGATAGATTCCTGCAACCTGACCTTTATCCAACCAACAATTAACTAGCATGGGCAAATCGTAAACTTTCTTACCTGCACTGGCAACTGCCTCCACAAATCGAGCAATATGATAGGCTGAAAATATCTCTCCAGCAAATTGACCAAAAACATCTTCCCAAGTTCCAGAGGCTTGTCCTTGTTCAACAGCCTCCTTAACGTCCTTGTCCATGGTTTCTGTGTGACTTTTCATGTAATGAAGAAAATCTTTAGGAACCTGACTATTATAGAGCGCATCCGCAAGGTCTGAGTGTTCTCGATCACTGCCTTGCAATCCCACTTCATTTTCTACTTGAATACCAATAACGGTTTGTTCTTCACTGTCAAACTCTTTTAAGTGCGCCATAAATGCTGAAAATGCTCTAGCATCTGCTACCTTTGTCTCCTCTCCCAAATAGGACAAGGTGGTGTAAGGCATGCCATAAAAATCCTTTAGAGTTATTTTATTTTCCCCTTTTTTAACCTGAGCTCTTGGAAAACGCTTTAAATCCGTTTTTACCCATTCTGGAGCGTAGGTAGATTGAGCATTTTTCCAAGTTCCAAACCATAATAGTATTAAATGGAGCTCTTTTTGACGCGCCTTATGAATCAGTGCGTCTACCAAATCAAAATGGAATACCCCTTCACTAGGCTCTATCAATTCCCAGTAAACCGGAGCTAAAACAGTATTAAGCCCTAGATTCTTAGCTTTTCGAAGCGCTTCCTCAAAATAAGAAAGACTGGATGCAGTTGAATTATGTACTTCTCCTCCAATTACGATAAAAGGCTGATTATCAACTGTAAAAACTGTGCGTTTACTTGTCATTTGAACCTCACTTTTTGATTCCTTGAAGAATGCGATTGAGCTGTCTGATCTGCTCCTCGGTAACATTATCGGCATGTTTCAGTAGACTAATTAGCGTCTGACGTCCTAGCATTCGTTTCAAAGCTGGATTATCTTTAACACTTTCTGCGACATCTCCGCGGCTAGATGCTCCTTGACTCATCATTTGTTCAACAATCCGTCCAGCTTCTGGATGGGACTGCAACTCCCCTAGCGTATCTTGAATAGAAAAACTTGTTTCGTCAATTTCCCCGTCAAACCAATTGGTAACAGTCCTCATTTGTTTGTTAAAAACGTAATCTAGGTTGGGTTCAGCTACCCGTCTAATCACGATACTACTAGTGAATTGATTCGCACGCGCCTCCAGTGTATGTTCTGCCTCTATGGGAACTTGAAAAGTAAACACACGATCACTGGTCTGTTGCCCTAACAGCAGACCATCTTTATATAATGCTACTGATCCTAGATTAGAATAAATTTTTATGGTTGTGACTTCCTCTGTCCTATCAACATATCTACTGCCACAAATATGCAATACTGGCTCCTTGCTCCAGGCAGATTTATACAGATAAAAAGCATCTTTTTTTACCCGACGGTCAAAGGTCACTAGGCCTTTTTGATTTAACCCATGTGCTCCTCCTTCGTCACGTCCATCTGCGGCAAAATCAAACATATTCCAAACATAGGTAGACCAAAGCCAAGGACGTTTTTCAATCATGTTCAGCATGTGCTCATGATAAAGGGATTGATAACTTTCAGTATAGTCTCCCCGCTCAGGAGAATTGCTTTGAAAAGCAATATTGGCATCTGCACCATATTCAGAAAAACCAATAACACGATCTGGATAAGTCGTATGAAAATGATCAAAGAATTGGTCGGTTTCCTCTAATTCTCCCAGATACCAACCGAAATAAAGGTTGTAACTATTAATATCTGGAATGGTTAGTATCGGACTATCTGTTTCCAACATAAAAACGTTTGCCATCGTCGTCGGTCTCGTCTGATCTAATGTATGACATAATTCATTTAACAAACGATGGTTTTCTAGTAAATCTTCATTGACGATACTGGCTGCTGTAATTTCATTAGAGAGTCCCCAACAAATAATCGACGCATGATTATAATTTTGCACAATTAATTCTTCCATTTGAGATAGAGTATTGGCTCTTCCCTCCGTCATATGCATCGTAATATAAGGAATCTCTGCCCAAACACATATTCCTTTTTCATCACATAAATCATAGAATTCTTGAGCATGTTGGTAATGTGCTAGCCTGATCGTATTCGCTCCCATTTCTAAAATCAAATCCATATCTAAACGATGCTGTTCTTCAGAAATAGCATTTCCCATAGCTTTGAAGTCTTGATGCCGAGACACTCCACGCAGTGGATATGAGCGTCCGTTCAGCATAAAACCATTTTGCGGATCCATTTCAAATTGACGACATCCAAATCTCGCTGTCTGCCTTTCACCATTTTCAAGGACTGCTTCTGCAAGATAGAGGTAGGGATCTGCTATGCCGTCCCATAGTCTAGCGTCTGTCAATGTCATCACAGTACTCGCTTTTCCCTTCTCAACAGGAACAATTACGGATTGATCTCCAATTTTAAAGGTTACTTGATCAGCATGCTTTATCCAAGATTCTAATGTGACTTCTACCGTCTTATCCTCTAAATCAATAACGACAGGGGTTACTTTTAAAGCCGGTGCACCACAATAATCAAGATTAAAATGACACTCAGGAACCACTAACAAGTGAACCTGTCGATAGATACCTCCGTAAAACGTAAAATCTGCTTTTTGAGGATAAACAGCATTCTCCTCATTACTAACCTTTACAATAATTTCTGTTTGATCTGATAACTCCTCTGTAATGGCTACTCGAAAAGTAGAGTAGCCACCTTCATGCTTAGCTAGATACTTTCCATTGACATAAATCTCAGCTACCATAGCAACACCCAAAAATTCTAGATAAACTTGACCATTACTTGGCACATCAATCGTATCCACTACATGGCGATACCAGCCTTTCCCGCGAAAGTAATCATTACCACCATCTTGTCCATCAACAGCATTCCATGTATGAGGTAGCGTTACTATTTCTGAATCTAACCAATTTTCTGGAAGACAGTCTCCTCCTTTAATAAATTCCCATCTTGTTAATGATTCACGTTCCATTTTTCCCACAATCCTTTCTCATTTGTAATCATATAATTTCTTAATGATTAGAAAATAAAACCACGTTACTCTTCGCCTGACAACGACGAGTTATCTCCTCGTGTCAACTCCGTTTTAAAAAATTCTGATTGAACGGTTGCTTTCTTTTCTGAGATACGTTTTTGTACCTGAACCATCTCTTCCTTAGTTAAATGGCAATGTCTCATTGCAACAAGGGTGATTATCCAACCTAAAATTGGCATACCATATGTAATGACCATGGTCACAACAAAAATACCTACAGTTACCTTATCTCCTGGCTGAGGAACAGTATCAACATAACCAATAGTGGCAATTGCTATCGTAGCAATTAAAACACCAAATGCAGAGATTAATTTGTCAATCAAACTATATGTCCCAGAAACAACAGCTGGAATGTATTTTCCACTACGGTCCAATTCATAATCTATTGTATCAGCCATAAATGAACCGTTCGCAATTGAAACAACCATCATAGTGCCTACTGACAATATTCGTAAGATGACATAGATAATGGTCTCAATTCCAAAACCTGCTATTCTTTGTGGATCAATAACCATAAAATAAACAACTGATATGACCGCAACAACAATACTAGCAATTGTCCAGTCAACAATAGCTCTTCGTGAACCCTTCTTACCTACATATCTGGCACCAAAAACGGCAAACAAAATAGAAGGTATCATAACAATCAAATTGAGTTTGCTAGCAAGAGCCATATCTCCGATGATAATGCCAGATAATAAGGTAGCTACAACAGCTTGAGAGGCTGTATTTTGGGCAAGTTTATCTGAAGCGGCTGCTACGATATAAGATTGGAGCGGTTTATTGTGCTTAAGAACATCCAACATGTCTTTAACTCTTAATGGCTCTTGTGTCAGATTAGTCCCTCTAAAATTTTCTGGTTTATCAATAGAGCTTATTCCGATACAACAGAGGACATTGCCAATCAGCGCCATTCCCAATGTCAAAGACATGGCCAGTGATAAATAACGTTCATTAAATTGACCACCAGCTATTTTCAAGATCACACTATAAAAGACAATAGCCACCAAGACAGGGGTCACATAATTGAATACCGTAGTCCACACACCAACCATTGGACGTTGCTTGGGATCATTTGTCAAGAGAGCTGGAATCGTCTGAATGGTCATATTTATAATCGTATAACCTATGACATACATTAGATAGAATAAAATAAACCCAACTGAGCCGACTCCTTTTCCAATCATCCCGTCAAAAATAAGCCAAATCGCAACAGCTTCTACGAAGAAGCCACCCATGATTAAAATCCTTAATTTACCAAACCGTGTATTGATGCGATCATAAAGAAAGGCTAACATCGGATCTGTAATCGCATCAAAAATACGAGTCCCTGTCAAAATAGTACCTATTGCAACTGTAGAGATACCAAAACCTATACTTGCTGCATAACTTGCTTGATTCATCAACATAAAAATTGCTGAACCGCCTAAACCGTTAAGAGCATATAATATGATTTGCCAAAGTTTTGCACGCCGATATTCCACACCGTCGACACTACTTTGTGATAACTTCTTCGTCTGTAGCATAAAGTTCTCCTTTTATATAAATAGATTAATATAATTTCAAATATAGTTTACCAATTTGGAAGCGGTTACGATAGTTTTGTCTCGCCATTTTTAGTATTATTTTGATTTTTAATTGTTATTATGTCATTTTTACGCTATAATATTTATATATTAAGGTGACTGTTATGGATTTACATTTAATACAACGTTTGCTCTACAACTTGCTAAAGGTCTCAGTTATTGTATACCGTAATCCCCAAGACTTAGAGGATTTTCATAATCTATTTTCCTTTCACAGAGAAGTCAATTTGGTAGAATCTCCTGACTTAATGCGAGAGTTTTTATCTACCCTCAAAGAGGGGATTATTTATGAATATAGTGATAATCTTGGGATTACGGTCAATTTCATATTAATTGACCATACACCAATCCTTATTGGGCCTTATATTAAATCAAATCCAGCAGAAGAACAATTATATCCCCTTCTCCTGCAGAATAAGATCCCCATCAATCATCTCCAGAGTCTCAGACATTATCTATCTAATCTTACAATCATCTCCAGCTATTTGGTCAGCGAAACCATTAATAATGTTCTCCAAAGCTTTAATCCACTTTATAGCGAATACCATCTCCATCGTCTAAAGTCAACAGATGAGCAAGTGGACCATTTGTTTTGGAAGCATTCTTCTGTAACGAATTATGATGATATTTATCAACGGTATGAGATAGAGAATCGGTTTATGGATATGATTACAACTGGTAACGTCGCTGCAGTACAAGCTGCATTTGCGGATATCGTCAACTTTAATTCAAATCTACCTAGTAAAGACTGGAGAAACGTTAACACTGCCCTGTATACTACCTTAAACGGTATTGTCATCTTGCGTATTTTAGCTCGAAAAGCGGCAGAGAAAAGCGGCTTATCTGTGATTATTATCGACGATATTACTCAACGTAACGCCCAAAAACTTAAGTTGACCGCCTCCAATATCCAGATAGCCACTCGAGAAAATATCAATATGATCATTGAATTGACACAGGCTGTCCATGACTACTTAACCCATACCAAAAACTACTCTCCCCTAACGACTCGAGCCATCGATTACTTATTCGTACACTATGCTGAGGACTGTAGCCTTGCAACTTTAGCAAAACATTTTTCCGTCTCGCCTAGCCATCTTTCTCGTCAATTCAAAAAAGAAACCGGAGAAAACCTCTCCAATTATGTGGCAAAATTTCGATGTGAACACGCGGAACGATTACTACGTACAACAAACCTTCCTATAGCATCAATTGGAGAACTCGTTGGATATTTAGACAATAACTATTTTGTAAAAGTCTTTAAAAAATATTATTCCCAAACACCAAGTAGCTATCGCAGCACCATCAATTCCTAGAGACCATAAAAGGCATAGAACCATGATTTTAACACCATTGGTTCTATGCCTTTTCTTGTATGTTAGTTCCTATCTATTAGACGAACGCTTACTCTGTCTGCTCACCTCCATTCACTTCTTCCGTACACATAAGATATTCCCTTCTGTAACTCCCGATTCGTTAAAGGTATCAATCCTTAAATAAACGGGTTGATCTTTAACTAAGGCGCCTATATTAACTTCTGTTTTACCCATTACTAGATGCGAATGATAAAGTTTATCTGGAGAAAATCCCCAAAGAACTGTACTACCTATGGCATCATTGGCATTCCATCTGACTGTCATATCAAGTGGGCTAATTTCATTCACCTCTATACTATCTGCCATTTGCGGCACCTGCCCATTTCCAATACCAAATACTCGAATCCCTGAGAGACATGGCGCTTGATTATAAGGCACCGCTAAAATTGTTAAGCGTAAATAACGTATTTTTATGCCTTCTTCAATCAGTATCGCATCGTGTGGCAAGTCTGTCTCAACATGACGTTTATCAGCTAACATAACATAACGTTCCCCATCAGCTGACCCTTCTAGAAACCACCTAGTTACCATCCTAGAGGTATCAATCACTCGTTCGTTATGGTCTGTTTTATAAATTGGTAAATCTTTTTCTGGAGTGACAGAAAGCTTACTATCAGCAAAGTTTACTTGAATCATCCGTACATCGTAAAGTTGGCCTAAATCTAGCTCTACCAATGGAGTTTTATCATTAGTGTCAGCTTGCCACCAATCTTTTGATGACTCGTTGGTAATCGCATGGCTATTGGAACCTGATGATACGTTGACAGGTTTCTGATAAGATAAGAGCATCCAATCAGGTTTTGAAAATGCTGGTGTTGCAAGGTTAATCGGCCAATCTCCAAAACGTTGATCACAAAACAGTTCGCCATCACTGTCAAAGCCTGCCTTCCAAATACCTAGACGACGCTCAAATTTTCCATTTACACTAATAGCAGCTGTTGCTGTGTGATAGTAATTACCTTCCCCATCATCAAAGGTTGACCCATGTCCTGCGCCATTTATAAAGCCACCAGGTTTATAAGAATAAGGATTATTCTGTGCTAGTGTGAAAGGACCAAGTGGATTTTCTGACACATAAACACCATCTGCATAAACATTGTATTGCGTTCCAGGGGCTGCATATTGGAGGTAATATTTTCCCTCGTATTTTGTCATCCAAGCCCCTTCAATAAAAGGACGGTCATTAATATACTTGGAAATAGCCATTTTTGCCAATTCTAAAGGAGATACTCCTGATTTTGAATCATCAGTGAAATTAAATATGGCGAGACGTTCTTCTTCAGGTGTTACTAATAGACCTTGCGCCAAGCGTTCTACCTGTTCAGCAATCTCCTCTGGAGATTGTGGAGCAATATGATCATCACCAAGCCTTTCAAAACCAATGCTTTCCTTATCTGAATCAAACATGACTTGAGGTTTACCAATAGGAGATAAGGTGTCTTTATCAAGTTCAACCCCGTAGATAGGTTCATTATTACTACATCCCCAATAAAAGTAAATACGATTATCATCGTCAACAAAAAGATTTGGATCCCAGAATGGGAACGTGCCTTCAATTTCTTCGAAAGCATCTGTTATTGGATTTTTAGATCTATAAAAGGAGCAATTCGATTCTCGTCGCGAGGCTGAAAAATAAATATAACCGTCAATCACTCGAACATCTGGAGCATAATCTCCAATTGGAATAGGTCCTTTGTAGTCGTGAAAATCCCAATTTATTAAATCCTTACTCGTAAAAAATCCAGCTGTCATAGATGCAAAAAGGTAATAATGACCTTTAAAAAAAATAATCGATGGATCCGCTGCTTCTCGGTAAATGCTATATTCTGTCTCTCCTTGATAAAACTCTTTCACAAATTGGTATTTATAAGGGATACTGATTGGATTCATTAAATATCTGGCCATATTTCTGCTCCTTTAAAATAATTTACTACAAGTAAATTATATATATTAACGATATAAAAACAAGGATATATTTGATAATTATAGTTCTATTTTGTCCTTTATTCCCATAATATAATCATTTATCACAAAAAGGAGTATCTGATAATACTCCTTTCTCCTATTCATTTGATTCAATGTCAATCCCCGTCAAATAGCCATTTTTTCCTAAATTACCTGAGAAGGTATCGCCTACCTTGATAAAGGCCAGATTGTCTGGGGTTTCTGTGCTAGCTTTGATTTTATAGATGGTATCACCAGATTGAATAAAGTAGATGGTGTTCCCATTGATGGTCTGACTAGCTAGTGCATCTACACGTCCGCTGACAGTGACCGTTTTTTCTTTGCTCGCACTTCCCGAACTGATGCCTGATAGGACATCGGTACTGGCATCGGTGAATTGCGAAATAAGGCTAGCAACGTCGTTATTGACAGTCACCTGTTGGTAATCCTCCGCATCCACAAGGGCATAAGATTTTACCAGGCCTGCATCATCTTTGAGCGAAACAAGGTAAAAGGCTTTGCCATTTAGCTTAACCAATGCAGGAGCGGTTGCCACATAACCTTTTTCTTGCACTTCTCCCTCAGCTGATTCCTGAGCGGCAGTCTCTGTTGCTGATGCCAGCTTATAATTGGTGACATCACGTGTTCTCATGTTAACTAGGATAAAACCGAGATTTGACGAATCTGCTGTGGCAGAGGTGATGCCTGTGTAGAGGTAAATATCACTCCCTATAGTGATGTAATTGTAACTATCCGTTGTTTTCTTCACACCTGTTTGACTGAAAACGGTGTTCCAAAAACCTTTCTGGTAGGTGTAGTAATCATCGACACGTTTAATGACATTGTTGGCTGAAAAAATACGGTCCACCCAAACAGGAAGGTCTTCCAGACTGTATTCCTTGGTTTCTCCTGTCACAGCATTAAGTAAAACAGCTCCGACTGGGTCATTTTCACTAAGCATAAACTTAGGTCGATAAACCGTCGCTACATAGTAAGGGTTGCCGTCATCATCGACTTCAAAAGAAGGATCGCCAAAAATGGTAAACGGATAGCGAAGCCTTAAATAACGCATGGTATCATTGAAAAAGTATTCAGAATCAGAATATTTCATTCCCTGATTTAACTTAGCTAATTCTGCTTTCCCTGTGGTTTGATTTACCTTAACATAATAGCTAATCCCCTCTTGGTGATTGCTTAGCCATTTCCAAAAGCTCTTATACTCCAAAGGAGACACACGATAAGGCTGATCGCCAATGGTAATCTGACGGTAATCATCCGATATGCCAAATTGCGATACCTTATCAATGGTCCCTAAATAAGTATCTCCTATCTTTTCTGCCGAAGCTCTATCAAGAAGGGCTAATTTTGAGACATCCGTTTCTGGAAAGTCTTTAGCAAAATCTTTTTCCGTCACACTGATGATGTTAGCATAGCTCTTTGCACGGAAAATGCGTGAATTAACAATTCCTAGTGTAAAGACAAGGAGCAAAATAGTCCCTGCTCCTGCTAAAGCTAAGGTAGTTGCCTTTAGATTTTTCTTAACGTCTAAAGTCGCATCAGCTGTAAAGCCTTTTCGACCTGACTTAAAATTTTGCCACGCATTTTTGCCCACAGAGATCCCACCTAAGAGTCCCATAAGGAAAAAGACACCTGCCACTAGAAGTAAAAGCCAGATGACAAAATACCAAAATTGCTTACTCATCACGTTTAGCGGTGGGAGATAGAGCCAATAACTCCCAACAATCACTAATAGCCACAAAATCCATAACATTAGAGTAATTTTCTTTTTCATGTCAAAGCACCTCAGTAAAAACCTTTTCTCTTTTCTTCCATTATATCATTTTTCAAGGACTTCTATTCGCATCGCCCGCGTATTTTTGATAGAATAGTGTGAAAAAACTTTGCAAAGGAAACTCGAATGAAACTCATTTCTTGGAATATTGATTCCCTAAACGCCGCACTGACTGGGACGTCCCCACGTAGCGAACTCTCACGCGCAGTTCTAGACACTCTAGTCACTGAAGATGCTGACATTATTGCCATTCAGGAAACCAAGCTCTCTGCAACAGGTCCTACTAAAAAGCATTTGGAAATCCTAGCCGATTATTTCCCAGGTTATGACAATACCTGGCGTTCTTCTGTTGAGCCCGCAAGAAAAGGCTACGCTGGAACCATGTTTCTCTATAAAAAAGAGTTAGCTCCAGTCATTACCTTTCCTGAAATCGGTGCTCCTTCTACCATGGACAGTGAAGGTCGTATCATCACCTTGGAATTTGAACACTGCTTTGTGACCCAAGTTTATACCCCAAACGCAGGCGACGGCCTAAAGCGCCTAGAAGACCGCCAAGGCTGGGATGAAAAATACGCAGATTACCTTGCTGAACTCGATAAGAAAAAGCCAGTCCTAGCAACAGGAGACTATAACGTCGCCCATCACGAGATTGACCTGGCAAATCCAGCTAGCAATCGCATGTCAGCAGGTTTTACAGACGAAGAACGTGCTGGTTTCACAAACTTGCTTGCCAAAGGATTTACTGATACTTTTCGCCATATCCACGGCAATGTCCCTGACCGCTACACCTGGTGGGCGCAACGCAGTAAGACCAGTAAAATCAATAATACTGGCTGGAGAATCGACTACTGGTTGACCTCAAATCGCATCGCCGACAAGGTAACAAGATCGGAAATGATTGACTCTGGAAGCAGACAAGACCATACCCCAATTGTTATGGAAATCAACTGGTAAACACTTGAAAATGGATTCAGAAACATCTGAATCCATTTTTTTGTGATTGTATTTGGATGATCAAGATAGTCATTAACCACATGATTCCTATCTGTTATGAAATCCAAGCAACTAACTTCTCTAGAAAACTTCTGACGAAGTCACCGTAAGGTTAACAGCATTCTTGTCACTAGAATTTTTTCAGCCAAGAAAGTGCCAAGTGCCCTGGGAAATCCTTTACCATTTGAATTTAACCACAGTTGAGCTGGCTTTTAACAACTATCAGGTGAAAACAACATTGCGCTGCACACGGTAACTTAGGATAAATAGAAGGGTCTCTGTGACCAATTTTGCAAGCGCTAATCCAATGCCAATCCCCACCAAACTTTGAAGGAGAAAGAAATTGCAAGCTAAGAGAACTAAGACCAAACTAAAATAGCGAATCAGGGAACGAAATGGACGGCTGGTTCCTTGATTGAATACAAATTGAGCATTTAATGACCATTGTAAACCTGCGCTAAGTACTCGTGCCAAAACAACTGATAAGAGCAAATGATTGGTCACGCTCATCAAGAGAAACAAAAACGCAGCATCAGCGACGGCGGCGGTCAAAGCCGTCCCAGAAAACTTTAAAAATGGAGTATAGATGCGAATGGAGTCACGAATGGGTCTAAAGTGCGATCCCTCATTATGATTTAAATAAATGGTCTCTATAGGCACTTCTTCTATAGTAACGTTAGCGCGTTTGGCTTCTAATAGCATGTTAAATTCATACTCAAAACGGTCCCCTTCAAGGCTCAAAAGCCAAGGCAAGAGATGGGTTGACATGGCACGAAGCCCCGTCTGTGTGTCGCTGAGAGCCTGCCCTGTCACCAAACCAAATAGTTTTGCTGTGATCATATTACCAAAACGGCTACGAGTTGGCACGTCTCCTACAAAAGCTCGACATCCTAAAACCAATGTTGATGGTTTATCCTTTACGGCATCAGCAACTTTCAACATATCAGATACCAAATGTTGACCATCGCTGTCAATCGTAATCAGATAATCTTCTTTATCAGCTCCGCCATTGGCCAAAAGGTAGGAAAAAGCGGTTTTTAGAGCAGCCCCCTTCCCGCGATTTTCAGAATGGCTCAAAAGAGTGGCTCCTAATTGTTCCGCACCTTCAAAATAGGGCTGATAGCGTTGATTGGAACCATCATTGATTAAGATAACCTTGGCATCACGAAGTTGCTGACGGATGGTCGCTACTAAATCAACCAAGCGCTGATCGGGTTCATAAGCGGGTATGATGATATACATAAGTGTTCTCCTTTCTCATCTCTAGGGATATACAAGTCCTTCTTAGCTAGCTCGATGAGGCCTAAAGATAATGCCACTGAGTAAGCTAACAGCTAGAAGGGCTAAAGCTGCATACCAATATTGAATTTCTAAATTAGTGGTTCGTCCTGAAATCTCAACAATCCCCTTAATCAAACAAGCGCTAACAATGGTGGCAATGCTTGAGTTATAGGTCAAAAGAGAGAAACGATGATGAATCCACAGTCCTGCTTGACCTGCTAGGAAGGTTACAAAGCTCGCTAATAGGGTGGCTAGAAACATGAGGCGCATGTACCAAGAACTTTCCCCAAAGCTGAATTGCTCGTAGACATAGGCAAATAGACCTAGAAATACTGTCAATAATAAATAGATAAAACTAGCCTTGTTAAAAGCTTTTTTAGTAACCGATGTAAACAATATCACTCACCGCCCTTTCTGAAATGCGTCCGCTTGTTGTCGGATTATTAACTACTTGACCGTTAAAATACATGGTTGATGACCCACCGCCATCTAAATTGTAAGCTGTCGTTACGCCGTAAGACTTCATTAGCTCAGCCATCTCCAGTAACGTCAAACCCGAAGATTCATCTGTCCTTCCATCTGAAACAATCACAATGTAATGGAGACTACCATCTGATTCCTCAATGATACCAATGGCTGTTCGAGGATTATCTGACATAGCACGTCCCACTTCATCAGAACTTGAGACGGCGATTTGTCCATCTTTAATCAAAGCAGGACCAAAAGCAAAAGTTTGAACCACTCCTGAATCAATCAACTCCTGAGCTGTCGTGTCTGATTCGTTAATCAATCCAAATGAACCATCCTCATAAACGACCAGGTCCTCATAATCACTACTACGTGCACTGTCTCGATAAAGGACGCCGTTTTTGATGACATAGCCTGTACTATTTGCTCCGTAATAATCACCATTGATAGCAAACAGCGCACCAACATTAGCAGCCTGAGTCGATGTCTTTTCTGTCACATTGGTACCAAAGGTGTTCTGTGCGAGAGCTGTCTTCAAATAAGAAGCATCTGCCAATCGGATATCTGCAACGTAATAGGTTGTATCTGATGTACGCCCTGTACTAATGTTAATACTGATATTGTCATCTGTATAAGATGAGTCCGTCTGACTAACAGTTCCTATATCACTAGAAGCCGTTGCTACAATTGTATTGCTGGTCGTTGTTGTATTTGTAACAACGGTTGCCATTGCCTCTGGTAAGACAAAAACCTTTAATAACTGATAGGTATTTGCTGTCAACAAGATGCTGGAAAACAGCAATGTGTAAATGTGTTTTTTGAAGAATTTCATATCTCATCTCCCTCTTTTATGATGGCTCTATTCTAAAGCAGTTTTCCAAAGTTTTCCTTAAAGAAAGCTAATAAAAACCTTAAAATCACTTCTGTTCAAACCATCCAGCTGTCATCTTCTTAGAAGCTTCAGATAAGGCAAAAATTCTTTGTAGGTAAAAGACTTAGAGAAGCTTTGAACACGAAGGCGTTTCAGATAACAGAAGATTTCCTCGTACTTCCATTAACAAATCTGTAATCAAGAAATCAAGAATTTTGGGCCGTAAAGAGTTTCTCTTAACACCATTTGATAACGACAAGAACATTAAAACGAGTTGCCCCTGCAACTCGCTTTGATTTCTTGTCTATTAACCACCTGATATCGAATAGAGCACCGCTTATAGTTCTTCGTAGTGTTGGTAGAGATAATCCAAGTCTTGAATTTCCCTAGCCAGTTTTTGACCAATGGTGGTTGATTTTACCAGCACTCGTTCAGAAGCCTCTTCCACCAAATAGTGAGCAGAGATGATATCTCCCTCACCTTTTAAAACATGGTCAACTCCTCTAAAAGAGCGGTGGGCAACCAACTGCATCCCATAACTACTAGATACCAGTGTGTAGCCTGCTAATCCGGTTTTAGCTTGATAACCTTTAGCAAATCCGCCGTCAATTACCAAGATCCGTCCCTCAGCCTTAATCGGACTTTCGCCAATTTTCTCTCTGACAGGCGTATGCCCATTGATAATCCGCCCACCAGCTGTCAATCCAAATTCTTCCAATATCAACTGACAAATATCTGCCTGATTTCTTAATCGATAGTAGGCATTCTTCTCTTCGTGGTGAGTGGATTGATCTGCAATAAAATACCGCTCAAAGGTTGTCATTGATTTCTTTCCAAATAAGGAAGAGGATTCTCCTACCCACAGATACCAGAACAAATCCGTTTCTAAGTCATCTTGAACAGATGGCTCTTTGTAGGATTTTCGAATCGATGCCTCATAAAAATCGAGCAAAGATTTACCAGAATAAGACACGCCATTGATGCGTAGAGATTTAAAATCACCATTATCATGCAGCGGAAGACAGCCGTGAAAGAGCAGATGTTGATTGTAAACCAAATACATGCTACCCTTTTCAAATAGAAAATCTACGTGACGGTTAAGTTTTTCGGACTGCTGAAAACTATGGTTTAACTGCTGCAACAAAGCCTTCTCCTCACTACTCAATCGAGCTGGGAACTGAGAATCTAGGCTATCGGTCGGAAAGCCTCTTAATGGATATTCTTTATCCCCCAACTGGATTGTTTCTTTCTCAACATTCACTCGACTCAAGAGGCGTCTATGTTCCAATTGAAATTCTGGTCTGCGCTGAATCAACTGCTCTTCTAGTTTAAACTGTAGCAAGGCGGTAGCTTGTTGCAATTGGTTAAGGATGATGATTTCTGATTCTGCTAAAACCTCCCCATCTAAAATGGGAGCAAAATTATCCTGAGGAATAAAGTAACGCTGACTGTAGTCAATAAGAGGACGAAGATTGATGCCGTATCGATTTTCCAAAAGATCAATGCTATTGTAACGTGCGGCAATCCTGATGACATTGACCATAGAAACCAAGGATCCTGAAACAGCGCCCATCCAGGTAATATCATGATTACCCCACTGTATATCAACTGAACGATGTTCTAGCAACTTATCTAAAATGCGATCTGGCTCTTTCCCTCGATCATAAATATCTCCTACAACATGCAGGTGATCGACCGTCAGGCGTTGGATAAATGTTGATAAAGCAATCACTAAATCATCCAATCGATTCAGCTGAGCAATCTTCGAAAGAATGGCTTGGACATAGATTTGCTTAGCACGCCTACTCTCAATCTCTGTTAGTAATTCTTCAATAATATAAGAGAATTCCTTCGGCATCGCCTTACGAACCTTGGAGCGACTATATTTTTTCCCTATAAATCGGGCAAAGCTGATCATTTTCGGAATCAAAGACATCAGATGTTGTTCTAAGCCTTTACTTCCTAACTGGCTAAATCCTCTTTCAAGTTGTTCTCTTGGATAAAGGATATAGAATGATAAGTCATCCAGTAGCGCCTGATCTAGCTGCTCTTCCACAAAACATAGCCGTATTTTCTCCTTGATTAACCCTGCCCCACTACGCAACAAGTAATCAAAAGCCTGAAATTCCCCATGCAAATCACTGACAAAATATTCCGTTCCCTTAGGAAGGTGCTGAATCGCCTCCAAATTAATTAATTCCGTCATCACTGCTGATCTTGTTGGAAATTTCTCCTTCAATAATTGATAATATCTCTCCACAACCAACCTCCTTGCACATGCTTCTTACCTTTAGTCTAACAAAAAGTAATTAGATTTCAAGTTAAGTAGGGAAATAAGCACCAAAAAACCTAAAACTAAGTTCTAGGTCATCTTGTCGATTACGATTGGCTTCAATCTGGAAAGTGGTACAACTGAGGGTACTCATGGCAGTCTGGATTTTTAGGATGGCAAATGGCTCTTCCAAAGTAAATCATGGCCTGATGAGCCGCCAGCCATTTTTCAGGGGGTAAGACCGAGCAGACATAGTCTTCCACCTCGCGAGGTGTCGCCGATTGTTTGACCAAATGATGGTGCTTGCAAATCCGTTCCACATGGGTATCAACCGCAAAAGCTGGAATGCCAAAACCGACAGACAACACCACGTTGGCTGTCTTTCTCCCTACTCCTGCTAGGCTCTCGAGCTCTTTTCTCGTCTTGGGAACCTCACCGCCAAATTCATTGACCAACTGCTCTGCACATTTTTTCATAAACTTTGCCTTATTCCGGTAGAGGCCTAACCGTGCGATATAGTTTGCTAACTCCTCTTCGCTGGCCTTAGCCATTGCTTCTGGAGTCGGAAAAGCTGCAAAAAGGGCCGGAGTAACTTGATTAACAGCCTTATCTGTTGTCTGAGCGGATAATAGAACTGCAATGACCAATTCAAAATGATTTCGAAAATCTAAGCTAGGCTTAGCATCTGGAAAAAGTGCAATAATTTCTTCAAGGACATGTCTTGCCCGTTTTTTTGATAATACCATATCCCTATTATAGCAGAAGCTCTGCCATTGCCCAAACCTCTTGTTTGATAGCTCGACTGTTTTCCATTATAATAGAAGCATGCTAATCAAAGAATTAATCGCTCGTTTTGAAGAAGCGCAAAATCCTGAGCTTGCTGACAGCATGTCGGCTTACATGCGCCATCAGTTTACCTTTTTTGGTGTACCTAGTCCCCAGCGTCGCCTCCTCTACAAGGATGTGATCGCCACCGCTAAAAAGAGCAAGGTTATCGACTGGAGCTTGCTAAATCAAGCCTGGGCTGCCCCTCATCGTGAACTTGACTATTTTGTCTGCGACTACCTAAAAGGCATGCAAAAACATCTCACTTTCGATGACGTCCCTAAGCTTCTGACTTATGCTAGTAGCCATCAATGGTGGGATACCATTGATTATTTTGACCGTATTTTGGGCAATATTGCTGACGCTAGGATTTCAAATCTCATGCTAGAGCTATCATTGTCCGAGGACTTTTGGCTACGTCGCATCGCCATCGATCACCAGCTAGGACGAAAAGACAAGACTGATACCAATCTTCTAAAATCCATTATCCTCAACAATCTTGGCAGCAAGGAATTTTTTATTAACAAAGCCATCGGCTGGAGCCTCCGCGACTATTCTAAAACAAACCCTGACTGGGTGCGTGACTTTATTGAAGAACACCGCGACAGCCTAGCTCCCCTCTCTATCCGAGAAGCTAGTAAGTATATTTAAAAGCTAGAAAATCAGGTATAGGCGAAACCGCCTTATCCGTCACACTTATAAATAGCGGAATTGTCTCTAGTTAACGTCAAAACCACTCCCATTTGGGAGTGGTTTTATTTCATATTAGTTGAAATCAACATACTCTTTTTGAAGTTCAAGAACTTCTTCTGCCGTTGCACATTCTGTCAAGGCACGGTGAGCATATTCTTCCATTTTAGCGGTGTCAAGTGTCTTCATGAGGCTACGTGTACGAAGGACAGATGTTGCACTCATAGAGAACTCATCCAAGCCCATTCCGACAAGAAGTGGAACAGCTTGTTGATCACCAGCCATCTCACCACACATACCAGCCCATTTGCCTTCTGCATGTGCAGCCTTGATAACATTGTTAATCAAACGAAGGATAGATGGATTGTATGGTTGGTAGAGGTATGAAACTTGCTCGTTCATACGGTCAGCAGCCATTGTGTACTGGATAAGGTCGTTTGTACCGATCGAGAAGAAGTCAACTTCCTTAGCAAATTGGTCCGCAATCATTGCTGCTGCAGGGATTTCAATCATGATACCTACTTGGATATCATCTGCTACTGCGATACCTTCTACCAAAAGTTTTGCTTTCTCTTCTTCAAGGATTGCTTTTGCTGCACGGAATTCTGTCAACAAGGCAACCATTGGGAACATGATACGGAGTTTACCATGCACAGATGAACGAAGAAGGGCACGCAACTGCGTACGGAACATCTGGTTACCAGTCTCAGAGATTGAGATACGCAAAGCACGGAAACCAAGGAATGGGTTCATTTCGTGTGGAAGGTCGAAGTAAGGAAGTTCCTTATCACCACCGATATCCATGGTACGAACCACAACTGGCTTGCCGTTCATGCCTTCTAATACTGCCTTATAGGCTTCGTATTGCTCATCTTCCGTTGGGAAGTCTTGAGAATCCATGTACAAGAACTCTGTACGGTAAAGACCAACTGCCTCAGCACCATTGTCGTTGACACCTTCAACATCTTTAGGTGTACCGATGTTGGCTGCCAATTCAAAGTGTTTGCCATCAGCTGTCACCGTTTGAGCATCTTTGAGAAGAGCCCATTCAGCTTTTTGTTTCGCATAAGCTTCACCGGCTGCTTTGAATTCTGCAATTTGTGCATCCGTTGGGTTGATAATCACATCACCTGTGATACCGTTAACCGCAAGAACATCGCCGTCTTTAACAATTTCAGTAATGTTGTTTGTGCCCAAAACAGCGGCGATTTCAAGGGTGCGAGCCATGATCGCTGAGTGGCTTGTACGGCCACCGATATTAGTTACAAAGGCTTTGACGAACTGCTTGTTCAATTGAGCAGTATCTGAAGGTGTCAAGTCATGTGCAATCACAATAGCTTCTTCGTTGATGGTTGCTGGATTTGGCAACTTACGACCGAGGAGATTTGCCAAGACACGTTTCGCCACATCGCGGATATCCGCAGCGCGCTCCTGCATGTATGGGTTATCTTCCATGCCTTCAAAGATGGTGATGAACATATCAGTCACCTCTTTCAAACCAGTTTCTGCATTGGTTTGTTTTGCACGGATGGTTTCTTTAATCTGACCAACCATTTCTGGGTCAGATAACACCATGAGGTGAGCATCAAAAACGGCTGCTGCCTCTTCTCCAAGCGTACCTACTGCTTTTTCACGAATAGCAGAAAGCTCGTCCTGAGACGCCGCCAGAGCAGCATCCAGACGAGCTTCTTCTGCATTCGTATCTTCAACTGTGATTGTCTCAAATGACAAATCTGGCTGAACCAGTAGATATGCTTTAGCAACGGCAACACCGTCAGATGCTGCGATTCCTTTAAGCATTTCTGTCATCTTCTTATGCCAATCCTTCTTTTGTCATTGTTTCTTCGATTGCTGCAAGTGCTTCTGCTTCATCAGCACCTTCTGCTGAAATAGTCACTTCTGCACCTTGACCAACACCAAGTGACATAACACCCATGATTGATTTAAGGTTTACTGATTTTCCTTTGTATTCCAATGTGATATCTGAAGCGAATTTGCTTGCTGTTTGGACAAGCAAAGTAGCTGGACGTGCGTGAATTCCTGTTTCTGCAACAATATTAAATACTTTAGAAGCCATAATGGTTCTCCTTTATGTTTTTTGAATTTATGAATTATCCTATGATAACCCTTACAAGCTCAAATTATAGCATACTCCCGATTTTTTTTCAAGTTATGGCTATGCTATTTTACGATTTTCTTGTAAATATCAAATGTGATAACATCATTTTTCAAGTCAATTTTCTTAGCTTTCAAGAAAATGTTTTGCTTGTTTGTGATTTCTTCTAAATTGATCGTGATTAAGGTATTTTCAATGTCCACATGGACAAATTTGGGTAAGTCATAGACCTTGCTCAGATATTTCAATACCTCTGCCTTAGGCAATGATAGGGTTCCTGCTGAAAAAGACGTCAACTTCAGCTGCACTGCTCCTTCTTCTGAGGCATAGGGTTCAAAATAAATATAGAGTGGTACCTCATAACCTAAAAAGGTATAAGTCCCTTCAAAAAGCATGGTCGTCGAACTGGCATAAAAATTAAAGGTAATATTCTTTGACTTAAGACCATTCATGTAAGAAGACAAGGTTTCATTAAGCTGTTCTTTTGTCGTTGTAATGGTGCCGATACTGACAATCTCTTTCGCCGGAGTCGTTGCTACGGTTTCGGTAACTGGCTCACGTACTTCTATCAAACGACTGGCAATCACAGCAAAAAATGCTACCTGAGCAGACAATAACACTAAAAAACTAATTTTCCAGACATTTAACCGGCGCTTACTTCCATTTTTTCTTGGTAACACGTATTTCCTCCGTTACAGTATCCGCCATCAATTGATAACCGAGATTATTTGGATGAAAGAGATCATCTTCAAACAAGGCGTCATTGATAATAGTGGTTTGTCCACCGACGGTTTGAACAATACCTTCTTGCCCATCAATGCCCTTATAGAGAAGATCATTGATGGGGACAAAGTAGACATTTTGATATTCCTGACTAACTTCCTCTGTGGCTTGATTCCAATTATCTATCACCGTCTGCATTTCGGTGACCTCTGGAAAATTCAAGTAAAAAGGGTTGTAAATCCCCAAAATATAAATGGGCAAATCAGCATTCTGCTCTCTTGCTAATTCAATAATACTCCGTAGGCGTTTTTGATAGGATTTAGCAGGCTTTTTGAAGGTCTCTACCTTCAAATCAGCTAGGTTTTTACGAATCACTGCCATAACATCATTCCCACCTAAGGTGAGGGTCAATAAATCAGCCTGAGCTAACTTTTGGGTAATCTCATCATTTTTCTGCATTCGGCTTAGTATCTGATTGCTGGTATTTCCTGCCACACCATAATTTGAGGTTTCTATTTCATAGCCATAAGTCGCATTGAGGTTATTTGCCAAAAGGGGAACAAATCCTCCTTGCCCCGTCGTATCGCCGATACCTTGAGTCAACGAATCCCCTATAGCAACGTAAGAAAAGGTCTCTACTTTCTGAGAAAGAAAATCTCTTTTGGTTAATTTGGTGTCCGACTTTGGAATTATCCAATTGAAAAAAGCAAAGAAAATCATAAAGCTAACAGCGAAAAATAATGTATTGGCTATCAGACGTTCTTTATTCATAGCGCACCATTACTGCAAAGGCTCCCTCGCCTGTATGGGTCTGAATGATTGACCCTGTTTCTAAAACCGAAATCTGTGTCACATCCACCACATCACGCAGACTTTCTTTTAAACTATTGGCAAAATTAATGGTACCTGAGTAGGAAATCCCAATTTCGGCAATTTTACGGGAACCGACCTGTTCTTTCCAAGACTCGAGCCACTTGGTAAAGGTCTTTGTTCCTCGACCTTTAGCAATAGGTTTTAGCTCATGGTCTTTTAACTCCATCATTACTTTGATGTTAAGAAGTGAGCTTAACATGCCTGCCACACGCCCAATTCGCCCTCCCTTAACCAAGTTTTCAAGCGTGGATACGCCAATGAACAGTTCTGTTTTTTGTCTGATGTCTTCGATTTTTTCCAAAATGGTCTCTAAATCGGCTCCTGTTTTGGCTAAACGTGCCGCTTCTACTACCTGAAATTTCATGGATTGATCCGTGAAAGTCGAATCAATAATCGTTGCTGGCGCTTCTGCGATGGCAGCACCTTGACGAGAAGCTTCAATCGTACCAGACAAGGCATGTGTTAAATGAATAGCAACAATGTGCTCAGCTCCGCTATTGACCAAATCCTCATAAGCTTCTGCAAAAACACCTACTGGAGGTTGGCTGGTTTTGGGAAGTTCTTTACTTGCCTGCATTAGGCCAAGAAACTTTCCTTCCTCCTTAAGGTCCGCATCCGAATATAACTGGCCATCAACCATGACCGACAAGGGAACAACGGTGATTCCTAATTCTTCAACCAACTCAGGTTCAATGGTCACTGAAGAGTCTGTCATAATTTTTATCATACTAATACCTATTTGGCTAACTAGACAGCAACATGTCTTTGTAAGCCCACATCCTTTTCATTGTTAATACCCCTATTATAACAAAATTTGGCACAAAATAACAAAAGAGGGAAACACTTGCGCTTTCCCTTTTTCATTTATTTCTTTAGCAATTCTCTAGCCTGTATCCGAGCTGCTTCAGTCACATCACTACCAGCTATCATTTTAGCAATTTCTTCTACTCGTTCATCTGCTGTTAAAAGATGAGCAGTAGACACCGTTTTCATATCATCGCTTTGTTTTTCGATGAAAAATTGATAATCCGCAATCGCAATGACCTGAGGCAGGTGTGAGATGGCCAGCACCTGACCGTGGTTACCGATTTTATAAATTTTTTGGGCAATAGCTTGCGCAACGCGACCAGAAACTCCCGTATCCACTTCGTCAAATACAATGCTGGTTCTATCTTCTCGTCTGGCAAAAGCTGATTTTATGGCCAACATCAGACGAGACAACTCACCTCCTGAAGCAACCTTAACCAAGGGTTTAAACCCTTCACCAGGGTTTGTTGAGATGTAAAATTCAACCGTCTCATTACCCTCTCGATTAAACTTAGCTTTAGTAAATTGAACCTGAAACTCTGCTTTCTCCATATAAAGATCCTGCAGTTCCTGCTTAATCTCTTTTTGGAGCACCTGAGCTATCTGATGCCTTGCTTGACTGAGCTCAGTCGCCTTTTGAACCAATTCCTTCTCTAAAACTTTAAGGTCACGTTCCATATCATCAGAAGATTTTCCTTGTCCTGTCAACAACTGATATTCTGAACTGATATTAGTAAAGTATTCTAAAACATCATCGACAGTTCCACCGTATTTACGAGTCATGCTGTAAATGACGTCTAGCCGATTGTCGATGGCTTGCAAACGACTGGCATCAAAATCCAGTCCTTCAATCATATCCGATAGGCGCTTACTAACATCCTCTAAGACATAGTAAGCTTCAGATAAGCTCGCTGAAAGTGCCTTATAGTGAGGATCAAAAGTTTCCAAGGACATGAGGTCATTCATCGCAATCCTCACATTTGACAGACTTGAGAAGTCTTCATTATCCAGCACCGCAGCAGCATTTGCTAGTGTTTCAGCAATATGCTTATAATTGAGCAATTTGTCGCGTTCCTGATTGAGAGAAGCCTCCTCACCGCTTTTCAAATCGGCCGCTTCCAGCTCTGCTAATTGAAATTCTAGCATTTCAATACGGGCTTTGTGCTCTAGTTCATTTTTCTGTTTGGTTAACACTTGCTGGCGCAAGGTCTTATAAGCATCAAAGGTTTCTTGGTAAGAGCTTTTAAGACGGCTAAAATCAGCCTCTCCAAAAGCGTCTAAAAGATGACCATGTAAGGCCGGGCGCATCAACTCCTCTTGATCATGTTGACCATGAATATCTACCAAATACTGACCAACAGCTTTTAGAGTTGTTAAATTAACGAGGGAACCATTGATACGACTGATGCTACGACCATTTTGTAAAATTTCGCGACGGATAACCAACTCATTCGTAACCTCCAAACCATTTTCCTCTAAGAGCTTAGAGAGATTTGGATTCTCATCAATTGAAAAAAGCCCTTCAATTTCAGCCTTGCTAGCGCCATGCCGAATCACCTCTGTGTTCGCACGGGCTCCCAACATAAGATTCATGGCATCAATGATAATGGATTTTCCCGCACCTGTCTCACCAGTCAAAACAGTCATACCCGTTTCAAAATTGAGGGAAATTTCCTCAATGATGGCAAAATTTTTAATGGCAATTTCTAATAACATAGCCACTCCTTAGGTTAAATCCATTTACTGATTCGCGTTTGAAGCGCCTCTGCAGTCGCCTCTGTTGGAGCTACAAGTAATAGGCTATCATCATCAGCAATCAAACTAAAAATCTGTTCTGAAAATTCTGCCATGATTTGGCGTTTCAAAAGACGACTATTGCCAGGAACCACATCAAAATGGAGCATGTTTTTCAATCGAGAAATGCCTAGTAAAATCTCCGATGTGTCTAAATGTTGCGGCGTCACAACTGCTGCTTTGCTATTTGACAAACCATAAATGTATTTGCCAGCTTTTGTCGGAATTTTAACAATGCCAATTTCATTCATATCTCTTGAAATGGTGGCCTGCGTCAAGGTCAAACCTTCCTTTTCTAAATAGTCCAAAAGCTCATGTTGGGTCTCAATTTCGTGAGTCAAGACCATTCTTTTAATCAGTTCCAAACGTTCCTTTTTCTTCATTTTTTTTAAATTCCTCGTGTGCTTTTTCTAGAATATCAGAAATGCTCGCACTGATGGTATTGCTTGCATCAGTGGCCTTTTCCAAATGTGCCAAAAATTCAATATTCCCATGCCCTCCTTGAATCGGAGAGAAGTCAAGCGCCTTAACACTGAAACCGTAATCAACCGCAAACGTCGTTACCTTTTCTAAGACTTTTTGGTGTACCGCCTTATCCTTGACAATACCGTTCTTACCAATCTGTTCACGACCAGCTTCAAACTGTGGCTTAATCAAAGCCACAACGTGACCTCCATCTGCCAAAATCCTATGCAAGGCTGGTAAAATTAAACTGAGTGAAATGAAGCTGACATCAATCGATGCAAAGACCGGTCGCCCCTCTGTAAAATCCGTCTCCTCTGCATAGCGAAAATTGTATTGTTCCATAGACCGAACACGCGCATCTTGACGCAATTTCCAGGCCAGTTGATTGGTGCCTACATCTACCGCATAGACTAGCTGAGCACCATTCTGCAGCAAGACATCTGTAAAGCCACCTGTTGAAGCACCGATATCTAAACCAATAGCCCCTGTCACATCAATGTCAAAAACAGCCAAAGCCTTCTCTAGTTTAAGACCACCCCGACTGACATATTTTAACTTCTCACCTTTAAGCTTGAGTTCGATAGCTTCATCAATCTTTTCACCTGGCTTATCGTAACGTTCTCCGTTGATCACATTGACAACAAGACCTGCCATAACACCTCGCTTAGCCTGTTCACGAGTCTCAAAGAGCCCCTGTTTATAAGCTAGGACATCTACTCTTTCCTTAGGCATAGAGTCGCAACCTTTCTACAATATCTCTGATTTTATCAGACTTAAAGTCTTGAGTTTTCTCTAGTTTTTGAAAAATAGCTAGCGCTTGATCAAGTGACCTGTGCAATACCACATAAGATTTATCTAACCCCATCAGAGCAGGATAGGTTGATTTTTCTGCTATGACATCTTTTTGCGGTGTCTTTCCAAGCTCTGCAAAGGTCGCTGTGACATCTAAAATGTCATCACGAATTTGGAACGCAAGGCCAATTAAACTACCTGCTCTTCTTAAATCCTCCAGAACATCTGAGGACTGCTCAGCTATGATAGCTGCTGCAACAAAAGGAAAGGTTAAAAGCGCGCCTGTTTTACCCTCATGAATGGCTTGTAGCTCTTCTAAGGTCAACTGTCGCCCCTCACCAGCCATATCCAATTTTTGACCTCCGACCATACCAAAGGTCCCTGCAGCTGCTGATAATTCTGCGATTAAATCCACCTTAATCTGTGCAGGAAATGTTGCCTTTGCCAACAAGGCAAAAGGGTCCAAAAAAAGAGAATCCCCTGCTAAAATAGCGGTTGCCTCATCAAATTTTTTATGATTGGTCAAACGACCACGACGATAGTCATCATTATCCATAGCAGGCAAATCATCATGGATGAGAGATCCCGTATGAATCATCTCGACACTGGCTGCCACATCAAAATGACACGCCTTCAATGAAAGCCCAAAACCTTCCAATAGCTCCAGTAATATCAGAGGTCGAATCCGCTTACCGCCACTGTCAACCGAATAAAGGATGCTAGTAATCAATTCCGTCGACACCGCACCTTGTTCCTGATAAAACCGGTAAATAGCGTCATCTATTGCTGTTAATTTATCCATTAGTCTTCCAATTCTGTCTCAGTGCCATCTGCTTGCATTACCTTAACGATCGTTTTCTCCGCTTGCGTCAAAGTCTTTTGTAAATCTTTAGACAGTTGCATTCCTTTTTGAAATTCTGAAATGGCATCCTCTAAAGTCACGTCTCCATTTTCCAACCTAGTGACAATCGCTTCTAATTCTTGTAACTGTTCTTCAAACGTTTTTTTCTTACTTGGCATAACAGGCCTCTCTTTCTTTTTTCATGATGACTAATGTGCCACATTTTCCAGGGAAATCATCTCTTATCACTTCAAATCCTAGTTTTTCATATCAATTCTTTGCTGAAAAATCAGCCTCATTGACCGCTAAGAGCGCCTCATCTTGTTATTATAACCGTAGGCTTCTAGCCTACCTGCAAGCTGCAAGATAAAATAGCCGACACAATTTCTTTTGCCATTTAGTCTAAGGATTGTTGAGTGCCTTTGTTCAATGCTTTAGGCAATTGAGTTATACACCTGTCATCCTCTAACCGATCATTTGATGAGCCTTCATGATAGCAACTATCACAGATCATCTCTGACATCCACAACCTCGGCTTCCAAACGACCGTCTCGCATGAGGACGCTGATTTTATCACCTTTCGCCAGGCCTTTGACACTTGATATTATCTGATCAGTGTTTTGGACCATAGCATAGCCACGAGCGATAATCCTATTGGTATCTAGGGATAAAAGCGCATCCTGTGCCTTCTCAAATCGAGCCAATTTGCTGTCGTACTGATTGGAAGTGTTTGATTTCAGAAGACGTTCTTGAATGGCTATACGATCTTGATATCCTCGAACTTTCCCCAATAAATCACATCCAAGCAATCTTTGCTCTAACAAAATATGAGCTTGCTGACCTTGCCTAAATTGGTTTGTCATGCCATTTTTTAGACCACTTGTCAGCCTATCCAATCTCTGTACATAAGTGTCATAAAGGCGACCTGGTTGCCTAAACATGACAGAGTTGCTAAGTTTTGCCAAGCGTTCGCCTTGAAAACGGACACGACGTAAGCTTGCTTGATAAGCACGATGCTGTTGCTCTGAAATCCAAGACAAGAGATCCGCTCGTGTTATCGGTGTGGCTAGCTCTGCTGCTGCTGTCGGAGTCGCTGCTCTACGATCCGCCACAAAGTCTGCCAAAGTAGTGTCCGTCTCATGTCCAACCGACGAGATTAGTGGCAGACGACTTTCAAAAATAGCCTGAACGACTGCTTCTTCATTAAAGGCCCAAAGGTCTTCAATCGATCCGCCACCTCGCCCAACGATAAGAAGATCTAAGTCATCTCGTAGATTAGCTTTAGCAATGTTACTCGCAATTTCAGCAGCAGCGCCATCTCCTTGGACCTTTGTTGGAAAGAGTAGGATTTCAACACCTGGAAAACGACGATTAACCGTCGTGATAATATCACGAATAACCGCCCCACTTGGACTGGTGATCACACCAATCTTTTTAACAAATCGAGGAAGAGCTTGTTTGTGACGATCGTCAAAATACCCTGCCTCGGCCAATTTTTGCTTAACCTGCTCAAATTGAAGCGCCAGAGCACCAATACCGTCTGGCTCTGCCTTTTCAATGATAATAGAATATGAGCCACTTGGCTGGTAGAGTTCAATACGACCGACCACATTGACCTTCATTCCCTCTTCCAGATTAAAACCAAGCTTTTTATGGACACCAGCCCACATGGTTGCTTGGATGACAGCTCCTTCATCTTTCAAAGAAAAATACTGATGGTTTGGCCTAGGTCTAAAATTTGATACTTGACCTGTCAGATAAACCCGCTCCAAATAAGGATCCCTATCAAACTTTAGCTTGAGGTACTTGGTCAAGCTCGTAACCGAAAGATAATCTGGCATTATTTTCCTCCCTTTCTGTGACTGACCTTCTCCAAGAGACTTCTCTTTTTATTTTTGCATAGCTATACAATTATACCAAATTCTTGTATAAATGACTGAAATTTGGCAAAAAAAGTACCCTCTGGTACTTTTAAATTTGAGTTAGGGGAGTAGCTGTGTCTGGCGAAGTATCCAGAATCTTGACTTTGCGGTCAACATCAATGTCAGCCTGTGCCAAACTCGTCTTCACCGTTAGATGAGCTAACTCTTTGATGTTGTTTTCTTTCGACAGGTGTCCCAGATAGATTTTTTGTGTCCGATCTCCCAAACTATCAATCATAGCTTGAGCGCCAGCTTCATTTGACAAATGCCCAAAGTCCGACAAAATCCTCTGTTTGGTCGACCAAGGATACGATCCTGCGCGAAGAATCTCAATGTCGTGGTTTGCTTCAATCAAATAAGCATCCGCATTTTCAATAATACCACTCATTCGGTCAGATACATATCCCGTATCGGTCAACATCACAAAACTTTTATTATCCTTCATAAAACGATAAAACTGTGGGGCTACAGCATCATGACTGACTGCAAAACTCTCAATATCAAGATCATCAAAGGTGAGCATTTTACCCGTCTCAAAAATATGCTTCTGGTCAACATCTAGCTTTCCTATGGCAGCATCCATAGCCTGCCACGTTTTGCTGTTAGCATAGACATCAAGGTGGTATTTCCGCGCCAAAACGCCCACACCATGGATATGGTCCTTGTGCTCATGAGTCACCAAAATAGCATCCAAATCTTCAGGTTTGCGATCAATCTCACCGAGCAAGCTAATGATTTTCTTTCCAGAGAGACCCGCATCCACTAAAATTTTCTTCTTAGGAGTTTCTAAATAGAAGCAATTGCCACTTGAACCAGAGGCTAGAATACTGTATTTAAACCCCTTGTTTATCGTCATCTTCCTCGTAATCCTCCCATTCATCCAAATCTAAAGCATCCTTATCATAAGGCAATACAATGGTAAAAATAGACCCTTTTCCTTCTTCACTCTTTGCCCAGATAAACCCTTTATGTTGCTTGACAATCTCCTTAGCAATGGAGAGTCCTAGACCTGTACCACCTTGAGCCCTGCTTCTAGCCTTGTCAACACGGTAAAAGCGATCAAAAATTAAGGGCAAATCCTTCTTTGGAATCCCTAACCCTTGATCTGATACCGAGACAATTAACTGACTATCTGTCGTTTTCATGCTGACTCGTATCTGACCTCCATCAGGAGAATACTTGACAGCATTATTGAGGATATTTTCGATCACCTGAGTCATCTTGTCGTTATCAATTTCCATCCAAACAGAGTTTAAGGGATAATCTCTGACCAGTTCAATGGTTTTCTCCGAAGTGCTATGTTGCTCTTTGATGCGCTCAAAACGATTGAGGATTGATGTCATAAAAGCGGTGAAGTTGGTCATTTCCACTTCTAAACGCACCGCACCATTATCAATCCGCGAGAGATTAAGTAAATCAGTAATCATTCGCATCATGCGATTGGTTTCGTCTAGCGACACCTTAATAAATTGCGGAGCAACCTCATCTTTTAGTGCCCCTTCATCCAGTGCTTCCAGATAAGATTTTACAGAGGTTAAAGGGGTGCGTAACTCATGACTAACATTTGAGACAAAGAGACGACGCTCTCTTTCCTCTTTCTCTTGTTCTGTCACATCATGAAGCACCACAACCAGACCCGAAATAAAACCAGACTCACGTCTGTTAAGAGCAAAACGTAAGCGTAGGGTGATAAATTCACCGAATTCGTCACGACGACTCAATGAAATTTCTGGCGTCTTGACAATCAAGTCATGATAGGTATAAGTGTTGTCACTTCCCAAGATATCCAGAATCGTCAATTTCATAGCTTGCTCTGCCGTTAAGTTGAGCTGTTTTTGTGCCGTTTCATTGATGGTTGTGATATTACCTCCACGGTCGGTCGCAATAACCCCATCTGTCATATAAGCTAGTAAACTTGCCAGACGATCCTTCTCTTGGGATAAATTTCCATGAGTCAAGCGCACCACTTCAGACAAATCACTTAAACTATCTGCCAATTCTTCTAAATCTGAACCCGCCTTAACGTCTAGAACATCGGAATAGTCCCCGTTAATTAAGGCTTGCACATTATCTGTCAACTGTCGCAGAACCTTTGCCTGTCTATAGTCACGATAAGCACCATAAAGTAAGTAAGCTGTTGCTGTTATTAAAAGTAAGAGAAGGGACAGTTCAAATGCCCCTAAATTCTTGAGATTAATCATAATTTTTCATGTAATAACCAACGCCACGACGTGTCAAGATATATTCTGGACGACTTGGCGTGTCTTCAATTTTTTCTCTGAGACGGCGAATAGTCACATCAACTGTCCTCACATCTCCAAAGTAATCATATCCCCAAACCGTTTCAAGCAAATGCTCACGCGTCATGACTTGACCCATGTGCGTTGCCAGATGGAAAAGCAATTCAAACTCACGATGCGTCAGTTCTAATTCCTGTCCACGTTTATGAGCTACAAAGGCATCCGGCAAGATTTCAAGTTCTCCGATTTGCAATCTATTTGAGGCGTCCGTGGCATTTTCATCTGCAATTGCCATCTCGATATTCTCTGTCCGACGAAGGTGGGCCTTAACCCGTGCCAGAAGCTCCCGATTAGAGAAGGGCTTGGTCACATAATCATCTGCTCCAATTTCAAGACCAATAACCTTATCAAATTCGCTATCCTTTGCAGACAGCATGATAATTGGAATATGGCTAGTCTTACGAACTTCTTTTGCGACTTCCAGACCATCCAACTCAGGTAGCATTAAATCTAGAACAATCAAGTCTGGATCTTCTGCTTCAAATTGAGCTAGAGCTTCGCGACCGTCAAAGGCCGTTACCACTTCATAGCCTTCCTTTGATAAATTAAACTTTATAATATCTGAAATTGGCTTTTCATCATCCACAATCAGAATTTTTTTCATGGTAATTGATTCCTTTCAAGGTTTTTTATTCTTTCTACATCATATTCTCGTGCTTTCATTATATCAAATAAGCCTAAAAAATAAAACTGCGGAGTGCTCCCCCCTAAACCCTTCGATACAATTTTCTGAAAATACAAAAAAATCCTTGACACTCAGGAATAAGTGTGATATTGTAATCACATGTTATATTTTGTGACATGCATAACACAAAACAAGGAGGTCCCTTATGGCACTCATCGAATTTAAACACGTCAATAAATATTATGGTGACTACCACGCCTTACGAGATATTAATTTGAGCATTGAAAAAGGTCAGGTTGTGGTTCTTCTGGGACCATCTGGGTCTGGAAAATCAACTCTAATCCGCACAATTAACGCCCTAGAATCCATTGATTCGGGAAGTCTTATTGTCAACGGCCATGAAGTTGCCAAAGCTAGCGCTAAAGATTTACAAGCACTTCGCAAAGAAGCAGGCATGGTATTCCAACTCTTTAACCTCTACCCTCACAAAACAGTGTTAGAAAATGTAACACTAGCACCTAGAAAAGTCTTGGGTATGGATGAGAAAACGGCAATTGCTTTCGCAGAAAAATACCTAACCTACGTTAACATGTGGGACCGTAAAGAGTATTACCCAGGGACCCTATCTGGCGGGCAAAAACAACGTGTTGCCATTGCACGTGGACTAGCCATGCAACCTGAGCTTCTTCTCTTTGATGAGCCTACTTCAGCACTTGACCCTGAAACTATCGGAGATGTTTTGACCGTTATGCAAAACCTTGCTTCTGAAGGCATGAGCATGATGGTGGTTACTCACGAAATGGGCTTTGCTCGTGAAGTGGCTGACCGTATTATCTTTATGGCAGAAGGCCAAATTCTTGTCGACACAACAGATGTCAATGAATTCTTCGATCATCCAAGCGACCCACGCGCACAGCAATTCCTTAGCAAAATTATCAACCATACTAGTGAGAAAGTTAGCAAGAAAGGGTAAAGCTTATGAAGAAAAAAAATTTATTAGCTCTTGTTTTTCTGACACTGCTCTTGCTATTCTCCAGCCTAACAACATCGGCAACAAGTAAAACACCAAAAATTGATGCGATCAAAAAAGCTGGAGTCCTTCGTGTCGGTGTCAAACAGGATGTTCCTAACTTTGGATACCTAAATGCTGAGACCAATCAATTCGAAGGGATGGAAATTGACATTGCCAAAAAAATTGCTAAGGCATTAGGCGTTTCTATCGAGTATGTCCCCGTGACAACCCAGACACGTGAACCGTTGATGGATAACGGACAAGTCGATATGGTTATTGCGACCTATACCATCACCGAACAACGACAAGCTAACTTCAGCATTTCTGACCCCTACTACTATGACCAAATTGGTTTTCTTGTTAGAAAAAAAAGTAAGGTTAACCAGATGGAAGATTTAGACGGTCTAACCATTGGAGTTACCCAAGGATCTACCACAAAAGCTAACTTACAGGCTTACGCTGAGGAAAATGGGTTGACGTTCCGCTTTGTACAGCTAGGCAGTTTTCCAGAGCTAAGCATGTCCTTGCAAGCCAAACGCATTGATGCCTTCTCCGTTGATAAATCAATCCTCTCTGGCTATGTCAGCAAAAATAGCAACATTCTTGAGGAGGGCTTTAATACCCAAGCCTACGGTATTGCGACCAAGAAAACCAATACGGATCTAACTGATTTTATCAATCAACAACTAGCAACTTGGACAAAAGACGGTAGCCTACAAGATATTTATGACAGCTACGATTTAACGCCAGCTGATCCAATCAATTAAGAAGGAGGACACCTCATGTACTTAACAACAATTGTGAGCCCTTGGGCATTGGAGCGGTGGGCAGGTATTCTTGATTATGCTGATGAGTTCTTCTGGGGCTTCCTTTACACGCTGAGCGCGGCAGCTTTGGCCCTGATTTTTGCACTAGCTCTTGGAACTGTCTTTGCCATGCTAGAAAGACACCATTCAGCTATCCCAAGATTTTTAGCACGTGTCTATGTAGAAGTCTTTCAAAACACGCCACTCTTGGTGCATTTTATCTTTATCTACTACGGACTTGCTATTATGACCGATGGCTTTATCCAGATTAGCGCCTTCTTAACTGCCGTTATTTGCGTAGGACTTTATCACGGAGCTTACATCGCTGAAGTAATCCGTTCTGGTATTGAAGCGGTTCCCAAAGGACAGACAGAGGCTGCTCTTTCTCAAGGATTTACACCTAGCGAAACCATGCGCCTCATTGTCTTGCCTCAAGCAATTCGCAGCATTTTACCACCTCTAACAAACCAAGTGGTTAACCTGATCAAAAACACTGCAACCGTTTCTGTCATTTCAGGAGCAGATATCATGTTCACTGCGAAAAATTTTGCCTATGATACAACGAACTATATTC
Organism: Streptococcus plurextorum DSM 22810; assembly: GCF_000423745.1. Taxonomy (GTDB): domain Bacteria; phylum Bacillota; class Bacilli; order Lactobacillales; family Streptococcaceae; genus Streptococcus; species Streptococcus plurextorum. Next base: position 273,862 of record NZ_AUIO01000001.1, read on the forward strand.
CGGCATTTGCTTCTGCAGCTTTCTTGTACTTTATTGTCTGCTTCCCAATGGCAAACTGGGGGCGTCGCATTGAAGCCAAAAACAAAGAGACTTACAGTCTCTAGAAAGGGATTTTCATGGATATTTTTACAAGTGCCAACCTCTCTTTTTTGTTTAGTGGCTTGGCTTTAACCCTATACATTTCCTTTGTAGCTATTGTGCTATCCACCGTATTTGGTAGCATTTTAGCCCTTATGCGTAATAGCAAGAAAAAATGGCTTAGCTTTATAGCTAGTATCTATATCGAATTTGTGCGTAATGTGCCAAATCTCTTATGGATTTTCATTATTTTCTTGGTGTTCCAAATCAAATCCACTCCAGCAGGAATTATTGCTTTTACCGTCTTTACCTCTGCTGCCTTAGCTGAAATCATCAGAGGTGGTTTAAACGCTATTTCTTACGGACAAACCGAAGCAGGGCTTTCACAAGGGCTTAGTCATTTTCAGATTTTTGTCCATATCATCTTTCCGCAGGCTTTTCGAAAGATGTTACCTGCTATTATCTCACAGTTCGTTACGGTCATCAAAGACTCTTCCTTCCTCTACACTGTCATAGCGCTTCAGGAATTTTTCGGAAAAAGCCAAATCCTGATGGGTAAATATTTTGAAACAGGACAAATATTTACCCTCTATGCCATCGTTGCAGGAACCTATTTTCTGATTAATTTTGCCATTTCTAGCCTTTCTCGCTACTTGGCAAAAAGTTGGGCTGCAAGTGCAGAATAACGCTAAAGACCCCCTACGGAAGTCCTATACGACTATCATAGGGGGTCTTTATTTATGTCCACAAGAGAAGAATAAGGCCTTAATGCCTATACAATCCCTTTTGCACACTTTGATCAATCATATCGAGTACCCAAATCCACAAATCTGGACTGTCTTTTTCAATAAAAGCTTTCTTCGCTAAAACTTGAGCCTTGGTCAACCCATCTGGATTATCCCCTTCTTCTGCAATGAGGAGATGATTCATTAAAGGGGCAATAGCATCTACACACCTCGCAAAACGCGCTTCAGCAGAATCGCCACATTCAAATTCTTTCCAAAGTTCCAAGTAACTTCTTCCTTGCTCTTCTGGCAAAAGGGAGAACGTTTCCCGAACAGATGCTAACTCTCTGTCATAAGAACTAGACTTACCTTTCTCGTCAAAAGCTGAAGTGTCTCCTGCACCAATCTCCCCCACATCATGGAGAAGTAGCATGGTCAACACTTTTTCCATTGCTACCTTTTCTGGAAAATGCTGGCGTAAAGTAGCAGCCATCAAAGCCAGTTGCCAAGAATGTTCTGCTGAATTTTCAAAGCGACCATCCAAGGTTTGATTTTGCCTCTGAATCGTTTTCAAACCTTCTAACTCTTTAAAAAATTCCCACTGCAAATATAAGTCTGACATTCGTTATTCCCTATTCTCTTTCTACAGGTTGAGGACCGAAACTTTGTGAAGTCGGCATTATTTCAATGCGGTTGATATTGACATGCTCTGGCTGCTCTGTAATCCAAAGAACGGTGTTTGCGATATCTTCTGGCTGAAGACTATTTGCTCCAGCATAAAGGTTTTCGACCCTATCATTATCACCCTTAAATCGAACTTTTGAAAATTCCGTTCCTCCACAAAGGCCAGGTTCGACATTGGTCACACGTACCTTAGTGCCAGCTAGGTCGGCCCTTAATTCTAAGCTAAATTGTTTGACATAAGCCTTGGTCGCACCATAAACATTTCCGCCAGGATAAGGATAAGTACCTGCTGTTGATCCGATATTGATCACATGTCCCGACTTTCTATCAACCATTTGTGGCAACAGCTGACGCGTCAAATAGCTTAAGCCAACAATATTAGTCATAATCATGGTCTGCCAATCAGAAAAGTTAGCTTCAAAGGCCTTGTCAAGTCCTAAAGCCAAACCAGCATTATTAACCAGAACATCGATTCGCTGCCAATCAATAGGCAAATGCGCCAGCGCATTATCAATAGATGACAAGTCTGTCATATCCATAGACAGAGGATAAAATCTCTCGCCTAGCCTTAGTTGCATATCCTCAAGCGTCTCAAGGCGTCTCGCTGCCCCTATGACGCGATAACCCTTTGCGATAAAAAGCTCTGCCATCGCTTTACCAAAACCAGCAGAAGCGCCTGTAATCAAAACCGTTCTTCCCATAAGTCTCTCCTCCTTCGTTTTCTTTATCATATCATATTTTGTCATTTTTTTCTCATTAAGCCCTTTACTTTTGTATGATATTAGTGGTATAATGAAGCAAATATAAAAAGGAGATTTGATATGATTACATTTGACCACGTTTCCAAACAATATGGAGAAACATTCGCTCTCAGCGACTTAAACTTAACTATTGAAAATGGTGAGATTTTTGGCCTCATCGGCCATAATGGCGCTGGTAAGACAACCACGATTTCTATGTTAACTTCTATCATTGAGGCGACCTACGGTGATATCTATGTTGATCATCTCAAATTGAGCGAGCACCGCGATACCATCAAAAAGAAAATTGCTTACGTTCCTGATTCACCAGATATTTTCTTAAACTTAACAGCAGATGAATATTGGCACTTCTTAGCTAAGATTTATCAAGTTCCAGACGAGCTTATCGAGAGTCGCATTGAAGAGCTGGCAACACTTTTTGATATTTATGACCGTCGTTTTGAAACCATTGCTAGTTATTCTCACGGCATGCGCCAGAAAGCGATTTTGATTGGCGCTTTAATCCCAAGTCCAGATATTTGGATTTTGGATGAGCCTTTAACTGGTCTTGATCCCCAAGCCTCGTTTGACCTTAAAGAAATGATGAAAAAACATGCTGAGCAGGGAAACACTGTTCTCTTCTCCACTCATGTCCTTTCTGTCGCAGAGCAATTGTGTGACCGCATCGGTATCCTACGTCGTGGGCAACTCATTTTCGTTGGAACCCTTGAGGAACTTAAGGACAAACATCCAGGTAAAGACTTGGAAGCTATCTATCTCGAATTAGCAGGACGTGATGCTGATTTAGGAGAGGCGGGTGAAGCCTAATGAACTGGTCAAACATTTGGGAACTGGTTAAAGTTAACATTCTCTATTCTAACCCACAGCTACTCGTTAACATTCGAAACAAACAGGCTAAAAAGCCTAAAAAGAAAATCCAAGCCTACAAAAGTGTGTTGAGCCAGCAACTATTTTCTATGCTTTTGATTGGCGTCCTCTACAGTGCACTCTTGGCTTTTGTTGACTATGCGAGCTATCCAGGCATATTTACCATGTACCTCTCGACTTTTGTCGTGCTGACATTTGTCTCGGCCTTCCCACCACTCTTTACGGTTTTCTATGATAGTCAAGACACCCGACTTTACCTGCCACTTCCTCTCAAACCAGGGGAAATCTTACTGGCAAAAGTACTATCTACTCTTGGTCAGGCCTGTGTCTACCTGCTCCCTGCCTTGGGTCTGCTGACTTTTCTCTACTGGCGCTTAACCAACCCTCTTTTAGCCTTATTGTTAGCTCTCTTTAACTTCCTTGTGATTACTCTAGTTACACTCAGCTTGTCTGTTATTTTGGTCAATCGTGTCGGAGCTTTGCTGGTAAAAAGCCCATATAAGAAAGTCTTTTCGACGGGTATTTTAATCCTATCTCAAGTCATTGCTGTGGGAGGGATTGTCTTTCTGAATGCAAACAATGCTGCATCCATGGAAGGACAACATCCCCTAAGCCTACCCCTTGTGCCATTTTTAAGCGGTTTTTATCATGTAGCCATCAATCCATTTTCACTAGATAGCCTTCTACATTACTGGATTTGGATTGTAGCGCTAGCTGTCTTGATTTTTATCCTCATCAAAACGGTTATCCCAAGCTACCATAATCAGCTGCTTTTGATTGATAGCACTCCAAAAGTGAATCGCCAACGCCGCACTAAAAATCATGGGGTCAGAAAACTTTGGATTCGCCACCATCTAGCAACATTGAAAATTCCTGCTCTTTGGACATCTGCACTCTTTTCATCTACCATGATGCTTTTCATGCTGATTGGCCCATTGACATCTGGCGATCTTAAGGCTAGCCTCATCAGTCCGGGACTTTTTGGGATTTCTCTATTTATCGGAACCTTTATCGGAATGTCGTCGACCGTATTAACCATGGTTGGCATATCCCTAGAGCGAGAAAACTATACCTTCATCAAGGCCTTACCAATTAATTTCAATAACTTTATCAAAGAAAAATTTATCCTGCTTTGGTTGCTCCAGTCAGGCCTCCCTGCTCTAATCTATTGCATTATCGGAGGTATTCTTGGCTTCCACCCTGCATTGATTTTCTGTCTTGTAGCTGGCATTTTCCTAGCTTCTTTGGTTGGGGGACAATTTGATTTCCGACGTGATCAAAAGAATCTCATGCTCAACTGGCAAAACATCAACCAACTGCTAACCCGAGGTAATCGGCAAATGTGGACAGCCCTGCTGGTTATTCTCCTTTTTATCACCTACATTGCAATCACTGTTCTCGCAGTTATCCTCGCTAGTCGCATCGGGGAGATCTTAGTCAGTCTCACCTTGACTTTTATTGTACTTGCTATCATTATTGGACTACAGATTTACCTTTACTTCCATTTCTGGAAAAAAATGTAACAGAAAATCCCGATTTTCGGGATTTTTTTAGTGTGTGGATAGACCTTATTTTTCACTAAACCAACTAAACAGCCCTACTTGCCTAAACGTGGTTACCGATTTTGCAGGCAAAAGCAAGCCACATCAGATACTGTTTGCCCTGCGTCAAGACTAGCAATGACGTCGCCAGGGATTTTTGAGATCCTAGACTCAAAAATGAGGCATGGCATTCCAAAGAAAGCCACTACCGTCTCTATCACTTAAGAAAAATAGCAAAAGGACCTTTTCTTCAATATTTAAAAAAATCCCGAAAATGGAAGTATGACATTCAGCAGTTTAAGAAAATCTGAGTTCATACACCTTATAAGAGCAATAAAAAACGGCAATTTGCCGTTTTTTTATTGTATTGTTTTATGAATTAAACGTTTACTCATTAAAACCAATCAATTATGGGACAAAGGTTAATCTAAAGTCATTCTGTCAAGTATGATTTAAAATCTTGATAATTTTTGTTTGTGGCTAGTTCTGGATTTTCACCAAAGAAAGCTTTTCCAGCTTCTTTATCATTCATTAGATAATACCTAAACCAGGCTGTCATATAGGCATCAAACTGCAAGTATGAGTCACCATGGTCAACATTCGTTTTTCGTACATAAACTTTATCAACATTTGTTAGAAGATTAAAATTTTCTTCCAAACTCCACAAGGGTGTGATCCCTTGCATGATTCCTGCCTTTTCATCAGACTCCTGATTTGCTGATGTTGCAGTTCCTGCGTCAAAAGCTCCTGTACCAGCAGTTAGAAAGGTTGGAACTGTCACTTTTGAAATGTCATATTGCCAACCATCTTGAAAAACATTGGAATGATAGGATGAGGTCGCACTCACAGCATATACTGTTTTAATCAGGTCTGCATGTGGCTGGATTGTTGCCATGTTAAAGACAGCTACGCCACCTTGAGAATGTCCTCCAATACCAATTTTTTCTAAATTCACTTTCTGATACAATACACTATCAGGATTTTCATTTTCTTTTATCAACAAGTCAATTGCAGCATTCAATGATTCCCCAGTTCTTGAATTTTCATCATCAGTTACAACCGTAATGAATCCCCAAGAAGATAAATGATTCAGAAACGACTGATATGTACCTGATTTCGACCCAGTTCCGTTTGCCCATAGGACAACTGGAGCATGAGTGTCATTTTTTTCAAGCTCACTCGGATAACGAATGATAAATTGACCAATATTTTTATTATCGGAAGGAAATACTTTCTCTGAAACCTCACTTGGCCCCATGGGGGCGTAAGTTTGTTCGATCACTCCAACAGGATTGGAGTACTTGTAATATGAGTCAGTTCTCTGCTTAGCTAGAAAACCAAATGCCAAGACTGCTACCAAAACGATACCGATGATCACTAGCAACGTAATGATTATTACTTTCAAAAATTTCATCTCTTCATTCTCCGAATTAGTTATTGACAGGCATGTAGAGATTCAAGTACTCTTCAACAGTCTCCATATATTCTTGGTAAAGTTTGCTATCATTTTGTAATCCATGACCGGAGTGTGGCATTTCAAAATACTTGTAATCAATTTTATTTTCTTCCAAAGTCTGTAAAAGTCGCTGTTATGCTTGGAATGGTTGCATTTTGTCATGTGTACCATAAGCGACAACAGTAGCTGGTGAATTTTCCGTAATCCACTCAGAAGCAGCAATCGGTTTGACTTTTTCAAGATAGCTACCATCTGCTATCATTTCCGCAGTGATTTCTTCACCACTCATGACGCTTAATAAATTTGCACCTGCTTCTCTTGATTCTTCAGTATCCTGACCCAAACCAAATATTCCCCAATCTTCTACATAAAAACTGGATGGACCCACAGCTCCAAAGGTTAATTTAATTGGAACAGGGCTATTTGCACCGTCACGATAAGAGTATAGCATCGCCAAAGCATGTCCAGCACTACCACCTGCTACTGCCATTTCATCAATGTTATAGCCATATTCTTTAGCTGCATCAATGACTTTGGGAATAGCTTCCTTAATTTCGTTAGACTGACTCAGCACACTCGCAGTGTTGGTTTCATTTCGTAAAGTATAGTTAATTCCAGCTGCGACATATCCCTTAGAAGTTAACCAAGATAGCATGGCCTCATCATCGGATTTATCTCCAGTAGTAAAACCACCAGCATGAAGATAGATAACTAAGCCATAATGTTCTTTACTATTATCTTTAGGAAGATAAAGGTCAAATTTATTGGCTTCACCTTCACCATAGGCTAAGTCAGTATATCTTGTTCCTATATCATCTGACCAAGTAACGCTATAATCCTTGGTCCAAGCTGGTTTTATGGCAAATGTAGACACAATACCAAGTGCCAACGAAATGACAAATGTCAGAATGCTAATAAATACAAACATTTTCTTTCCCATCTTCACTTTTCTCATAAGAAATTACCTCCAAATAAGGTCCCTCCTAGTAGAGTATTCATCACAAATCTCATCAATAATCGACCGAGTACAAAACCCACAAGGGCGAGCAGTAGCAATATAATTATCCTTTTTTTATTAGCCATTGACATTCCTCATTTCTTTCTCCTTTTCTACTGAGATATAATCTTGACAAATATTGTAGTTTTGCTAAAATATGTAACAAGTGTATCACGTAAATGTATTAGAGTCAATGCTGCTACGACAAAATGTAACAAACAAGGAGGAAGTGTAACATGACCCAAAACTTACGTGCAAAAGATTTTATTGTTCAAGCTCTTTTTAAGTTAATCGAATCAAAAAATTACGATGATATTACCATCACAGATATCGCAAAAAAAGCGGGTGTCACACGAATCAGTTTTTACAGAAACTTTGACAGCAAGGAAGATATCTTGCGACAAGAAATGAAGAAACGCTATGAAACTCAAAAACTCACTAAAGATACAGAGTTTTCAATCGGATTTATGTTCGAGTTCTTCAATCAAAACAAGGATCTAATCTCAGTATTATTTAAGAGTAAGAAAGAAGTCTTATTACTCGAATTAATTGAATCAGACAATATAACACAACTGCCACTGGAAGTAGCTTATAGTGTTGCCACAGTCAATTATCTACTTCTTGGCTGGGCAAATGCCTGGTATCAAAGAGGTATGGTTGATTCAACAGAAGAGATTTTGAAGAGAATCAAACAGTGATAATTATTCCAAATCTTCTACTGAATGAATCTCTATAGTAACCTTATCCACATTCAATTTTTTCTTGTAAGACTCTGTTAATTCCCCAAAAACTCATCATCCGTCTCAATCTCCAAAATCTCAATTAAAGCCTTGGCGGTATTTGTTAAGTGGAAGTCACTGTATTCAAAAGTTATTCTTTCAGCCTTGAAATATCACCGCCTTTGACACCATACTTGGTGAATAGGTATTCTAGTCGGTCTTCGAATCGTGTAGATGAAGAAAATTCTTTTAATCCTGTAAAATGAGACTTTTAAGCCTAATCCATCACATGAAATACTGCAAAACTTAAACTAGATTTGTCGGTCCAAATTTGACAAAATTGTGATTCGCAAGCCAACTGGCACGAAACGCAACCGAATTATCCAGATAGGCATTTATTACAATTTCATCGAAAAACTAAACAACAAAAAAGCGAGTCAGGTGGACTGACTCGCTACTATTAACCCGAATAACTGAACCGCTAGGTGTCAGCTCGGCTAATCGGGATTTTCTTTTTTATAAACTTCTTAACCTTCCAAGGCTTGAGCTGCTGTAATGATACCAAGTTTATAAATATCATCAGCTGATGAGCCTCGTGAAAGATCGTTAACCGGCTTATTAAGACCTTGAAGAATCGGTCCAATTGCCTCAAACATTCCTAGGCGCTGTGCAATTTTATAACCAATATTTCCTGACTGAAGATCTGGGAAAACAAAGACATTTGCCTGACCTGCAACTGGGCTATCTGGTGCTTTGATTTTAGCAGTACTTTCATCAAATGCAGCATCAAACTGCAACTCACCGTCAAGCGCCAATTCTGGACGTAGTTCTTTAGCAATTTTTGTAGCTTCTGCTACCTTCTCAACCTGAGAACCTTGACCAGAACCATAAGTTGAGAAACTCAACATGGCCACTTTTGGATCAATATCAAAAATCGCTGCTGTTTCAGCTGTATTAACTGCAATCTCAGCTAATTCTTGAGCATTAGGATCAATATTAATCGCACAGTCAGCCATGATGTAACGTTCCTTAGTGTTTTCACGGTTCATTAGGAAAACACCCGACGTACGCGAAATACCTGGTTTCGTCTTGATAGTCTGAAGAGCTGGACGAACTGTATCTGCTGTTGAGTGAATCGCTCCTGAAACCATACCATCAGCAAAGCCCATTTGTACCAACATCACTCCAAAATAGTTAACATCGCGCAAAATGGTATCTGCCTGCTCTGGTGTTGCCTTTCCTTTACGAATCTCTAGGAAGGTTTCCTTCATTGCATCAAAGTCAGCATAGGTCGTTGGGTCAATAATGGTTACACGAGGATCTTCAAAACCAAGATTGGTCAAAAGCCCCGTAACTTCTTCTGGCTTCCCAAGAATAATTGGCTCAAGCAAACCTTCAAATTTCAAACGTGCTGCCGCACGAACCACACGTTCATCATTTCCTTCTGGGAATACAATCTTAATGTGTTTTCCAACAATTTTGCTACGTAAATCACCAAATAAACTACGCATTTGAATCAACCTCTTTATTTTTTTCTTGTAAATCTAGAATAACCCTTTCCATATCTGATGTCAAGGGAGACTGGTGCACCTTTTGTGTTTTTGTGAAAGGGTCTACGAATGACAGGTAGTGGCAATGAAGGGCTTGGCGGTCAATACCGTAATCCAAACTCCCCCCATACAGGTCATCTCCCAATAGTGGGTGACCGATATGAGCAAAATGTACCCTGATTTGATGAGTCCTGCCTGTATGTAAACGAATGTCAACTAACTTTACCTTACCAAAGCTTTGAACCAGCTTATAAGAGGTATGGGCATATTTACCAGACGGATTAATACACCGTGTGATAATGCTATCCGTAGGTCTTGCAATTGGCGCTATTATATCGCCTTCTTCTGGTAAATCAGTATCACCCGCAACCAAGGCATAGTAACGCTTTTCAATACGTTTTTGTTGCAACTGTTTATCTAACCTGGCATGGGCATAGCCATGCTTGGCAAATAACATGAGACCACTAGTGTCCTTATCTAGTCTGGTCACAATATGAACTTGCTGGTTAGGGTATTGTTTTGATACATAGTAGCCTTTGACACGATTTGCCATGGTGTGAGAATGAAGACTGCTTGGAATGCTTGCAATCCCATGAGGCTTATCAAGCACTAAAAAATGATCGTCTTCGTCTACTACGGATAAAGGTTGAAAAACAGGTTTTAAACTCCCTGATAAATCTGCTTCATTAGGGATGTCAACCGTCACGACATCACCAACCTTTAAAACATAAATCGCATTTTCTTCCTTGCCATTAACCCAAATACGGCCACCTTTGAACTTTATCTTCGCTAGTAGCCCTTTTGAAATCTCGTGTTCTTTCAATAAACTTTTAACCTGACAAGGTCTATGAGCCACATACTCAAATCTCATGGTCTTCTCCTATGAAGGCTTCCTTAACTCGTAACCAGAAACTTGTATGTCGTGGTGTCGCCACAAAACTAATCTTGTCACTATCAATCTCGTAGGTCACTGATTGCACATTCCGATGATGATAGGTCTTATTATCAATTGTTAGCACATAAGAGCCCGCTCGTTTGGGAATGATTTCAATTTTATCCTTTTTAGGGACAATAATAGAACTTCCCAAGGTTCGGTAGACACGATTATTCAGACTAGCAATTTCTGTCAATTGCAAAGCTTCAATGGTCGGGTGTAAAATTGCTCCACCCAATGATTTGTTATAGGCTGTAGACCCTGTTGGCGTCGATACCGCCAATCCATCGCCACGAAACTGCTCCAGTGGCACATGATTGACCAAGACATCAGCTACCATGGTTTTTTCCATTCGTTTAATCGTCGCTTCATTTAAAGCTAACGAAGTGATAACACGTCCATCAGCCAGTGTCAGACTGACTTTTAAGATGGGGTAAGAAACCTTCTCTCCTGTGTCCTCACGAAGATTTTGCAACAATTCATCAACTTCAAAATCACGGTAGTCGGTATAAAACCCTAGATGCCCTGTGTGAACCCCGACAAAACGTACGCGCGACAACTCTTTTTCATAGGAATGAAAGGCTGATAGAAGCATCCCATCTCCACCAATAGAAATGACAATATCAGGATTTTTCTTGGTTAGATAAAAATCTGGATCGTTCATCAAGGCTTTAAAAATTTTGTCGGCAACTCGTCTGCTCTGAGGCTTGCCATTCGCAATAATTGCTACTTTTTTACTATCTGTAAAATTCATCGGTGTCATCACTATTTCCTACGCCATCACTGAGCTTTCTACTATCATGATCAAATAAAAGTTGGGCTTCGCGAATTTCTTCTTTAATCTTCCGCATCTCCTCATCCAACTCGAGGGCAATTTTAGCTGTAATTTCCAAACGTCGCTTAAGTTCATCGGGGAATTTTCCTTGATATTTGTAATTGAGAGAATGCTCAATAGTGGCCCAAAAATTCATGGCTAGGGTACGAATCTGAATCTCAGCTAGAACCGTCTTAGGACCATCGATGGTATTAACAGGATAGGAGACAATGACATGGTAAGAACGGTAGCCGCTTGCTTTCATGTTAGCAATATAATCCCTCTCTCTGATAACCGTCATGTCTGTTCTGGAACGGATCAATTCTAAAACATCATCAATGTCATCGACAAACTGAACCATGATACGCAAACCGGCAATATCTTCAACCTCCTGAGCCATATTCTCAAAGGCTATGTGACGCCGTTCCAGTTTTTCTTTGATACTCTCTACCGATTTGACACGTCCCGTGACAAATTCAATCGGAGAGTGGCGATTCTGCTTGCGGAACTGTTTACGAATGCCTCGAAGTTTTATTTTTAGTTCCCCGACAGTCTGAATGTATGGATCCAAAAAATATTCCCAATCAAAACTCATTAGCGCCCTCTTTTCTTGTCAAATATCCAACTTTAAGCTAAAATGAACACAACATCTAATTATAACATATTTTGGGAATTTTAAGAGAAAGAAACATTATCATGCCTACGCTAGAAATCGAATACAAAACCTTACTAACTCAGGATGAATTTCAACGACTGGAAGCTCGTTTTTCCCATGTTAAACCTCTAACTCAGACGAACTATTACTTAGACACTAAGACAAATGACATCAAAAACCACCGAATGTCCCTGCGCATTCGGACATTCTCAGACAAGGCTGAACTGACACTCAAAGTACCACAAGAAGTCGGCAACCGAGAGTACAATCAGAGCTTGGCGCTTTCTGATGCTAAAAACTATATCAAAACTGCTACCCTTCCTGAAGGGGAAATCCTCTCCCTTCTCCTGGAACGAAAAATTCCTCTTGAAGACCTCATGGTCCTTGGGCATTTAACAACCATAAGAAGAGAGACGCTTACCCCTATCGGTCTTCTCGCTCTAGACTACAACCAGTACGCTGGTATCAAAGATTACGAACTAGAATTAGAAGTTCAGGATCCTGAAGTGGGAAAAAAAGATTTTGACCATTTCTTAGAAGAGCACAATATTGCCTTTAAATATGCTAAAAGCAAGGTTGCTAGATTTGTCAGTACCTTAAAAAGATAATGAACGAGGAGACTTTTTAGAGTCTCCTTTTGTTTTTCGTCACTCTCTTAATGATTTTTAAGAGATTTTTTGATAAAATAAGAGAGAAAAATTTTCATGTGTATCAAAAAGGAGTCTTTGACATGGCTGACAAAAAAATGAAACTCTTCTCCCTCTCATCTAACCCAGACATCGCCAATCACATTGCCGAAGCTGTCGGTGTCCCACTAAGCAAATTGTCTTCTCGTCAGTTTGCGGACGGGGAAATCATGGTCAATCTAGAGGAGAGCGTTCGTGGTGTTGATGTCTATCTCATCCAATCCACAAGCTACCCTGTCAATGATAATCTCTGGGAACTATTGATTGCAGTCGATGCTTGTAAGCGAGCAAGCGCTAATAGCGTAACGGTTGTCATGCCTTATTTTGGTTACTCACGTCAGGATCGTGTCGCTGCCCCACGTGAACCCATTACAGCTAAACTAGTTGCTAACATGCTGGTCAAGGCAGGTGTTAATCGAGTGGTTACTCTAGATTTGCACGCTATTCAGGTTCAAGGCTTCTTTGATATCCCAGTAGGTAACCTCTTCACCGTACCGCTGTTTGCTAAACACTATATCGAAAAAGGATTGACTGGCTCTGATGTTGTCGTGGTTAGTCCAAAAAATTCTGGCATTAAACGTGCTCGTAGTTTGGCGGAATATCTAGATGCTCCTATTGCCATCATTGACTATGCCCAAGATGATTCCAATCGTGAAGCTGGCTATATCATCGGTGAGGTAGCAGGGAAAAAAGCTATTCTCATCGACGACATTCTAAATACTGGTAAAACCTTTGCTGAAGCCGCTAAAATTGTTGAACGTGGAGGAGCGACTGATATTTATGCCGTTGCCAGCCACGGTCTCTTCGCAGGTGGAGCCGCAGATATTTTGGACCTTGCTCCTATCACAGAAATTTTAGTGACCAATTCTGTGGTTACTAAAGAACGCCAACCTGCAAAAATCCATTACCTCTCTGCAAGCGAGCTCCTTGGGGAAGCCCTTGAACGTATCCACAAACGTCAACCGGTCAGCCCACTTTTCACTTATAAACCAGAATAATAGACATGATTTATTTTGATAATGCCGCCACGACACCCTTAACACCTACTGTTATCGCTGCTATGACAGAGGCATTAGAAACTTCCTATGGCAACCCATCTAGTCTCCATAGCTATGGCCGCAAAGCAAAGCAACTCCTCAGAACTTATCGCTCTGCTATTGCCCGATGTCTAGAAACCAGCGAAAGCCATATCATCTTTACAAGCGGTGGCACTGAAAGCAATAATACCGCTATCATTGGCTACGCGCTCGCTAATCAGGATAAAGGAAGGCACTTGATTACAAGCGCCACAGAGCATCATTCGGTCTTACATGCCATGTCCTATCTAGAGAGTCGCTTTCATTTTGACGTCACTTACTTGCAGCCAATCCATCAGCAAATCTCTGCTCAACAGGTGCAAGAAGCCTTACGATCAGACACTATTTTGGTTTCTATCATGCACGCCAATAATGAAACGGGAGATTTAAACCCAATTTCAGAAATCGGTCAGGTTCTTAGCACTCATCAAGCCGCTTTTCACGTAGATGCTGTACAAACACTTGGTAAAATCCCTGTTCTCCCCGACCAGTGGCAGATTGACTTCCTATCAGCTTCTGCCCATAAATTTCACGGTCCAAAGGGAGTTGGATTACTCTACGCCAAGCCCTTAGTATTTGATAAACTCCTGCACGGCGGAGATCAGGAAAATAAGCGTCGCGCCTCAACAGAAAATATGCCTTCTCTGGCTGGCATGAGCACCGCTTTGATCGAAAGTGTCGAAAACATGGCTGCCAGCTACCAAAAAGTATCACAGTGTCGAGAGGCTTTGCTGACAGGACTTGATGGGACCGATTACTACATCAATGCCAACCAAGAGAGTTTGCCTCATGTCTTAAATATCGGCTTTCCTGGTGTCGACAATGGCCTTTTACTAACCCAATTAGATCTAGCTGGATTTGCCGTCTCAACTGGATCAGCTTGCACCGCAGGAGCCGTTACACCTAGCCATGTCCTAACCAGTTACTACGGCAAACAATCGCCAAGACTAAAAGAATCCATTCGCATCAGTTTCAGCGATCAAAATACTCCTGAACAAGCAAGACTATTAGCCCAAAAACTAAAAGAACTACTAAAGAAATGAGGAAATTTATGGCCTTTGAACATGAAATTCACTTAACAGATTGTCGGTTTAGCTATGCTATTAGCCCAAAAATCAAAAAATATACCCTTCGTGACACCACCTTCATGCCAACTAAGATTGGTAACTATGAATTAACCCGTTTGTTGGAAGAAGTTCCAAATTCAGGAGAAGGTTTTCCGTTGAAAATCACGATTAATAAAGCATTAACAGGCTTCAAATTAACCATTACAGATAAATCTGGTCTTCGCTTGGTTAATATTTTTAAAAAAGAGGAGCATAAAATTATCCGTGACAAGTTCTACTTCTTAATGGACAGCCTTGTCGAGCGCGATATTTTTACCAAGACTGAAAAATAAGAGACAGCCTGTTTCTTATTTTTTGTTGCATTTTTCACAAACTTTCTTTATAATATGAATATCCATAAAATGAAACTATTATCAGAGAGGGACACCATGCTTGAAAAACAAATTCCAAATGCAACAGCAAAGCGCCTTGCTCTCTACTATCGTATTTTTAAACGTCTCCATTCTGAAAATACTGTGAAGGCTAGCTCCCAACAAATCGCTGACGCCATGGGGATTGATCCTGCAACTGTTCGTCGAGATTTTTCTTATTTTGGTGAACTTGGTCGACGAGGCTTTGGCTACGATACCCGAAAACTAATGGATTTTTTTGCTGATCTTTTAGGAGACCACTCGACCACTAATGTTATGCTTGTTGGGGTTGGAAATATCGGACGTGCTCTCCTTCATTATCGTTTCCATGATCGTAATAAAATGCAAATTACATTAGCCTTTGATACGGATGATAATGAACTGGTGGGCAGTCAAACAAGCGACGGTATCCCCATCTACGGGATTTCTTCTATCAAAGAACGCCTGAAGGATTCTCCTATCGAGACAGCTATCCTAACCGTTCCCTCCATCAAGGCACAAGAAGTCACAGATATTTTGGTCGAAGCTGGTATTCGTGGGATACTGAGTTTCTCACCCATTAATCTTCAGGTCCCAGATCACGTCATCGTGCAATATGTTGACCTAACTAGCGAACTTCAGACACTCCTTTACTTTATGAATAATCACCAAGACAACTAAAAAAGAGAGCCCGTTCGGCTGGTTCTCTTTTTTAATTTTAGAAAGATATTCTCATGACAAAACAAATGATAATCGGTATTGCCGCAAACCAAAGACAGACCAATCTCGATGCAGTCCCCTGGTCTTATACACCTGCTGGATTTCCAAATGCAATTATTGAGGCCGGCGGCCTTCCACTGATGATTCCAATCAATAAACCTGAAACAGCCAAAACTTACATTGATATGATTGATAAATTGATTCTAACAGGTGGTCAAAATGTCAATCCTAAGTACTACGGCGAGGAAAAAGATCCCCTTGCAGAAGATGATTATTTAGAAGAGAGAGATCGCTTTGAAGTTGCCCTAGTCAAGGAAGCTCTGGCACAAAAGAAACCGATTTTTGCCGTCTGTCGTGGCATGCAGCTGATGAATGTTATCTTGGGTGGCAGTCTTCATCAAAACATTCCTAACCATTGGCAAGATGAAGAAGGTAATATTGTCACTCAAACCATGATGGTCGAAAAAGACAGTCGCTTAGCTTCTATCTATGAAAACAACTGCTCCATTAATTCCTATCATCGCCAGGCCATCAAAGAGTTGGCACCTGGTTTACGTGTCGTCGCTGAATCCCCTAGTGACCATATCATCGAAGCTGTTGAATCAAGTCATGACCATATGTCCTATCTTGGTGTCCAGTGGCACCCAGAATTATTGGTTGAAACCGACAAGAACCATAGTAAAAAACTCTTTCATTTCATTGTCAATGAACTCTAACAAAGTTCGGTTTCTTCACGAAAACTATAGTATTGATCCCGTCCGACAATCAGATGATCTAAAAAAACGACGCCAAGGTCTTCACAAGAACGTTTGATTTTCTCTGTAAAGAGAAAGTCATTTTTACTTGGCTCAGCAAGTCCTGAGGGATGATTATGGACAATAATTAAGGAAGTTGCCATATGTTTACAAGCATAATGTAGAATCTCTCTAGGCTCTGCAATCGACTGCCTGACAGTCCCTATAAAGACTGTTTTCTCAGCAATAATCCGATTCTGAGTATCTAGGTAGAGTGCAACCACATGCTCTTGCTTTTTATCCCCCAATTCAAGCATCATCCGACGAGCCAAACCATTACTGGACAATATGCGTTCTGAGCTCTGCACATCCGTTTTATGAATACGACTAGCTAGTTCAATCATCGCTTTGATTTCAATCGATTTAACTGGACCAATGCCAGAAATGTCTTTGAGTTCTTCTAACGTAAGCTGTCGCAAATCAGCTAAACTATCAAGACGATTTAAAATCGCACCAGCTATCGTCAGGACATGCTCATTTTTAGTTCCTGTTCGTAGCAAAATCGCTAGCAATTCTTGATTACTTAACCGTTCAGCCCCCTCTAGTACTAATCTTTCTCTAGGGAGAAGGGCTTCTTTTTGTAACTGAATACTATACATCTCAACCTCCTACCTATCTATTCGTTATCTGACAAAAAAATCCCCTAAGTCAAGAAAATTCCTGAACTTAAGGGACAAAAAATAAAATAAGGAGACTAATGTTGGGGGTGATGTTACCTATCCTGTTCATTAGATAACATCAGAAAAACCATTTATCGTCTTGGATAGGCTTAGCGTCTTTTCTACGACGCGGTCCTGTTCCATAACGTTCGCGATCAACGTCCTCTTTATAGGGTAAAAAGACCGCTAAAACAATGTAGAGAAAGAGAGCAAAACCAAAGGAGAAATACATGAATATTGCCGTCAAAATACGAACTAGAGATACATCCCAATGGAATTTATCGGATAGGCCTGATAACACTCCTGCTAAGAGTTGCCCCTGTCGTTTTTTATAAAAAATAGGTTCCACGAAATCTCCTCCTCTATTGATTGATATGATTATTTTACATGACTTCATGCCAAAAGAAATCAGCCTTGCGACTGATTTTTGAGAAAAACCAATCAGTAGAAGATTCTAATAACACTAGTCCTGACGGGTTAATGATTTGAAAGAAAACTAGACCAAAACGCCTTTAAACAGTGGTGTTAAAGCCACTAATCGAAAATAAATATTGCCATAAGGGGTTATCTTTTCCTTAGTTGCTCCATAATGAAGCCAAAAAATCAGTCCTAGGACTGATTTTTCAGATATAAGCCTCCTCGGCAGACACCGCAACGGTATTTTTTGGTGTCAATGCGACGTTGCCTGCGATAAAGCTGTCCACAGGATTGGCAAAGATAAGTATAGCGATAAGATGTTTCTGCTGAAGCTGGGACATGGCGCAATCCATCGACCTGTGCTAATAAATCCTTAAAATTGCGGTCAGCATGCTTGTATCCCTTGCGCTGATAGTAGAGGTGATAATGGCAAAGCTCGTGCCTGACAATTTTTCGGAAAACCTCAAGCCCGTGCTCCTCCAAAACCTTTGGGTTAAAATCCAGATGCCCATCTTTTGGAAAAAAGCGGCCACCTGTACTTCTTAAACGCTTGTTCCAATAAGCACGATGCCGAAATTCCCAGCCAAAGTCCAGCCTTGATACTTCTTTAACGTAATTAGTCAAATCCATTTGGTTTTAAGAGGCTAAGGCCTATACGATTACGATCAAGGTCCAGCTCTACCACCCAAACCGTGACAATATCACCAACCGACAAGACCTCGCTTGGATGCGGATAGGCTTTTGGATGACCATTTTTGTCGCGCTGGCGTTTAACCATCCGAGACTGGTGAATGAGACCATCCTCATGCACGCCAATATCAACAAAAGCTCCAAAATCAACAACATTCCTTACGGTTCCTTGCAACTCCTGACCAAGCTGCAAATCTTTGACGTCTAGCACATCCTGACGAAGGACAGGAGCCTCAAAATCATCCCGTAAATCGCGACCTGGCTTCAGTAAATCCGCAATGATGTCAGATAAAGTTTCCTGCCCTAGACCAAGTTCAGTAGCCATGTTCGCCACATCGACCGATTGGAGCTTGGTATTGCTGCTGTCATCCAAAACTACGATATCTAACTTAGCTAGCAAGGCTTTAACAGCAGGATAAGATTCTGGATGAACACCTGTGTTGTCCAAAATATTTTTAGCCCCTGGAATGCGCAAGAAACCTGCCGCCTGTTCAAAGGCTTTTGCCCCTAAACGAGGGACTTTTTTGATTTCCGCACGAGAGCTGATTTGCCCATTTTCCTCACGGTATTTGACGATATTCTCTGAAATAGTCTTATTGAGGCCTGCTACGTGAGACAAGAGGGCGGAACTAGCCGTATTGACATTGACACCAACCTGGTTAACCACCGTATCAACCACAAAGTCTAGGTTTTCAGCCAATTTTTTCTGGCTGACATCATGCTGGTATTGACCAACGCCGATTGATTTAGGGTCAATCTTAACCAGTTCTGCCAGTGGGTCTTGTAACCGTCTAGCGATAGAAATCGCTGAGCGTTTTTCAACGGTCAAGTCTGGAAATTCCTGTCTGGCTAATTCTGAGGCAGAGTAGACCGAAGCACCGCTTTCATTGACAATGACATAAGAGGTCTCAGGAAAGTCTTTTAGCACTTCTGCCACGAAACTTTCTGATTCGCGACTAGCGGTACCATTACCGATGGCAATGATCTCGATGCGATACTGACGGATTAAGTCGGCTAAGTCGTTTTTTGCCTGAGCAATCTTTGCTTGACTAGCTGGAGCAACAGGGTAGATAACCTTTGTCTCCATGAGTTTTCCTGTCTGATCAACCACTGCAAGCTTCGCACCCGTACGAAAAGCCGGGTCAAAACCTAGCACCATCTTCCCTTTTAAAGGAGCGATAAGCAGAAGATTCCTTAGGTTTTCTGAGAAGAGGGCGATAGCCCCATCTTCTGCCATTTCAGATAATTCGGTACGAATACGACGCTCCATGGCTGGAACGATTTTCTTTTTAAGGGCATCTTGGACGAAACGCTTGATGTAGTCATTTTTCTCCTTAAAACGTGCCTCATAAAAACGCGTCATTTTCTCAAAATTGTGGTCAAAAGCAATCTTTAGAATGCCTAATTTCTCTCCACGATTGAGTGCTAGGACTTGATAGCCTTGTAATCTTGTGACTTTTTCTGAAAAGTCATAGTAGAGTTTAAAGACTTGCTTATCATCTTCGTCTTGATTTTTAAGCCCTGATTGCAAAAGACTATTGGTCCAAATGTCGTTGTAAGTCCATGAACGGAGTTTGACATCTTCTGCAAGTGCTTCAGATAAAATATCACAAGCGCCAGCCAAAGCCTTTTCAGCTGTCTCAAATCCTTCTGTGATAAATGACTCCGCTTCTTTTTCAAGTGCAGGCACATTTTGCAAAATGAGGCGAGCCAAGGGGAAAAGCCCTGCTTCGCGAGCGATTGTTCCTTTTGTGCGACGTTTTTCTTTATAAGGGAGGTAGAGTTCCTCTACATCAGCCAGTTTTTGAGCCTCTTCTATCGCTTGCTTGAGTTGATCCGTCAGCTTTCCTTGCTCTTCGATTTTGGCTAAAACAGTAGCTTTACGATCAGACAACGCCGTCATGGACTTGTCTAAATCAATAATCGCCTTAATAGCAACCTCATCAAGATTACCTGTCTTTTCTTTGCGATAGCGAGCAATAAAAGGAATCGTATTTCCTTCGGCAGTCAGGACGAGTACCTGTTCAACTTGGTCTTCAGATAGCCCTAGCTCTAGGGCAATTGGTGTTAGATTTTGATTTTCCATAATGATTATTATAGCATATTACAAGCTAAAAAGCCCTTATATCAGTTAAGGACTTTGGCTGGTTTTTTCGAGCAAAAATTGCGATATTTGTAAGGCAACTTCTTGACTTTTGTCATGATAGAAATAGTGAGGTGCATCATAAGTGATGACAGTGGCATCTGTCAGTTGATTTGCAAAATCTAGAGCATAAGCCCGCCACTCTTCCTTAGAAAAACTCGTACCTTGACCATTTGAGGTTAACAAAAGTATGGGCTGCTGAGGAGGTCTCAAGCGACTAACCAAGGCTACATTTCCCTTGATAGCTTTAGTTTCATTGAGCATGGCTGTTGAAAGGATTTTTTGATGAAAAATTGCTTGATAAAGTTCCTTTTCGGATTCTGTCAGCTTCGTATTTTTCACATAGACATGCTCTGGAACTAGCCGGCTAAAGCCAAGATTTTTTGCCACTTTCCCTAATGACAAGAGTGAGAGATTGACTTGAAGATTGGCATAGCTTTCGGGAAGTGCAAAATCAAGGCCGATGATAGCTGTGACTTCCTTAGGATAATATTGTGCCCAATAGAGGGCTTCAAGACTAGACATTGAATGGGCTACTAAGACATAGGGACCTGAAATCTTTGCTTGAGAAAGTGCTTGACGCGTGTCGGATAACAAAGTTGGTAACTCTCGTGAACGGGTGCTATCATCGCTAAATCCATAGCCAAAACGCTCAACAACGACGATCCGATAATGTTTAAATAATAGACTATAGAGGTCTTTAAAATCCAAAATAGGTGATGCTGTCCCTGCTCCTGATAAAAAAACTAAGGTGACGTCTCCGTTTCCCTCCGTATAAACTGACATTTTTTGACCAGCTACGTCAACCCTATTTCCCATGGGCTTCAACAAGGTTTGCTCCTTGTCACTAGACCAGACATGATAACAGAATAACATCAATACCAGCACCAAAAAAATAAGAATGATTTTCCCTAATTTTTTCATCATCAACTTCCCTATGATAACAGTTTTTATCCCTCATTGTATCACAGATGGCTACTGGCTACAAGACCATCTTCGTCAGACGCACGTCGTAGGTATGAAAAAATGCATGCAACTATTTTCTAGTTACATGCATTTTTTCAAAATATTTCTATAAAACTTACACTTTAACGGGGGTAATCCCTCATTTTCAAAGCTATTATATCACTTTTTTCAATCAAAAACGGATGTTAATATTGAAAATATGATTTCTGAAAGCAACATTTTCTTCTTGCGTCAGACTTTATTTCTTCCCTTCAAAATGCGCTCTAACTTTTGGAGCGACTTGTTCACCAAATAATCGAATAGCCTTCAGAGTTTCTTGATGTGGCATGGAGCCCACTGGCAAATGGAGCATGAAGCGGTCTAACTCTAAGTCTTCAATGATTTGAATGATCTTGTTCGCCACATAATCTGGATCACCGACAAACATTGCACCGTCTGGTCCCACCGACTTAAGATAGTCCTCATAGCTCAACTCACGCCAATGCGGACGGTCTTTGCTGATATTGTCTACGACTTGTTTGGTAGGGTAATAATAATCTGTAATCGCTTGTTCTGTGTCATCTGCAATCCATCCCCAAGAATGTGCCGCCACTTTGAGCTGTTCAGGGGCATGGCCATGTCGATTTCCAATTTCTTTATAAATGCGTACTAATTGTCGGAAGGCTTTTGGGTTTCCTCCAATAGTGGCGTAGGCGATAGGAAGCCCTTGCTCTGCAATGCGAACAGTCGAGTCAATATTCCCTCCTGTCGCAACCCATACCGGGAAATTTTCTTGAACTGCACGAGGGTAGACAGGGCGATTGTCTACAGATTGCGTATGCTTCCCTTTCCATTTGAGGTTGGTTTGTTCTCGAATGGTTAGGAGCATGTCTAATTTTTCATCAAAAAGCTCTTCGTAGTCTGCCAAATCGTATCCAAAAAGTGGAAAAGATTCGATAAAAGAGCCTCGCCCAGCCATAATCTCCGCTCTGCCATTTGACAAAGCATCAATTGTGGCATATTGCTGGTAAACTCTGACAGGGTCAATTGAGGACAAAATGGTCACCGCGCTGGATAAACGAATGTGTTTAGTATTAACAGCTCCTGCGGCTAAAATGATTTCTGGCGCCGATACTGCAAAATCCTCACGATGATGCTCACCAACAGCATAGATATCCAAGCCAACAGCATCTGCCAACTCAATTTCTTCAATCATGTTGCGAATGCGTTCGTCGTGAGAAATCACCTGTCCTGTTTTCTCAAGAGGAGTTGTTTCTCCAAAGGTTGATATGCCAAGTTCTATTGTCATTTTTATTGCCTTCCTTCTTTGTTTATAGTGGTATATTATCACTAGTTAGTAATAAAAGCAAGTGTTTTGCTCAAAAGGTCGGATAAAAAGACACCAGCTCCTACTAGTGTCTTGCGGTTTAACGTGTCACGCCATAAAACTGACAGCCCGTCCAAAGCCCTGTGACAATGGACTGAATAAGTTCGGGATCTCTGAGAAAATCTTGGATTGCCATCCCATCTAGGAAGCCTTGATTGGATTTGAAACCTGTAAAGGTCTGAACGCGGCTCTCCAACTCTTGCTGAAGAGGGAGGTAGGCATCGGGATTAGGCAAGGGATTATTAATATCATAATTGCCAGCTAAAAACGTCTCTTCTGTCATGTGATTAGCAAGCTCGCGAAGACCTTCGAAACGTCCAGGTTCAAACCCTGGTTGCTCGATATTAAGCACAGGCGTTCCTAGAGCCAAACAAGGCAAGGTCCCATGTAAGCGAGTCGTAATGACAAATCGGGCTGACTGATAGAGATAGAGGTAATATTGAGCTAACTTAAGCCGTCTTGTCGGCGTCATGTACCTGTGAGCAATATCGACCCCCATACGGATAACGGGCAAATGAGCCTCCCTTTCCACCTTATCAAAAACAGCGTTTGGCAGATCAATCGCTAAAATAAAATCTTGCTTTGGAATATGTGGTTCTGGCTTTAAGGTCAGTGTCAAACATGCCGAAAGGTAATGGTCAATCCCTAGGTCTTCTAAAAAAGCTTCGGTATCTTTACTTCTAGCCCCTACAGGTCCAAACTGACGGAAAAATGCTATCATTTCAGGACGCGAAAAAGCTTCTTTGACAGAGTCGTCAATATACGCTGAAATTAACAGCGGGTCTAAGTTAGCGATTTGCGGTGGAAAATGTTGTGGCCTGTGGGAATACCAACCATTCATGATGAGTTTAATAGGCTCATCTGTTTCAGGACGGAAATCCGTCATATAATCACGATTAATGTAATAATCAACTTCAGGCAAGAAACGCTTCGCTGCCAATGACTGGATATCATCCCCGATATTTGAAGTGGAATAAGTAAATAAAGCGTATTTGGTCATTGTGTTATATTCTTTCTCTCATTAAGTTTGTCAAAACAGTTAGCAAAGTGCCCTGCTGAGGAACAGAAAAATACTACTGCTCATTCCGCTCAAAACAGAGCGATTTTTCTATAGGTTTCTTGTCCCATTTATCAGACGCTACAAGATGTTTCCAGCGCTCTTCCTTGAGTGTCACTATTGCAAGACACTGCCATCTGTGACTCTTATGGCCTCTTTCTCCGTAAGCCTTGTATAACCTTTCATCCGTCCTTTATGACAAGATAAGAAGGTCTGATAACCAGCGATGTGTTTCTAAAGAACCAGCATTTCTTTATGTACTGACAAACACGCCTTCTGTCATCGTCGTTCTTCTCTTTAAAGGCTAGGATTACCCCAAATACCTTAAGAGAGAAAAAAGAACTGACAGGGTAATCAAAACGACAACAGTCAAGTAAAAGATCGAGCGACGCCCCTTTTGTTTTACAGGTTTCACATAGCGCTCTTCTTGTATTTTGGCCAAAGTATCTTCTTCTAGCAAAGCATTTTTCTTGGTCATTCTGTCTCCTTTTTATCCTCTAGACGTAATAAATGGAAAAGCCTTTGTCTTTATCTCCTGTGATACTGCTTAGCATGAGATTTCGAACAATCAGGTGCTTTAATTCTTTCTCTAGAGCATTATAAGAATCTAAGGCTTCTCGATTAAACTCCTGAATCGCATCTAACTGAGCAATTTGACGCAACAGCACTGAGTTTTTGAGCTGTTGTAGGTGGTCTACCTCTTCTACCCAGCAAGTATCTATGGCTTTTAGAACGGACAGGCGATAGAATTCCTCCAGTTTTTCAATCGTGCCTAGCAACTGAATTTTTCGTGTCATTTCCTTTTTATAGAGCTGCCACAGTAAATTTTTGATGTCTGTAGCATTAGAAACAGCAAAATCTTTAGGAAAGGCTTTAAATCGGTAATTATAATTTTCTAAAATAAACCGACGTAAGACTTCCAAAGTTAGCTGTGGGTGTTCTCCGAGATATCTATCAATCGCAGATTCAACGATGCCATCAATTCTCTCTGACAAGGGGCAATCAGCATAAATTAAGCTATCTCTGAGAGCATAGACCTTTTGGCGCTGTACTTGTAAGCTTCGCTCGAAATTAACAGTGGTTCCTCGAGCCACTTTGCCATTATCTTCGCTTTTATCTTGCGCTTGGTTAAGTGCCCGTTGGAATCGTCTCTTTCGCAATTCTTTGCCATAACCCTTAGCTTGCTTAGTCTGATATTTTTCAAAATAGCGTTTAGCCCACTGTGGGCCATGTTGAATCATCAACTCATCTTCCAGTGATACAAAAAATTGACTATGACCTGGATCGCCTTGCCTTCCAGAACGACCGCGTAACTGCCAGTCCACGCGTCTATTTTCCATCCGTTCGGTCCCAACGACAACAAGTCCTCCTAATTCCCTAACCCCTTGACCTAACTTAATGTCTGTCCCGCGTCCTGCTAAAGAGGTGGCAACGGTAACGGCTCCTATTTGCCCTGCTTCTGCAATAATATCTGCTTCTTTAGCGATGTTTTTGGCTGTCAAAACATTATGAGGAATCCCCTCCTGTAACAAGAGCTGGGAATAGATTTCAGCAATATTGACCGTTCCTGAAATCAGCAAAATCGGCTGCCTTCTAGCATGGTAGGTTTTAACATAATCAATGGTTGCCTCTAATTTTTCAGGCAAGGTCAGGTAGATCTTATCTGGATAATCGATACGCTGAATCGGCAGATTAGTCGGTATAACAACAACGGGAAGGCGATAGGTTGCAATCAATTCTGCATCTGCTGTTTTAGCCGTTCCTGTCATGCCAGATAACTTGGGAAACATGTTAAAAAGACTTTGAAAAGTAACCGAGGCCACTGCACGCATGTCTTTACTAATTTTCACACTTTCTTTGACTTCAATAGCCTGATGAAGACCTGATTGCAGTTTCATGCCTTCTAAGACACGACCTGAACGATTGTCTAAGAGACAAACTTCATTATCCAAAACGACGTAATCGGTATTTTTTTGGTAGATATGGTGGGCTCGAAGTGCTAAGTTGATGTGACGATTGAGCTCAAAATGTTTTTCAGAGTAAAGCTTATCAATATTGAAATAACGCTGAGCATAGGCTGCTCCTTCATCGGTCAAATACACCACTTTATCTGTTTTATCTAGATAATATTCCCTATCCCGAACGAGGGTTCTCACAAATTGGTCAACTGGTGAATACATATTTGACTGGACACGCGGAGATCCTGCAATAATCAAAGGGGTTTGGGCATTGTCCAAAAGAACAGCATCTGCTTCATCGACAATAACAAAGTTAAAGGGTCTTAAAAATTTTTCATTTTCTGCAGTAGCTAAGTTATCAACCAAATAGTCAAAACCCAAGCTACTAGCTGTTGTATAGGTAATATCTGCCTGGTAAATGTCTTTTCGTTTTTTCTTCTCTCCAGAGACCTCTTCTTTGTTGTCCAGAAGGTCTCCTTCATCCTCTACACCAACACTAAGGCTCAATCCCATCCATTTGTAAACAGGCCCCAATTCTTTGGCATCACGACAGGCCAGATAAGGATTGGTGGTCACTAAAATAGCTCCTTTTCCTGAAAGGGCATTAAGGTAGAGAGGTAAAGTAGCTGTCAATGTCTTACCTTCTCCTGTCTTCATTTCAGCAATCATTCCTTTGTGGAGTGCAATGCCTCCCAAAACTTGCACATCAAAGGGGTAAAGCCCTAAAACCCGTTTATCAGCCTCTCGCATCACTGCATAGGCTTCTACCAAAAGATCATCTAGGGTTTCTCCTTTAGCCAAACGCTCCTTAAATTCCTGTGTTTTTCCTTGTAGGTCCTGATCACTTAATCCTGCTACGGTATCTGCTAAGGCATTTATTTGTTTAAGTATTTTCCTTAAGCGTCGCAAACGTATGCGGTTTAAAAAACTATTTTTTTGTCTATGTGTCATATGATATTGTCTTTAGTATCTAACAAGGGAGCAACCAAGTGTAGAGGACTTGGCATCTGGTCTAAGGGTAAATCCTTTACAGGAGCTGATCCAACAGTCAAAAGCTGAAGCTTCTTTTCCTTATAAATCTTGATGCTACGAAAATCAACATTTTGGCATCCTGCAGAGCGAACCATTAAACGGTAGGTATAGGCCTGTTCTGGAAAGGCAAAACGCTCTCCTGAATAGCGAATAATGATTTCTTGTAATCTTTGTCCCTGACGATCGCGACAGTCAAACTCCAGATAGATGCGGTTCTCAGGAACTGATGGCAAGTCAAAATAGAGTAAATAGTTAGCTCCTGGCTCTAAAACCGGAAGCTCTGGATGGATCCTTAACCCTTGATAGTTGGTTTGAGAATGGTAAGTTTTAATCGCTTTTCCAGAAGCTAAATAGGGATTAAAAAAGCGAACTCCCTGTTCGTGAAAGTCAATCCTGCTCCCGTACAGGTAATTCTGGGTTCCTCTGACTTTATCCCACTCTAAAGAGACTAGTAATTCTTTTTCCATTAATCAAATATTCTCCCAAAATCTCTTTTCAAGGTCTGTACAAACTGTTCTAACAACCAGTTATTAACTGCTCTACTATTGTCGTTGTGGCGACCTGGGTAGCCTTTGGTAACAATATGCACACTTTTTTCTGCAAAATAATCAACAAGTTTATAGGCCGCCCTATTATCATAATCATCGTGCTCCATGTAAGCAATGGCAAATTCTGTATGGGAAAAGTCTGCCGGCTTAAAAGCAGACCAGAATTTATCATTGAGTACTTTGACTTGCTCTTTACCACTGCCACCTGTATTATTCATCAAAATATCCCCAATCGTTTCAAATTCGTTAGGTCGGTGAAGAGGCATCCGGTCGACAACATCCCCTAAGTTTGTAAAAGGCTTATTGACAATGACACTATGGGGTAATAATCTTGAGGCATAATATAGAGCACCAAAACTTCCCATGGACATGCCTGATAAAATCAGCTGTTTATTGGTAAAACCTAGGTAGTCTAAGGCTTCTTGAAGTTTATCTGCAATAGCTTTTTCATATTCTGGACTACCAATATAAAAGCCACCACCTTCTATGCGTGGGTCCGCCACCAAAACAAAGGGGCACTTCAGCGATTTCATCATACCAAACCCTTCAAACCCTTCTGCTGGACGGTAACCCGAAAAGTAAACATTCAAAGGCGGTTTTAAATCACCAGGATTAAAATAAATCAGGGCTTCTTGGTTTCTAGAGTCACAAATCCGTTGACCTCCCAAGACCAAATGCCCATAGCCTTCTCTGGAATAGCGCCAATGCAGATGCCCAAAACTCAGCAGACCTTGACCTTTGGCCCAAATCGATATGCAGTAAAAACCTGCATTATCTACGGGCTCCAATCGGTAGATATCCTCCATAGCTGCCTGATTAACAATAATGGTTTCCAGGCGTTCGTAAACACTACCGCGAACAAAAGGAGTAATCCGCATTTGAAACTGACAAGCACCACGTTTCGTGTGTTCTTGAAAGAGGTCTAAAACCATGGAAAAATGAGGTAAATTATAACGATAGGTAAAAAGGGGAGAAAATGTTTCGCCAAAGTCTCCTTCTAGATTGACCCGAATATTCCCCTCATAACTGATATGACCTTCAAATTGTGGGGAAATATCAATATCTCCCAACTTTAGTTTGGCACCATATTGACCAGAAAAACAAAGACGTGTCAAGTGGGCAATCTTCTCTAAACGGCTACCTTCAAAATGACATTTTTGAGGACGCTTTCTACGGTAAACTCCTTGATAGTGTGACTCATCAATGTCAAAGCTATTATCGTAAAAAATAGTATAGGCTTCAAAACAAGGGCCTAAGATTTCTAAATCCTTTTCTTCTACGAAGTCTGTCAAAAATACCGCACCAAAGTGGAGTTTAATGGTAGGTACTTCTTGATCAGGCAAGAGATTCGGCAAGATTTTGGCCAACTTTTCTTCTTTCAGTTTTTCAAGGTATTGTTCAAGGTTTTCGATAGGGGTATAGTGCCAATTGACCCCTTCTGGAGCATCAAATGATGACACCCAATCTTCTGAACCTATCTGTAGTAACTCCACACTAATCTCCTTTATTCAGCAAGTTTTTCCATTCCGCCAAAATACGCCCACTGGTATAATCTGACATTTTTTGAACCGCATAAACAAGAGCGGCATTCCAATTGGCAAGACCATCGACATAATAGCTGATTGCCTCAGGTAACTTGTCTAAATCTTCTAATACCCAACCATTTTTTAAATGGTCCACATACTCGGTCTTAACACGATTAATTTGGGGAACTCCTGCCGAAATTCCTGCAATTTGCGTATAAGGATCCGGAACGAGACCTAAATCAATAATAAGTCGTGCCTTATCCAGGGCCGCTATAATGTGATTTTCATTGCTGAATCGTTCTAAAAAAATAGATTTAAACGTCATTTCCGTTGGCTGATCAACTTTGTTTTCATCCTCTTCTTCCACAGGCACCATAAACTGTTCAATAGGGTAGTGAGTGATGATTTGCTCCCTAATCACCTTTTCGATCTCTTGTAAATTGTTACTGGTCTCAAAGGTCACTAATTTTAGTTGCAACTTTTCCTGCCTTGCCATAAGGGGTAAGAGAAGGCTTATAGCCTGATAGAGCTCTGTTCTGGGAATGTTGTCTATGAAAAAATAAAGCAACAATTCCTTGATATACTGACTATGCCCCAGTCGCAAGCGCGTATCAAATGGTGAAATGCGAGATACCTTATCTAGCATCTCTGGATGATTGACCTTTGAAATATACTGACGTAAAGTCTGCTCACTGCTCTCTGTATCAACAATCAGCAACTTTGCATTCACTAGAGTAGGAATCCAAGCTTCCAAATCTCCCAAATCTTCTCTGCCTCCAAAAAAGGAGAAGGCCATACTACTTTTGGCAAAAAGTTTGAGCAAAAAATCATTATGCTCGACATTAGCAGCTACAATAAAACTATCTGCCTCAGAGACATATTTGACTTTAAACTTGCGAAGACGTTCTTCTAAGAGCTCCTTCCAACTGGTGTAAGCTTCCTTTTCAAAACGCTTGTCCGCATCTGGATTGACGATGATTGATTCCTCATCACCTGTAAAAAACTCTCTTATTTGCCAAACGCCTCGAGGATTAAGATAGTCCTGATGCGTTTTATTTTGCTTCTCATCGAAATAAATAATACTAGATAAAAAGCCTCTATCGTCAAACAAGTAGGTGTAGCGCTGACTGCCTTCTTCTAACCATTCAATTAACAAGAGATTGCCATTCTCAGCAAAATGAATTCTAGCTCTAACTTCATCCTCTACAACAGCAATAACGGTAAAAGGGTTATAAATAAAAGAAATGCCTTTTTCCCATTTCAACTTTTGATAATCAATAGCCTTAGTCTCTGTTGCTGTGATGTTTTGAATATCATCAAAAAATGACCAGTACCTAGCCCCTACCATATCCTGCTTATGAAAAAAATAACGAAGTTGAGGTTGATAAGTAAAGGTTAAAAGACAAGTCTCTTCGCCACCCCTTTTGAAAATTTGATAGTGATTAATCGTGTCATCAAATGACATCCGTTCAAAAACACGAAACCAAAGTGGGCTCTCTTGATAATAGGGGCGTTCTTTTCCATACCAAGAAGGTACTAAATAATACATAGATACTCCTTTTATATGAGTTCTTGATAATCTTTCCACATCTGCGTCGCACGGATTTGACCAACAATTCCAAATGTAAAGATAGCGATAATAAAACTATTGCTAACCAGCATGGCTAAGTTGACTGTATCCCTAGGATTATTAAGGGCTAGAATCATGGGAAAACCACTGATAAATAAGGTGTAAAAGGCACCAATCCTAGCTAGAACCTTTATTCTTGCAGATAAAAAATCTTGTGTCGGCTTACCTGGGATAACATCTAGAATATAATCCCCATTATTTCGCATGTTTTTAGCAATCTCGTAAGCGTCATAATTATAATAAGCAAAACCAATCGATAAGATATATAGCATCAGTAGATACAAGATAACTCCCAAAGGTTTTGTTAAGCCAACATTCTGATACAAAAAGATCAATACCGTGTTGTTTGGGTAAAATCTTAATAAAAGCGCTGTGACATAAACTGGAATCGCCATCAAAGACATGCCATACATAAAAGGCATTGCGCCTGCTGGCATCAGTTTGATGGGAATGTAGCTATGCTTTAGGTAAGAAGAGGTTAGTGAGACACGTTTGATAGGAATACGATACTCTGCCTTGCTACTAATAATAGCTAGATGAATAATGGCGGAAACCAGAAGCACAAAAACGACCGTAGTCAGAAACAAACGAGACGGTGTAAAAGCTTCTCTTGTAAGATAAGTGGTCAAATTGGTCACAAAAGCCAGTATCATATTTGTCAAGATAATAATGATCATCCCACCATACCCATACTGACCATTTTGATTTCCTAACCAGTTAAGGATGTAAGTTCCTGCAATCAACACCGCCACAAGTAACCATTTGACTAAAGCAGCATTGCCCACTATTGAAACATAGCTAGCGGTCAATTGACTAGCGGTAACTGTAGCATAGGCTTGAATAAGCGCGATAAGAAAACTTAATAGAAATTGCGCCTGATAACTGCGTTTACCTGTTAAGCCTTTGACAAGACCAAATACCGTAACAAAACGCCATAAAATCATAGCAGTCATCCAGGGACCCACACCTAGTGAAAAGAGATTCAGCGAACTGATAGACCCTCCAGTCATGACCATAAGGTTCTCTAATAAACTTCTTCCTTCGAAGCCCTCAAGCACTTTAGCGTTTAGCTCAACCATAGGCAAGGGGATATTTTTCCCAAAGATATATATTGCCATAAAAAAAACAGTCCATGTGAGACGCTTCCACACGGCAAAGTCTCTGTGCTTTTTAACCCAATCAAATAGTTTGTCTATTCTAATATTATACCATAAATGCTAGGTTTTAGCTGATTTAATAGCAGGGTTCATTTGGGGGCATTGCATCCGCATCACTTCTTTTAAATTCATTCACTGCTTCTGATTGTTAAAGTTGATTGTCCTGGTCACCGATAATAACAATCAAAGCCCTTGCTGGTCATAACAAGGGCTTTAATCGTTTTTAATGCTGTCATCTTCTATTCTACTCTTGGTCCTTTTTGCGCTTTTTGGCAAATAATGCTGTTCCAAAGAGCATACTAAGGCCAGCTAATAGTCCTCTGTTCTCTGATTCACCAGTATTTGGTAAAAGTCCTGAAGCACTAGTAGCTGTTTGACTGCTAAAAATTGCTGTGTGCGATTGCCCATCATGAATCGAAGTAGATTCTGAAAGGGACTCGGAAAGGGATTCACTAATGAACTCTGAAACCGACTCAGAGAGGAATTCACTTAACGATTCCTGGAGTGAACCTTTAGGAACTTCAGAATAGTTTGGAATCATACTATAAGAATGTGATTCTGACACAGATTCACTTACTGACTCGGAAAGGGATTCGGAGATGGACTCTGACACTGATTCAGAGATGGATTCAGAGACGGATTCGCTTACCGACTCAGAAATTGACTCAGAGACGGATTCGCTTACCGATTCTGAAATGGACTCTGAAACGGATTCACTAATCGATTCTGAAATGGATTCAGAGATTGACTCGCTGATTGACTCAGAAATAGATTCAGAAACAGACTCACTAATCGACTCGGAAACGGATTCGCTAACTGATTCTGAAATCGATTCTGACACTGATTCGGATACTGATTCCGAAATGGACTCAGAAACTGACTCGCTAACGGACTCAGAAACGGATTCTGACACTGATTCACTGACTGACTCTGAAATAGAC
Organism: Streptococcus plurextorum DSM 22810; assembly: GCF_000423745.1. Taxonomy (GTDB): domain Bacteria; phylum Bacillota; class Bacilli; order Lactobacillales; family Streptococcaceae; genus Streptococcus; species Streptococcus plurextorum. The sequence goes on from NZ_AUIO01000001.1 coordinate 306,465, forward strand.
TCAGATACAGATTCGCTAATCGATTCTGAAATAGACTCTGAGACTGACTCGCTGATTGATTCTGAAATGGACTCAGAAACTGACTCGCTAACGGACTCAGAAACGGATTCTGACACTGATTCGCTGACTGACTCAGAAAGGGATTCTGACACTGATTCACTGACCGATTCGGAAATAGATTCGGATACCGATTCGCTGACTGATTCTGAAATAGACTCAGATACCGATTCGCTGACTGATTCTGAAACAGACTCAGATACCGATTCGCTGACTGACTCTGAAATGGACTCGGAGACGGATTCACTGACTGACTCAGAAATAGATTCAGACACTGACTCACTGACCGATTCGGAAATGGACTCTGAGACGGATTCGCTGATTGATTCTGAAATGGATTCGGATACAGATTCGCTGACTGACTCAGAGATGGATTCAGACACTGATTCACTCACTGATTCGGAGATTGACTCAGAGACAGATTCGCTGATTGACTCGGAAATGGATTCTGAGACAGACTCACTTACCGATTCGGAAATGGACTCAGATACTGACTCGCTAACTGACTCGGAAATGGATTCTGAAACTGATTCACTTACCGATTCTGAAATTGACTCAGACACTGACTCGCTAACCGACTCGGAAATAGATTCAGAAACAGATTCGCTGACCGACTCGGAAATAGATTCTGAAACAGATTCACTGACTGATTCTGACACAGACTCACTTACCGATTCGGAAATGGACTCAGATACTGACTCGCTGACCGACTCGGAGATAGATTCCGATACGGATTCGCTAACAGATTCGAAGATAGATTCAGATACAGATTCGCTGATTGATTCTGAAATGGATTCTGATACTGATTCACTTACTGACTCAGAGATCGATTCAGAAACAGACTCACTAATCGACTCGGAAACGGATTCGCTAACTGATTCTGAAATCGATTCTGACACTGATTCGGATACTGATTCCGAAATGGACTCAGAAACTGACTCGCTAACGGACTCAGAAACGGATTCTGACACTGATTCACTGACTGACTCTGAAATAGACTCAGATACAGATTCGCTAATCGATTCTGAAATAGACTCTGAGACTGACTCGCTGATTGATTCTGAAATGGACTCAGAAACTGACTCGCTAACGGACTCAGAAACGGATTCTGACACTGATTCGCTGACTGACTCAGAAAGGGATTCTGACACTGACTCGCTGACCGATTCGGAAATGGACTCGGAGACGGATTCACTTACTGATTCTGAGATAGATTCTGAGACGGATTCGGAGACAGACTCGCTGACTGATTCTGAGATGGATTCGCTAAGCGATTCTGAATTGGACTCAGACATTGATTCACTAATCGATTCGGAAAAAGATTCTGAGGTAGACTCACTCACTGATTCTGAGATGGACTCGGACATTGATTCACTGATCGATTCGGAAATGGATTCAGAGGCAGACCCACTCACCGATTCTGAGGTGGACTCGGACATCGATTCACTGATTGATTCTGAAAAAGATTCTGAGGTAGATTCACTCACTGATTCTGAGATGGACTCTGAGACAGATTCGCTAATCGACTCGGAGATTGATTCAGATACGGACTCGCTAATGGATTCTGAGATAGATTCACTAATCGACTCAGAAATAGATTCTGAAACGGATTCACTTACCGATTCTGAAATGGACTCAGAGACAGACTCGCTGACAGATTCGGAGATGGATTCGGAAACGGATTCGCTGACAGATTCAGAGATGGACTCAGACACGGATTCGCTAACCGACTCGGAGACGGATTCGCTAATCGACTCTGAGATTGATTCTGATACAGATTCGCTGACAGATTCGGAAATGGATTCGCTCACTGACTCTGAAATAGACTCAGAGACCGATTCACTGATCGACTCGGAAATGGATTCTGACACTGATTCGCTAACAGACTCAGAAATGGATTCTGAAACTGACTCGCTGACGGATTCTGAGATTGATTCTGATACAGACTCGCTAACTGACTCTGAGATGGATTCAGATACCGATTCACTGACCGACTCGGAAATGGATTCTGAAACTGACTCGCTGACGGATTCACTGACTGACTCTGAAATGGATTCTGACACTGATTCACTCACTGATTCGGAGATTGATTCTGATACAGATTCGCTGACCGATTCTGAAATAGACTCTGACACAGATTCGGAGACGGATTCACTTACCGATTCTGAAATGGACTCAGAGACAGACTCGCTGACTGATTCGGAAACGGATTCGGAAACGGATTCGCTGACAGATTCAGAGATGGACTCAGACACGGATTCGCTAACCGACTCTGAGACGGATTCACTTACTGATTCGGAGATTGATTCAGACACTGACTCGCTGACAGATTCGGAGATTGATTCAGATACAGATTCACTAACAGATTCGGAGATTGATTCAGATACAGATTCACTCACTGATTCTGAAATAGATTCAGATACTGACTCGCTGACAGATTCGGAGATTGACTCAGACACTGATTCACTAACTGACTCTGAAATAGATTCTGAGACGGATTCAATCACCGATTCTGAAATGGACTCGGACATCGATTCACTAATCGATTCGGAAAAAGATTCAGAGGCAGACTCGCTGACCGATTCGGAGATTGATTCAGAGACAGATTCGCTAACAGATTCGGAGATTGATTCAGATACAGATTCACTAACTGACTCAGAAATTGACTCTGATACCGATTCGCTGACTGACTCAGAGATTGACTCGGACATCGATTCACTGATCGATTCGGAAAAAGATTCAGAGGCAGACTCGCTGACCGATTCTGAAATGGACTCGGACATTGATTCACTGATTGATTCAGAAAAAGATTCAGAGACAGACTCACTTATCGACTCTGAGATGGACTCGGACATTGATTCACTGATTGATTCAGAAAAAGATTCAGAGGCAGACTCACTTACCGATTCAGAGATGGACTCGGACATTGATTCACTGATTGATTCAGAAAAAGATTCAGAGGCAGATTCGCTAAGCGATTCTGAGGTGGACTCGGACATTGATTCACTGATCGATTCAGAAAAAGATTCCGAGGTAGATTCACTCACTGATTCTGAGGTGGACTCGGACATCGATTCACTGATCGACTCTGAAAAGGATTCGAAGACAGATTCGCTGACGGATTCTGAGACGGACTCACTGATGGATTCAGAAACGGATTCAATCACCGACTGGTAAGTCGACTCATATACTGATTCACTAAGTGATTCAGAGATCATTTCACTTAAAGACAAGGAGAGAGATTCCGAAATACTCTTATCATAAGTGTAGGTTACTTCTTGATTACTGGTGTTAACCAGCAGTGTCCCCGTTGCATTACCTGTGATGCTGACGACAACCCCGTCTGACACCGTCACTGGCGCAGTGGTATAGGTTGAGTAAGTCCACCCAGACTGTACAACATCCTCATGTGCTTGAGAGCCATCTTGATATTTATGGTGAGTCGTTTGAGTAACATAGACAGGCAAGTTATTAATTGCAAACGTACTTGTGGTTGTACCAATATTCGTGTTGGTGTAGTTCCAAGCCATGGTAACATTCCCAAGACTGCTGCTAACACGAATACGAGGTTCTCCTGACAGTGTCCATGATCTTACTGAAAATGTCCCCGCTGCGGTAGTGGTCGTTGTAGGTGTCATCGACAATTGTGAACGTGTCTGTTGACTACCATCTGCTGCAAAACTGGTCACATAGACATTGTTACTGGTGTCGAGCGAAATCACAAAATAGTTTCCAGCAGTATCGGTTAACACGGCTGATGTATAGTAACCACTCGTTGTATCACTCGGTAGACTTCCTGACGGCACATTATCTGTGACACTATACCCTGCATAAGGAGCAGACACAGAGTTTGCCATAACATGACTAAGATTACCATCTGAATCTGTTTTCAACAATTCCCCTGCAATAGCTGCATTAACAACTTGTAACTTCGTCACTTGAGATTGAAGTTCTTCTGAGTCAGCTGGCGTTCTTAAAAGCAGTGATTGGGCGATTTCCAGCTCCCTTTGAGCATCTGAAATGGCTTCTGTTAAGACCGTATGGTCACCACTTTTTGACAACTCCTGCTGACCCATGATCAGCAATATTTCTGTTTCGGAAATCAATTGCTCTAAGATGACTTCCTGACTTAAACTAACTGCTCCCCCTGATTCAAGGTCACTGGTCAAGCTTGTCTCAGTCGATAATGTTGCAGTTTCTAATGCAGATGGATTCCCCAAAAGCCAAAGAGAGTGGCTCTCTGACTCAGATTCTGACGTTGACACAGATTCTGACTCACTAAGAGACTCTGAGACAGATGTGCTTTCTGATAAGGACGTTGATTCTGATTCTGAAATGGAGACTGACTCCGATACTGACAGACTCTCAGAAATTGAAAGAGACTCCGATATGGAAACAGAATCTTCCTGATGGTCAACCGCCAAAAAGACCTGATCTTGTTCAGCCAGTGTTAACAGCGTCGTTTCAGATGTATTCTCGATATTGTCCGCAAAAACATTTTCCGTTACAGACACTCCTCCTAAAAGAGCTCCCGCTGAAAAAGCCCCTTTAATTAAGTTAGAAGCACGCAAGTGCTTCTCTTCTAAATCTTGTGAGGTTGTCTTGGATTCTAATGACGAACCAACAGGCCAGCCAATTTGAGAAATCAATGTCTTTACCCAATGTTTACCTGATTTGTGCATTTTTACCCGCGTACGGCGGATATTCTTTTTAGAGAAAGAGTTTCCTAAGCGTTTCATTAATTTTGTCTCTCTAGTCTTTTGAAAATAAATCAATTATTAGAATTATTGTACCATTTTAAAAATACCCTTGTCAATGTTTTCATCTCATTTCGAATATCATACCAAAACCTCTTGTCAGATACCTAAATGAGTTCTATTAAATGTTATCAAGAAAATCGTCTTCAAAATGACAAACCTTGAAAAAATCCTATAAAAATGCTACAATCACGAAAAATAGCGTCCAGTAATTAAGGAGAAGGTATGAGTGAACTAATTAGCCTTATTGTCCCCGTTTATAATGGGGAAAAGCATCTTGTTCAATGTCTTGAAAGCATTATCCATCAAGATTATTCCAATCTTGATATTGTCATTATCAATGACGGTTCGATTGATGGCTCTGCTTCTATCATTGAAAGCTACCGCCAAAAAGATGGGCGGATTCGTGTATTACATAAGCAGAAAAATGAAGGCTTAGGAGCGGCACGTAATTCTGCTCTTGATATGGCTGTGGGAGAGTACCTCCTCTTTGTGGATTGCGATGACTGGATTGACCCAAACCATGTCTCAGACCTCTACCATCTGATGCAAAAAACAGGGGCTGATATCAGCATCTGTAATTTTACCAAATACATTCAAGATGAGAATCGCTATGTGCTACATATCAGGGAATCAGACTATTATGAAAGGGTCTTTTCCCCTCAAGAATGGTTTACCTACCAATACGGAAAAGGTCACAATCTCAGTTCCTGTTTTACCGTTCCCTGGGTCAAACTTTATAAGAAACGACTCTTTGAGAATATTCTCTATGCTACTGATGGCTTTGGAGAAGATGACAAGACCACTTGGAAAACTTATCTGGTGGCCGATAAGATTGCTTATATGCACCGCTCTAGTTTGGTCTATCGGGTTAATACGGATAGTATGACACAAACAGCCCATCAAGCCACAGTATTTGCAACAGAACCCGTTTTTGAGCGTCTGGCTGTCCTTGGATTAGCTGGCTTTGACATTTCTCGTGAAATAGAAGCCTATCAATGGCGAGCAAACTTGAATCGCGATCATAGCCTAAAAACCGGAGACATTGTTGGCTACAAAAACCTCAAATTCCATCAACAAATTATAGAAAAATACGGAAAACATTAAATGCGTACCTACATCACTAATATCAACGGACACGCGCCATCAAGCACTGCTATGATTGCCCAAAATATGGTTACCGATATTGCCTGTCAACTGGGCTATCGTGAGCTAGCTATTTACGCCTATAATATGAACCATGATAGCGATAGTGAGTTAAGCAAGCGAATTGATGGCATTCTAGCAGGTGTGCGTCATGGCGATACCGTTATTTTCCAGACACCGACCTGGAACACGACCGCCTTTGACCGTCGCCTGATGGAAAAGCTGAAGTTATACGACATTCGCATCATCCTTTTCATCCATGATGTGGTACCTCTGATGTTTTCAGGAAATTTTTATCTGATGGAAACCACTATCGACTACTATAATAAAGCGGATGTCATCATTGCTCCTAGTCAGGCCATGATTGATCACTTGCGCGAGCATGGATTAACGGTCAAGAAAACTGTGATTCAAGGCATGTGGGACCACCCGACACAAGCTCCCTTATTGCCTGCTCAATTTGAAAAGGTCATTCATTTCCCGGGAAATCCTGATCGCTTCAGTTTTGTGACCAAATGGGAGTCACCTCTAGAACTCAGACTCTACACCGGACAAAGCTGTGACAATCTCCCTGAACACGTCACTAAAATGGTCTATCGCCCAGATGAACAACTGATTATGGAAATGTCAGCTGGTGGATTTGGATTGGTCTGGATGGATGATCATGACAAAGAGTATCAAAAACGTTACTGTCCATATAAGCTCGGAGCTTTTATAGCTGCAGGAATCCCTGTTTTTGTGCAAAGAGGCATTGCCAACGAAGCGTTAATAACAGAAAACCAACTAGGCTTTGTCATTGACAGCCTTGACCAAGCTCTTGAAATCATCACTCACATGACTGACACAGAATATCAATCGTATGTCCATTCTGTCCGTCGTTTTGCCCCTTTAGTCCGCCAAGGATTTTTTACGCGCAAGCTTCTCACAGAAGCTGTCTTCAAAGCTCTCTGTCACTAGAAAGAAATTATGACAAGTCTATCACACATTACCGTCAAACCTATTTTAGAAAGTCTGGAGCATCTCCTGACAAATCACTCCTCCCTCGCTAGATTTGGAGATGGAGAGATTGACATTATGACTGGACACAGTATTCCTTACCAAGACTATGACAAGGAGCTGGCAAGTCGCCTGAAGACGTTATTAATGACTCCAAGCAGTGAGCGTTTTTTGGTCTGTCTTCCTGATGTCTTTCAAAATCTCGAACGCTATAACGCCAATGCTCGCTACTTTTGGGAGAGGCATTTTGAAAAATACCAGGATTTTTACCTCCAACATTGCCAATCAGCTTGGTATGGTTCGACCTTTTTATCTCGCCCATACATTGATTTAGAGGATAAGAGCCTATCTGCCACTTATTTTGACCGCATCCGCCAATTATGGCAAGATAGGGAATTACTGATTGTCGAAGGTGAGACCACTCGCTCAGGGCTCGGCAACGATCTTTTTAGTAATAGCAAAGCTATCTCACGGATTATTTGCCCTTCAAAGAATGCTTATAGTTATTATGATGATATCCTTAAGACCATACTCAAACATGCAAACGATAAGCTGATTATCCTGATGCTTGGGCCAACCGCCAAACTCCTAGCAGAAGATTTAGCACATGCTGGGCATCAAGCCATTGACTTAGGGCATCTGGATTCTGAATATGAATGGTTTAACATGAAAGCGACTCATAAGGTGAAATTTGCCCACAAACATACCGCTGAACATAATTACGACACCAATATCACTCCTCTCACTGACCAGACTTACCTGAAAGAGATTGTGGCAAGGGTAGGAATTGACTCTGGTGAGAAAACGCTTAGCTCCCCAAAACAACAAAATGAACTCATATCTGTGATCATTCCCGTTTACAATGTCAAGCCTTATCTGAAACGTTGTCTGGATTCTGTTCTCAAACAGACTTACGATCATATTGAAGTTCTTCTCATTAACGACGGATCAACTGATGGCTCTGCTCTTATTTGCCAAGAATACGCTAAAAAAGATTCACGAATTCGCCTCTTTCATCAGGAAAATGCGGGAGTATCGGCGGCCCGAAACCTTGCACTAGAAAAAGCAACCGGTGATTATATAACCTTTGTTGACTCTGATGATTTTATTGAAGGGACCTACTTAGAAGATTTGCATAAAAGTCTCATCAAAAATGAGGCTGATATCGCCGTCTGCAATTTCACCTCATTCAACGAAAAAAGGCAGTCCTTCCTCTTTTCTGTCCGTAAGGAAGACTACTTTGAGACCACCTATAGTACTCAAGAATGGTTGGATCAAGAAACGGTTGCCCGCTTTAACATGTACTTGGTTTTTACCTTCTCCCCACTCAAACTGTTCAAACGTGCCTTATTTGACCAAATCTACTTCCCTTTAAATCGCACCCGTGAAGACGATGCCACCATCTACAAACTCTACTTAAAAGCGAATCGCATTGCTTACATCAACCAAGGAACCTACTATTACTCGCAACGAGAAGATAGCTTGTCTCGCAGTGTTATGACTGATGATATTGCAGGAATGATTTCAAATGCTGAAGAACGCATTGCCCTTTTAGCAAGTCTGGGTTATGATGTCTCAAAACACATCACCTCCTATGTCAAACGACTGGAAAAGTGCCAAAACGATGCACTAACTAAAGGACAAGTTGAGCTCTATCGTCAGATCTCGACCAAACTCAATCTTTATCAGCAGTATCAACGCAAGGATTCGTAGAGCAAGACAAATGAGAATGGCTATTGTTTAGAAGGCTAGAGAAGATGTCGATTTCCCTCCTCTACAACTTTTTTCCTAATCCTTGGAAGCACGATACCTTGCCATTCACAGTATCAACAATTTCTTCTAAAAAACTTAGAGGCTAGGACATTTGTCCCAGCCTCTTTTTTGATTTATCCCAAAACGGTTCGATAATTTGCCATACTTTCCACTTCTGCTGCTAATTCTTGCCTTTGGACAGCCTCAGCCAAACGCTCTGGTGACTGCAAAAGCCCTCGTAAGGTAGTTACCATATCTAAGGCTTGATCAGCTTGAAAAATATGCTGGTGAGCCACATAGTGCCTATTGTGCACGGTCTTATGAAAGGCAAAAATTGGCAAGCGATTTTCAAAAGCCCTCCGGATGCTCAAAGCAACCTCATTCCCATGATTGATATCTAAGTAAAAGGTACATTCTTTAAATAACTGCTGTATTCTGGTTTGTGAAATATTAGGATAGAGAGTGACATTATCACACTTAGCAAAATCCATCAGCCGCTGAGACATCTCAGTCAATGCCCCAATATGGAAATGACATTGTGGTAACTCCTGAACAAGGAGAGACAGTTGTTCAATATTATCCGAATTGGTCATCACAAAGGCTTTATTACCAGCAATTGGTTCTCGCTTAAATGGGTACTGGAAACCAAGAAAAGCCAATGCGTTTTTCTCTTCGTCAGAAACTAATCTTAGCATACGCTGGTAGACATCACGATTTTGCACGACGATTTTGGTCGCTCTAAGACCAGATTTTTTCAGTAAAAGGGTCATATTCCCCGGAATGCTATCACCAAGACCTTCCTGCCAAAAGAGAACATCTTCTCCTGCCTGTCCCAAGCGATAAGCCACTAAAAATGGGGTCGAGAGCGAGTTGTAAAAAATACGATCAAGATTGAATCCCGCCACGTTCAAATAATAAATGATCAATTCTGACTTGTTCTTAAAAAGATGCGTTTTTCCAAGATGTTCAAGTAAAATATCTCCTGTCACATGGTTTTCGACTAGAACTTCTCGTCCTTCAAACGTAAAGTAGCTGGTATGGGTCGCTTGGCCATTAGCATTGTAAATCGTCTGAGCATGGCGATGACCATACTTATTATAGCGGTCGGTGATGCGCAAACATCCCTTTAAATCAAACCAATCCACTGACTTGACCTGCCTCAGATGACTCGGTGCAGCATAATGAATCAAACCACGTCGCTGATGATAATCGTAGATTTCCCCTTGATTATTGTTGCTTGCAATTTCCCAAAAATCAGGGACTTCAATCTCATTAAAGTAAAGAGGCCGCCCCTTAGCCTTATCAAAGCCTGTGAAGAACAAATAAGGTGAGGTCACATCATCGGGTAAAAAGCCATCATCATTGATAACGACTGTCGGGTGAGTGTAGCCTGACTTGAGTAAGGAAAAATGCAAATCCCAACTACTTTGATGATAGCTATCAAATAAATTAAGCATGGCTGACCTCCTTGATTAATTGTCCCCACTTAGCTTCCACCTTATCCCTTAGATAATCACTAGCCAAGGCATAGGAAACCTGATGCAGCTTCTCTAGGTCATGATGCCTAAAGATCTGAATGATCTTTTCTGCAAACTGCACCACAATTACCTTTTCATCATCAATATCTGGGCGCGGAATCATATAACCATTTTCCCCATCTCTGATAAAGGTTTGATTTCCATAGCGCACATCAAAGCCGATCAAAGGAAGACCTGAACCCACTGCTTCCAGTAAAGTCAGGCCAAATCCCTCACTTTTTGAAGCCGACAGATAAAGCTGATAATCTTGATAAATGTCTGTTAAGTCATGGTGCCCGCACAATCTAATATAAGATTCTGCCTGATTTTCCTTAATGATATCACGGATTTTACTGTCTTGACCACCTACACCATAAATATCAAAGGTAAGCTCAGGTAAGACTTTTCTCGCCTCGATGACTGCTTTTGTTAACCAGTCGACATGCTTCTCGGTAGCTAAACGTGATGCTGTGATTAAACTAAAGGGCTTGCGCTCTTTAGTTGGCTCGCGTAATTGATCTAAACTACCAACTGGAATGGCATAAATAACTGGACGATGCTTGGTGTACTTTTGAAACTGCTCGCTAACGAGCTCTTTTTGTTTCTCTGTGGCAGTTACAAAAAAATCAATCTTATCAGCGTTGGTAAACTGATATTCATAATAATTGTTCCAGAGAATGGTATCTTCTGTTACCGCATTTTCACTAAAGTGCTCCGCATGAATGACAACGCCAACCTTTGCAGGCTTAACATTTCTCAAAACAGCCTGACCCGTACCAGTTGCTCGATCTAGAATAACGATATCCTGTGCAGTCATCTTTAATGCTTTAATAAAATGCCCAATCAATTCTTCCTTTGAATAGAAAATCGCATTTTTTAAACGGTAGAGTTTGGAATCTCCATCAATAATTTCCTCCAAACCAACGCTACCATCTCGATTAAAGAAGCGTCGCATGTAAAGATGAGCCTGATTGTCTCGAGGAGTATAGTACTCAGTAAAACTTCTAATATCAGTATAGAAGTCCTTACGGATTAAATGCCCTCCTGAAACATACTCGACTCGATGAACAATGTCTGTATTTTCCTGTTGCAAATAAGCGGTTAGAAAGGTATCTTGACCTTTCATAAAATAGCGGACAGAATTGTTTCCCTTTTCGACACGGTCCACCTCTCCATCAAAAGACTGAAGCAATTTAGCCAAAGTCATGGTCGTAGGGCCAATTTTTTGATCCGTAAAATAAGTATAGAGCCAGATAATCTGCTCATCCTTAAAGCCAATATTCCTAGTCAAATCCGAAATATTAGCTTGAGGAATGAAGTCCATAAAAATAAACTTAGCATCAACCCCAATATTGGCAAAAACTTTTGAACGATAGGCTTGGGCATACTCCACTCCAGAGCTGGCCCAGCCAATTCCTAAATTAATGTTGTAAATGGTCATATTTCTATTTCCCTATCCTGATTAGCTGATCATGCCACAATTGTCTAGAGGAGCTTCGTATGCGAGAACCTGCTTGAGACTGATAGCCTTTTTCTGAATCCTATCTTACAATAAAAAGATCTCAACTGCCCTACTTAGCCAAGTCTGAGTCGTATAAGCGATTGATTTAATGGTATCAGCATGCTTTAGCTCCCTACGCTAGCCAGTATTCTTTAAGAAAGAAGTGCCGACTCTTCATCAGTTCTTACCTCTCATCATTTCAAACTCCAGCCGCCGTCAATGGTGATAATCTGGCCTTGCATGGAGGCGAGTTTGCCAGTAGCCAACATGAAGGTCAGCTCTGCTATTTCGCTGGGCTGACTCCAGCGTCCAATCGGGGTCTGGTCTGCCACCCAGTCCGCCAAGCCTCCAGGCTCAAAGTCCTTCTGGGTCATGCCTGTCCGGACAGCGCCTGGGGCGATGCCAAAGACCTGGACCTTGTCCTTGGCATAGTCCAGTGCCAGCTGCTTGGTAAAGCCTGCCAAAGCGTGTTTGGAGGCGGTGTAAGCTGATCCTCCTCCACCTGCTAGACTGGAGGCAATGGAGCACATATTGATAATGATGCCGGACTGTCTGTCCACCATTTGCTGTAGATAAGGACGAGTTAGTCTGGTCACCGCGAAAAAATTCACCGCGAAGACCTGAGCCAATTCATCCTCCGCAATATCGAGGTGGGGACGGTAATCGTCTAGAATGCCTGCGGTGTTACAAAGGACATCAACTGTCTGGCACCATGAAAAGACGGGTGCTAAATCGCCAGTCAGGTCCAGCTGTAGAAAATGGAAATCACCTGCCAAATCAGGCTTGCTGGCCTGATCAATCCCGTAGACACGCCAGCCATTTTCCAAAAAAATCTCTGCCTGCGCTAGCCCAATGCCGCTGGAAACGCCGGTGATGAGGGCTGTCTTAGTCATGGACTTCTACCCAGTCGATCGCAAGGACGTCGCAAGGGGTCGGGCTCCACATGGAGAAGCCTTCGCCCTCGCCTGTCACGTTGATGAGGAAGTAGGGCGTCGCCTCCAGCTTTTGCCCGTGGACCTCGATGGTGTCAAAGAGCTGGACGTAATTCTCCGCTCCGCCCCAGCCTGTGCGAACGTACTTTTTCTTGGCCTTGAGGCCTGGTAAAATCTCTTCAAATGTCATGGTTTACTCCTTTGTGAATTCGTCTGTTAGGGTGAGTTTTCGCTGTATGTTCTGATGGTGACAGGCAAGCTTTTAGTTACGTTGTTCAAACTGCTCCAACTCCCTATAAGGCGTCTTATAACCAATCTGCAAAATCTTATCACCCTCAATCAAAATCGGACGTTTGATTAGCATACCATCTGCTGCTAAAAGCGATATGGCTTCATCTAAAGATAAACGGTCTAATTTATCCTTAAGCCCCAATTCTCGGTAACGATTACCTGAGGTATTAAATAGTTTCTTCAACTCAAAACCAGCAGCTAACCAAGACCTGATGGCCTCCTGACTTGGCGGTGTTTCCTTTATATCAATAGCTTGAACAGCAAGTCCCAACTGTTTCAGCTCTGCTTTTGCCTGACGGCAAGTCGAACATTTAGGGTATTCATAAAAAATCATGAAGCTTCTCCAATTCTAACAATGCTAACTTACGATCAATACCACCAGCATAGCCGACCAACTTTCCTCCTGCTCCAAGGACTCGGTGGCAAGGAATAATAATAGACAAGGGATTTTTTCCGACAGCTCCACCAATAGCTTGTGCTGAATGACAGCCTAATTGACTAGCCAATTCTCCATAGGTAACCACTTCTCCGTAGGGGATTTCAGCTAAAGCAGACCAGACCCTGTGTTGAAAAGCTGTCCCCTGTGGGTTCAAGGGCAGTTCATTGACACTGGGTTTTTGATGGGCAAAGTAACGATCCAACCAAGTCGCTGTTGCTCTTAAAATATCCGTTTCCTGCTCCGCTATTGCTAGCCCTTCAAAACCACGCAAATAATACTTCTGTTCTTTGAAATACACCCCTACTAAAGCATCTGGTTGAGCTAAAAGAAGCATGGAACCTAATGGAGAGTGATAGGAAAGTTGAAATAAGGATGTCATCATAATGGTCTTTCTAATGATTACAATCAATCCAAAGCCGCTAGTTCAGCCACTTCCTGATAATAGGCTTTCTCAGATTTTCGTTTAATTTTTTGATAAGCTAAGCGTTCTCCATCAAGGGGAATCTTGCCGCAGTAAGCATAACCTAACTTTTCCAAAATATGTTGCATTATCGTATTTTTCTCATGCGTATCGCATCGAAAATCTGGACCATCGTGCGCTTCTATTAAGCCTTGTAAAAAGGTTTGAGCCACCTTTTGACCGCTATAGTCACTGGCAACGGCAATGCGATGAAAAACCGTGTAGCGAGGGTGGTTGTGTTGCCATTTGCCATCGTAAATCTTCTCATAGGCTTCTTCTTGACCAATTATGACAGCAGCGTAAGAAACAATTTTCCCATCAATTAACCCAACCCAACCACGTGTCATTAAAACATCGTCAAAAATATGGGACTCCGCAGGATAACTGCCCTGCCATTGATCACTGCCTGAGGCTTTCAAAAAAGCCCTCGCTTCTTCTATAATCTCCATAATCCGTCCTATTTCATTTGGGTGTGCTAGTCTTATTTCCATCATCATTCATCCAGAGGAAATCCCTCTTTCCTTTCAATTATATTTCTGAGCATTCCTTTTTATCTTACTATTTTTAACTACTTTTTTCAAAATTTTGCCACCTATGGTATAATCTAACTGACTTAAAGGAGGAAGATATGATTACCAAAGAATATTGCGCTGAAAATCTAACAGACCTGCATCGCTTAGTGGGGACCGATATTACACGAGTCGAACTTTGTGATAATCTAGCTGTTGGCGGTACCACTCCGAGCTATGGTGTCATCAAAGAAGCCAATCGTTATCTACACGATCACCATATTAGCTCTGCCATTATGATTCGCCCTAGAGGAGGCGATTTCGTCTATAATGACATCGAGTTAAAAATCATGGAAGAAGATATTCTTCGCGCTGTTGAACTTGAGAGTGATGCTCTGGTCTTTGGCATCTTGACAGAAGACAATGACATTGATAGTGATGCCATCGAAAGCCTTATTCCTGCCACTCAAGGACTTCCATTGGTCTTTCATATGGCCTTTGACCTTATCCCTAAAGAACGGCAAAAAGGGGCTTTGGATCACTTAATTGAACTTGGTTTTACACGTGTATTGCTTCACGGCTCTAGTGATAAGCGTCCTCTGTTAGAAAATGCTGAGCACATTAAAGACCTTATTCAACATGCTAATAATCGCATTGAAATCATGATTGGTGGCGGTGTGACTGCCAATAACTATCAGGAACTATCACTCCTAACAGGGGCACAACAGGTACATGGCACAAAGTTGATCTCCGAATAAACAAAAATAGCTCAGGATTGCCTGAGTTATTTTTGCAGTTTCTCCGCTGCTGCCCGGTCTAAAATTAAGATAAGATTTGGGTGCTTTTGTAAGATACTTGCAGGTACTTGCTCTGTAATAGGGCCATGAACCGTCTGATAAATAGCATCTGCTTTTTCAGCACCATAAGCCATGAGAACAATCGTTTTAGCTGCCATAATAGAAGCGATCCCCATGGAGATAGCCTGTTTTGGCACCTGATCAATAGTCTCAAAAAATCGGCTATTGGCCTCAATCGTTGAAGGGTCTAAATCAACCAGATGCGTTTTCCAATCAAACGGTGTTCCTGGCTCATTAAAACCAATATGACCATTTCTTCCGATGCCTAAAATTTGAAAATCAATGGGATATTCCTCCAAGATGTGATTGTAATGAACCGTTTCAGACACTAAATGTTCCGCCATGCCATTTGGAATATAGGTAGCCTTAAAAGGTTTCACCTTAAACAGCTGCTCCTGCATAAAATGAGCATAGGACTGGTTATTATCTGCAGTCAGGCCAACGTACTCATCTAAATTTATTGCTGTCATCTCTGAAAAATCTAAATCAGATTCTCTCATAAGACGATAGAGTTCTAGTGGGGTTGATCCTGTGGCCAGTCCCAAGGTTTTTGCACCTTGCCTCAAGGCATCTTTCAACAGTTTAAAAGCTACTTCTCCCCCCATCTCTGGGTGCTCAACAACCATCACTTTCATTATCCTTCTCCTTTTTTGGTATATACCAATATTTATAATATAATATTATGTTATTTAATCAAAAAAGTCAAGTCTTTTGAGCGAGATACTTGACACTACTTAGTAATAAATTCTAAAATAACTACATAGTGATAAAAACACTAATCATCTTTAGAAAATGAGGAAATCCTATGTCAAACTTTGCAAAACTTCAAGAAACTCGTCGTTCAATCTATGCACTTGGTAAAGACTTGCCAGTATCAAATGAGGAAGTGGTAGCGCTTGTTGAGAAAGCTATGAAAGAATCACCTTCATCTTTCAACTCACAATCAAGCCGTGCGGTTGTGCTTTTCGGTGCTGAATCAGATGCTTTCTGGAATGAAATTGCCTACAGCGAATTGGAAAAAGTAACACCAGCAGAAGCATTTGAAGCTACAAAAGGTCGCTTAGCTGGCTTTGCGGCAGGTGCAGGTACGATCTTGTTCTTCGAGGATCAAGATGTTGTCAAAGGCTTGCAAGAAAACTTCCCACTTTACGCTGAAAACTTCCCAATCTGGTCTGAGCAAGCTCACGGTATCAACCTGTACGCAGTATGGTTGGCTTTCGCTGAGAAAAATATCGGCATGAACGTACAACACTACAACCCATTGGTTGACGCACAAGTTGCAGCAAAATACGGTATCCCAGCTAACTGGAAACTCCGTGCTCAAGCACCATTCGGTAGCATTGCAGCTCCAGCAGCAGATAAAGAATACATGGCGGATAGTGACCGTGTAAAGGTTTTTGGTAACTAAGTTAGCCAAACGTTCCCTAGACATCTAGGGAACGTTTTCATTTCCAAGAAGGCAGCTATCCGTCATTTCATTATTTCACTTGACGTGGTATAATAAATAAGCATATTTTGAAAGAAGTTGAGAATGATGAATACCAAAGATTTTGATTTTTACCTGCCAGAAGCATTGATTGCCCAAACACCACTTGAAAAACGTGACAGCTCACGCCTTTTAATCTTAGATAAAACGAAAAAGACCCTCACTGATAGCCATTTTGATCATATCATTGACCAACTCAATCCTGGTGATGCTCTTGTCATGAACAATACTCGTGTTCTACCTGCTAGACTACATGGAGAGAAACCTGATACCCACGGCCATGTCGAATTTTTGCTCCTAAAAAATACGGAAGGTGATCAATGGGAGGTCCTTGCTAAACCAGCAAAACGCCTCAAAACAGGCACTAAGGTTTCCTTTGGGGATGGTCGCTTAACAGCTACTGTTATTAAAGAATTGGAACATGGTGGCCGTATTGTCGAATTTCATTACCAAGGCATTTTCTTAGAAGTTTTGGAAAGCCTCGGCGAAATGCCGCTCCCTCCTTACATCCATGAAAAACTGGATGACCGTGAACGTTATCAGACTGTTTATGCTAAAGAAAATGGTTCTGCGGCCGCTCCTACTGCCGGACTCCATTTTACTAATGAATTGCTAGAAAACATTCAAAATAAGGGAGTCAAGCTTGTTTACCTAACCCTTCATGTTGGTCTTGGAACCTTCAGGCCTGTCTCTGTTGACCATGTTGACGATCATGACATGCATTCTGAGTATTATAGCTTGAGCCAAGAAGCGGCTGACACCATCAATCAAGTCAAAGCCTCAGGTGGACGTGTCGTTGCAGTCGGGACTACTTCTATCCGTACCTTAGAAACAATCGGCAATAAATATAATGGGGAAGTCCGCGCTGACTCTGGTTGGACGAATATTTTCATCAAACCAGGCTACAATTTCAAAGTCGTCGATGCCTTTTCAACTAACTTCCACTTACCAAAATCAACCTTGGTCATGCTAGTCTCAGCCTTTGCTGGACGTGACTTTGTCCTTGAAGCCTACAAACATGCCGTGGAAGAAAAATACCGCTTCTTCTCTTTTGGAGACGCCATGTTTATCCAATAGCAAACAAGTCCTTTTGAGACTGTTCTTAAAAGGTAAGGACGGTAACCACTTCCTGCGAAATCCCATACCTCATATCTGATCCTATGGTCTCAAAAATTCCTGGTGGTAGAAATACTGATCGTCACACCGCTTATATCGCAGTAAAAAGTATCTGATAATGCTCGCAAGGTTTATTACCACTCCTTAAGCTAGCAAAACTTTTCAGCTTGTTTCTGGAGAAAATAATCTTTGCCTACATGCTAAAAGTCTCAAACAGACCTGTTTGAGACTTTTATTTTACCAAGCATAGTTTGGTTCCACACAGACAGTGGTTGACTGTAAGAGTTCTTCTACAGTCACTTTCTTAAGGCCACCATATACCGGGTCTGGAAAACCTGGATCCAGATAATACAAGTATTCAATATCTGTTCCATCAGCATTCATCTGATACCCAATCCCCAGAACATTATGCTCTCCCTTATAGCCAGGATACAAGGTGGAGACCTCAATGGTATAATACATTGGATAGCCATCTGCTATATTCTGCTTAAGCCGTTTTTTAAATAAGGCTTTATCTGCTTCCACATCAGTCACAGTAGCAAGACGGTAACCAGATTGTTGGTCTGAAGGATTAGCATAACCAAACAGGTGCTGATTAAGAACTTCGATGGCATTGACGTTATGCGTGCCAAATGAAGTGTCCGTTTTCATCTCCACTGCTAAGGTCTCTTGACTGACATCGATTCCCTTGTAGGACAAGAGCATACTGACAGTCGTTGGAGCACATGTTGTGGCTGCTCTCTGAATTTGTTGCGTCACATTTAACATCACTTTTTCCCCAGCTTTAGCTTGGGGTTGATTTGTTGTTGTGGTGGTGGTTTCTGCAGGACTTGTGCTGGTCGTTTCCGTACTCGTGCTAGCGCTAGTGGTCTCTGTGTCTTCCTTTGTTGTGGTGGTCAAGGTGGTTACAGTAACTGCTTTTGACACCCTTTCTGTTGATGGGCTTTCTTGTACTTTGGTAGAGATTAGAAAAATAATGGGAAAAGCTAATAATAGAACAACCGCGATAAGTCCTAGAAATAAAACCGATTTTTTCATAACAACCTCCTTGATACCATTATTATAGCACCATAACCTTCTGTGTTCAATATATTTTTATAAAAAATATCATCAAAATTAAACTAAAATGAGATGAACCGTAACCATGACCGAACAAAAAAGCATAACATCATCGGTCATAAACCTGACGCTATGCTTTTTAAGGTTTGAGAGAGGCATCTTATTCGGTTGTTGATGCTGTGGTTGACATTTCTGAAGACTCAGTGGTTTGTTCTGTAGCCAATTCAGCCTGAGCTGCTTCTGCTGCTTTAGCAGCTTCCTCAGCTTCTTTTTTAGCCTGATCACGCTCCGCCTTTTCTTGAGCCAAAACAGCTTCAAGATCTGCATTAGTCACATAAATACCGACTTCCATATCAACAATAGCTGAAGTGGTTAAGCTAGTAGCAATAGTTGAATAATAGGGGAGCTTAATAGCAATTTGGGATAGCGGCACACGGACCAGAACACCATTGGTCATGGTTAATTGTAACAAGTCCTTAGTGACAGATGTCTCAACTAAATCCACGCTGTTAATCTGACTGACCAAACTCTGATCTAGCTTTGCCAGCTCTGTTACTAGGGTCTGAACGGCTTCCTTATCCGTTAGGTTTACGGTCAAAAATTCTGGGGGTAATTCTGCTTGTGACACGACAGGCATACGAACCCCATTTTCTAAAACAGGCTGATAACCACTACTGGTCTGGGCATAGGCAATGATGCGATTTTCTGTAATGGCAATGTTAAATTTATTGGGAAATTCGTAAGTCATCTTTGCCTGTTTTACCCAAGGATTTGCCTCTACAATAGCTTTCTCATAGGCACTTTGATTGAAAAATACCGTGCTGATATAGTCTGATGTCCTAATCCCTGTTGACACTAAAATAGCCGATTTATCAGCCTTATCTAGTCCTGTCACCGTAAAAGCTTTAGATTTACTCAAAGGAGAAATAACAAAGAGCGATCCGAGCAGCACCAAAAAGGCAAGAAGGATAATCGAAAATAGCTTAGCAAGTGCACGTCTCACGGGACGTCTTTGGCTTCTCAGTTCCAGAGCTTTAGCCTTTTTAACACGTTTTGCCTCTTCTTTTAAAGCCTTTTTACTCGCCTTATCTAAGGGGATTTCCTCTTCTTGTTCAGAAAGATCTTCATCCTCTTCACTGGACTCCTCCTGGCTTTCCTCACCTTGGTTGTCCAAATCAAGAACGGCATCTCCTTCGCTTTCTGTAGGACTGTCTATTTCCTCTTCTTCTTGAACATTCTCCTCTTCTTCGGCAGCTTTTTTAGCTTCTTGACGAGCTAAAAATTCCTCATGACGCTTCTGCCATTCGGATTTTTCAAGGGTTTCCTCTGTTTCTAACTTATCATTTTCCTTAGTCATTTACTTTCCTTCAATAGCTTGGCTCAGTAGCTGATAAAAGCTATCTGGCTCTGTGATTTCATGAGAGTTTTTCATGGCCTCTTTATAGGTTTCTTCCTTTGAAAATAGCAAAGCTAACTTGTCTTTTAGAGCCTTGACCGATAGATCTGGCTCTAAGAGTTTTTCAGCATAACCTTTCTTAACAAAATAATCGGCATTTTCCAGCTGATCACCACGAGAAGCTTCTTTACCCAGCGGTACAATGACATGTAGTTTCTGCATGGCAAGTAGCTCAAAAATAGTGTTTGATCCACCACGAGTGATGACCGCGTCAGCCATTTCCATAAGAGGCTGATACAAGTCTGTCACATAGTCCACTCGATAAAGGTTTTTATCCAGTCGATTGAGACTAGGGTCGCCAGACACATTGATGATATTGAAATCAGTTGTCAGGTCATTCTGACTGATAAAATCATTAAAAACCCTAGCTCCAGCAGAACCTCCGATAAAAAGCAAGGTTTTCTTGCTAGAATCAAATTGGGCTTTGACAGCATCTATCTCTGCCTGAGGATAATCTTGTTTGGTTCCAATTTTAGTGATGGCTCCGACATGCTGGGTCTTGGTCAGCGCTTTAGGTTGCTCAAAGGTTGTGTACATGGTAGTCGCAAACTTATAGGCAATTTTATTGGCCAAGCCCATACTGAGATCTGACTCATGGACATAGACAGGTATGCCTAAGACCTTAGAGGCAATAACAGGCGGTACTGACACAAAACCTCCTTTTGAAAAGAGAGCCTGCGGACGCAGTTTTCCCAATATTACCAGTGATTGTAAAATCCCCCAAGTCACTTTAAAGACGTCTAGTAGGTTTTGCCAAGAAAAATAGCGGCGTAATTTCCCAGTCGCAATCGGATGAAAGCGAACCGATAAATGGGATTGGCTAATTTCTTTGTATTCGATACCATTTTTATCGCCGATATAGTGAACCTCCCAGCCTTCTTCCAAAAACTTAGGAATCAAAATCAGGTTAAGGGTTACGTGGCCAACGGTTCCGCCACCAGTAAAGACAATCGTTTTCTTTTTACTCATCATTTCTCATTCTTATGATTGTTTGTTAACGCATCAACTGTCGCTAGGAATTCTTCTCCTCGCAGTTCAAAGTTCTTATACATATCCCAGCTGGCATTGGCTGGACTGAGAAGCACAACATCTCCTGCTTCTGCTTGTTCAAAAGCAAGGTTTGTCGCGTCAGCCACATCTTTGGCATCTAGGTAAGGCACCCCTGCTTTATCCGCTGCTCGTTTCAGCCGCTCTGCAGATTGTCCCAAGAGAACCATGAGCTTCAAGCCTTCAATATCAGGAACTAACTCGTCAAATTCATTGCCTCGGTCAAGACCACCTGCAATCAAAATCGTTTTATGATTGTCAAATCCTGATAAGGCCTTTTGAGTCGCTAGAATATTGGTTGATTTTGAATCATTATAGAAGGTGACTCCTTTAACCTCCCCAGCATATTGTAGACGGTGCTTAACACCTCCAAAACTGCTCAGAGTCTCTTTGATGACTTGTGGATCAATGCCTAGCAATCTGGCTACAGCAATGGTTGCTAGGGCATTTTCCACATTGTGACTGCCTGGAACACCCACTTCAGACGCTTTCATGATTTCTTCATCTTTGTAATACAAGATGCCATCACGTAAGAAGGCTCCATCAACTACCTGATTTGTTGAAAAGGGTACTACTGTTGCCTGGGTTTCTTGTGCTAACGATTTTGCTAAGTCTTGATTAAGATTCAAAACGATAAAATCCTCTGATGTCATCTGTTTTTGCAGATTCCATTTGGCTGCCACATAATCCTCAAACTCACCATGATAATCTAGATGCGATGGCATCAGGTTGGTCACCACTGCAATATGAGGTCTAAAGCTTTCAACACCCATGAGTTGGAAAGAAGAGAGCTCCATAACCAAGGTATCTTGAGCACCTGCTTTTTGAGCCACTTCGGAAGCAGGAAATCCGATATTACCGGATAAAAGCCCTGATTTTCCTGCACGATTGAGCACTTCTGAAATCATGGTTGTTGTGGTCGTCTTGCCATTTGATCCCGTTATACCAATAATAGGTGCCTCAGAAATCAAATAAGCTAGTTCAACCTCTGTCCATACTGGAATGCCTTTAGCCAAAGCTTCAGATACCATTTTATTACTGTAAGGAATACCGGGATTTTTCACCATCAATTCAAAATCTTCTTCAAGCAGTTCAAGAGGGTGGCTACCACAAATCACTTTTATCCCTTCTTCTAACAGGGCTTTGGCTGAAGGATTTTCATCAAAAGGCTTGCCATCATTAACCGTGACAATAGCTCCGCTTTTAGCTAGTAGGCGAGCTGCAGCCTCCCCTGATTTCGCCAGTCCTAGGACCAATACTTTTTTATTTTCAAATTGTGTCAATTCTTTCATGAAATCTTACCCGTTCTATCTATTCTATTCTATCCTTACCATTTTACCCTTTATAGGCCTCTTTTTCAAGGTAAAAGCAGAGCAGAGTGCCACCATTAGTATCGAAAAAACTAGGCTAAGCCTAGTTTTTGAATGTAGACAAACTGCAGGTTCCATTTAAGCAAGCTAAAAAGCGCGCTAGTTTGAGATACGGTTACCGACTTTGCTAGCGAAAACAAACCTCTCCAGATACCTTTCGATCTGGTAAAAGTAGCAAAAATACTTGTATTTAGGCCGCTCAGAATTTTTCAGACTCTAGGCTCACAAATATTCCAAGGGAAGTTGCTACCGTCCCTACCACATAAGAAAAGGATCAAAAGGACTTTTTCTTTAAACTGAAGCTGGACTAAGCCTGGTTTTCAAACCATAAAGAAACTAGCTTGTCTCGTTAGCAGGATTCATATTGACCCTATGCCATTCATTGATTACATAGGCTAAAGAGGTTACCTGAGAATAGCCATAACCATTAATGGTTGCATCTGCTTCTGATGCCCCTCCAAAACCTGAAGTATAAAGAGCAATGCTATATGGTGTCTCTTCCATAACAATAGCATCGATATTAAGGGCTTCACGCACATAACCAGGTTTTTGATAGACCGTCACTCCCTTAACATGCTCTTCGTACCAAGATCCGGGAAAAGCTTGATCTAAAAAGGAGAGCAAGTCTTCATACTTGTCCTGATGCTGATAAAGGTAATCTAAAACCTGTGTATAATAACTGGTTGTGGTCTTATTTCCATCCATGGAAATTGTTGGAAAATAAGGATTTTTAGAGGTGCCATAACGATCAAACTGAGCATAGGCTTGGCCCATTCCTCCTAAACGATCGGCAAGTGCGTAGGCTGGAGTGTTTTCTGACAGCACAATCGAACCATACTGCATGTCACTAATGGTCATTTTGCCGCCATACTTAGCCATATAAGCATCGTGCTCTGGTTTATACTCATATCCCGTTTCAGAAATGTCGTAGGCTTGAGTTGATGATAGCTTTCCCTTATCCAAGGCATCGACAACAAGCATGTTTAAAGGCAGTTTATACGTGGAACCTGCGGTCATGAGCTGTGTGTCATTCATAGAAAACACTTCATTAGTTTCTAAGTTTTTATAAGTAAAAGCCACTTGCCAAGACTCCAAGCCTTGTTCCTCCAAAAAGGCTTTGACGGTGTCTTCCAAGCTCAAATGGGCATAATCATAATAAAGGTTTAGGCTATTCATTTGATCCAGGTCTTCTTGAACAACCCTATCTTTGTCATCTTGTGATTTATAGATCGGATTAACAGCTGAGCTTAGCTCTTGATCCCCTTTATTAACGACAGATGGATTTGAAAATAATTGCTTTCTCAAAGGAGGATAAAACAGAACAGCTAGAACAATTGCAATTGACAAAAAGGCTGCTATCTTTTCAGTGGATAAAGCCCTGCGATAATCCGAAAGCCGAGATGTCAAGTCAAACTTAGAAAAAGCATGCCTAAGACCACCTTTGTTGATGGCTGGATTAGTTTTAAAAACTGTCCTGAGTTTTTGGTAAAAAGAAATCGTTTGTTGAGGCTTCCCTTGTTTTGATTTATCCCTATGTCTCCGTTTAATCATAACTTCTCTATTATAAATGAATTTCCTCATCTGGACAAGAATTTTAAATGAAAAAACCAATCCCTGAAGAGACTGGTTTTTCCATTTGTTTTGATACCGGACTAGCTTTTTCTCGGAAAAAGATCGTTTCCGAGAAAAAACGTCACAGTAAACTAATCGTTTAGTTGCTGAGAGCTGCTTTGTAGAGCTCATCAACTTTGTTCCAATTAATTACTTCAAAGAAGGCTTTGATGTAGTTTGGACGGACGTTGCGGTAGTTGAGGTAGTAAGCATGCTCCCAAACGTCCAGTGCCAAGATTGGTTTCAAACCTTGCATGATTGGTGTGTCTTGGTTTGGTGTTGACAAGATTTCCAACTTGCCTTCTTTATTGACAACCAAGAAAGCCCAACCTGAACCGAAGCGTGTGGTTGCAGCTGCAGTGAAGGCATCTTTGAAGGCATCAAATGAGCCAAAAGTTGCATCGATGTCTGCTGCCAATTCAGCTGGTACTTCTGTTTTTTCTGGAGAAAGCAATTCCCAGAACAAAGCGTGGTTAAGGTGACCGCCACCGTTGTTGATAAGGGCTTGACGGATATCAGCTGGAATGCTCTCCACATCTGACAACAATGCCACCAAGTCTTCACCGATTTCAGGGTGTTTTTCAAGAGCTGCATTGGCATTGGCAACATAAGTCGCATGGTGCTTGTCGTGGTGAAGGGTCATGGTTTCCGCATCGATATGAGGCTCAAGCGCATCATACGCGTAAGGAAGGTCTGGTAGAATAATAGCCATATTGGATTCCTCTTTTCTTTATGATAATCTTATTTTAGCTAAAAATGTGAGAGCTTTCAAAGATTTTGACCAGCTTTTAACTGTTTTGAGAAAACAAACTTCAATCTGATCGCAGAGCCTATTCTTTTAGAAGCGATGAAACCTTCTCATCATACTTCAACATCAGGCTAACTATCCCAATAGACCTGGTACGTCCTCGTTTTTAGACACAAAAATATTACCAACCTTGATGAGTCTTAGGATTTGGTAAAAGCATCCTAGGTGACTATTATCTGGCTTACTAGCTCTTTCATGCGATCACGCATTGTTTGCTGCTGTCAGTTTTAATAAGAGAATGTCAAAAAGGTAATCTTTATCGTAAAGACCTGTCTTAATCTGGTAATCACACTCAATCAAGCTGACAACTGCCTTTTTTAAAAAGGTCAGAGAAAGGGGGCGACTGTCGCGGACAGCAAACCTCACCTGATAGGGATTGACTTTTCGTCCCATAAGATCAGACAAGTCCGCTACTATTGCTTGTTCACTTTTACCTTGACTTGCTAGTAGCTTAACCTGTAAAAACAGTCGAAACTGACCGAGCATAACAGCTATCAGTTTGATCTCATCCTCTCCTTGCAAGCGCAAATCGCGAACAAGATCACGCGCAGCATCAATATTTCCCAAGAGCACGTATCGACTCAAATCAAAGAGATTATCTTGCAGACTCTTGGGGATTGCTTGCGCAATGTCCTCATGAGTAATCAGCCCCTGCTTCTTATAGGACTTGAGGAAAGCCAGATTTTTTGAGGTGTCAGAAAAATCAAAGTTAGATACCCGCAAGAGTTCTTCAAAGACACCCGAGTCAAAGCCAAGTCCTACCTCATGTGCCCATTTTTGAAAATAAGTTCTAAACTCTGCCTCTTTAAGTGGCTCTGCTTCCAAGACTTTTGCGTCTCGTCTGAGTAATTTGACCAAGCGACGCTTGCCATCTAGTTTTCCTGGAGCCATAATAATCAGGCGTGTTGACGAGACAGGATTTTCCAGATAAGCTTCAAAGCGCTTGAGCTCTGCCTCTGTTAAAAAAGACTTTTTATCCGTCGTCACATCAGAAAAGTTATCAAAAATCACCACTTTTTCATCCGCAAAAAATGGCAAGCTTTCCAAATCCATCTCAGCACTAGCATAGTCCGATTCTGATAAATCAAAATAAGAGTAGGTTAAATCATCTTTATCAAAACCAATCGCTCGCATCAAACGCTCTTTAAGCAAACTATATTGACCTAAATCCTCACCGGTTATAAGGGTTATAGGACCTAGTGACTTTCTATCTAATGTCTTTACTTCTTCAATCGCAATCATGCCTTTATTATACCATAGCCAGGTCAAACTTGACTAATTTCTCATTTTTGTTATGATTAGATTATCATATTAGAAGTTGGAGAAATATTTATGGCTAAAAAACATCCATTTGCTAAAGGTGTGGTAACTGGTGTTATCGGTTCAATCGCTGCCGCTGCTGGTGCACTCTTTGCCGTTCACAAAACTATGATCGAACCAGAAGAGAAAAAAGCAGCTTTCATCGAGGAAAACCGTAAAAAAGCAGCACGTCGTCGCGTGTCTCGCTAAGCATTACAGACAAATTCCCCTCAAGTTCTAAGACTTGAGGGGAATTTTGCTATAAAAACATGAAAGCTATCCTTAGCATTGCCTGTAAATTTAAAACAGACACTGCCTTCACCTTAAAAGGAGATTCTAAGCCTGCACGGCTACTAAACTTTCTCCAATCGCTGCTAAACGCTCCGCCCATTCTGATTGACTCAAGCCATGTTCTGCCACATAGCGGTTTTTCTCATGAGCACGGCATTGGCTAGAACAGCCACGAACATACTTAGCTTCTGTCTCTTCAGACATGAAGATTTGTTTATTACAGAAAGGATTAGCACAGTTGACATAACGTTCACAAGGTTCACCTGTTATCATGTCATGTGAGATGATGGTCGGATTGACACGGTTAACTGGCACTGAAATGCGCTCATCAAAGACATACATAGCACCATCCCAAAGCTCACCCATAACTTCTGGATCTTTGCCATAGGTCACGATACCACCGTGAAGCTGACCGACATCTTTGAAACCTTCACGAACCATCCAGCCAGAGAATTTCTCACAGCGAACGCCTCCCGTACAATAGACAACCACGCGCTTTTCCATAAATTTCTCTTTGTTATCACGGACCCATTGTGGCAACTCACGGAAGTTGCGAATGTCTGGACGGATAGCTCCGCGGAAATGCCCAAGGTCATACTCGTAATCATTACGTGTATCGAGAACTACCGTATTCTCATCAAGCAAAGCTTCTTTAAATTGTTGCGGATTGAGGTATTCCCCTGTAATTTCAAGTGGGTTAATATCACTGTCAAAGTCATTATCTTCTAGACCAAGGTGAACGATTTCTTTTTTGTAACGCACAAACATCTTTTTGAAAGCATCCTGTGGTTCATCGTCAATTTTGAACCAAAGATCGCTAAAGCGCGGATTAGCATGAACGTAGTCCATGTACTTTTGAGTGGTTTCGTAGTCTCCAGAAACTGTACCGTTAATGCCTTCATCAGCAATTAAGATTCGACCTTTAAGACCGATTGACTTACAAAAAGCCAAGTGTTCTGCCGCATATTCTTTGGCATTTTCAATAGGAACGTATTTATAATATAATAACACACGAATATCGTTTGACATGTTTGTTTTCTCCTTTTTTGCTCTTGCAATGAGCAGACTAGACCTTTATTATACCTTGTCCTAAAGATTGGCTAAAGCTTTTTGCTTGTGGTATTTTTCACATATCCTACCATTCGACTACTGACCTTTTCAAGCATCTAGATCAGTTATTTCCTTAAAACATGATAAAATAAGAGAAGAACATGATTGAAAGTGAGACACCATGACCTACGAACTTTGCTTAGAATATGGAACTTATCCCCTAACCCCACAAGACGCCTTTGCTGAGGAACGAAAGAGTATCCCTGACTTTATTCAAGAAGATCACCAACTCTTGGCGCTCTTAGAGGAAATGAACCGCCTCTTCCACGAACTCTTTTTGACCATCGAATGTCAGTTCCACTACATCGGCTCAGAATACCCTGAAAAAATTGCTAAAATTAGAACTCTTTATGATCAGACGGCAGAATATCTCTCTACAAATTATCCTGACCAAACGATTCATGTCGAGCATTTTGTCTTGCACTAAACTATCGTCACCTCAAATCTAGCTGCTCCACTCAAAGATAAAACAAGGTCATCAAAAATTGATAGTGGGATAAAATCGATAAATCGCCATAAAATGATGATTCAGATTGAAGAAACCGTTCATCTTGGACGATTTCTTCAATCTTTTTTCTTTATGGTGAACATCAAAAACTCCTAGAAACATTGAAATATCAGTGGTTCTAAGAGTTTTATATTTTGCAATTCTATCAAAGACTATTTAAGTTTTATGGTTTTAAGGAGCTTATCTACGTTCTGAATCGTCATAACATGACAATTGTGATTCCACCTCCGTACAGTTGATTAGGATGGTTGCTATCACCTGCATGACAAACTTCCAATCAAGCACCGCATCAAACTGATCTATCTAAAATAAAATGAGGCAGAGCTTTTATCCAACCCTCATTTTATTTTTAGGACGACGAATCTAATCATCTCGGT
The DNA here is from genome assembly GCF_000423745.1 of Streptococcus plurextorum DSM 22810. Taxonomy (GTDB): domain Bacteria; phylum Bacillota; class Bacilli; order Lactobacillales; family Streptococcaceae; genus Streptococcus; species Streptococcus plurextorum. Next base: position 335,217 of record NZ_AUIO01000001.1, read on the forward strand.
TTACCATCAGTATTTTCTCACTATCAATATTATTATATCAAAAAAGGATTAAAAAAATAGACTTGTTTTCTGTTGAATTTATGCTATATTAAAAGTTGAAAAATACGTTTATCTTATATTTAGAAAGGAGAGACTACTGTCGGAAACAAAATTAGTAGGTAAAGGTATTTCAGTCGTCATTTTATTCATATAGCAAGAAAGGAGAATTTTGATGAAAAAACGAGCTTTGTTATGTAGTTTACTTACTTCTCTTTTTATGATTAGCGCTACTTCTAACGTAGCCGCTCAAGAACGTCCTGATATGCAAAAAATTGCCGATAATGCTTATATTATCCCTGATAAAACAGACACTGAACAAACCGTTTTTAACGTCAGTCAGGTTAACTACCGTTCAGCTGGTGTAGCTATCGGAATTGCTACCCGTCTTAAAACCATAACCATAAAAATAGTTGGTGAAAACGTTCCCGTTTCAAGAACATACTCCGAGTATTATAATTCAAGTTGGTATTATGGAACACTTCATTTGACAAAATTTGACCCTAATAGCAAAACAGCTACCTACTCTGGCATATTAGTGGTTCAAAACTGGTAAGCTAGAAAGACTTGGTTTGTGCCAAGTCTTTTTTACTTTTCAGAGCTCATATCACAAATCCTATGCTATCGTAAGAGAAGGTCATCGGATGTCAGCTTTTAGATAAACATGTCCTATTGTAAATGCCTAGCCTGACACCTTTGCTTAAAGGAAAAATGGATTTTCTGCCTTTTTTGATTTAATTCAATTTCAGGACTTCCACTTTCTGCCCGCCTAGTAACACTAGGTATTTGTCAACCTTAGGTATGTGATAAGACTGACTAAGTGCTTGAGCGTAGAGCGCCATTTGCCCTTGGTAGCGGGAAGCGATTTTTTGACTATCGGTAAATTTATCCGTCTTGTAGTCAAAAAGCACCAGATGATCCTCATAGAGCAGGTAGCCATCAATAATGCCACGAACCACAAAGTCCTCACCACTTTCCTGATCGGTCGTTAGCATGGCAAAAGGTGCTTCACGATGTAATTTATCTCTGTTAGCTAATATTTCTTTCCCCAATGGGCTGTCAAAGAAAGCTAAGATTTTAGAGAGGTCAAGCTGGGCTTTGACAGAAGGATCTGCTTGAACAGCTTCAATTGCCTTCTGGACCATCGCTTCGGTTACTTGATCAGAAAGTTGTAAGCGTTGCATGAGCTCATGAAGTGCTGCTCCTATTGCCGTAGCTGATGGCTGAGTTTGATTAGAAAAATCTGGTAAGCTAAAGCTCAACTGACCTTTTTGGACAACCGCGCTAGCTTTTTCCATAACCTCAACCCCTTCTGTATCCATAACCTGTTCGTAAAAGTGTTTGACCTGGCTAGGGGTTCTGACGGTAGGGAGGTTAATAGCAGAGCGGTACTTTTGATTGAGCTGCTCCACCGACTCAAGGACCGTTAAAGCCTGACTAATCTGATCAGACTGACGATTCTGAGACAGGTCATCTGCAGAAATCCCTTTTTCCACTGTCAAACGGCCGATTTTATCAGCTCTTAGTTGGTCTTGGTTAACATAAGTAATCTCAAAAGCAAGACCTTCCTTCCCGAAGGCTTCTGCAACGGCTAAAAACCAATCCTGGAAATTTTTTTGCTTTTCACGCTCCTTGATTGGAACAAGTCCTTTCTCTGACTTACCAGAATAAGCTTGAGATAATTTTTCTTGACTCCCTTTTCCGACAATGTAGAGGCGTTTTTCCGCTCGGGTCATTCCCACATAAAGCAGACGCATCAACTCCGATAGCTCTGCTTTTTTACTTTCCGCCTGATTGGCACGATAAGGTAGGGTGTCTATCTGCAAATACACCTTTGGCAAACTTGTTTCTGGAAAGTCTTCTTTGGCATCCGCCAGATACTTAATGCCAATCCCCTTATCCCGACTAAGAATGTAAGGTTTTCTGCTATCACTCAGTTTGGTCAGTAATTCCTTGTCTGCTCCCAGAATAAAGACATACTGAAACTCCAGACCTTTTGATTTGTGCATGGTCATGACTTGAACCGCATTTTTAGGCGGTACGATGTCAACATCTGCCAAATCATTATCACTTGCCAAGACCTTATCAATCATACCGATAAAGCGGGGCAAGCCTTTGAAGCCTGTTTTTTCATAGGCATGGGCACGTAAGGCTAAGGCGTATAGATTAGCCTGTCGCTGTTCTGACTTTGGTAAAGCTGCCACATAGTCATAATAGAAGCGATCATTATAAATGGTCCAAATCAGATCATAGAGCGATAGCCGTTTTGCCAATTCTCGCCAAGTCAAAAAGGTCTCCATAAAATTGGCCAGTTTGTTTGCTAGACGGTTCGTGATTAACGACGAATGGTCACCAGATGTTTCATAAGCCAAAACCAACTTGTCATAGAAGTCCCCACTGTCAGCCTGGATAGCAATCCGTGCCAAGTCATCCTCATCAAACTGAAACATTGGCGAGCGCAAGAGAGCTACGAGGGCATAATCGTTAAGAGGATTATTGATGGCACGTAGCGTGTCTAACATCACCATAACCTCCAAAGACTTGAGGTAGTTCATCTGACCACCATCCGTCACCAGCGGAATGCCGTGAGCCTCGAAGGCAGGCAAAATATCCTTGTAAAGGCTACGTGATCGCACCAAGAGCGTTATATCCTTGAACGCTACTTTTTCATCGTTATAAAGGCGGATAATTTCCTTGATGACCAAATTGATTTCCCCTTTAGAAAGGGCTTCGTCCTCTGTTTCAAACGCCTCTTCTGATTCGTCTACTGGCAGGTCATCAGCGGTATCAGTATTGTAAATTAAAAGCTGAGTTTTGTTTTCAGGACACGCCTCTTGTTGATGAGCTGAACCTGCTACTAACAAATGCGTTTCATCATAGCGAATATCCCCCAAATCCTCGTCCATGAGATGACGGAAAAGATCATTGGTAGCCTCTAAAACAACAGCATGCGAACGGAAATTTTCCTTGAGCAAAATGAGCTTACCGGCACTCGGATGATCTTGAAACCGTTTGAACTGTTGGTGGAAAATCTGCGGATCCGCCTGACGAAAACGGTAGATGGATTGTTTAATGTCTCCCACCATAAAACGGTTGTGACCATTTGATAAGAGTTCTAACAACCGTTCCTGAGTGTGGCTGTTATCCTGGTACTCGTCTACCATCACTTCATGGAAATGCTCACGATAAGCCTGTGCCACTTGAGGAAAGTCTTCTAAGACTTGTATCGCCAAATGGGCAATGTCGTTAAATTCAAAAGCATTTTCCTGAATTTTCGCTTGCAGGTATTGGTCACTGAAATCAGAGACAAAATCTCTTAATAAAACAAGGAGAGGCAAACTCTCTGGCTGATAACGTCCAATCACATCAGCCTCAAACAAGGCTCTTTTCGCCTCAAGAAATGGGGCTAAATAGTCTGGTCTCGCCTGATTATAGTCCTTTGAAAAAGCTTTGAGCTCCTCATCCTTAACATTTCCAATCCGCATGGTCAGCTGACTAGAGAGAGCCGAGACCTTATCTAAAAATGTTGCAACTTGCTCTCGACTGCTGAGCACATCAAAATGGCCTAAGAGCTCAATCACTTCCTGAACGGCATCTAGGTATTTATAGGATTTTTGAAATTCCTGAGTCACCGTCTCATAATGGTGTTGGAAAAATGCTAGGGCATCTGTGATGGCCTTATCCAAAACGTTAGGAGACAAAAATTCTGATAAATAAACCTCAAGCTGCTCCTTAAGAGGTGTCTGATTAGCTGCTAAAAAGCAACTCTCCAACCACTGCTTAGGGCTAGCTGTGGACTGACTAAACTGATAAATGTCGTAAACTAAGGCACGAAAGGCAGCACTATCTTTGCGATTGCCACTAAAATTGCGCACCAACTTAATAAAGTCCTGACTCGACTGTCCGGTCATATAGTCTGAAAAGAGATCTTGGAAAACCTGGCCTTTCAAAATATCCTGTTCAGACTTTTCCGCCATTATGCGAAACATTGGAGAAATGCCTAAAAGATAACCGTGTTGATTGACTAATTTTTGAGTAAAGGCATCCATTGTTCCAATATCAGCAGCACTAAGGAGGGCAACTTGCTCCGACAAATAGACCATCTCTTCTTCGCTTTTGGCCTCTTTGAGCATATCTGTCAATCCTGCTTCTAAACGCTCTTTCAACTCCCCAGCAGCCTTTACCGTAAAGGTCGAAATAAAGAGCCTATCAATCGAAATCCCACGGCTGATGATGTCCAAAATCCGGCGAACCATGACAAAAGTCTTTCCAGAACCCGCAGAAGCCGACACCAAAATATTGGTGCCACTGGTGTAAATAGCTTCAATCTGCTCAGGTGTCAGTTTGCGCTCCTTATTTGATGTCGCCTCCTCAGCAATACGGGCAGCAATCTCTGTCTCCGTCAAAAACGCTTTAACGTCCATTTTCTTCCTCCATAAGGGCTAGTGCTTCAATTTTGTCAATCCCTTGTCCCTTCCTAGGCAATTGCTTCAAGCGTCTAGCATTGGTCAGCAGATGCTGATCCGCTTCAAAGTGTGTGATAGCTTTCAGTTGTTCTCCCGCGACAGACTTGCCATCTTTGGTATAGGGGTTAATAGCAAAGCTACCTGAGCGAATCGTGGCAATAGCTTTGGCAAAAAGGGTTTGATTATAAGTCAGCAAGGTATCCAGCTGGGCTTGGTTATACAGGTGTTGCCCATAACTATATGCTCCATTCGCCAAGTGCACCTTATCCTCCTCTGAAAAAAGGCCTTGGTAAGTCAGCGCTTTAATATTCTGAGTCAAAACATCCTCCTGACTCTTAGTCTTCGCTAGCTGAACGATTGGATTTTGCATGTGCAGGTACATCGCGCCTAAAAGCTGATCTGTTTCAATGCCATAGGCTTCCTTAACTGCTTGAAGGTAAGTGACTAGTTGAGAATTAAGCCCATTGTAAAAATCATTGAGATGAAACTTCCTATCACTAGACTTATAGTCTACGACGCTAAATTTGTCTTTCATGGAAGCATTATCTCCAGCAGAAGCAGGTAAGATATCGACACGATCAATAATGCCTTTGACCTTAGCTTGACCTGCAAGGAGAAAATCAAAGGCCTTTTCTTGATCTTTGACCGTCTCAGACTGCATTTCCCTAAAAAGACTAGCCGTAGATCTAGCCATATCTTCTAAAATCACTTGTGACAAGTAACTTTCTTGATTGTCTGCTTGAAATAGTTGCTTGAAATGGTCTTCTTGATTGGTTTCAGAGATGGCTCGTTCAAGGCTAGCATCAAAATGAGCCGATGAAAGGTTCTCTCTAAACAAGCGCTCGAAAATTCGGTGCAAGTAGGTCCCGTAAACACGAGCATCTGGCTTAAGCGTCTCAGACTCTTGTAACCCCAACACGTAACGTAAAAAGTAGAGGTATTGATTATTGTAAAAGGCTGTAAGAGCCGTAACAGATAAGGCAATAGGCTGATTTTTGGGAAAGACGATTGCCATGACCTCTTCTGACACTGGTTTGGTCTTAATTTCTCCCAAAATTTCCGGAAATTCCAAGGCTTGCTCTGCCATTTGACGACGTAAATATCGAACGGCTACAGCCCAGAAGGTCTGTTCTTCCCTAGTCATCTCAGAAAATAGTTGGCTTTGGTTTACCGCAATAATTGTCGATAGCAAATCCTTGTAATTGCCTATTTGATCTGAGCTTGCTTGATAGTCAGACCCTCTTTCCTCAACCGTTAAGCCGATAGCAAGCAATTCTTTCAGATAGGGCGATATCTCATCTGCAGATTCATTAAGAACTTGTGGCAAGCTGAGCACTAACTGATGGCTGGCCGCATTAAAAAGAGATAGGGCAGCAAAATGATTTTTCTTGAGATTATCAGCACCCACAATAGACAACTGGGTAGCATCCTCTGTTTTTTCATTGATCAGCGCTCTTTCCTGATCAGTCAAAAGGCTCTTGTTCTGAGCGTTTTTTGGAAAATGGCTACGCGTCATACCTAGCGCAAAAACGTATTTAGCAGAATGCGGTTCCACCAAATCATAGGATTTGATGTTGACCACATCGACTGTCGCTGGTACCGTCCGATACTCTGCAGCCATCATACCAGATTTGAGCAAGGACAGAAAATCAGCTACAGATAAACTGGTCGTGCCAAAAATGCGATGCATTTGCTCAAGCAAACCAACAAAACAGCTCCAGACTTGCTCGTGCTGATCTAACTCTCCTTCATCTACACCTTGGACTAGCTTTTCAAAGTTAGTTGTTAATGCAAATTCTTCTAGTAACTGACTGAATTTTTTCAAAAGACTGTCTCCTTTTTGGGGACGGACCTTCAAAAAGTTTACTAGAGGAGTGATGAGTTGGTGGCGTATCTGATTCAAGTGATCCAGTTGGTAACGGTCTGTCACTTGAAGATGACCTTGTGCATCTCTTTGCCGTTTTTGCCTTAGATTGGCTGTAAAATCACGGTTAAATTTAGCCAAACCTTGAATATCCGCAAAAATGACATACTGTTCAAAGCGGTCAATTTCCTCCTGAGTAAACCTACCAATTAAACCTGATTTGAGCACATTTAAGACATCTTCTGCTCGGAAATTATAGCGTTTTATACGCTCCAAGGCATCAATCACATTGACCAGTGGATGATGAGACATTGACTCTGCTTTGCCGAAGTAATAAGGGATATCAAACTTGTCAAAGAGCTTTTTGACCTGCAAATGGTAACTATCCACATCTCCTAGCAGTACCAAAATCTCCTTATAGCGGATTCCTTTAGCAAGGAGCTGACGAATCTGACGAGCCACTTGAATGATTTCTTCTCGCTGGTTGACAACTTCCCAAATTTGAATGCTCTCTTTATCTTCATCTGTCAGCGTAAGGTCTGTCTGGCTAAAATCATGGCGACTTTCCAAGATGGCAGTCAATCGAGAAAAGCTCGTCTGCTCTGCCATGTCCCCTAAATAAAGAGGCTTAACCCCAAAACGCTGAGCCAAATGCCGTAAAAACTCTACAGAGGCTTGATAGATATTGCCTTGAATAAAGTTGGTTCGGTAGGCTTTTTGGCTAGCATAGACGCCAATGATGATGTCTGAACATCGGCCATGAAGAAGATCAATCAAGTATTCTTCCTCAGCTGAAAAACGGGTAAAACCATCAATAATGAGGACCGTTTTCTCAAGCTGTTGGTCAAGCTGTCCTGACTGGATTTGATCCCCAAAACGGGATAATTTACTTTGGTTATCAAAATGATTCTCTCTCAAATAATCTTCAACAGCTAGGAAAATCTTAGTCAAATCTTGAGCCTTGTCTATCTGCTCCAAATAGCAAAGGTCTTCAATAGTCATATGGGCAGTTTTTAGCTCCTTATAGAGGTCAATCAGCTGATGGATGACATTAGCATCTTTACGCAGACGACCATAAACCTTAAGGTCATCCTCCTCAAACTGGCTCAAGACACGGAAAAAGAGCATGGCTAGCGCCTTATCATCTAGACTTGCTCTGCTATTAGCATCTTTCAGAAGAAAATAACGCGCCATCTGACCAAAACGCGTCACCGTAATGGCAAACGAAGCTTTCTGAGGCAGGCTTGACAAAACCTTGCGCTCTTTTTCAAAGGAAAGAGAGTTTGGTGCAATGTAAAAGACACGCTTACCTTCTTGCGCTAGTTTTTGGGCCTCTGCAGCCAATTTTTTTGTTAAGTCCTGAGACACATCAGTAAAAAAAAGTTTCATGACTTTCCTCTCATCCTATTGGAAATTTTACTAATACTAGTATAACAAAAAGCCACCCTTATGAGTGGCTTGAACGTAGACAAACTCTATTTTCTCCTTAAACAAACTGAGAAGCTCTGCTCGCTTAAGATGTGGTTTCCCATGTTGCAACCGAAAATAAGCCTTATTAGGGACTGTTCATCCTGGTAAATGTAGCGTCAACACTAGTTGTAGGCCACCAGCACTTTTTGAAACATCGGCTCAAAAATGAGACAAGACCTGCCAAAGGAAGTCACTACCGTCCGTTATAGGCTTTATCTTCAGTCTAAAAGCCACTCTTAGAAGTGGCTTTCAGATTATATAGGATACCAAACCATTAATGTTTTTGTTCGCCTTTGCGACGACCTGCTAAGTAGGCACCAACCATACCTATACCAGCACCTAGAATAGTCAAATAAGAGAGTAACTCGGTTCCTGTTTTAGGAAGAACAGAGCTTACAAAACGTTCAACAATCGTTGCTGGTTCTTTGACAACTGTTTCTCCACGTGCTGGGATGCCAGTATCTTTGCCATCCACAACCCAGTTGCCATTGTCGCCAATTGTCACTGACGTTGACTGACCATCTTGGCCATCCTTGCCATCTGCTCCTTTGGTAATGAGCACACTGGTCGTATCACTAAAGGTAATAATCGTATTGCCATTAGCATCTGTTTGTGTTTCTACGACGCTAATGCTCTTGCCATCTTGACCGTCTTTACCATCTGTTCCTTTGTTGATGACTGCTTGGCTGCCATCTGAGAAGTAAAGAACAGTGTTGCCGTCTCCATCAATTTCTGTTTTGACAATCGTAAGGCTTGCTCCGTCTTGCCCATCTTTGCCATCAACGCCATCTTTGCCATCAACGCCATCCTTACCGTCTACTCCGTCTTTACCATTTGTGCCATCTTGACCTTTTGGAATAGTAATTGACGTTCCATCACTAAAGGTAACGACAGTATCGCCATTAGCATTAACAGTTGTTGATGTGATGGCAATAGATGAACCATCTTGACCGTCCTTGCCATCTTGACCATCTTTACCAGCTAAGCCATCTGCTCCTTTTAGAATGGTTGTCACAGAACCATCACTAAAGGTAACGACAGTATTACCATTGGCATCAAAGTCTGTCTTAACCACCGTGATACTGCTACCATCTTTACCAGCTTGTCCAGTCGCACCTGTGGCTCCTGTTTCACCGCGAGAAGCTTTTCCTGTATCAACACCATCGATAAACCAATTACCGTTTTCTCCAATTGTGATGTCTGTTGTGTTTTTCTTATACTTAGCATAGTAAACCAAGTCCTTGGTTACATTAGTTGCTAAAATATCCGCACTATCTACGATATTAGTCGTATGATCAACATACCATCCTATGAAAGTATACCCATCTTTTGCTGTTGCTTCTGGTAAGGTGTTTGATAAAGCAGAGCTGACAGTGCTTCCGTTCCCTTCAACGGTGTAGGTTACAGAAGACTGATTAGAGATGCTTCCTTTTTCACTATCTGTAGCAAAGGTTACCTTATAGCTAGGCGCTTCCCAAACGGCTTCTAAAGTAATGGCCGAATCTATCCGTTGCTGAACAACTTCATCGGCACTATAAACCTTGTCACTGCCATTGATGCGCCACCCCTTGAATGTCCAACCGTAAGCTTTTTCTGCTTCAGTCAGTGTTGGGACAGTCGTCACATCTGTGTACATCCCCAGACTATCATTCTGTAAAGCCCCATAGAAGCTGACGTACTGGCGATTGTTACTCGTAAAAGTATAGATGCCATCATTACCTGAGTACCAGATACGGTAGGATACCGGTTCACCATTTTGGTTTTGTCCGATACTGTTGTTTGGAAACTCCCCTCGTTTAGAGATGGCCATAATTTGGCGCGAACGACTGACAAGCATCCAGTATAAATCCACTTTTTGACTATCCGACGTAATGGTCACTGTTGATGTTTTCGACTGGAATGGGTAATTACTATCTGTACTTAGGGTAATAGGCACTTCTGAATCAGTGACCAAACTAATGGTATAAGTCCCTACAGGAAGATTTGCAACAGTGAAGTCACCTGCTGTTGCAGACTGTGCTTGAGATCCCGTTTGTCCTTCAAAAACAACTTGTCCATTGGTATCCGTCACTCTCACTAAGACTCCGCCATAATTGGCACCTTGAAACCAAGTAACTTGCGTACCACTGGTTGAACCATTGGTACGATGAACAAAATCACGGGCACTTTCATTGCCATATTTTCTAACATGCCCATTAATCTCTGCAGCTTCTACTGGATTCATCCATAATCCTAACAAAAGGGCTGCAAGGCTAATGGTAACTTTTCTTTTCATGTTTTTCTCCTCATTTTTCAAAAAGATTAGACCACTACTATTATATACCGATTGTAGGAAATAGCAAGCATTTTTATAAATTTCCTTGTGGTTTCCCTATCTTTAAAAATTTAGGTATAATAAAGTCAATCATAACTCAGGAGAAAATGATGAAAATAGATGATTTAAGAAAAAGCCAAAATGTCGAGGATAAGCGTGGTCAGACTAGCGGCAGAAACTTGGGCTCTTCATTTAACAGAGGAAATTCCAACAATCAACTCCTCTTACAACTGCTGTTTTCACGAACAGGTTGGAAAACAAAACTCATCCTTATCCTACTACTTGTTTTCCTTGGTGGAGGAACTGGAATTAGCGAACTCTTTAGCGGTAACAGTAATAGCTACTCAACCAGTCAGGTCACACAGACAGCAAATACAAGCGTTTCAGATAAAGATGCCGAATTTATCTCTAAAGTTCTAGCCTCGACTGAAGACTTTTGGACCAAAGAATTTCAACGTAATGGTTTAAACTATCAACCACCAAAGCTTGTTCTTTATACGGATTATATCGAAACAGCCAGCGGCACAGGTTATGCTCAATCTGGACCTTTCTATAGCCCTGCTGATCAAAAGATTTATCTAGATTTATCCTTTTACCAAGACTTATCCACCAAATACGGCGCCTCTGGCGACTTTGCTATGGCCTATGTTATCGCCCATGAAGTTGGCCACCATGTCCAAAACGAGCTGGGAACACTTTCAGATTATGCCAAAAAGCATAGTAGGCTTTCAGAGGTTGAAGGCAATAAACTAAATGTGCGGCTCGAACTTCAAGCCGACTATTACGCAGGGGCTTGGGCAAATGCTGTCGCGGATCAAGGATTGCTGGACATTGGTGATATTGATGAGGCCCTAACGGCTGCGCATGCTGTTGGAGATGACCATTTGCAACAAGAAGCTTATGGTCGAACAATGCCAGATAGCTTCACTCACGGGACCTCTGAGCAACGCAAACGCTGGTTCCAAAAAGGGTATGATTATGGTGACCTCCAACACGGCGACACCTTTTCCATCCCTGAAAATCAATTGTAAGAACGAACCCCTTCTGAAGCTGAATTTCAGAAGGGGTTTTATACTTCTCTTTCTGTGACAGCTACTAGCCTATAGTTGAATGCCATTTGCTGTCTAAAACAGTGATGATTTGCAGGTTGAATAAAGAGCAAGGACTTCCTCAGTCAAACAGACCCAAACCGTTCATAAATGCTGTAAATCTTCCTTCTACAGTCATCTCTTTAATGATTTCTGTGATCAAATAAACCTGAATAGATAGTAAGTCATCTGTTACACTTTGCTGACAAAACCGCTCTAATTGCTGATAGATATCATCAATCCTCGTGAAAGTCAGCTTAATATCTGATTTTTGCTGTAAACCAATTTCCCGATAAGACATCTTATCCTGACTAGCAACTAATTCCTCGTAGCCTTTGTCAATATAAGTTATCCCAAAGTAGTCAGGCTTTCCGCCACGTTCAAGTAACCTAGCGTAACCAATCAGACCCGTTGCCATCAGGGCACGATCCTTATCAGACAATCCCCATTCCTCGCAAAATTCTCGTTCCATAGCAGAAATGATCAAGGCATCCAAGTTGGAAGGATTTAACTGTCTATAATCCTTTTGCCATTCTACGGATCCAGAACCTGATGGGGCATAGCGGTTACGATTGGCTTTAGAATTGGCACCTTGTCTAGCAATCAGCAGATGACGATCCGCTGTAATGACTAAGGTAGAAGCGCCTAAGAAGTTAGCACTTCTACTATTGGTCAAACTATAAAGTTCATTATCTTCATTGGACAGTAACGTTTTGCCTGAAAAATAAAGGCCAATCTCTTGCTGATGATAGAAGTTTTTATAAACAATTTCATGGGAACACTGGCCGTCATAATACCCAACTTTACCAATGCCTATATGCCCACCATCCTTAAAATGCTCTACCAGCAGACTCTGATGTTGCCTCACCAATTTCCCATTATTCATAAAACGGTTTTTTGATAAATTAACCTTCATAATTTTAGGCAGAAGTTCCAGAAGAACCGCTGGCAGATTATAATTAGGAGCTTTGAACAGTAACGGGATATTTTTCCCCTCCTGCAATAGTTGATTGATTACCGGACTCATCACATAATATTCCTTACCGTAAGTCCCTTTTTCAAAAACACTAACCTGATAGCCAGATTTCTGATAGTCATGCGGTAAGCTTAATGTCTCTTTTAGAGCTGTTTTGTCACTCTCATCAAGTGTCTCAATCATAATATTCTCAATCAACTTGTGATAACGTCTAAAACTCATCACAAGAGCAGAGACCAGTACCAAAAGAAGTAACCAAAAAGACGTGAGGTATTTCTCAAGGTTTAGGTTAAAGAAAAAACTCAAGGAGTCCCTAAAGGAGAATAAATTATTGAGAAGAACGCTTAAAATAAGGAGCGTTCACCCAAAGTATTGCTTTACTGCTGTGTAAAACAAGTCGATTCTACCTGTAATAGCATAAAAATATTTGTTAATTAAGATTTTACGATGTTTCATAACGTATTCCAATCAGGCTGATATCATCTCTCTTCTTAAACTGGCTTAAATCTACATGGTTATTGGCAAAACAGGATTGCAAAGCATCGATCACCTGTTGTGGCGAATAGGTCAATGCTTCTAGTTTCTGGTTGGGCAAACAATAGTCCACAAAGCCATCCGAACATAGCATAATACGATCATGATTGGTCAGCTCCAAACTCCCTAAAAGGGCATAAGCCAATCCCTGACCATCAATAGAGCCAATCCAATAGCCATCTGCTTGATTTAACTTTTGACGTGTCTTTTGCAGGATAGCCTTTCGCTTCTGTGGGTCTTCAACCTTAGCAAGCAGTTGCTTGTCTTGAGCTGCAAGGGGCCAAATGCGATCATCTGTTAGCACCTGCTTCCCTTCAATAATGAGGTAAGAATCTCCTAAAATATAATAGTCTAAATGCCCGTCAATTATTCTCGCAAAAACCAACGTAAAGGTTGGCAACATATAGTGAGGACAGTCTGTCCTTATTTTCTCCTCCTTCAAGAGATTTTCCCGAACCATCTGGACACTCTCTTGAACAATGGATAGCAAAGACTTCTGGTCATCTAAGTGCTGCCTTAGGGCTTGGTCAAGACGTCTCACTAAAACCGCTGAATCTGTATCTTCCTCAAAGAGTCGAATACCATAAAGATCCGTCACACCGTCCATTAACCAAAAATAATGCCCAGAATAGCCAATCATATCTTCATTTGATTGATTGGTCCCTTGAATTGAAATGACCTGTTCAACAATCATAATACTTGCCTCTCTTTACTAAGTAGTATAGCTTCTAACAAGAAAATTGACAAGTCCCTATGTCTAGTCTGCCTGTCAGAAGTCCCTGAAACTTGCTTCGACAATCGACTTTTGTCTAGAACATTAGCTCACCCACTCTGCTTGAAAAAAAAAACAGACTGTTATTGGTTGGCACAGTGACATAAAAGCCAAACCATTTCTCCTGATAAAAAATGCCTGAAACTCTGCTGCTTCAGGCATGTTATCATCTAAATCCTCAAATCAAAGGCAATCATTTATGACTGCCGACATGTATTCGATTTAAGGCGCGTTGAAGCGCTACTTTAGCACGGCGAACTTGGTCAATATCATGAATAGCTTGCGCTTGATCAAGAGCACGCTCTGCACGAAGTCTGGCACGCTCTGCACGGCTAACATCGATGTCTCGTTCCCTCTCTGCTGAATTTGCCACAATCGTAACAAGATTATTCTTAACTTCAATGATTCCGCCATTGACGGCGACCCAGTCCACATGGCTATCGTCATCAATGCGACGAATCTTCATCTCATGAACATCTAGTGACGCAATAAAATTGATGTGATGAGGTAGAATTCCCATCTCTCCATTTTTTGTCCGAACCGAAATATAGTTCGCATGATGATCGTATTTAATCCCATCAGGCGTAACGACCTGAACTGTCATATGTGCCATAGAGACCTCCTAGTAGCCCATTTTTTTAGCTTTTTCAATAACATCAGAGATAGGGCCGACATTTCGGAAAGCATCTTCTGGTAGCAGGTCATGTTTGCCTTCTAGAATTTCTTTAAAACCACGTACCGTTTCAGCAACTGGCACATAAGAACCTGGCTGACCTGTAAATTGTTCTGCCACATTAAAGTTCTGAGATAAGAAAAACTGAATCCGACGCGCACGACCAACAAGGATTTTTTCCTCATCAGACAATTCATCCATACCTAAGATAGCAATGATATCCTGCAATTCACGATAACGTTGCAGAACGCGTTGAACTTCTGTAGCTACCTGATAATGCTCTTCTCCAACAATTTCTGGAGAAAGGGCGCGCGAGCTAGAAGCCAGAGGATCAACCGCAGGATAAATGCCCATCTGGGTTAATTTCCGCTCCAAGTTAGTTGTGGAGTCCAGGTGAGCAAAGGCTGTTGCTGGGGCTGGGTCTGTATAGTCATCAGCAGGCACGTAAATGGCCTGAATCGATGTGACAGAGCCCTTCTTCGTTGAGGTAATCCGCTCCTGCAACTGTCCCATTTCTGTCGCAAGGGTTGGCTGATAACCAACGGCAGAAGGCATCCGCCCCAAAAGGGCTGATACTTCTGACCCTGCCTGCGTGAAACGGAAAATGTTATCGATGAAGAGCAGAACATCCTGACCTTCAACATCACGGAAGTATTCCGCAATGGTCAAACCAGTCAGAGCAACCCGCATACGAGCACCTGGTGGCTCATTCATCTGACCGAATACCATGGCAGTTTTCTCAATAACGCCTGATTCTTTCATTTCCCAGTAAAGATCATTTCCCTCACGGGTCCGCTCACCAACACCGGTAAAGACAGAGATCCCTCCGTGCTCCTGAGCAATATTGTGAATCAATTCCTGAATCAAGACAGTCTTACCAACTCCGGCACCACCGAAAAGACCAACCTTACCACCCTTCAAGTAAGGGGCTAGTAGGTCAATGACCTTGATACCAGTCTCCAAGATGTCATTAGACGTCGATAATTCATCAAAAGCTGGTGCCTTCTTATGAATTGGTTGACGCTCTGCAGTTTCTGGAAAGGGCGCTTCTAGGTCAATGGTATCACCCAACACGTTGAAAACCCGCCCCAGCGTTTCCTTACCGACAGGAACAGAGATTGGACGGCCTGTGTCAAGAACTTCAACCCCTCTGGTTAAGCCATCTGTTGACTCCATAGCGATGGTACGAACCACTCCATCACCAAGCTCCAGCGCGACTTCTAGGACAATTTTTTGTTTCTTATCCCCATTCTTATAGACGATTAGGGCATTATTAATTTCTGGTAGTTTATCTCCTGCAGCAAACTTGACATCTACAACAGGTCCAACAACCTGAACAACTTTTCCTGAACTCATAAATTAAGATACAATGGAACACCCAGCTTGGCTACAAGCACCTGAACTCTATTAACCTACCAAGCATACGGCTGTCTGGTGAAAATAAAGCGTTTTACAGGCTCTTTGTCCCATGTTTGATATAGTAAGATTACTAAATCAAACTATCCTTTCTGTATATTTTGCACAAATCCCATCACCAGCGATAGGCACTCAAAGACAATGACGGCAAATGCAACATCATTCGAGTGCGTTAGCACCAGCTACGATTTCTGTAATTTCTTGTGTAATGGCCGATTGCCGTGCACGATTATACTGAATCGTCAAGTCATCAATCACATGCTTCGCATTATCGGTTGCGGTTTGCATGGCTGTCATACCTGCAGCATGTTCTGCTGTCTTAGCATCAACAATGGCTCCATAAATCAGACTCTCCGTATATTGCGGCAAGAGTTGCTCTAAAATTTCCGTCCGACTAGGCTCTAATTCAAATCCTGCTACACCTTCTTCTGTTGCCTCTTCTGCTACCAAATCAGAAAGAGGCAGCATTTTTTGAACACGTACCTGACTGGTAATACTGTTCACATGATGGTTATAACACACATAAAGCTCATCAAAGAAACCTTGTCTATACATTTCTACAGATTGAGAGATGATTTGACTCACCTGCTCAAAGGAGGGCTGATCTTCCAAGCCACGCATCTCGAAAGAGACGGGCAATCCCCTATTCTTGAAAAAATCAGCCCCAATAGACCCAATAGAGATAATGGCATAATCGTCAGCACCATCTTCATGATAGTCTGCGATTAATTCCAAAATAGCTTTGAGAAGCTTCGCATTATAGCCACCGACCAGCCCTTTATCTGAGGTGATCACAATGTAGCCTGTCTTTTTAATCGGCCTAGCGGCTAACATAGGATTATCAGACCCTGAAATTAATTCTGACTTTAAAAAATCGGTTGTAATTTGACGAATCTTTGAAGCATAGATTTGATAGTCTCTTGCAGCTTGTTCGGCTTTGACCAGCTTTGCAGAAGAGACCATCTTCATGGCACTGGTAATCTTACTGGTTTTTTCCGTAGAGAGGATTTTAGATTTAATTTCACTTAGGGATCCTGCCATAATCAGTCCTCCTTAAGCATTTAAAAATGATTGATCTTTAAAATCTTGAATAGCCGCATCTAAGACACCATCCTCAGGTAAGTCTTTTGTCGTGCGAATCAGATCAAAAATGTAGCTGTAATGCCTGTCAAAATAGTCATATAATTCCGACTCAAAGGTGAGAATATCATTTACTGGAATATCATCCAAGAAACCATGGGTCAAAGCATATAGGATAACGACTTGTTTCTCAACTGGCAAAGGCTTGTGTAGGGGCTGTTTCAGAACTTCCACCGTACGGCGACCACGATTCAGTTTGGCCTGAGTCGCCGCATCAAGATCTGATCCAAATTGCGTAAAGGCCTCAAGCTCACGATAAGAAGCTAAATCTAGACGAAGGGTACCTGCTACCTTTTTCATGGCCTTAATTTGTGCAGCTCCTCCCACACGCGACACCGAAGAACCGGCATCAATAGCAGGACGAATACCCGAATTAAAAAGATTTTCCTTTAAGAAAATTTGACCATCTGTAATTGAAATCACATTAGTCGCAATGTAGGCTGAGATATCCCCTGCCTGTGTTTCGATAAATGGCAGAGCGGTTATTGAACCTCCACCCAATTCATCTGAAACCTTTGCTGAACGTTCAAGAAGACGGCTATGAAGGTAGAAAACATCACCTGGATAGGCTTCTCGTCCTGGCGGACGACGAAGCAGCAAGGACAATTCACGATAGGCTACCGCCTGTTTTGACAAATCATCATAGACAATGAGAACATGCTTGCCTTGATACATGAATTCCTCAGCCATGGCCACACCTGCATAAGGAGCGATAAAAAGTAAAGGGGATGGTTGTGAAGCTGAAGCTGTCACAACAATGGTGTAGTCCAAAGCCCCGTATTGACGTAGCGTTTCTACTTGCGTCCGTACGGTTGATTCTTTTTGCCCAATAGCCACATAGATACAAATCACATCATTTCCCTTTTGATTGAGAATGGCGTCAATGGCAATGGACGTTTTACCCGTCTGACGATCCCCAATAATAAGCTCACGCTGACCACGACCAATTGGCACGAGGGCATCGATAGCTTTTAGGCCAGTTTGCATAGGTTCTGAAACAGACTTGCGT
This sequence comes from Streptococcus plurextorum DSM 22810, assembly GCF_000423745.1. Lineage (GTDB taxonomy): Bacteria > Bacillota > Bacilli > Lactobacillales > Streptococcaceae > Streptococcus > Streptococcus plurextorum. The sequence goes on from NZ_AUIO01000001.1 coordinate 352,975, forward strand.
TGCATGACTCCAGGAGCAGGTGTTTCTACAGGTCTAAACCCAGTTGTCGCAATATCGCCTAGACCATCCACTGGCTGTCCTAGAGGATTGACCACACGACCAATCAAAGCGTCGCCAACGGGCACCTCCATAATTTTTCCAGTGCGCTTGACAATGTCTCCCTCTCGAATGTCCAAATAATCACCTAGAATGATAATCCCAACATCACTGGTTTCAAGGTTCTGTGCCATTCCGTATGAGCCATTTGAAAACTCTAATAATTCTCCACTCATGGCCGCATTTAGGCCACTGGCACGAGCAATACCATCACCAACATAGGTAACAATACCCGTTTCTGTGATTTCAAAGTTTGGTTGAAAGTCATCAATTTGTGCCTTAATCAAAGCACTGATTTCTTGTGCATTTATAGCCAAGCCATACACCACTTTCTATTTTTACAATTTTTGTTTAATGTCTTGAATCTGCGTTTGCACACTGGCATCGATAATTTGGTTATTCACCTTAATCACAAAACCACCCAATAATTTTTCATCAAGCGTTTCAATCAACCGATGCGTTTTAATCAGGAATTTCGTTTCAACAATATGACGCAAACGCTCTTTTTGAAGTTGAGTCAATGGCTGTGCTACCACCACTTCCATGTCAAAAATTTGTGTCTCCTCACCAATTTTGACAATAACTTCTTGCAAGATCGGTAGAATCATCCCAAATTCGTCTTCTGTTGCTAATGATTCTAACAGCTGATTGAGGTAGCGATGCCCTGAATGAGGCAACTGACGAATCAAGCCCATCTTCTCGACTTTTTCAAAACGTTCTGAGGTCAAGACAGCATCTAATTTTGTCTCTTCAAAAATGTCTAGAATTTGGGAGACATCCTCATAGACGACCGCTAATTGATCTGAATCCTTAGCTTTTTGCACGACCTCTAAAGCGTATTTATGCACCAAAGCATCTTTTTTCAAATCCATTAGTTTTCTCCCAAGCGATCCAAATAGCGATCAACCAGAGCGGTTTTTTCACTAGCGTCTAATTTTTCCAAGAGAATCCGCTCCGCCAAATCAATAGCCAGTTTTGCCACTTCCTCTTTAGCGGCTTCTATGGCATCAGCCTTAATTTGTTCTGCATCTACTTTGGCCTTATCTTTAATAGCCTGTGCTTCTTCTTTTGCCTGACTCAGAATAGCTTCCCGATCGTGTGAGGCTCTAGCATTGGCTTGTCCAACGATACGACTAGCCTCTAAGCGACTTGCTTTTAGTGCTTCTTCTTGCTCTTTGATATAGTTTTCTGCTTGTGTACGCGCTGTCTCTGCTTTCTCTAAATCCTTTGAAATCTTATCTGCACGCGCATCAAAAATACCGACGATATGTTTCCAGGCAAAGATTCGTAATAATACCATCAAAAGGACAAAGGATCCTGTCACGATGATAAAGTTGCCAAGAATAGCTCCTGTCGTAATGCTATGTAATACCATAAGCATCTCGTTTCCTTCCTAATACTTAATGACTATGACCGTTAACCTTATTGCTCAAATACATTGAGGTTAACATGGTGAAAATATAAGCCTGCAGACATGAAATAAAGACTGAGAAGCCTATCCATAACATGGTTAATAGAAAGGCAACAGGCTGCCAAAGGGTATGCACATGGCTTAAATTAACCAATAAACCAATTAAAACCTCACCAGCATAAATATTTCCATAAAGGCGAAGCGCCAAAGACAGAAAATTTGTAAACTCCTCTATAATGTTCATGGGAGTCATTGCTGGGGGCGTCACAAATCCTTTTAAATAAGCTTTAAATCCACGTTGACGAATGCCTTCGACATGACAAACCACCGTGACAATTAGAGAAAGGCCAAAATCAAAAAGCATATTTGCTGTTGGTGACATCCAAACATTTTCACCTTCTGGCGTTTGCAACTTGGTCATCAAACCGAGATTATTGCCCACTAATAAGAACATGAAAAGACTAAATAAAAAAAGTGAGTATTTTCTTGCATAGGTCTCACCTAAATTGCCCTTACTAAAGTTAAACACAAATTCATAAGCAAATTCTAGTAGGTTTTGCTTTCCTGAAGGTTTCAATGCCATATTCCGACTAGCCCAATAAACTAAGGTAAAGACAATTAAAACCGTCAATAGCGACATGGCTAAAATCGTCACATCTAAGTCAATTGGACCCAGATGCAGTATTGGATTCGATTCTTCCAAGGGAGTCCCTCCTTATCTCTCTATTCTACCTATCGACTTACATGATAAATGCCATACCCAGAGTGATAAAGAAGATTGCTTCTACAAAGGCAATACCCATGAACATGGTCCCCATAAATTTTCCATAGAGCTCTGGCTGACGTGCAGATGCTTTTAAAACATTGCTCACAATTAAACCATTTCCAATCGCACAACCAAGTCCTGCAAGGCCAAGTCCTAAAATACCCAAATTCATTAAGAATTCTCCTTAAAAATTTTTTTACCCAGTCATTTTAGTCCTATTTTTTTTAATTGTCAATGAAACACTTCTATTTTTAAGGCTTTCACGAGGGAAGTGACCAGTTTGACTGACTAATACTGACCTTTGGCCGATTGATTTCAAAAAACGTGCCCCAAATGGAAGCACGTTTTGAACTTAGATAAAGCTTATTTTCTAGCTATGATAAGCTAAAAAGCTCTGCAAGGATTGCCTTAGGCAAGTTCTTGATACAACTCCATATAAGCTTGGCTTGCCGTATCCCATGAAAAATCTCTGGTCATGGCATTTTGCTGTAGCATTTTCCAGTCATCTGGTCGATTGTGATAAACCTCTAAAGCAAGCTCAAGGGTCTTTGTCATCCAATAGCCCGAAAACTCACCAAATGTAAACCCTGTTCCTGTCTGATCAAAGGCATTATAAGGCGTTACTGTGTCACGCAAGCCTCCCACCTCAGAGACCAAGGGGAGTGTCCCATAGCGCATTGCCATCATCTGAGAGAGACCGCACGGCTCAAATGCAGACGGCATTAAGAAGAGATCTGCTCCTGCGTAAATCTGCTGAGCCAAGGTCAAATCGAATGTCAGATTTGCAGAAAGTTTGTGGGGATAAGTCTGTCCAAACCAAGCAAAACTTTGTTCATAGGCGTCATATCCTGTCCCTAACAGAGCAATCTGTACATCGTACTGCAAGATATTGTGCAGTTCATTGACCACAAGATCAAAGCCTTTTTGATCCGTCAAGCGTGAGACAATCCCAATCAAAGGCACATCATCTCGAACTGGCAAGCCTAAACGCTCTTGAAGAGCACTTTTATTCTTGGCTTTTCCTGATAAATCCTTACTGGAGAAATGATGTGGAAGCATTGCATCTGTCTCTGGGTCAAAGAGAGCCGTATCAATACCGTTGACGATTCCCGATAATTTTCCAGACTCCATGCGCATCATCTGATCGAGTCCCTTACCAAAAGCTGGCGTCTGAATTTCACTAGCATAACTTGGTGAGACGGTCGTTACACGGTCTGCATAAAGGATTGCTGCTTTCATCCAGTTAAGGCAATTATTCCACCGCAAGGTACCATCGGCATAGCGCTCATGTCCGACGCCAAAAAGGTCTCCTAAGATAATAGGATCAAACTGCCCCTGAAACTCGATATTATGGATTGTAAAGATTGATTTAATGCGACGATAAGCCTCTATCCAATGATACTTTTCTTTAAGGAGAAAAGGCATCATTGCTGTGTGGTAATCGTGAACATGGAGAATATCTGGGATAAAAGACACTCTTTCCATCATTTCAAGAGCTGCTAGTTGGAAGAAGGCAAAACGCTCACCATCATCCCAGTCGCCATAAACTTTCCCTCTAAAGAAATATTGCTGATTATCAATGAAATAGAAAGTGACCTTATCACGAACAAGTTTCTTAATACCGACATAAGCGCGACGCCAACCAACAGCCGTGTAAAAAGAGAGAAGGTCTTCAACCTGATGGCCAAATTTAGCATCAACAACATCGTAATAAGGAAGAACAACTGCTACCTCATGCCCCTTTTGAGCAAGAGACTTGGGCAAGGCTCCGATAACATCTCCCAGCCCTCCAGTCTTAGCAAAAGGCGCACCTTCTGCTGCTACGAACAAAAGTTTCATTGAATAATATCTCCTGTGATTTCAAGACCTTTCGTAATGACTAATGGTTTGTCCGCACTGCCTCGAAGCGTCACACCTGCTGGGACAGTCACGTTTTTATCAATGATAGCATACTCAATCGTTGCACCTTCTCCGATTGTAACCTTTGGAAAAATGACTGAATCTGCTACTCTAGCACCTTCTGCCACACGACAGTTACGTGAAATAATTGAGTGTTCCACATGCCCCGTGATGATAGAACCTGAGGCAAACTGTGAATTTTTCACCTGTGACTGGTCATCAAAATACGTAGACTCTTCGTTCTTGACTTTTGTGTAAACCTTTTGATTACCGTAGAAGAGGGCATAGAATTTCTGAGGATCGAGCATGTCCATATTCGCATCATAATAAGATTTAACAGAAGTAATATTAGACAAATAACCTGTGTGTTCGTAAGCCAAAGCGCCATCAGTTACGATTAAATCACGAAGCAGGTAGCGAATTTTACGAGGTTTTTCTTTTTGAGCCTCTTCCTCTAGTTTTTCAATGAGATATGGCGTATTCACCACGTAAATATCCGCTGACATTGGAACAGGTTCATCAGATTGATCCGCATCAAGCTTGCCAATAACAGTATCGTACTGGTCTATATTTAGCAATTCATTGGCTGGTGAGACATAATCTTTCATCAGCTTTTTATAGACAACTGTCAATTGGCGATGATTGGCATTATGCAAGTGAATGACCTGTTTCAGGTTGATATTTGCTAAGATATCACAAGACATGTAAACGGTCTGATCAGAACCTGAGCGACGAAGGTAATTAAGGATCTGACCGTAGTAATCCTCATCTGCATAAATGCTCTCTTCATCAGAATTATAAAACCCTAAGAAATAGTGACTGAGGAGAGTGTTAAGCCCCCACTCGCGACCTGAGCGAATATGGTCAAAAATAGAACGAATATTTTGCCCGCGGAAAACCCCATAAATGCTACGAATACCTGCATTTGCAAGGCTTGAAAGCTGAAAATCAATGAGGCGATATTTCCCGTCAAATGGCAAACTTGCTAAAGGGCGATTGGCTGTCAAACTTCCCATATCCGGATATCCAATCGCATTCCCGAGAATGGCTGTGTACTTATCAATCTTCATTTGCTACCCCCACAACTTCATTGTATCCAATAACTTGTACGTCTTCTGTACCATCCAATTCGACAGCTTCGCCAATCACAGCACCTTCTCCAATAATGGCACGTGTAATCTTAGCACCTGCCTTAATGGTCACGCCACTCATGATAAAGCTATCTTTAATAACCGCTCCCTCTTCTACCTTGACATTAGCAGAAAGAATCGAGTGCTCCACTTGACCTGCCACAAAGCAGCCATCGACAACTAGCGAATCTTTCACTGAAGCGGTATCTGTGATAAAGTTTGGTGGTGCAATATGATTTTTGGAATAAATCTTCCAAGACCGATCGCGACTGTCCAAGGCATTATCTACAGCAATATACTCCATATTTGCTTCCCAGAGCGATTCAATGGTACCCACATCTTTCCAGTAACCCGAAAAATTGTAAGTATACACATTTTCACCAGACTCAAGGTAGGCAGGGATAACATGTTGCCCAAAGTCAGACATATCAACCCCATTTTTCTCAGCATCCACTAGCATTTTGCGGAGTTTAGCCCAATCAAAAATGTAAATCCCCATTGAAGCCTTGGTGGATTTTGGATTGGCAGGCTTCTCCTCAAATTCAACAATACGATCATTTGAGTCGGTATTCATAATACCAAAACGGCTAGCTTCTTTAATTGGCACATCAATAACTGCTACGGTCAGACTCGCATGGTTATCCTTGTGAGTTTGAAGCATATCAGCATAATCCATCTTATAGATGTGATCTCCAGATAGAATAAGAACGTATTCTGGATTGATGCTATCGATATAATCAATGTTTTGATAAATCGCATGGCTAGTCCCTAGAAACCATCTATTCCCCTCAGTCGCAGAATAGGGTTGTAGAATCGTTGCTCCACTATCGATACCATCCAAGCCCCAAGAAGAACCATTTCCAATATGGCTATTAAGAGCAAGGGGTTGGTATTGGGTAATGACACCAACATGATTGATACCAGAATTGGCACAGTTAGATAGGGCAAAGTCTATAATTCGATAGCGGCCTCCAAACTGAACCGCTGGTTTAGCAATATTATGGGTGAGCTTGCCTAGACGTGTCCCTTGCCCACCGGCAAGGATAAGCGCTAACATGTCATTTTTCATATTTCTTCCTTTCTCAACTCATGAAATGCGGTGAAAAGTGTTCTTGCTTTTCAAGTTGATAACCTTTATTTTTTTAACCGACCTTTCAGTCGCCAAACACTTGCTCCCATTGCAGGTAGGGTAAAGCTAAGGGTTTGTTGATAATCCTTCCACTGTTCAGGGGAAGTCGTAGTGTCTGGATTAGTCTCTTTCCAAACCCCTCCGAAATCCTCCAACTCGGTATTCAAAACTTCTTCATAAATACCAGCTATTGGAACACCTATCGTAAAGTTTGGGCGTTCAACAGGGGTCATATTGAAGACGCAAACTAAGAAGTCTCCTTTATCGTCTTTTCGAATAAAGGATAAAACCGATTCTGCTCGGTTGTCTGCATCAATGATATCAATACCGCTGTAAGTTTCGTCATTTTGCCACAAGGCTCTTTGATTTTTATAGAAAGCATTCAGCTGACTGGTAAACTCTTTCATTTTTAAGTTGAGTTGATCCTCTGAGGATAAGTCTCCCCATTCCAACTCATGATTGTATTTCCATTCTAAAAATTGGCCAAATTCAGACCCCATGAACAATAATTTTTTTCCTGGATGACAGATTTGATAAGTGTAAAGACAACGCAGAGCTGCAAATTGATTGTAGCGATCGCCCCACATCTTGTGCATCATTGATTTCTTGCCATGAACCACTTCATCATGGGAAAAGGGCAAGATAAAGCGTTCGTTAAAGGCGTACATGAAGCTAAAAGTAACCAAATTAAACTCGTATTGACGATAAATAGGATCGGTCTCGTAAAAACGAAGAATGTCGTTCATCCATCCCATATTCCACTTATAATCAAAACCCAATCCCTCTTCTGATAGAGAAGCCGTTATAGGGGTGTCCGCTGTTGATTCTTCTGCAATCATCATCACATCTGGATGCCTGTCTTTGATAATGCCATTTAAGCGACGTAAGAAATCATAGCCTTCAATATTTCGATTGCCACCAAATTGATTTGGGGTCCACGGACCATCGTCATAGTCTCGGTAAAGCATATTAGATACTGCGTCAACCCTGATACCATCAATGTGATAGTGCTCTATCCAGAAAAGAGCTGATGAAATCAAAAACGATTGCACCTGATTTTTCCCTAAATCAAAATTTAAGGCTCCCCAACGAACATTCTTGGCCCTATCAGGATCCTGGTATTCAAAGGTCGGTGTGCCATCGAAGTAAGCTAAGGCATCGTCATTTTGGGTGAAGTGACCTGGCACCCAATCTAAAATAACACCAATATTGTGTTGATGACAGGTATCAACAAATGCTTGAAAATCTTTTGGACTGCCATAGCTATGTTCTAGAGCAAAATAGCCCATAAGCTGGTAACCCCAAGACATGTCAAGAGGGTGTGCCATAACAGGCATTAACTCCACGTGTGTGTAGTTCATTTCTACCAGATAAGGAATCAATTCTGCCGTTAACTGCTTAAAGGTATATGGATTTCCTTGAATGTCCTTTTTCCAAGATCCTGGATGAAGCTCATAGATATTCAGCGGGCGTTTTCTAAACCCAAAGCGTTTCCGACGTCCTAGCCAGAGACCATCATGCCATTGATACTGAGGTAAGGGACTTAAAATAGCCGCTGTTCCTGGTCGTGCCTCAAAGGCTCTAGCAAAGGGATCAATCTTCTCGATCACTTGCCCATCTTGTCGCGTCACGAGGTATTTATATAATTGCCCGGTCTGTGCTTGAGAAACATAGCCCTCCCAAACACCAGCATCATTTTTAGTCAAAAAAATCGGAGCATCCCGCCATTGGCTAAAATCACCAATAACTGCTATAGATTGGGCATGCGGTGCCCAGACACGAAAAAGGTAACCTTCCTCCTTTGCCTGTGCTCCAAAATAGAGATGGGCGTGAAAATTTTCTCCTATGCCAAATTGGTAAAGTCTATCGTTATCTTGCATGAAACCTCCCTCATCTCAATGATCATAAGCAAAGAACCCTATCTGTTTATTCCTTTGACTAATCAAATATTCGGATAAAAAAACAGAGATAGGCTTTTAATAAAAGCCTATCTCATTGTCAAAGTTCTCATTTTCAATTTATGAAAACGCTTATTAATGAAATTTTATCATAGTTTGCTCATTTTATCAACGAAATATTGAAAATTTTTTCATGATTATTGAAAATTACCGAACATTTTTCCCTATCTTCCATCTGAACCACTAATTGACCACTGTTACTGTCTGCAGACTCAACAAAAACCTTATCTCGAATATCCGAATAGGTTTGAAGAGACAGTAGCGCCAGGGTCTGTTTCAACTTAATCAGTTCTTTGATTTCTGCCACTAAATCGGAGTGTCTCGTGACAAGATTCCAATCAACTTGGTTGACCTGATCCGGAGCATTGTAAGAATTCATAGCACGTTCTTTATCCGCCTCTGTTAGCTGACCATCGTGACCAGTTGGATAAAGTTTTGTTCTCATAAATTCCTGTCCTAGCTGCATAAAGCAGACGCCTTGCATGGTGAGATTCATAGCCGTAGCTAAAGCCACACGTTTCTTTCGAATTTTCTCATCATCTTCTGGGTGTAAGGCCCACATGAGATCGTGGAGATTGTAGTTATCATGAGCCTCTACATAGTTGATGACCTGACTAGGACTAAGGTAAGGATTAAGCTCATCTGAGCCTAGAAATCCCTTGGCAAGGATATCTTCTGTTGCTTCGCCTGAAACAAAGCCCCGTTTAAAATCTCCATACACTTCCGCACCTTTGATGGCATTTCGGGTATCATCATTGAAAAATCCAATTCCTGGCAGCTGTTGTGCATTTCCTTTTTTAGCTTTCTTATCTGGAGACAGCCCTGTCCCCATATCCCATCCCTCTCCATACATGAGAAGATTAGGGTCTATTTGATCCAGTGCAGAGCGGATAGCATTCATAGTCTCAACGTCATGAAGTCCCATCAAATCAAAACGAAAACCATCCACCCCGTATTCAGTGACCCAATAAAGCAAGGAGTCAATCATGTATTTGCGGAACATTTCCTTTTCAGAAGCCGTTTCGTTCCCACAGCCCGACCCATTTTGGAAGGTACCATCTGGGTTCATACGATAGTAATAGTCTGGGACCGTCAACTGAAATGCCGAATCACCCGTAGAGTAAGTATGATTGTAAACAACATCCAAAATGACGCCAATTCCTGCGTCATGATAGGCCTGAATCACTTTTTTTAATTCTAAAATGCTTGTTGCAGGTTCATCTGGATTAGATGAAAAACTCGATTCTGGCAGGTTATAATTCTCAGGATCGTAACCCCAGTTATAAGCATAGGACCCATCTTCTAAAAGGGTTTTGTGATGGTCAAAAACGGGCTGGAGCTGAACATAAGAATACCCCATTTCCTTAATATAGTCAAAGCCCGTAGCCTGACCGTATTGATTTTTGGTTCCTTCTTGACAAGCTCCAAGGAACTTGCCGCGTTTATCCTCATCAACTCCAGAAGTCGCTGACATGCTAAAATCTCGGATGTGCATTTCACAAATCACTGCACGGTTTGGATTGGACACCCGCCAAGGGGCTTCCTTGCCATGCTTAACCGCAAATCCTTCTGGGACTAAATCTTGACTGGAAATGATTACCGAACGCTTGCCATCTGCTGTTGCTGCGATAGCATAAGGATCTCGACTGTCCTTAAAGGTGCGTTTACGATAATGAATACGGTAGCTATAGGCTGTAAAATTATAATCACCTGGCAAGCTCAGGTACCAGACACCGTGATTATTTTCTTTGTGTCTATCTGGGTTGCGGTGTTGCCCACGTGTCATAGGATGAACAGAAGCCACACTCGCTTCTGTATTGGTTGAACTATATAAGACCACTTCAACCAATTGGGCTGTGGGTGCCCATAAACGGAAATCTGTCGCTTCATGATGGTACTGAATGCCTAACCAACCATCAAAGCCCCATTCTCGATCAAAGGCTCTGCTATTGACTGCCATATCAAAAGCTCGTGGTTGGCGGCGCCCATAATGAGGGCTAGCCACCGCCGCTTGACGCGAATAATACACCTGTTCATCACCATCAACCAACCAGACTTCTGTCTTCTCAAGGTTATGATACCGCGAAATGTTATAATCGCTTGTTTTTGAAGACCAATCATTTTTCTTAACTAACAGGGAAAGCTCGCCTAAGTAAGTGTCTGATGGAAAGCTCAATGTGGCCTTGACACCAAAGCTGTCAAATAAGGTAAAATAGGCATCTTGTCCCATCTGATCCTTTTGCCAACACCAGAGACTAAGTTCAAAATAATTCCCTTGTTTACTATGAAAATGAACAATCGTTGTATTAGTTTTCATTTATCCTTCTCCGTGCCCCTTTGCATAATCTTCTACTTCGTGAGCAAATTTTTGTGCAATCTCTTCAAGCTCACGCTCTTCTTCAGAAACGAGGGCACTGTCTGAAATGTCATCTGTATTTGCAAAGAATGTAATGTGGTTTTTTAGATTTCGCAGGTGAATCGGAGCATCTCCTCCATACTCACCATCCAGATTAATCATCATCTGTTGATCACTTTGCGGTTCAATGACAATCTGACTCGTCTTGAGATACTCTACACGAGGGTCACTGATGTGTTTGCCACCATTCACCATAAGGTGCACCAGATGAATCAGTTCCAGTAAATTAGCAGTTTTGACCAAAATCAAAGTAAACTTTCCATCGTCCAACTTAGCATCTGGCGCAATCCGTTCAAAACCGCCAACAGAATTGGTTATGGCGGCAAAGATTAAAGACACCTCTCCCTCAAAAACACCTTCATCATGACGAATGGTGACAGGAACCTTGCTAAGACGTGGTAAAAGTTCCACCCCCTTTGCCAAGTAGGCAAGATAGCCAAAGATTGTTTTTAGCTGGCTCGGCACGCTGTAAGTCAATTCAGTCAAACTTCCTGCTGCAGCAATATTGATAAAATAGCGATTCTCATAAGCCAGACCAACATCCATAGCTAGTGTCTGCTCTTTTCCAATCATTTTCGCTGCTTCAATAGGATTCCCACGAGGAATCTTTAAAGCACGTGCAAAATCATTTGTGGTCCCCGTCGGAATAATGGCGACAGCAGGTCTTTTTTCTAAAGGGGCGATTCCATTAACCACTTCATTGATGGTGCCATCGCCGCCAGCAGCAATGACCAAATCAAACCCTGCTAAGCCAGCACGTCTGGCCTCGTCTCTAGCAGAATGTTCTTCTGCTGTTGTTTGAAAAGCGGATGTTTCATAACCAAAACCTTCTAGGATATCTAAGACTTCGGCCACATGTTTTTTCATGATTTCTTGCCCCGATGTCGGATTGTAAATCAGACGGGCACGTTGTCGTCTTTCTACCATTTTTACTTCTCACTCTAAATTAAGTAACCAAGCTTCATCAACCACTCGGATACCGAGTTCTTGAGCCTTGGTCAGTTTGCTACCAGCTTCACTACCAGCCACCACTAAGTCTGTCTTTTTAGAAACAGATCCAGTCACTTTAGCACCTAGACTTTCCAATTTCTCCTTGGCTTCCTTGCGCCCTAACTGCTCAAGCTTGCCAGTTAAAACGACTGTTAAGCCAGACAAGGTAGCATCTGCTGCTACTTTTTTACCTAGATAGCTGAGATTGACCCCATAGCTTTCTAATTCTACCAAGAGTTCCTTAACTTCTTCTTTAGCAAAATAGCTGCGCAGGCTCTTTGCAATGACATCACCTAAGCCTTCAATGGCAGATATCTCTTCTTCTGTTGCTTCAGCTAGTGCAGGCACACTATCAAAAACCTCTAGAAGCAGACGAGAAGCCTTGGCCCCAACATGGCGAATACCTAAGCCAAAAAGCAACTTCTCCGCTGAGTTTGTTTTTGAAACCTGGATAGCAGCATAAAGCTTGTCTGCCGACTTGTCCTTAAATCCTTCAAGGGTCACCAAATCTTCTTTTGTAAGCTTATAAATATCAGCCACATCATGAATCAGGCCTGCTTGGAAGAGTTTTTCAACGATAGACGTACCAAGCCCTGCGATATTCATAGCATCTCGGCTGGCAAAATGTTCTAGTTTTCGTTGCACCTGACTAGGACAGAGGGGGTTGATACAACGCAGAGCCACCTCATCTTCGTAGTGAATCACATCAGATTGACAAGATGGGCAGATTTTAGGAATGACCATAGGCTCCTGCTGATCGCGTTTGCTTTCCACCACACGCAAGACGGCTGGAATAATGTCACCCGCCTTATAAACAACTACAGTATCACCGATACGAATATCCTTTTCAGCGATGTAGTCCACATTATGCAGGGTAGCTCTAGAGACTGTCGTTCCTGCTAACTGAACTGGGGTCAGATTGGCCGTCGGGGTCACCACACCAGTCCGTCCTACCGTCCAGTCAACCGATAAAATCTCTGCCTCTTTTTCCTCTGCTGGAAACTTATAAGCTACGGCCCACCGCGGTGCCTTAGCTGTGTAGCCTAACTCCTCCTGCATGGCAAGGCTATTGACTTTGATAACAATGCCGTCAATATCATAAGCCAGCTGATCCCGCTCTTTTTCAATGTCTTGAATAAAGTCCCAGATCTCAGCCATAGAGTCACTAACGAGATGACGGGGATTGACCACAAAGCCATAATCAGACAATTCAGATAAGACATCTGCTTGTGTCTGACGAGTTGTAGGACTTGCCTCCTGATAGATGAAGGTGGCTAATTGACGTTTAGCCACTACCGCTGTGTCCAACTGTCGTAAGGTACCTGCCGCAGCATTTCTCGGATTTGCAAATTCAGCTTCGCCATTTTCCTGACGCTCTTGGTTAATCTGAGCAAAAGCAGCGCGTGGCAAATAAGCCTCACCACGAACAGTCAGGCTGTGAGCTCCAGGTAGTGTCAAAGGCACATCCTTGATGCGCTTGACATTTTCTGTAATATTTTCACCAATCGAACCATCTCCACGCGTGGCAGCGACAGTCAATTGCCCTTCGACATAGGTTAATGAAAGAGATAGCCCATCAATCTTGAGTTCCGCTAAATAAGTAGCTTCTGGAAATTCTGCCTTGATGCGACGGTCAAAATCCTCCAACTCCTCACGTGAAAAGGCATCCTGAAGGGAGTAAAGCGGGTACTCGTGTTGGTACTTTTCAAAACCATCCAGAACACGGCCTCCTACGCGGTGCGTCGGGCTATCTGGCAGGATTCGTTCTGGGTATTTGGTTTCAAGGTCGACCAATTCACGATAGAGCTTATCATAATCACTATCTGATACCGAAGGGGCATCGTTGGTATAGTATTCTTTAGCGTAGCGGTTGAGTAAATCAACCAGTTCTCTTATGCGTTTTTCCATATCTTTATTTTATCATATTTTCATCTAGGGCAAAGAAAAAACTCACTCCCACGGGGAATGAGCTGTGCTTTATCGTCTTAGACGATTTCTGAATTGACTTCTGCTTCACTCTTGCTTGGCTGAACCAAAAGTACCAAACGAGCAATGTGGAAGCCCAATGAAATGAAGGCACCCAAACCAGGTACTAATAAACTAAGGAAGGCACCTAAGTTCAAGAAAATGAGTGCCCAGCTAAAGCCTGCATCACGGTAACGACGTACTTCCAAAGCCAAGTTTGGAAGCAGAGTTGCCAACCACCAAATAAGACCGATGATGAGAAGGGGAACTAACCCACTAAAAACATCCAAAAACAAGGTCATAATTTCCTGAGATGACATATAGTCTATAGCCTCAGGTGTTTCAAAAAGTTCCGGATGGCTCGCAACTAGTCCCACAATTTTTGTGATATAAATCCCAAAAAAGATAATGGTAAACGGCAAACTAACGAGGAAATTACAAAGAACAACCCACCAAAAATCGGCACGTGTTGATTTGCCTTCAAAGGCAGCGTATTTAGTCCAATACTTTTTATAAGCTTGTAGCATGATAGTCTCCTTAAAAATAATATCTTAGATATTGTACCATATTTTTAAGAGAAATGCCCAATTTTTTTCATCAATCGACGCTTTTAAAAATGGTGACAACCGTCCCTTGGTCCAGCTGACTCGCTACAGAAATAGAAAGCCCGAGCTGATCTAAGACCTGCTTGGTCATATAAAGCCCAAACCCCGAGGCTTTTTGATGTTCGTGCCCGTTATACCCTGTAAAGCCTTCTTCAAAAAGTCTTGGAAGATCTTCTGGTAATATGCCAATCCCTGTATCCGAAATCTCAAGGCAAGAATCCCTTAATCGCACCATGATGTGTCCACCGGTTGGCGTGTATTTAATCGCATTGTCAAGCACTTGAGATAGGGCAAAAGAGAGCCATTTTTTGTCTGACTTAAGTTGCCAATCACCTTGGCAATCAAAAGAGAGGTTTTTATGGATAAAAAGCAGACGATTTTTCTTGACCAGTTGCCGAACCAATTGACTAACAGCGACTTCTTCAAAACGAAAATCATCATTGTTATGAGCAAATTTTAAATAGGTCAAAAGATTTTCTAAGTAGCGTTCTACATGTAGGACTTGTTGGTTCACATCTGCCGGATTGAGCTGATTGGTCTGAGCCATAAGCGAGATGGCAGACAGCGGAACTTTCATCTGATGCGCCCACATCTGAATCATCGCCTTTTGATTTTTCACTTGTTTTTGACTCTGAAAAATGGCTTGCGCAGACAAGCGCTCTCGCTCTGACAACGCCTGTTGATACGCTTTATCCAAAGGACTCGTTAGCTCTGCTATTTCATCTAATTCCCTAAAGGTCCTAAGGAGAAGCATCTGCTTACGGAAAAAATAGAAATGAACACTCCCAGCCCCAAATAGAAAACTAAGGTTGAAGAGCAAGGTCATCGTAAAGTAAGACAGAGGAAGATGGTAGAGCCAAAACGGTAGGAAAAATCCCAACATCAATAAGATATAAATCAGGTACCACATTTTATATTGTCTAAAATAAAGAACAATCATTTGATCACGTACCCCACTCCTCGAATGGTATGAATGTAGTCAAAGCCAATCTCCTGAACTTTTTTGCGAAGCCTGGTCATGTTAACGTTGAGCGTATTTTGGTTGATAAAGTCCTCTGATTCCCAGAGCTTTTCTAGAATAGCTTCCTTGCTGACCACTTGGCCACTGTGGGACAATAGCAAAGCTAACATTTTACTTTCCGTTGGCGAAAGATGAATTTGCTCCTGTCCTTTGAGTAATACACCTTCCCTGCTCAATTCAAATCCCATAAAGCTCAATTCATCTGATGAAAAATGCTTGGAACGTCGTAAGAGTGCTGAAATTTTAGCTTCTAGCAACCCTAAAGAGAAAGGTTTTGCCAGATAATCATCACCTCCCATATCTAGAGCCATGACCATGTTCATCTCATCATCACTGGAAGAGATAAAAATGATAGGCACGGTCGATTGCTTTCTGATTTCTGTCGTCCAATAAAAACCATTAAAGTACGGGAGGGTGATGTCCATCAAAATCAAATCAGGATTGACCGCTTCTAACTCTTGCTTCACCGCACGAAAATTGGTCACCTGATAAACATCATAATGCTCTTTTAAGTGATTCTTCAGAAGGCTGACAATGGTTTCGTCATCTTCCACGATAAAAATGCTATGTTTTTCCATAAGAGTATTGTAACACAAAAAAGTAGCGACGAGCGCTACTTTCCTTACCTTTCCACAATTTTGTAGTAGGTGCGGCTGGTCAATTTATAGATAGCAAAGTAGATGAGAGCAACCGCTAAAGTTGTCCCTGCTGCCACTATATAAATCAAATAATTGTCTTGTACCCCAAAGAGAAAGAGCATTTTTTTCAGCATCGGAATAGCCACCGTATAGTGGAGCACTGCAACAGCTAGTGGCATAAAGAAAACAAGGAGAGTCTGTGAGGCAATGGTCTTTTTAACCGCTTCTTTGGCCATACCTACCTCTTGAAGAATCTTGTAAGATTTTTTATCTTCCTGACCTTCTGAATACTGTTTGTAATAAATGATAAGAGCAGCACCTAGAAGAAAACTGATCCCTAACAAGACACCTGTAAAGAGCATTCCTCCAAAGATTTTATAACTATCATCAAAATAAGCCTGCTTGGTCGATACCCATCCGAGGTAGTTGCCATCGGCATCATGGAGTGCCACATTATTATCAAGACCTAGTGCCTTCATCTCTTTGTCCGTTAAATCAAGGTAAATGGTGTGTTTGGTTGGAGCAAATGTGATTTGCTCTTTGACGAGTTCCTGAAACTCAGAAACAATAGTGTCTGCTATTTGCTCGCTCGCAACAACCATGACCGCACCGTTATAAGTCTCTTGGACATCTGGCATCTTTGCCTCAGTAAGGTTTTCAATCACTTGAAAGTAAGTTGAGTTTAGGGTAACGGTCTTGTAGTTGCTGTCACCTGTTTGGTTATAGAAAAGGACTTGGTTTTCTACAAGATTTGGAATATCATTGCCTAAGGCCCTAAAATCTTCTTGGCTAATCAGATACACGTAACCCGTATCCACATCCGGCTGTAAGAGATCTTCAGCTGTTCCAACCAGATGCGAATCATCTGTCAGAGACATCGGAAGGATAAAGGTGGTGTAGGCAATCAGCTGCTTATCATCACCCAGCTTGTGATGAAGATAAGTTTCTGCTTGACTGGCTGCCTCTTTAAAGGCTGTCACATCCGTAGCAATGCGGGTATTCATCAAGAAATTACGTTCCGCTTGCGCGTGCGTATTGACATATAAGGCGGTTGTCGTTCCAATTGAGACAAAAGCCATGACAGATAAGAGTGTGATGCTAGCAAGCCCAGCAGCGTGAGCCTTCATCCGAAAGATCATCTGACTAATGGTGATAAAATGTTTCGGCTGGTAATAATATGCGGTGTTGCTCCGTTTTTTCTTTAAATACCAAGCCATAAAACTAATGTAAAACAGATAAGTTCCTATGATGACTAAAACAACAGCACCAAAGAAATAGAGAATCAATTCTATAGCCTTTAATTTTCCTGAAATAAGGGAAATGCCGTAACCTGTCCCTAAGCAAAGCAAACTAAGCAGAGCCAAAATAAGGTTTCCGCGAGGCTCTTTTTCCCCCTTCTCGCTACTTCTGAAAAGATCTAAAGGCGAGGTTTTTCTAATGAAGCGTAATCCATACACTTCCAAGATCAGAAAAATCACTCCAAAAAGTAAGGCATTAAGGATAAAAGCTAGTGGCGATAAGGTCAAAAGTAACTGATCGTAATTCACGATATTAACAAAAACTAGATAAAGAAAATTGGCAAAAATTCCTGAAAAGACTGTCCCTAGTACGATTAAAAGCAGATAAACCATACCAAGCTCCAAAGTGGAAATCCAACCAATCTGAGCTTTATTCATCCCTAAAATATTGTAAAGACCAAATTCTTTTGTCCGTTGTTTGAGCAGAACATTATAACTATAAATCTCCATAACAATAGACATGATGGCTAACACCACAATCCCTAGCGGTAAAATATAAACCGCCTTTTTCATGTCTTCTGTCATAGGGCTAAACATAATCAGCATGATGGCATTGCTTAAACAGTAAAGGACAAAGCTAGCCAATAAAAATGGGGCATAGGCCTTCTTTGAAGCTCGGATATTATTCCAAGCTAATTTGAGGTAAAACATCCTTACTCACCTCCTAAAAGCGTCGACATGGCAATGGAAATTTCACGATTAAAGTCCGCTACAGACTTCTCCCCGCGATAGAGTTGGTGGAAAATGCGCCCATCCTTAATAAACAGCACGCGCTTAGCATGACTCGCTGCATTTGCAGAATGCGTAACCATCAGAAGGGTCTGTCCGGTCTGATTGATATCTTCAAAAAGTCGCAATAACTCTTCTGAATTTTTATAATCTAGAGCTGCTGTCGGCTCATCAGCTAATAAAAGCTGAGGATGCGTGATTAAAGCACGAGCAATGGCTACACGTTGCTTTTGCCCCCCTGATAACTCAAAAGGACGCTTGTTAAGGAGATTATCTATTTTTAAACGCTTAGCTAATCCCTTGAGACGATTTTCCATCTCTGAATGAGATTGGCGCTCCAAGACCAAAGGTAAGAAGATATTATCTTTTATCGACAAGGTATCTAGAAGGTTAAAGTCTTGAAAAACAAAGCCTAGGTTTTTCAAACGATACTCTGCCAACTTACTCTCTTTAATTTGAGTGATCGCTTCTCCATTAAGGATGACTTCTCCTTTTGTCGGTTTATCAAGAGTCGCAAGAATATTCAAGAGGGTCGTTTTCCCCGAGCCTGACTCTCCCATAATCGCGATAAATTCTCCCTTTTCAACTTTAAAATCCACATCCTGAAGAGCCTTTGTTTCTTCTTTTGAAAAGCGCGTACGGTAAACTTTCTCTAAGTGTTTAATTTGTAAAAACATGTCATTATTCCTCTTTTTGTTTTGATTTTTGATAAATGTGTTTAACGATAGCTGATTCAATGGCAGTAAAATTCTTATCGCAATGGCATAAGTTTCATCAGTGACATGACTTGCCAAACAGCTAACCTCTTATTTTCTCAAGCTACTTTTACTACTATAGCAGATATTTACCACTTTTGATTCCCCAAAATAAATAGGGGCTTAGTTCTACCCGAAGCAGAAGCATCTGCCCGTCTCCTATTTTATCACTAAAAATAGACGGCATCGCATGACCAACTATTGCCTAGTCAATTTTTCTCTTAAAACCTGCCGCACAAAGCGATATCCCTATCAGACTCAAAATCATGATTCCATAACCTAAAATGCCCAGTTTACGCATCTAAACCCCTCGCTTTCTTTTGATAGTATTATTGTACCGAAAAAAACGAAGTGCTAATCTTACAGTTTCTCCTCCAAACCTTACAAATTTGTAAGCTAATGCTAAAAAACACCTCGTTGCCCAACGAGATGCTGCTACTGGCTTATTTTAATTCACTGCAACATAGCGCCTAATGCCTGAATAAGAAATATAGGAGAGCCATTGTTTCCCTTCTGCGACAAAGATGCTATCGTAATAAACCGACTGCCCTGCACCATACACTGCTATACTTTGGCTACTCATGCTAGGAGCATTTCGCACTGCAGACGCCTGAGTAAAGGTAAAACGCCCGCTAGCTGGTAAAGTCTGTTTTGAGGTCTCAGAGATCTTAATCGTCTTAGCTCCTCCTTCAACAAAGTTTAAGTGCCCTGATAGCGATTGGTAATAGAGATGAATATGATAGAGACCGCGGTTATTCTGATGATTTGCAATACTTACGGTAACCTTGTAGCTACCGTCACTTTCTTTCCTAGCCAGATACCAAGTCAAATCATCTTGACCATTGTGGTCTGACCAAATCGGAACCTGCACCGTATTCAAATCTGAGTACCTAACCCCTGATATCACAACATCAAATGTTCCCTGAGCATCATTCTGATTGGTAATCGCTAGATTTCCCGTCATATTAGGAGAGTGAGTTGCTGGCAAAGCTTCCACGGCTACATAACGCCGATGTCCGGAATAAGAAAGATAGGAAAGCCACCTATAGCCATTTTCTTCAACCACTTGATCGTAATAGACCGACTGACCGATACTATAGCGAGCCATTTCCGGGCTCGACGGCTTCGGCTCATTTCGAACAATACCTGGTTGGGTAAAGGTATAATGTCCACGGCTGGCTAAATTAGTGGACAGATGGTTAGACTGACTAAAGGACGTGACATCCCCTAAATCCTTAAAATGAATAAATCCACTGACCTGATTGGACTTAATGACCCGTTTGTTGTAGAGATGGGGGTAGGGATTGTGAAAGTTATACTCTTCAATCTCTACTGAATCTCCAAGAACAGCAGATACCCATGCCACATGGTTGTTGCTCCACCAAGCAACCGCCCCAACAGCTGGAATATGATTGACCACATACCCTTCATTTTTTGCTCTATTTCCCCATTCTTCTGCATTGCCATAAGCAGGTGGGAGCTCAAATCCATTCACACTGGATAAACGATGGGCGACAAAAGAGGTACATTCTCTATTCCACAATCTCCAAGGATCTACGACCGAATCTGCTCTTGCATACTTCAGATAATCAGGGTAATCATCTCCACGAGCATAAGAAAGAGTATCTGCACTGACGGTTGTAGGTGAAAATATACCATTATCATGGGTTGCTACCACTCCACCTATCAGACACATACCTAACATTAGCGAAGCTATTTTAAACGTCGATTTGCCAATCAAAACACCTGGCATCGTTTTTTGCATTCATTTCTCCTTTGATTAAAAACTTGCAGGCCTGTATCTAACTATTCGAAAATCAAAAAAATTCTCTAAAATCTTAGAGAATCCTTTTGATACTTTTCTTAGGTGGTGTGGTGGTTGATGGGCTGCCTTTCATTTGCAGAGCTTTTCAACTCACTTAATATTTGTCTACTCTAAAAGGTATTAGAGAATCACTTCCATCTGGGTATGGAGGGGCTTCATGCCTTGATTTTGGTAAAATCGCAGAGCTCCTAGATTGTCATTCCAGACGTTGAGTGTTAGGTTATAGCATCCTTCTTCTTTGGCATAGGCCAAGGAAAAGTCATAAAACTGTTGACCGATACCTTTTCCCCTCCCAGCTTCATCGACACACAAATCATCAATGAATAAGCTTTTAATCGGCTCTAGAACGGGGGAGGTGGTCACTTTTATTTCCAAGAAAAGATGACCTATGATAGCTCCCTTATCTTCATAAACAAAGACAGGCTTATGGTCATCAGCCAATAATTGTCGCAATTCATCATCACTAAATTTTGATCCTTCTTTCTTGAAAAGATCAGGCCTTGCTTGATGGTGCACCTCTAAAATCTGCCCTAATAGCCTTTGTAGGGCAGGAATATCTGCTTCTGTGGCTCTTCTAATCATTACTTACTCCTTTTATTTTTTACTTTTAACATTATAGCACAAAGGGGATAATGATCAGAATTTTTCGAAAATGATCGGTCTTTATGCTATAATGGAAACATGACAACATTACTTTATCTTCTGACTGCCTACTTACTGGGTTCTATTCCAACCGGTCTTTGGATTGGACAATACTTTTTCAATATTAACTTACGTCAACATGGCTCCGGCAATACAGGTACCACCAATACCTTTCGTATTTTAGGGGTTAAAGCTGGATTGGCTGTGCTGCTTATCGATATTTTAAAGGGGACCTTATCTGTCCTGCTACCGATTTGGTTTGGCGGATCAGCTCTCTCCCCTCTTGCTATTAGCTTCTTTGCCATTTTGGGGCATACTTTCCCGATTTTTGCCCACTTTAAAGGGGGGAAAGCTGTCGCAACTAGCGCAGGAGTGCTTCTTGGATTTTCTCCAGTGTTTCTGCTATTTTTACTGGCTATCTTTCTGATTACCCTCTACCTTTATAGCATGATTTCCCTATCAAGCATCACGGTTGCTATCGTAGCCCTTCTTGGCGTGCTGATTTTCCCAAGCTTCAACTTTATCTTAACAAGTTACAATTGGCTATTTACCCTGATTATTTTCCTGATTTCCACTGTCATTTTAATTCGTCACAAGGAAAATATCCAGCGCATACAAAATAAATCTGAAAATCTTGTTCCTTGGGGATTGAATCTCAGCAAACAAAGAAAAAAATAACCCCTTCTGGGATAGATTGAAGGCAAATCCCTTTTGCTAGGTTGCTTCAATCTTTTTTCTTTGCTCTCACTATCAAAAAAACTCTCAAAAGCATTAACCAAAAGAGGCTTTTGAGAGTTTTTTGCTAAGCATATTACCTTAACCGTTTCAAGCGCGATAAGGCTCCTTTTTGCATTCTAAAATCCTATTTCTGAGCATCTGGATAGCCTGATCAATAAATCTGAGACGGATCACCCTGCCTATTCTTCCCTTACTTAAGCCAATCAATAGGCTCTTGACCGCTGGCCTGCAAAAAGTGATTGGTGGTTGAAAAAGGCCGACTTCCAAAAAAGCCACGGTAGCTTGAAAGAGGACTAGGATGGGCAGACTCGATGATGCGATGGAGGGGATTCGTAATGAGAGCTTTTTTCTTTCTCGCATAGCTTCCCCACAAAATAAAAATAACAGGTGTCTCTTTGTCATTAAGCACTTTGATAATCGCATCCGTAAAAGGCTCCCAAATGAGATTGGCATGTGCATTGGCCTGACCTGCTGGTACTGTCAAGCAGGCATTGAGCAAAAGCACCCCTTGATCAGCCCAAGCCGTCAAGTCATGACTTGTCTTTTCCCCAATATCCTCAGCCAACTCCTTTAAAATATTTTGGAGAGATGGCGGAGCGACTATAGTCTCTGGAACTGAAAAAGATAGGCCTTGGGCTTGACCTGGACCGTGATAGGGATCCTGTCCCAAGATGACTACTTTTGTTTCCTCATAAGCAGTATGTTGTAAAGCCGCAAAAACCTTGTCCCGCGGCGGATAAATAACCCCCTCATGATAGACCCTGTCCAAAAAAGCATTAATTTTCGCGTAATAATGCTCTGGTAAAACTGCTTTTATCTTATCGTGCCATGTCGAATGTTGCATAATCTCCTAGACCTCCTCCACATGGAAAAATTCCGTTACAACAACGCCATCTTCTGAAAATGTCAAACCAACAGTCGGCAGATGACGTTTCCAAAAATCACCAAAAATGCGCTGCCAGTCCGCAACCGACCCATCACCCTCGCCATTAGCTCGAGCCGTTTCAGGGGAAATATCCTTGAACCGCTCAAGTACCACCTTATCCGTCACCAGCAACACTTCTTGAGTGGGGTGCTCGGGATTGTCCAACATGATAGAACGGTTACCTGGTTTATCCAAATCCTCTAAGTCCACGTATTCTGCAAACCAAGACGAGGTTGCTCTTTTGTGACCAGACACCGTCAAGTCATAGAGGTCAGCATATTCTGCAGGATGTCCCCAGACCTCAAGGTCTGGATATTTTGCTTGTAGCTCGCCATATTTTGCCATCATCTTCTCCTAATATGGTTTTCTTGGAATTATATAAGCAGCTGGGTGTTTTTCAAAACCAACCTTTGGATAGTAATCAACAGCCGACGGCGCTGCTAAAAGGACAATATTGACCTGATCGCCAAGATCCTCTCTTAGCTTCTCAAGGAGCTTTTTCCGATTCCCTGATGTTGATAAGCCTTATCAACTGCTAAATCCGACACATAGCAAACATAGGAAAAATCTGTCAAACACCTTGCAATCCCGACCAGTTTTTCGGACTCCCATGCTGTCCAGGTGACATTAGCTCCTTCTATCATGCTTTTCAGTCTCGGGACATCATCTACTGGCCTGTTGATCCCTGATGCTTCAAGTACTGCCTTAAATGCCTCAACACGAATCGCACCGTTTTTTTGATAATGAATCATACATTCCTCCTTTACTCCCATCTCCTCTACAAGAATTTCCATGGTATTAGCCATGGAAACCTTTCTCTATTCTACCCTGACTCCTTTGGTATCCACACTAAGGATATGGACTTCGCCATCAAGGTTTAAGCGCTCAATTGCTGACTGTAGGTTGCTAGCCTTTTCTTGACGAATCAAGACCATAACCGTTGGACCTGCTCCAGATAGATAAGTTGCATAAGCACCTTCTGCCTTGGCTAACTCTTTGATTGGAGCAAATTCTTTCACTAAGCTTTGACGGTATTTCTCATGAAAAAGGTCTTCTTGGATCGCTTTTCCAGCTACCTCTAAATGTCCTGCCAACAAGCCTGCAATAGCCATATTGGCAATTGAAGATGCTGCCACAGCTTCTTTATAGGTCAATTCCTGCGGAAGCACCCCACGAGACTCCGAAGTTTTCAACTCATAATTCGGAATAAAGGCAAGAAAGGCGCACTCTGGAAAATCAGATACTAAGTAGCTCACCTCCTGATCGACATAAGAAGCTATGACTAGATTGCCAAAAAGCGCTGGCGCAACATTATCAGGATGACCTTCGATTTCGGTAGCTAACCGTAACTTTTCCGCATCAGATAAACCCATTCTTCCAAGTTGATTAGCCAACTCAATGCCTGCAACGATAACCGATGAAGAAGAACCCAATCCTCTTGCCAAAGGGATATCTGAAGTCATAACTAGATGGTGCGGAGTTAAATCCGGCTTCACCTTCAGGGCTGTCGCAACCAATAGATTCCGTTCATCTCGTGGAATATCACCTAAATCATGCTCTACCTGCCATTGATGAGTTGCTGATTTGACATCAATGGTTAAATACTTTGACAAAGCAACCCCTACCGAGTCAAAGCCTGGTCCGATGTTAGCTGAAGTTGCTGGTACAATAATTTTCATCTTATTCTCCCAAGACTTTAAAGGTGTTGAGGACGGTAAAATCTGAAACGCTTGCCAGTTTCTCCGTCACATTTGTTAAAGAGGTCTTACTCATCTCGTGAGTAATGATAACCACACGTGCTGAGGTACTGGTTGCTTTTCTTTGAATCACTTGCTCAAAAGAAATAGCCTCACTATTGAAAATTTCAGAGAGACGCAACAACTGACCTGCCATATCTGGCGTTTCAATGGCAAAATAATAGCGACTCTTGACATCTTCCAAAGCAGATAGCTTCGTTTCACGGCTAAATTCATTAAAGGACTTACCTGCTGTGTGGTCTTTTAAGCGACGACCAATACGGACAATATCTGCAACAACACTTGTGGCTGTTGGTTTTTGCCCAGCACCAGGTCCGTAATACATTGACTGGCCAATGCCGATAGACTCTACAAAGACAGCATTCATGACATCTTTGACACTTGCTAGTGGGTGTGACACAGGCACAAAGGTCGGTGTGACTTCTGCATACAAGCCTGACGGGGTTTCTTCAACCGAACCGATGAGCTTAATCACATAACCCAGCTGTTGGGCGACAGCCACATCCTCTGTGCTAATGGTCGAAATCCCTTTGTGCGCGACGTTTTCCAAACCAATTGTCATCCCAAAACCGAATTGACTGAGAATCACCGCCTTATAAGCCGCATCTATCCCCTCAACGTCATTGGTTGGGTCACTTTCTGCGTAGCCAAGCTCTTGGGCACGCTTTAATGCCGCTTCATAAGACCAGCCTTCATCAACCATCTTAGTCAGCATAAAGTTAGATGTTCCGTTAAGCACTCCTAGGATACGTGTGACCTTATCAGAAGTCAACGAATTAGCCAACGTGCGCAAAATCGGAATACCACCTGCAACAGCAGCTTCGTAATAAAAGGCCACATGATGCTCACGTGCCAGTTCAATCAGTTCCTTACCATGACTAGCAATCAAATCCTTATTAGCCGAAACCACGTGTTTGCCTGCCTTTAGAGCAGTTGTGA
The DNA here is from genome assembly GCF_000423745.1 of Streptococcus plurextorum DSM 22810. Classification (GTDB taxonomy): domain Bacteria; phylum Bacillota; class Bacilli; order Lactobacillales; family Streptococcaceae; genus Streptococcus; species Streptococcus plurextorum. Next base: position 378,607 of record NZ_AUIO01000001.1, read on the forward strand.
TAAAGGTCTTTGCAGGCTCAATACGCCCCATCAACTCAACCACAATATCAATCTCTGAATCCCCAATAATGTCCTCAACATTGGTGACAAAAAGATAGTTATGCCCTGCAGCTAACAGACGCTCCTTTTCAGCCTCATCTTTCACCAAAACCTTAGCAATTTCAATTTCTGATTGAGCACCTGCAAAAATCTTAGCACCGTTTTCTGTCAAAAGAAAAGGAATCCCACTTGCTACCGTACCAAATCCTAATAAACCTAGTTTAATCGTCATATCTAACCTCCACAAGACTCTTACAGTCTATTATATCAAATAGTTTCAGAATTGACTGAAATTTATCTTCCAAAAGCTCAACCAAAAGAACAAAAATCCCTAAAACCAAAGGTTTCAGGGATGATAAGGCATTAAGCCATTGGACTTAACCATCAATCAAGAAGGTTCCACCTTTGACCTCAGACATTTAAGGTGATCAGCTCAAAACCCTTATTTCTAAATCACGACCAAACTAACGCATGGTCACAAATTCTTCTGAGCCTGTTGGATGAATGGCTACTGTATTGTCAAAATCAGCTTTTGTTGCCCCCATTTTAATGGCTACTGAAAAGCCTTGAATCATTTCATCCACACCGTAACCAATACCATGAAGACCAATGACCTTTTCATCATCACCTAAGCAAATCAGCTTCATCTTACTCGGTTGACGATGGTTACCTAATGCTGTATACATCGGTGTAAAGTTTGACCGGTAAACCTTAATCTTTTCTTGCCCAAATGCAGCGACAGCAGCTTCTTCCGATAATCCGATAGAACCAATTGCAGGATGGCTAAAAATAACCGTTGCCACATCCTTATAATCCATTTTAGCATTTGGTTTCTTGTTGAAAAGACGCTCAGACAACAAACGGCCAGCTTTAACCGCAACGGGAGTCAACTCAAGCTTACCTGTTACATCTCCTAAGGCATAAATGCCTTCAACTGTGGTTCTTTCAAAATCATCTGATTGAATATAGCCCTTATCCGTTAAGGCAACACCTGTTTTTTCTAAATCAAACCCAGTGACATTTGGACGACGACCAATCGCCCAGATAAGCGCATCAACAATAAACCTTTCACCACTTTCAAGCACTAGCGTTAAAGTCTCATCAGCATTTTTGATGACTTCCTTGGGAAGGGCAAAAGTATGTAGAGTTGGACCTGTTTCTGCCATCTGTTCAACCAAAGTCTCAACAATTTCTTTGTCAAAACGACGTAGCGGTCTATCCTTACGAACAAAAAGATGCGTTTCCGAACCAAGGGCATGTAAAACCCCAGCAATTTCAACCGCTATGTAACCTGCACCAACAACAGCTGTGCGCTTAGGCACTGTATCCAAGGCAAAAAAGCCATCTGATGTCATACCATGCTCTGCACCTTTAATATTTGGCCAAAGGGCATGTCCTCCTGTTGCTACCAAGATATGGGGAGCTGTATATAGCTGGCCATCTGCCTCAACCGTATGGGCATCTACAAATCTAGCATAGCTATAGACCCGCTCCACACCGTTACTATCAAAACCACGCTCGTAAGAAGCCTGTATACGATCAATATAAGCCTCTCGATTAGCTTTTAAAGTCTGAAAATCAAATCCCTTGGTCTCCACATCAAAACCATATTCACTGACATAATCTCTCAAAGTCTCCGCAACCTGAGCGCCATACCACATGACTTTTTTAGGAACACAGCCCACATTAACACAGGTGCCACCAACTGCCTTACCTTCAAACAAGATCACCTTGGCCCCATACATTGCCGCTCGATTGGCACTGGCAATCCCTCCAGAGCCACCTCCAATAACAATGTAGTCATACATCTTTACTTCGCTCATCATTTTCTCCTTTAGATAGATCTGATAATCCAAGCATAGCACAAAAAAAAGTAGCAGACAAAAATCTGCTACGAAGAGATAGTTAATTGGTGTCTTGACTCTTAACGTAAAACCTCATTAGCAATCTTGCAATCATTTTTGGCCAAAAGAGACTGTACATGGCCATATCCTCTTGGGTTCTAAGGTTGTTAGCAATGCTATTCGTTGTTTCTGATTCTTCATGAATACGGTGATACATGAGACTTTCATCAACAAATTGAAACCTACCCGTTTTCTGTGCAATCTGATACCAGGCAAACCAATCCAACGACACTTTCATGTCTTCATCAAAACGAAAATCCTTAAGTTTTCTTAAATCATAAGTGACCGCCGGACAAGAAATGGGATTCCCAAATGCTAAGATACGTTGGCGCCACCATTTCCAACGTGGAAAAAGCGCCATGGTTCGTAACATCACCTGCTTAATCTTTAAATTCGTCGTTAAAGGAATAACCTCTCCCTCCTTCAACTCTTGATAGTCTGAATAAGCAATCAAGGTATCAACCTTTAAGGCGGATAAGATTTTTTGGCTATAGTCAGGTGAATAAAGATCATCTTGGTGGGCGATCGTCGCATAAGGGGTCTTGACAAAGGACAGCGCTAAATTCCAGTCTTTACCGATACCACCACCTTTGGCTGTAAACATTGGAAGATTATAATCGTGACAAATTTGCTCAATATACGAACTTGGTGTGCTCGTATAGAGAATAATCTCAGAAGAAATCACCTGATTTTTCAAGGATTTAATACAATCTTCCAAATAGTGACTGTCACCATAAGCACAAATAACAAAAGTATGATTATTGCTCATCTTTTGCCTCCATATCCACTAGTCGCTTCTTAAGCATAGATACTTCTTGAACCAAATGTTTAATTTGCTCTTTCTGCTGTGATAAGGCAATACTGTGTAAAAAGCTGATGACAAGCAAGGTAAAGATTGATATTGTCAAAAGAAAATTCGACGTCAAACCAAAGCCAAAGAATCCCGCTAACCAAACAGGAATAGCATCACATAAAGCAATTATAATCAATCCAAAACCGATTAAAATCCACATGAAAGCATGCTCAAAAAGAATCTTATTCTTGTTAATATTGCGGAAAATAAAGTAGAGAAATCCTATTGAGGCCAATAACATGGCCAGCGTTTGAAATGACATTATTCTCCCTCCTTCATTAGTGCGGCAATCAAGATAGAGGAGCAGACCTCAACCATGTATCGAATGGACTTTAGAGGTGTGATTGACGATACTCCTCCTGCCCTTTCAAACATGTTGGCCGGCGCTTCTTCTACTCGATAAGATTGCTTGATCAGATGAACCGTAGACTCTGGCTCTGGGTATTTCCTCGGATAGCGACGAGCAAACTGTGCAATAACTTTTTTGTTGCCCAATCGGTAACCCGATGTCGTATCCCAAATTCGCTTCCCTGTGGTCAGCTTAATCATTGCAGAAATCAGACTAATACCGAAACGGCGCATAAAACTGGTCTGAAACTCTGACAGCTTGTCACCAACAAATCGAGACCCTATGACCAAATCAGCCCGATCCATCACAATCGGTTGTAGCAAACTCTCTAAAGAACGAATATCATGCTGACCATCACCATCAAATTGAACAGCCACATCATAGTCATTGTCCAAAGCATACTTATAGCCCGTCTGCACAGCACCACCAATACCAAGATTCATAACAAGATGAATGGCATTTAACCCATTCTCTTGTAAAATAGCTTTGGTCCTATCTGTCGAACCATCATTAATCACAACATAGTCCAGTTGAAAGGGCACACTATTTCTATAATCTATAATTCCCCTTACCGTTTGAAGAATACTCTCTTCCTCATTATAGGCTGGAATAATCATTAGTACTTTCATATGATCTACTCTTTTTAAATTCCCTCTCGATAAAATAACAAATAATCAAACTTGTGACAAAATAAACTACCATAGTCCCCAAAAAGCTTACAGCTGCCCCTAAAATACTGTGACTTTTCACTAAATATCCAGTCACCACTTTGGAGACAATAAAAGCTATCACGTTAGCTATCAATAGATAATTTTGCTTTCTATAGATGGTCATCACATTATCTATAAAAGTTGCAAAAATATTAAATATTCCGCCTACTAACAAGATCATAAACGCTAATTGATAGTTATATAAATCAATGTTAAAAACAAAGCTTAAAATGGGGATTCCTAAAAAATATCCTGCCAACAAAATAATTAAACTTAAACAAAACAAAACAAAAGAAACTTGTTTCACTTGTCTTCTAAACTTAACAGACTCTTTGTTTTTCCAATAAAGAGAGAGTTGGGTTAGAAGTGGACGAAGAAAAAGAATCAAAAGATTTAGAACAAACGTAGGCATAAATAAGGCATTAAAATCCCTCTGCATTCCCTCTATGCCACCACCATTTTCCAACAATCTATCAATAACTAATTTGGGCTCTGAAAAAATATAATTAAGCAAGAAAACATTAGCACATAAAACGAAACATCCTTGTATAATTCGAAGAACTTCATCATAATGAACATTCTGCTTAAAATTATACCTTCCAAAATGTCTCCTCAATATTGTCAAGTCTAAAGTAAAAATAAGAAAAAAATTATTGACAAATAAAGCTAAACTTGCAATTAGTAGGGATTGACTAAATTTCATTACCATAAAAAATACAATCCCTGAGAGAACATTTCTAAAAAATAATATTTTTCCAGCCAAATCTGATCTCCAGTGTTGCTGAAAAAAACCTTGGAAAACGTCTGAAAAAGCATCGCATGACCTATAAAGTGTCATAAAAACAATAACTAGTAACTTGTCTATAGAGTAGTGTCCTTGTAATAAATAACAGGCAAGCAAAATATACATTATTGTTATGGTAATAATTCTCACCATAACATAAGACTGAAATGAGGTATTCTCCGTCATATCTGTCGATTGATAAGCACGCACACCAAATAGACCAATAACGTATAGCTGCTGAGCTACAGTATAAGCAAAACTAAACTCATCTCCCTGTTGTGCGGTCCCTAAGCGCGTAGAAACAATCAAAAAGAACATTGAAACCATCGCAGAAGCTAATGTCCCAAGAAGATTCCAAACGTACTGTCCACTCTGAACACGCGACAGGGTTATTTTTTTCAATGCCATCTTCAAATCTATCCTCGACAATATATTTTTGAAAAAAGAGGTAATAATCGCAAGCGGTATATAGAATAAAAAAGAGCAACAATGATACGATTTCTAAGACTTTCTCCTAAGATAAGAGGAGAAAATAGAGCAGGCTTGTAAGTATTCGTTTCATCTAAAAAATGCTTACTTCTTAAAAATTCGGCCATAAACACCCTAGGGCTAGCATAACGACCAGAAAATAACATATACCATGCTAAGTATCTATAGAGGTAGTAGTTCAGTCTAGCATGATCCATTTGACCACAGTGCGTCATAATTTCTTGCAATACAATTTTGATATCTAAATCTTTTGATAGGCCTCTTTGATTGGTATTAGAGACACTGTCTTCATTATAATACCAATAATACCCAACATAAGGTATCGTTTTTATTTTTTGAGTCTTCGAGTAAGCAATTAAATTGAAAACCACATCCTCGCCTATTCCATAATCAAAAAAATTAATATCATTTTCTAAGAGAAATTTTTTCCGATAAATTCTAGCCCAAGGGGCAACAACTATATATTTCGACCACTCTGTTTCTCTCAAAACCTCTCGATGAAGAATTTTTCCCTTAGTGTTCACTCGCTGATAACCACCAATAACAATATCGTGATAGTCAGATATAGCTTCATTGTAAAATGTCTCAATATAGTTTTCATCAACGTAGTCATCATTATCCACAAACATAAGATATTCTGACCGTGCTAAGGTTATTCCCAAGTTTCTGGTTTTAGCAACACCTTGATTGTCTTGATTAACAACTCGAAGTCTAGCATCTTTCTCGGCCCATATTTTTAAAATGTTCCAAGATAAATCTTTTGATCCATCGTTGATGGCAATAACTTCAAATTCTTTAAAAGTCTGATTGAGCAAAGACTTCAAACACTTCTCAAGAGTCTCTTCCGAATTGTATACTGGAACAATTACTGAAACTTTGGTATCCACTATTATATTTCTCCTTTTTTTGATGAGATATCCATCTCTTTAATATGTGCGGTTAGTAACCCAATATCACCTTTTTGTTACAAAAAATACACTAGCTAAAATACCTTTTTGAGTTTATTTTTTATTTTATGCCAAATAGTGGTTAGAATGTAGTGTTGTTTATTCAAACTAGAAGCTTCCTTTTCGTTAGGTATAAAATTTGCAAAGTGACGGGTATTTTTAGGCGTAAACTCACCTTTTTCGATACCCTCTATCACATCTTTATAGGCATTTTCTAGGGAATATATTGTAGCAGCCAAGTCTTTCTTGGCGATACTTTTTGTTTGATGGGTTTCAAAATTTTCCCTAGTATTCTCAATGGCTCTTATCAACTCAGGAATATTTCCACACTTATAAAGTTGCCCCTCTTCGAATAAATGGTAAGCTGACAAATGCCCGGGATTATCTGATAGTATTGTTGGAACGCCATTTAGGATTGCCTCTACATAAACCAATCCGAAGGTTTCCATTGCTGAAGAAAATACACAAATATCTCTATCTGTAACTTGTTCCCACGGATCGTCTACATGTCCTGTAAAAGTAACATTTTTAATTTGATTTTCAGAAATATAGCGATCGCATTTCCGTTTGTAAGATTCGTCCCAACCACCAATAAAAACCAACTCTAAAGAATCATCCTGTATCTGTCTAAAGGCTCTTAGCAATTCTAATTGATTTTTTCTCTCGTTCAATCTCCCAACAGATACTAATCTCATCCTATTTCCTTTTGTCAACTGACTGGATTTCAATTGCGTATAGGGGATGAATGTACCAATATCAACATTTGGGCACTTTTCTGATAATGTGTTATGGAGTGAACCGACAACACTAAACACTCTATCAGATTGGGTTAAAATAAAATCTAGTTTATCTTCATAGTAAGCGAATTCGTTATTCGGAAATTCATGAATTAATTGAATATGAGGGATATTTTCAAATGAAGCAGCGATCAAACCTTGAGGCATATTGACAGTATTAGTAATGAGAATATCAATTTTTTCCTCTTTAATCAATTTCCGTATTTCACGGATATTAGCCAAATGACCTTGTCTAATATTCTCAGAGGAAAGGCCAAAACCTCCTGGAGCTTCTTCCCACCACCACTTAATTGATGGCAAAAATCTCACGTCAATACCAGCTGCCACTTGTTTTTCTAAATAAACGTGCTGATCCGGATGATGGTACTGTGGAACAACATTATAGACCTGATATCCTTTTGCTATCAGAAACTCCATGAAATAAAAAATTGATATTTCTGCACCATTATCTAAGGTCCCAGTAGGGGAAACAAATAGTATTTTTTTCATAAACAAACTACCCTATATAAGCAATATATGTCAATATTCCACTGATTACAAAATTTATAGTCAATAGCAAGTACATACTCCTTCTTAAAACCTCAGAATTATAAACTGTTCCTAGCTTATCCCTGAAAGATTGCATCAATGGATAAAAGAATATAAGAAAAGGTGTAAAATAACGTCCCTGCGCTCCAACCGAAATATCGGCTCCATCTCCTAAGACGATTGGCGTCCACGCAAGATACATCCCCATGACAACAATTAACACTTGTACTGGGAATACCAAGCCCGATATAAAACCAATTTTTCTACTAAAGAACATCTTAGAGTCTTCAATGAATAACAATGTTAAAAAGACGATATCGATGTAAATCAACCAAAGTGGTAATTGTTCTTCAAAATTTCCAATATAACCAAACATTCCGATAGTTAAAATCGTATTGAGATGTCCATTTTTACCATTTCGGAATAAGGTATTGATTAAAACGCGAGCATATTTTACAACATCGACGTTTAGCACGAAAATTATTGCTAACATAGCTAAAATCCCCAATGCAATACTCGTCAAAATAATCGTCATACGATGCTTTTTAAAGAAAGTCCGAGAAGCTTTAGCCCACTTGGTGAGTCCATCAGTCAGTATGAAATCAAAATCAATAAAAGGAAGCAATCCCAATAACAGTAAATTATTCTTCTTACCCCCTGCGATGATAAATAACAGAATCATCGCTGTCTTAAAAAGTTCCCTCCAACCAAAATAACGTCCATGTATCAAATTGATAAAATGGTGAAAGAACACCATAATGGTCAAAAAGTTCATGACATCATAGGAGAGCGAACCCGCCTGTTGAACCATAATGGGTAACAGGGAAATGAAAAATATAACCTCTTTACCGGACTTAACGCGTTTAATAATCGCATGCATGCCAAAAATATACACTAAAGCATTGACGATGCGTCCCCCGATAACCATGACTCCAACCGTGTTCGATACTAACATTCCTAATAGCATTCCCAATAATTGCGGTAAATGCCCTAGCATGCTTAGTTTTATATGTGGTGAAAAGACTTCCCTAGACAAGTCCACTTTAGTCTGAAATAAGGATAAATCGTGAAAAGTTGTATTAGGAGCAGCATTAAACCAATCCATTCCGTAATCCTCATGAAATAATAATCCCCATGACATTCGCGCATGGTTCATCTCATCTGGAACAGCATTTATTGGCATCAAGATGATTGAAGCGCCTATGAAAATGAAGCTCAGTAATAAATATACCGTCTCAATTCTCATATTTCTAAATTTTATCATTTAACAAATACCTCACTAACTCATCTTCATTACCATCTATCATGTGGTTGGCAAGTACATTTTCATATGCTTGACTAGCTAAGTTTTGTCGCATGTCACTACTTGCTACAAGCATCTCCAACTTCACAAACCATTCAGAATCAGAAACTAGTACCCCTGTTTCCCCATCAATGATATATTCAGCAAAATCGCCTACTCGACTCGCAATTGTGGGCACTTTCACTAAAGAAGCTTCTAAGAATTTAATATTAGACTTGGCATTATTAAATATGGACGAAACCAGCGGGGCCAAGTTAATATCTACACTAGCAATCAATTCAGGTAACTTTTTCCAATCTACATATGGATGATTGATAATGCGATTGGAGAAAACCAATAACTCTGATGGAAGATCTAGATGCCCCACAATATGAAGCTCAACATTAGGATATTTTTTCATGATATCTACGATTGCAGGCTTTATCAACTCAAAATTTTCATTATGAGCAATAGAGCCTGAAAAATAGCCTATTTTCACGATTGTAGAGGCTTCAGTGTAATCCTTAACATGTAAGCGACTAACTTCGAACAATTCCTTCGATACCAAATTGCGATTCAACAAAACTTTAGGAAGATAATGCTTCATTTCTTGCTTCAACATGGTAGTGGATGCAATACCCACATCACATAGCGCTAACATTTTTCCATAGTTATTAACGCTTGCATCATAGGCAGACTTTTGACTTACTGAAAGTGTTTTAGTATAAGTTAGTTGATCAGTGTAGACTGTGTCAAATACCAAGTCATCAATATCAAAGAGCAATTTCTTGCCACTTTTTATACAAAGATCTCTCAAAAGTTTTAACTGATCAGAATAAGGAGCCCTATATATGATAACATGGCTAGCATATTTAGCTTCTGAAATCTGAAAATCCGAGTGATTGATAATTCTGACATCAAATCCAAAACTTCTGAGCTGTTCTGCCTTATTGGTTACACGATATCTTGTACATTGTGGAATTTGATCCTCGACACCATCAATAATCAAAATATACTGCTCTTTGCCCATATCCTTAAACTGCTCTATAATGGCATGGATAATCTCAACTGGATAGTCTGTATTACTTTCAATATATTTTATTAGTTTAGGGATTTCACTTTTTCTATCCAAGCCATGCCAAAGTAGTTGCTCTTCATCATAATTTGCTAATGCTGAATATTTGATAAGAGGACTTCCTTGTTTAAGTAATTTAAGGGGATATAGATACATCGCACTATCTTTGGTATCTGTTAATAAGGCTCCTGCTCTATAGCCTAAATCTTGAAAATACTTCGTAAAATATGTTTCATGTTTTCCAATAGCTTTGTCTCTAGAGTTGGTATCTGTTAGATTTTCCCAATACTCTCTAAATAATGGCTCCTTCAAGAGTCCTTTATTGATTACCATAAAGTAGGACTGCAAATGTTTTGGAATGTAACCGTAAGGATTATATTTTGTTAGATCCTCTTGGTATTCTCCAAATGAGATTCCCCAAAAGTCAAGTCGTTTTTTCTCCATTTTTGAAAATACGGTTGACCAGTCAGCAAATGGACCTATGTTGGTGTCATTAACTAAGACTAACTCATCAATCTGCTCAATATCTTCTTTCTTAATTGAAAGAATCCCTTCCCTAAAAGCCGCCACATCGTACCCTTTATTCTCTCTTAGAATAACTTCGCCTAGCATCGATAAATTTGCCATGTCTTTTTGAGAGAGTGTACCATTGACAACCGTAATAACGTGAGACATTAGTGGTAATAAGGACTCTAAAAAACGGATTTTATAGGGTGCTATCTGTTCATCAGAGCCGTAAATCACATAGATTAACGTCCTATTAATGTTCTTTCCAGAAAGCCTAGGTCTTTGTAGAGTCCGCTTAGCCTTTAGGTATATATACTTTGGATTAATGGAAATTCTGCTTATTCTTTTTAATAACGATTTGAATCGTCTTTTTAGAATCGCAGGATTTCTCAATAGAAAAATTGGAGATTTCAACGTATGCACAATGCTATTTCCAAGTTTAAAAGATAAAGAATTTTCTACAGCCTTATGCTGCTCCAAAAGCCACTGATAATCTTCCTCTAATAGCTGATACTTGCGAGTTAGAGTTTCATATTCTTTTTGTAAATCTTTATTATCCATTACTTATCACTATCTTATTCCAAATTATCTTTAATCAATTGAATCGGATAATCAGAATCCCTCTCAATCATATCTAATAAAATATTCTTGTCGACTAACCCAGACTTAAAGGCTTTAACCTTAATAAACGGCACATTCGCATTTAACATTTTTTGCGGTTCATAATAGGTAAAATCTGGGGATCGCCAGTATTTTGTGAATCTCCATTTACTATTAAAAATCACTTGATAATCAAAGCCTGCTTGAACTAACTCTTTAGTCAGCTGTGTTTCATAGCTAAGAATTACCTCTAAAACATCCGTAAGAGCTTCCACCTTCTCCCAAAAAGCCCTGAATGTCTCTGATAAAAACACCTTCTTCTTAAAACATAGAAAATAGCTCTGAATATGTTCAGGGAAAGATATTGTTCTCCTATGATTCGTTATCCCCCAAAAATCAACAGATGGGGCCAAGTCATATTTTTCAAAATAGGCTGTCATATCCCAAAGTGGACCAAAGCAGGTATCATTCATCAGAACGAGAGAATCAAACGCCAACAACTCCTCTTCTGAAACAAAATACAACCCTTCCTTCCAAGCCAAAAAATCATATCCTTGATTTTTTCTCTGAATAAAATCAGTAATCAGCTGAGCGTTTGTTAGCTTATCCTGTGTCTCCTGATCAACAAAACTATTTGTTAAAAAAATGACTCTTGAGAAAAACGGCCTCATCTGCTTCAACTGATAAAACACATAGGAAGAGACACTATCCTTTGAATTATAATGCACGTAAATTAATAGCCGATTCATTCTCTACTTTTCCATGTTCCTGATCGTTTGACGAGTCCTAATGCAGACAATTCTTCTGACCTATCAGAATAGCAACGCTGTTGTTGGAATACCATATGGGTATTCTTAACATCACTGTATGCCAATACTCTGTCATGTTTATCTCTAACTGACACTTCTAATTTTAATTTCATCGTGTTGCAATTTTCTAGAGATAAACGATAAGCCAATTTTTTCTTACCAATTCCTGAAGGGGGAAGGAAAATACTATTATCACTATACACCCAAATATTTCGATCAATATCTGTTAACGAAAATAGCACATAGGCTTCAACATCTGTCACAACATCATAAGAAATCTCAAAATGAATCTCGTCCCCAGGCTCAATCTGATTAGGAGACAGTAAGTCAACCTTAAGGTTTTTAACCGGTGTTTGTTCAATAATATAACCATCTGAACTTTTAACTTGGTTAGCATTATCAAAACTATATAGATTAGCCACCTCATCTGCCTCACCATAGGCTTTTACCAAGCCATTTTCAATCAAGACCGCGCGATTACAGTATTTTTTTACAGCATTCATGTCATGAGTCACAAGAATAGTGGTTTTTCCAGAATTTTTACGCTCGATAAAATAGTCATTACACTTACGTTGAAAAGCCTCATCTCCGACAGCTAAGACCTCATCTAAGACTAGAATATCTCCTTGGGCTTTTATAGCAACCGAAAAGGCCAGGCGAACCTGCATACCGCTTGAGTAATTTTTGAGTTTTTGATTCATAAACTCATGGAGCTCAGCAAAGTCAACAATATCATCATACATAGCATCAATTTCTTGAGTAGTAAACCCAAGCATGGCACCATTAAGATAGACATTTTCTCGTCCTGTCAATTCTGGGTTAAAGCCCACACCAAGTTCAATAAAGGAAACCAGTTTTCCATTGACGGTAACTGAGCCTTTTTCTGGAACATAAATCTGTGAAATGATTTTGAGAAGAGTTGATTTTCCTGAACCGTTACGACCAAGTATTCCAAAAAAATCTCCTTCCTTAACTTCAAAAGAAATATCTTTTAAAACATGTTGCTCCTTATAGCCTTTTATCCCTTTGAAACGATTAACTAATGTAGTTCTTAAACTTTGCGTACTCTCTGTAGGGAGTTTGAAATATTTGCTAATATGTTCAACATTAACAACTGTTTTTTTATCTGCCATTATAATATCTCCGCAAATCTTTTAGAATGCTTGTTAAAGAAAACATAGCCTATATAAAATATGACAATAGGCAAGAAGTAAGGAATTATTGCGATTAATGGATTGGAAATAAGGTCACGGACGGTCGTATTCCCTGAATAGACAATAAAATGCCTTAAATCTTGAATAATCTGTGCTAATGGACTCAAAATCATAATTTTTGCAATGCCAATCTGCCCACTCTTAATAATAAAGTTCAAAGAATAAATAATTGGTGTCGCATACATCCCAGCTTGTAAAAAAACTTCCCAAACAGGTCCAATATCCCTGTATCTTACAAATAATGTTGATAAAATAAATGCGATACCCATTGAAAGTAATACAATTTCAGCAAAAAGCGGGATTATAATTAAAAATTTCCATGAAAATGCAATACCGTTAACCAAAGCAAAAAGAAAAACAACTAATAGATTGATAGCATAGTTAATTGATGCTCCTAAAACAGAAGAATAAATCACAATTTCTTTTGGAAAATTCAGCTTTCTCAATAAATCACCACGAGAAACAACAGCTGCCATCCCCATATTAGTTGCTTCGGCGAAAAAGTTCCACGTCACCATCCCTAGCAATAAACCTACGGCATAATGCGGAGTGCCATCATCAAAACGTAAAAACTTCACAAATACTAGATACATAATAGTAAATAGCAACAATGGCTTTAAAATTGACCATAAGTGCCCAATCAAACTTCCCTGATACCTCAGTTTGAAATCCGTTTTTACCATCTCACGCAGAAGAATCTGGTTTTCCTTACTTAATAACTTCATTTACTTACTCCTATAGCCAAATTTTGTAATAATCAAACTGGTAAATACTAAAGTGTGAAACCAGCGATTTTTGGCTAATCGATATTTTCTTAGCCTTGAGATTCGTTCAAGTATTGGAACTTGTAAAATTGTAACAAACGATTCTAACAAATCTCTATCCTCCGGTTTCAAAGTCTCCCTCAATAGAAACTTCGCCTGATTCTGACTCGTTAAAATTAATCTCCAATACTTTGTTACAAGACTTGTCGGGGGGATTAACATTTTAATCAGCTTAGACCAAGTTCTAGCTCCTAGAACATTATTATCGTGCTGACGGTAGAGTTCTGTCGCCTGGTCAATATAGACTAGTTTTCCCAAGGCTGATGCCATTAGTGCTAAATACCAATCATGCATCAGAAGCCCTTCTGTGACCGTCCACCGCTGAGCTAGGGCATGATTTATCAGGCTTGTTCCACCGGTCACGGTATTTTCTGTTAATTCCTGCCGTAGTTCAGTATTGGCATGATGCGATTGGCTACGAATCATACTATCTGTGATGAGGTTAAGGTTTTGATCCACAACCTTTAAATCCGTATAAACCATGAGAGGTTGCGACTGGTCATGTTTTTTGGCTTCTTCCAATGTCAGAGCTAGCTTGTCTGGTAACCAAATATCATCTTGGTCGCTAAAAAAATAATAATCTGCTGTGCTATGTTTGACCAAAGTATAGAAAGATTTGATAACCCCATAGTTCTCTGCTTGTCCTGGATTGATAAGTTTAATCCGACTATCTTTTTGGGCAAAATCTGTGATGATTTCGATGGTTCTATCTTTCGAACAATCATCACGAATCAAAAGCTCCCACTCTGTAAAAGATTGTTTTTGGATGCTCTCAATCTGCTCTGCCAAATAGGCTTCCCCATTGTAGGTAGCCATCAAGATATTAACTTTCATCTAAAAACAACTCCTCGTATTGTCCTACAATCGTCTCCCAGGTGTAATTTGCCCTCATGTGATTTTTAGCTGCTTGGCCTAAAGATGCTATTTCTTCAGACAACCACGTTCGCTCAAGTAAGGATTTAAGAAGCCCTTCTTCCTTTGACCAGTAATAAGCTGTATCTTTCGCAACCTCCCGATTAAAGGTAACATCCAAAATCATATTGAGATTTGTATGAGCAAGTGCTTCAAGGAGACCTGGGTTAGTCCCACCAACCTCATGACCATGTAAATAAGCAAAAGCTTGCTCTCGAAGATATGCCAACAGTTCTCTATCATAGACGGTACCAACAAACTTAATGCGTTTATCTTTGTCAAAATGTGTCAAGGCTTTAAGCTTATCAAAGTAAGGATTTCCCTCATGATTACAGATAATTAGTAAATCACGTTTGGTATCTGCCGCCATAAATTCACGAATGATATGCTCGTAATTATTTTCAGGTACAAAGCGACCAACGATTAGAAAATAATCCTTTTCCTTGCTCTGCCATTTGTCAAAGAAAGCACGAACGAGAGGATGATCTGCATCAAGGTCTGACGGAGATAGCTCTGTTCCATAAGCGATATGGCGCGTCTTCACCCAAGGATAGGAACTTTTAAGGTAAGAATCAATTCCCATATTATCAGAAATCAGCAAATCTGCCTGTTTACTCATGACTTTTTCGGAATATTTGAGGTAAATCTGAACAGGCTTGGACCACTTAGATCGTTTCCACTCTAAACCATCCGGGTTAACATACAGTTTTCCCCCAACAGCTCTGATTTTTTTAGCAAAAGGGGCAATGAAAGAACCTATCGTATTCCCTAAAATATAAAAGACAGGATTTTTGATTTCTGATGTTTTGATAAGATCAAGGGCATAATTGATTGCCATCATGTCGTAGGCAATCACTCTAGCGGGTCCTAGTTTAGGTGGTTTTATCGTAAAACACTTTGCTCCCATAAATTCAAAAGAGCTGCCATGTTCTTCATTACTCAAACATGCCACATGATAGGTGATCTGTGAATCCTTTTGATGCTTAACCAGTTCTTCGACGAAGGTTTCAAAACCACCGTATTTTGCTGGTAAGCCCCGACTACCAATAATAAAAACGTCCGTCATAATCTCCGTCTTTCAAAACTATAATCAAAACATTATACCATATTTTCACTAGACTTTACAGAAAAAAACGAGCCTCTACGACTCGTTCCAATAGCTTATTTCTTCACTTCTTGTTGATAAAACGCTTTAAGCGCCTCTTGCCAAGTTGGGATCACAAAACCTGTCGCCTTAGCTTTTGCAAGGCTCATCGTTGAGTTAAGAGGGCGTTTAGCCTTAGCTGGAAATTGACTCGAATCAACTGGCACTACTTCAACATCGGTATCTTTCAAGATTTCCTTAGCAAAGTCATACCAAGTCGTATCTTCTTTAGCGTCATTAGACAAATGATAGTAGCCAAAATCTTTCTGGTTCTCCGCTAAATAAGTCATAAACTCAGCAAGGGTACGCGTCCAAGTCGGACGACCGTGTTGATCATTAACGACTGTCAAACGAGGATGCTGTTTGGCTAAATTTTGCATAGTAAAGACAAAATTTTTGCCATAATGACCAAAGACCCACGCCGTACGAATGGTATAGAATTTAGGAGCATAAGTCTCTACAGCAAGTTCACCCAAACGTTTTGTACGACCGTATTCCGTTTTCGGATCCGGTTGATCGTCCACTTCCCATTCTTGACCAACTGGTTTTTCCCCATCAAAAACATAATCCGTTGAAATGTAAACAAGAGTCGCATCGTACTTAGCACATGCCTTGGCTACATTTTCTGAACCTATAACATTGATTGCATAATTAAGCTCTTGACCTTCGTCCTCAGCTGCATCAACAGCTGTATATGCTGCACAATGATAAACTAAAGTCGGTTTTACTTCTGAAAAAATAGCCTCTACCTTTGCACTATCTGTAATGTCCATTTCTGCCACATCAACAGCGACATAGTCTTCTTGTCTTTCATCAAGCAAATAGCGAAGTTCTGTCCCTAATTGTCCATTAGCGCCTGTTATTAAAATCATTTCTTTTTCCTTTCTGTATGATGACGACATCATCGCTAAATTTATCGCACACCTAATGCAATACGAGCATAACGGCTCATGCGCTCAGTGGTCCATGCAGGATACCACACCAATTTCACCTCAAGTTTTGTGACTTCACTGATTAACTTAACAGCATCGTGAATCTGGTCGGTGATTAAATCTGCCAAAGGGCACCCTATGGTTGTCAACGTCAGATCAATCTCTGTCGAACCATCCTGCTCGAAACGAATCTCGTAAATCAATCCAAGATTAACAATATCAATTCCTAATTCTGGATCAATGACCTCTTCCAAAGCTTGAAGAATGCGATCTTTAATCGCTAAAATTTCAGCATCTGTATAAGCTGTTTTTGACATTGTCTTTCCTCTTCTCTAAACTTAAGTCTTTCAGGGAGATTATTCATCCATGAAATCTTTTAATTGTTTGCTACGGCTTGGGTGGCGTAATTTACGCAAGGCCTTAGCTTCAATTTGACGAATACGTTCACGCGTGACGTTGAATACCTTGCCCACATCTTCCAAGGTTCGCATTTTCCCATCATCAAGACCAAAACGAAGCCGTAAGACATTCTCCTCACGATCAGTCAATGTATCAAGAACCTCATCTAGTTGTTCACGAAGTACAATACGTGTTGTGTAATCAACAGGATTCTCAATAACTTCATCTTCAATGAAATCACCGAGGTGGCTATCATCTTCTTCACCGATTGGGGTCTCAAGAGAAACAGGTTCTTGAGCAATTTTAAGAATTTCACGAACCTTATCAGGTGTCATGTCCATACGCTCAGCAATTTGTTCTGGTGTAGGATCTTGACCAAGTTCTTGTAGCAGGTTACGCTGTTCACGAACTAATTTATTGATGGTCTCAACCATGTGAACCGGAATACGGATGGTCCGAGCCTGGTCTGCGATAGCTCGTGTAATAGCTTGACGAATCCACCACGTCGCATAGGTTGAAAACTTAAATCCCTTTTCATAATCAAATTTATCGACAGCTTTCATCAATCCCATATTACCTTCTTGAATCAGGTCAAGGAATTGCATGCCACGTCCTACATAGCGCTTTGCAATAGAAACCACTAAACGGAGGTTTGCCTCAGCCAAACGTTGTTTCGCCATAAGGTCTCCTGTTGCTGCTGCAACGGCTAACTCTTTTTCTTCGTCATTAGTGAGCAGAGGCACGACCCCAATCTCTTTGAGGTACATCCGAACTGGGTCATTAACTTTAGCCGAATTCGACCCGAGCAATTCCTCATCACTCAGTTCTTCTGGCTTAATCTCTTCCACCACATATTTGGTTGATGGATTTCCCTCTTTATCCGTGATTGAAATCCCGCCGTCTGTCAAGCGCTCCAAGAGATCGTCAATCTGATCTGCATCTAAAGCAAATGGAATCACGAGTTTCTCTGTCACATGGTCATCAATAGCGGTTCCATCTTTCTTATGGTGACGGATGAAATCTGCGACTTGGACGTTAAAAGTAGTATTTGTGTTTTTTGTTGACATATCTTCTTATTCCAACTTTCTTTTTTGAGCAATGAGAGCTTCTAACTCTTCGAGGGCATGATCCATATCACCATGACTGCTAGACTCTCGGATAACTTTTGCCTTCTGCACTAGTTGCTGTTCTTGTAAAATACGGTTAATGCGAGCTTCAATCTGTGCGATTTCGCCATCTGCAACGGTGGGAGGTAGTTGTTCTTCCAAAACCTGATAATAGGCTAAATTTTCCATATCTGATAACTGAGCCAAATCTGCACTACTAATCTCACCTGAATTCTTTAAAATCTCAAAGAGAGTTTGCAGTTCTGGTGTCTTAAATGAAAAATCGCGATTTCGAAACTCATTAAGCAAATAGGGATGGTGCATCAGGCGATGAAAAAGCTGACTCTCAGCCTTAGCAAGAGCTGACAAGGCTTTACTTACTGGTAAAACGGCTATTGGTTGCTGATTTTGACCGCTACGTTTCTGACGATTTGCGACACGGTAATTATCCACTGCCTGTTCGACCTGTCTATAATCAAAATCAGGCAAAAAATCCGCAACGAGATTGATATAAGTGTTTTGAGCCGTGATGGATGGAACTTGAGCAATCAATTGTGCTATTTTTTCCACATAGGTAATCTGAGACTGTAGATTATCGGTATTTTCAGGCTTCAGATAATATATCCAAAACTCGGTCGCTGACAATCGAGATTGCGTTAACAGCTGGAACAGTTCTTCTTCTGAGTGCGACTGTAAAAACTCATCTGGGTCCATTTGATTTGGCATACGCACAATATCAACAGGTATCCCTTTCAGAAGTTCTAAAGACTTGGCAATAGCATTTTGACCAGCCTTGTCGCCATCGTATGTCAAGACAAGCTTTTTAGTGTATTGCTTGAGATGACTGACATGTTCAGGTGTCAAAGCTGTTCCCATAGATGCCACTGCATTGGTCACTCCAGACCGATAAGCAGCTATGACGTCCATAAAGCCTTCCATCAGATAAAGCTCTTGTGTTTTTTTAGCAACTGCTTTTGCCCTATCCAAATGATATAATTCGTAAGATTTATTAAATATGAGCGTCGAACGCGTATTTTTGTATTTAGCTTGCTGACTTTTTTGATCCGATTCCGTCCAAATACGGCCAGAAAATCCCAAAATCCGTCCCTTATCATCTGTCAGTGGAAACATAATCCGATTACGAAAGGCATCAAAAACCTGATTTGACTCTGATAAATTAAAAAGTCCCACCTGAACCAGTGTGTTTTCACTATATTTCTTAGACATTGCTTGATAAAGAAAGTCAGCTTCATCAGGTGCAAGTCCGATATTGAAATAGTCAATCAACTCATCCGTCAACCCACGACTATAAAGATATGCCTTTGCCGCCTGTCCTTGTTGAGTCGTCGTTAACACAGCATGATAGAACTTTGCTGCATCTGAATTAAGGGCATAAAGTTCCTGATAGGGATTATTTTGCTGATTACTCTGTAATGGTTGACTGATGGGCAAGGCAATATTTGAGCGTTCAGCCAAAATTTGCACACTTTCCATAAAGGTAATCTGACGATACTCTTCTAAAAATTTAAAAACATCGCCCGATTTTCCACAGCCAAAACAGTGAAAAAACTGCTTGTCTTCAATAACATTAAAAGAAGGAGTTTTTTCTTTATGAAAAGGGCAAAGCCCCAAAAAATGACGCCCTGCTTTTGTGAGCGAAACCACTTCGCCAATCACATCGACAATATTAACAGAACTTTTAATGTCTGCAATTTGTTCTTTGCTAATAGCCAAGCCCTCACCTCCACAAAAATCCCCATTTTAGCATTATACTCATTATACCATAAATCAAACTACTGTAAATGAAAAAAGCCAAGCATTATCGTTGCCATTCTCATCATTTTTATATATACTTATGAAGTATTAAAAATTTAGAAAGGAATCTAAAATCTAATGATTAAAGATTTAAAAAACTTTTTGTTCCGCGGCAACGTTGTTGACCTTGCTGTTGCTGTTATCATCGGTGCTGCCTTCAAAGCTATCATCGATTCATTGGTGGCTGATGTTATCACACCATTGTTCTTGACACCTGCTTTGAAAGCTGCTGGTGCAGAAAATATTGCTGAGTTATCTTGGAACGGTGTTAAATATGGTAGCTTCTTGAGCTCGATTATTCAATTCTTGATTATTGGTACCGTTCTCTTCTTCATTGTAAAAGCTGCTGAGAAAGCACAAAACCTTAAAAAAGCTGAAGAGCTTGTTGAAGAAGCAGCTCCTGCTGGTCCAACTCAAGAAGAACTTCTTACAGAGATTCGTGATCTTCTTAAAAAATAATCCTGTTAAACATCTCCATAGTCATGGAGGTGTTTTCTTAATAAAAATATAAGTAAAACACTTGACAAAATTTTCTGAATATTTATAATATTGAGAGTACACAATTTTTAAACCCATGGAGGACAATACATGACAACAGGTAAAGCATATGTTGAGAGCGTTTTTGAAAAAGTAAAGGCTCAGAACGGACATGAAGCGGAGTTCTTACAAGCTGTAGAAGAGGTCTTCACGTCACTAATTCCAGTTTTTGATAAATACCCAAAATACATCGAAGAAAATATCCTTGAGCGTTTGGTTGAACCAGAACGCATCATTTCATTCCGTGTGCCATGGGTTGACGATAAAGGACAGGTTCAAGTAAACCGCGGTTTCCGCGTGCAGTTCTCTTCTGCCATCGGACCTTACAAAGGTGGTCTTCGTTTTCACCCATCAGTTAACCAGTCTATCATCAAATTCCTTGGATTTGAGCAAATTTTCAAAAACTCCCTAACTGGTCAACCTATCGGTGGAGGTAAAGGTGGGTCAAACTTTGATCCTAAAGGTAAATCAGACAATGAAATCATGCGCTTCTGCCAAAGCTTTATGACAGAGCTTAGCAAGCATATTGGTGCAGATACTGATGTTCCGGCAGGAGATATCGGTGTGGGTGGACGAGAAATCGGCTACCTCTATGGACAATACAAACGCCTTCGCAACGAGTATACTGGTGTCTTGACCGGCAAAGGACTAGTCTATGGTGGCTCTCTTGCACGTACCGAAGCAACTGGTTATGGTGCTGTCTACTTTGCTGAACAAATGCTCAAAGCACGTGGCGAAGACTTTGCTGGAAAAGTTGCTCTTGTATCTGGCTCAGGAAATGTTGCTATCTATGCCATCCAAAAACTTCACCAGCTAGGCGCTAAAGCTGTTGCATGTTCTGACTCATCTGGTTATGTTTACGATCCAGATGGCATCGATGTCGAACTCCTAAAAGACCTCAAAGAAGTCAAACGTGCACGTATCGTTGAATATGCTAACGCTCGTCCAAATGCCAAATTTGTTCCTGTTGGAGAAGGTTCAATTTGGGACATTAAAGCAGACCTTGCTTTCCCATGTGCTACCCAAAATGAAATCAACGAAGAGCAGGCAAAAACACTTGTTGCTAATGGTGTTATCGCAGTTTCAGAAGGCGCAAACATGCCATCAACTCTTGAAGCCATTGATGTCTTCTTAGAAGCTGGTGTTTCATTTGGTCCTGCTAAAGCTGCTAATGCCGGAGGTGTTGCCGTCTCAGCACTTGAAATGGCCCAAAACAGTGGACGCACTGCCTGGACATTTGAAGAAGTGGATGGCAAACTCTATGATATCATGAAAGGTATCTATGAAAATGCTGCCGCGGCTGCAAAAGAGTTCGGCCAAGAAGGCAACCTCGTTCTTGGTGCGAATATCGCTGGCTTCCTAAAAGTCGCAGAAGCAATGTCCGCGCAAGGGATTGTCTAAAATCATTTCTTAACCAAGCATAATCTTATTAAAAAGATTAGCTTCTGATAAAACAAGATAAAAACTAAGTAGCCCGTTGTCTGCACTAAACAGAGGACCGGCTATTTAGTTTTTATTACTTTTAATCACATTTCTTTTAAAGATTTTGAAAAGATTAGGTTTCTATTTTTCAATGATAAAAACACTTCTGTTTATATTGTAGTTAAACAGAAGTGTTTTCTCATTGCCTTGATTTTATACAATTATCCAAAACTTAATCATTCAACTATTATATCTCTAAACCATCTTAGTAATTGCTTTATCATCGCCTCAAGCCCCAACCAATAAACTTCACTATTCTCTTGAACCACACACTAAGTCCTATTCCACCTATCCTGAGGGCTCCACCCCATGGACTCCATCTTAGCACGTAGCTTACGCTGAAAAGCTCGCTTCCCCCTAAAGCATTCCCCACTAATCAAATAGGTCACCCACTCCCGCTCCTGCGCACTCAACTCCTTATCTAAACTTTCCATAGCCTCTCCATATGCCACCAAATCTGCCAAATTCAGCCCCTTATCCGAAACAGAATGTGCGACCTCACCAACTTCCTCATAGGCCATACGATCAAATCCTCGCTTAATACTCTCTTGCTTCCTCAAAGCATCTTTGACCCGATTAGAAAACTTCGTCTTAAAGTATACACATAGACGATTAGTATCATAAACTAGCTCCGAGTCCTTACGCAACAGCTCAAACAAAACTATCCTCCCCTCCTGTTCCCAATCATCCAAATCCCACATCTTGATAAAATACTCTTGACGAAGCTTCAATATAATCGGCCTAACCGTCCTATAAATATCTATAAATTCTTTCCCTACAGTTTCCAATGTAGTACCTCCTTAGTAATATTATTTGGGGATACATACATTCTACGCAAATTCCTACCAAAAGAACATGACATTAATGTCATGTTCTTAACTGTCTCATTGAAAAATAAAAAAACCTTGATAAACAAGGTCACAACACTCCGCCAACAGGGCTCGAACCTGTGACATCATGATTAACAGTCATGCGCTCTACCAACTGAGCTATGGCGGATTAAAGCTAAGCAACTTCCTTATCTCACAGGGGGAAACCCCCAACTACTTCCGGCGTTCTAGGGCTTAACTACTGTGTTCGGCATGGGTACAGGTGTATCTCCTAGGCTATCGTCACTTAACTTCTCTCTGGGTTTTGTCCACCCAAAATTGAATACCTATAGTCTAACAAAAATTTCTAACGCTGTCAATATCGACTCTCTAGGATAAGTCCTCGAGCTATTAGTATTAGTCCGCTTCACATGTCACCACGCTTCCACTCCTAACCTATCTACCTGATCTTCTCTCAGGGCTCTTACTGATATAAAATCATGGGAAATCTCATCTTGAGGGGGGCTTCGCACTTAG
>NZ_AUIO01000002.1 GCF_000423745.1 Streptococcus plurextorum DSM 22810
AGCTGGTTTAGTTTCACCTGTTGTTGGATCAATTGTCTTAACAGGGTTCGTTGGATCGGTTGGGTCAATAACAACGGTTGGATCTGTTGGATTAACCGGAGGAATCACAATAGGACCTTTCGGATCTGTTGGATCTACAACTACGATAACGACTGGAACTTCATCAACTGAACCATCTGGGTATTTCACCAAGACTGTTACTGACTTGATACCTACAGTTGTTGTATCAACTGGTGATGCAAACTCGAAGGTAGTTCCTGCTGGAAGATCTGCCGCATTTACGATAGATGCTTTAGGATCTACTGTTGCACCTTTCTCAACTGATTGAACAGAAGCTTCTGGTGTAAAGAGATCTTTCTTAGGAATTACTGTGATGATATCTGCTGCAGGGATCTTATCTGTTGAACCATCTGGGTAAGTAAGTGTTACGTTACCTGCTGGGTCTACTGTGATGATTGTTCCTGTTGGAAGATCTGGGTTCGCTTCACGGACTGCATCTTCAACTTGTTGTTTCTCAGCTGGAGTCAAGTTTGTTGGATCTACAACTGGGACTTTAGTTGCTGGTGCTGTTGGTGTTACTGTGTCAGAGATTGGTGTTGGTTTAACAACACTTACTGGTACAGTCACAACATCGCTTGAACCGTCTGCATATGTTACCACTACTGTTGCTGTGAACTCACCTACTGTATCTGTTGATGGTTTAACAGTTACAACTGCTGTGCCACCTGCTGGTACAGTTACTTGATCAAGGATTGCTTGATCTGTAAGTTCTTGACCTTGAGTTACAGTTACGCCACCGTTTACAGTTGGTTCGTTTTGTTCTGCAGCTGATGTGCCATCGCCTTCAACAACGATAGATACAGTTACTTCATCTGTTGAACCATCTGCGTAAGTTACCACGACTACACCTGACTTAGTACCTGGTGTGCTTGTGTCAACTGGACGTTTCCATGTGTAAGTTGCATCTGCTGGAAGGTCAGCCACGTTCGCGATTGAATCTTTCGCTACTGGTGTTGCACCTACTGCTACAGTTTGCTCTTTAGCTACTGGAGTGTAAGCATCTGCTGTTGTTGCTGGAGCTGTAACAACTACTGGTACGTTCACTTCATCAACTGAACCATCTGGGTACTTAACAACAACAACTGCTGTGAACTCACCTGGTTTGTCAGTAGATGGAACTGTCTTAACAGTTACTTCTGTATTTGCTGGAAGGTCTGTTGTATCAACTTGTGCAATGATGTCTGCTTCATTAAGTGGTTTACCTGCTTCAACGGTTACCGCACCTTTAACTGTTGGTGTGTATACTTCTGATTGAGCTGGTGTTGGGTTAGTGCTGTCTTTAACAACTACTGATGTTACCACTTCATCAACTGAACCATCTGCATATTTAACCAAGACTGTTACTGACTTAGTACCTACAGTTGTTGTATCAACTGGTGATGCAAACTCGAATGTAGTATCCGCTGGAAGGTCTGCCGCATTTGCGATAGAAGCTTTAGGATCTACTGTTGCACCTTTCTCAACTGATTGAACATTACCTGTCGGAGCGTAGATATCCGCTTTAGATTTAGCTACAACTGTCTCTGACGCTGGGATGACATCAGTTGTCTTATCTGGGTAAGTGATTGTCACGTTACCTTTATCGTCTGCAGTAATTGTTGTACCTGCTGGAAGATCTGGGTTCGCTGCGCGTACTGCATCTTCTACAGCTTGTTTTTCAGCTGGTGTCAGAGCATCTGGGTTAGTAACTGGAACTTTTTCAGCTGGTCCTACTGGTGTCAATGCTTCAGCTTGTGTTGGGTTAACTGTTGATGTCACAGGAGCACTTGGTTTTTGACCTGGCGCTTCTTGAGAAACAACAACATCATCACCTGCAACAAGGTCTGACATTACAGGAACAGTCCATGTACCATCTGGCAATACTTTAGTAGTAATTGATGAACCATCTGGGAATTTAACTGTGATAGTAGCACCAGGAGTACCTTTACCTGAGATAGTTGTATCATCAGAGTCGATTGGGTTAACTTCTGGATCAGTTGTTGCTGGACGCTCAGAAACAACTTCAGTTCCTGGAAGAACATCTTTTGTTCCGTCTGCATAAGTTACAGTTACAGTACCGTCTGGGGCAACTGTGATGACTGCATCTGTTGGAAGGTTAGGGTTCGCATCTTTAATAGCTGCGATAACCGCTGCTTTCTCAGCTTCAGTAAGTGCTGTTGCATCTGCAACTGGTACTTTAGTTGTCGGAGCTACTACATCTGTAGATGCTGCATCTGACAATTCTACTGTACGATCTGCAGGGATAACAGTAGTTGTTCCATCTGGGAATGTTACTGTGACATTACCTTTATCATCTACAGCGATGTTTCCAGGTGCAATGTTAGGGTTCGCTGCTGATACTGCTGCTTTAACCGCTGCCTGCTCTTCTGGAGTAAGAGCGTTAAGATCTCCTACAGGTGTAAGCGTTGCTGGATCTTTAACAGCATTTGCCGGGTTAGCTGAGTCTGCCAACTTAACAGTTTGTGATGCTGGGATAGTATCAACTGTCTTATCTGCATAAGTAATTGTGACATTACCTTTATCATCTACAGCTACCATACCATCAGTAAGCGTTGGGTTTGCTTTGATTACCGCTGCTTTAACGGCATCTTTCTCATCTTGAGTAAGAGCGTCAAGGTTTTGAACTGGTGTTACTGCAGGTGCTTTAACATCTGTTGCTGCTGCATCAGATTGTTTAACAACCTGAGTACCTGGAAGGACATCAGTTGTCTTATCTGCATAAGTTACTGTTACAGTACCGTCTGGGCCAACTGAGATAACTGCATCTGTTGGAAGGTTAGGGTTAGCTGCTTTAATTGCTGCTTCTACCGCTGCTTTCTCTTCTGGAGTCAATGCAGATGTGTTTGCTACAGGCACAAGTGGGCTTGGAGCTGCTACATCTGTAGAGGCTGCATCTGACAATTCTACTGTCTTATTCGCAGGGATTGTAGCAGTTGACTTATCTGCATAAGTTACTGTTACTTCACCTGTTGGTGATACAGCGATTTGAGATGGTGAAAGGGTTGGGTTAGCTTGCAATACCGCTGCTGCAACTGCCAATTTCTCTTCAGGTGTAAGTGCTGAAGTGTTAGCAACTGGTGTAAGTGCTGGATCTTTAAGCGCATTAGCTGGGTTAGCTGAGTCAGCCAACTTAACAGTTTGAGTTGGTGTCAACTTGTTAGTTGTTCCATCTGGGTAAGATACTGTTACGTTACCTTGTGCATCTACAGTGATTTGAGAATCTTGCAATGTTGGGTTAGCTGCTTTAACGGCTGCTTTAACCGCATTTTGCTCATCTGGAGTCAATGCAGATGTGTTTGCTACTGGTGTAAGAGCTGGCGCTGTCAATGGGTTAGCAACTGCGTCAGATTGTTTAACAACTTGAGCACCCGGAAGGACGTCAGTTGTCTTATCAGCATAAGTTACTGTTACAGTACCATCTGGGCCAACTGAAATCACTGCATCTGCTGGAAGTTTAGGGTTGGCTGCTTTAATCGCTGCTTCTACCGCTGCCTTCTCTTCTGGAGTCAACGCAGATGTGTTTGCTACAGGCACAAGTGGGCTTGGAGCTACTACATTTGTAGATGCTGCATCTGACAATTCTACCGTACGATCTGCAGGGATAACAGTTGTTGTACCGTCAGCGTGTGTGACTGTTACTTCACCAGTAGGTGATACTGCAATCTTAGATGGCGCGATGTCAGGGTTAGCTGCTGATACTGCTGCTTTAACTGCTGCTTGCTCTTCTGGAGTCAATGCTGCAAGGTTAGCAACTGGTGTAAGCGCTGGATCTTTAACAGCGTTAGCTGGGTTAGCTGAGTCTGCCAATTTAACAGTCTTATCAGGTGTCAACGTGTTAGTTGTACTATCTGAGTAAGTTACTGTCACATTACCTTTATCATCTACAGCTACCATGCCATCAGTAAGCGTTGGGTTTGCTTTGATAACAGCTGCTTTAACCGCATTTTGCTCATCTGGAGTCAATGCAGATGTGTTTTGTACTGGCGTTTTTTCTGGTGCTGTTAATGGGTTTTTAGATGCTTCAGATTGAACAACTGTCTCAGCAGGTGTAAAGGTATCTTTAGAACCATCAGTATATGTAACGGTTACATTACCTTTATCATCTACAGCTACCATACCATCAGTAAGGGTTGGGTTAGCTTTGATTACCGCTGCTTTAACTGCTGCTTGCTCAGTTGGAGTCAATGCAGAAGTGTTTGCTACTGGTGTTTTTTCTGGTGCTGTCAGATTAGTTGCTGTTGCTTGGTTAGCGACAACTGTTTCTGGCTCAGAAGCACTGATCAATTTATCAGTTTCTTTTTGAGTGACTTGTACTGTCTGACCAACTGCAAGTGGTGTGATTGGAGTTACTTCCCAGTTACCATCATTCTTAACAGTTGTTGTCATTTGCTGACCAGAAGGTAGGGTCACAACGATTTGAGCACCTGCAACACCTGTACCTGATACTTTAGTATCGTCATTGTCGATAGCATTTACCACAGGGGTTTCAGAAGTTGCACGTTGTTGTACAGTCTGTGTTCCAGGGATTGTTTGTGTGAAGCCATCAACATAAGTGATTGTTGTTGTACCATTAGCTGCAACTGTTAGGTTAGTACCTGCTGGGAAGGTGTTTTTAGCTAGAATTGCTGCCTTAACGTCTTCTTTCTCAATTGCGCTAACATTTGCAATATTATCTACAATTGTTAGGTCTGGGTTAACCAATGTGATGATTGGTGTCAAACCAACTGGTACCAAGGTTGTATTGTCTGCATCAACCATCGCAGCTGTAAAGGTTTGAGTGGTTGTCGTTGCATCTGTACCTTTAGCACCTGTTGTGAAGCGATAGCCAGTTGGAGCAATGAACTTAGCAGTGTATGTTTGACCTGATGTCAGACCTTTGATAACGACACCACCTGTAGCAGTCGTTTCTACCAAACCAGTTGTATCGATAACTGTACCGCTTGCGTCTGTAAGGACAAATGTAGGAGCTGCTGCTGTAAAGAGTGAATCACTTGCTCCTTGAACACCATTAGCGTCTGTATCGTTAAAGAAGGTCGCACCAATCTTACCTAGAGTTACAGAGATATTGATTTCACGAGCCTTATCTACAGATGAACTTGTGGCATATCTAGCAGAATAGTATGGATTCCAAGTAATTGTCTTACCATCTTCTGCACGTGTTACTGAGTCAAGACCAAGGTTAAGTATGATTGGGAAGTCAGAGCTTGCAGGTACTTGCTGACCTGTCTTAGTCTTGATACGGATCAAGTTAGTTGTCGAACTTTGAGTTGAGGTAAAGTTTTCAGTAGCAAGACTAACTGTCGTATGTGTTCTGCCATCAAGTGTCGTTGGGTTTACTGAGGCGTATGTAATATCAAAAGCATCTGTGAATGCTGTATCAACACCAATACCCTTCAAGACAAATCCGAAATCAAAAGCTTCTGTTTGGAAGTTAGTTCCCCAGTTTTCGCCCTTCTTAGGAATTGGCAAGAAGAGATCAAGTTCACCTACAGAGGTCTCCAATTTGTTACCAATATTAAGTTTCAAATCAAGATCTTGGGTGATATCCAAAATCTTGAAGTCGGCATTGGCATTTTGATAAGCTGGGTCTGTAGATAATTTCGCCTCGGTCGTTAAGTCAAGCTTATCTGCTTTTGAAAGAGTCAACGTCCTCGTATCTGCAATATTAGTAAATATAGTAGTGTCGTCTGCTACTAAATTGAATGGATCAGAACCACGTTTAGTAAAGGTCCCAGTCTTGGCGTGAACATCCGATGTAGTTACAAAGAATCTTTCACTATATGGAACAGTAACTTCTTGATCTGTAGCATTTTCAATATTAATTGCTACATCAATTCGTTGATCACCAAAGTGACTATCATAGCTACCTACCCAACCAACATAACGGTTCTCGCCAGCAACCTTCGAAAGATCATACTCATAAATAACATTGCTACCATCAACAGTATTTCCAATAGCTACCACTTCTGACGTAATATTATTGGTTACAGTTTGACCATCTACAGTCTTCACTGTAGTGAATGTCACAGATTTAACAGTTGCTCCTTTTGGAAGTACCAAATAGGCTTTTTCAACACCTTCTTTTGTACGCATCAAATGGCTACTTGTACCGTTGTCTGAACGAATGCTGTAATTGATGGTTCCTTCTTTAGCGTATCCGATCGTTTGACTTGCTGAACCAATCGTTGTACGTAAATGGTTTGTTCCATCTTCTTCACGAAGATTAATCTTTAACTCACCACTTCCAGATGTATAGTTTTTTGTCGAGTCATTCGGATCGTAATCTTTATCACGTAGAGTGAGCACAGCAGAGGTTTGATGGGTTGTCGTAGGCGCCAAATACTTACCAAAGACTTGCGTCAAACCTGTTCTTGCAAGTTCATATGATTGATTTGCAGCAAAAACACCCACTGGAACTATCAACTCTGTCAGAACATCATCTTCACTCAATCCAAGATCTTTTAGCGAAGCATACTGTAATGGTGGGACATTGTATGTGTATGATTGTGGAAGAGTCACTTCTCTAAGGGTAGGACTATTTTTACTCGCTACTTTTACTGTGCTTAGAGTATACCCATTATTGAAGACTGGTAATTGAATACCTTTAACTTCAAATGATGGATTCTCTGGAAAGCTATAGTGTATTTCCTTTTCACGTGAATCTGTATTATTAAAGTTAGTTACTGCTGGAACTCCATATGGAAGTGAACCTAGAGAGGTATATAAGTTTTCACTATCTGCTGGAGTAGTATCAATGCTTGAAATTGGATAATTTACAACACCTGGCCTTGCGTAGAAAAGACCCAAGTTGTCTTGATTACTCAATTCAAAAACCTGAATTCCATAGGTTATAGAAGTATTATTAGCCAAAACATTAGTACTATCAATTGTATCGTAGTTCCTTAGGCGTGACTGGTAGTTTTCCAAACGGACATTCACACGATCAACTGTAGGGAGGGTTGCACGATCAACTTTTACATTGAAATTGAGTCTATGTAAATCTGTATAGGTTGGATATGACGTTTTTACTGTAAGTCTTGTTACGCCCGAAGCATCAGTTTGTGCTGGACTTATAATGTCCCACTCATTTACTGACTCCGGAGCAAAGGATTCAAATGAAACTCCTTTAGGTAATACAATATCTACAGTCTCTTCCTCAATTAGTGGAAGGTGTCCACTACTTGGCATAGCTGTTACACCCGCAACTTGAGCTATGTAATTATTTTGGTTAGTAGCTGCAGCATTCTCAGCTGGGACTATAGTTACAGCACTTGTCAAACCTACAGTTGACCTAGCAATCGTGGAGAATAAAATTTCAGATAAATTGAACTCATCTTCTATATTTAAACCATTCTCTGTTGCTGAAAGCTTAACTGTGATAGGAGTTGATGTCTCAATACCATTTGTAGTACCGTTAATTTCTCCATCTGTAGCCACACCTTTAAAACCGACCATAAGCGAAGAAGAAATTGATAACGGAAGAACAAAGGATGTCTGACCATCTTTAATCGTGTAAGTCACTTTAGGGTTATATGAAGGATTATAATTAGACCCTGATGTAGCACCACCAACAGTTCTCGTCCCCGCTTGATATGGTTGACCGTTGTCAGCAACTATTCCTGTTGTAGTATTTGTCGGCGCAGTAATTGCTGTCGTAGCACCCTTAACGACATCATCATTTTGACCGTAGTTAGAGAAGTATAGAAAATTACCAAGTGTTACTGTTGCAGTTTTATTAGTCGCATTTTCTGGTAATGTAATACGAACTTTAACAGGCATATTTGAACCTGTTAACCCATCATAATAACCAGTGATTGGATTATTATTTGCATCAAGAAATTCAACGGTTAAATCTGAACGCAAACCTGCTGCTGCACGGACTGTTGACTCTTGAATCTCTGCTGCTGGTGTTGCTACTGGTACTTCAGTTGCTTCTTGTGGTGCCACTGAAAGTGTCTCGTCAGCAAGACCTGCTACTGCTGCTTCGAGCTCAGCTTTAGCAAGGTTTACAGCCTCTTGGTTAGCTGCTGTGTCAGCAATCACTGCCTCAGCTTTAGCGATAGCAGTTTTAAGGGCTTCTACTGAAGCAGCTGTCTTACCTGCTGTGTCAGTCGCTTTTGCTGCATCAAGGGCAGTTTGCAAAGCTGACTTGTCAACAGTAACTGCTGCTGGTGTTTCAACCGCAGGTGTTACAGCTGGTGTTTCCGCAGCTGGTGTTTCTGCACCTGCTACTGCTGGCGCTGCAATTTCAGCCGGTGCCGACTCTTCAGTCGGTGCTGGCGTCTCAGCATTCACGATAGTCGGTGCTGTTTGCTCTTCGGTATTGGCACTTGCTGTCACACCATTTCCCAAAATCAATGCCGTTCCTAGAAGGACCGAGGCAGCACCAAAGTGGTACTTACGGATTGAGAAACGTTGACTTAGACCATACCAGTCAAACTTTTTCTTCTGTGATCTTTTCATGAAAGACTCCTTTTTTCTTTATTTTGACGAGCATTTAGCCGCCTAAACCCTCGCCTAACATGATGCCCCGAAGGACATCGGCCTTTCACAATCCTCCCTTGGACATAGTTGCCCATTGAAAAATTGTTCATAGTTATTTTAGCAAATTTTCCTATTATAGCCAACTATTTTGCACCAAAAATTAAAATTTTTTTACAAATTTTAACTCCTGTCACCTTTTGACTCGAAAAGTTTCAGAAAGCGCTTAAGATGTTAGCGCTTTTTAGTAGACGAAACGGCTACTATATTTGGGCGTTTTCACCTAAAAACTCCCTCATCTTCATCCTTATGACATGACAGAAGTAAGCGCTTATCTGATCTCCTATTAGACCTCCTTCTTCGTAGAGACTTGATGTCTCCTTTTCCCCTAATTAACATGAGCTTTTTTAACCTTGTTAGCCTTATAGGTTTTGTGACCTTACCTTGTTTTTGAACATCAATTTCAGCATTTGAAATGGAGGGCTCTCTTTCGGAAGCAGAGCTTACATTTCCCAATCTTCAACCACAGACACATCTTTTCTTCCTGTTCAACTTTCAAGTTTTATCGTCCCCTATACAGTAAGTTTTTTCTACTCTTGCGAACGGCGTATTTACCGCCTTTTTTTAGCAATAAACTGTCACCCTTTCCTCATCATAAAAAAGAAGGGTTGATTTTGTTATCACAATCAGCGATAGAAAAAATGTTGCTTATATACTACAAATATTGTAAAATCGTAGTATAAAAGCAACAAAAAGGAGTCAGTATGTCAAAAAAAGAGATTCTACTCGATTTTATAGAAAACAACAATGGCATTATCACCTATAAAGACTGTAAAGCACTAGGTATTCCAACAATATATTTGACAAGACTAGAAAAAGAAGGAATTCTATACCGAGTCGAGAAAGGAATTTTCCTAACCCAAAACGGAGACTACGACGAATACTACTTTTTTCAGTACCGTTACCCTAAGGCTATTTTCTCTTATATTTCGGCACTGTATCTGCAACAGTTTACCGATGAAATTCCACAATATTTTGATGTAACCATTCCTAGAGGCTACCGTTTTAATACGCCTCCAGCTAATCTGAATAGTCACTTTGTCTCCAAAGAACACAGTGAGCTAGGAATGACTACTGTACCTACTCCTATGGGAAACAAAGTGAGGGTATATGATTTTGAACGCATTATTTGTGATTTTATCATACATCGAGAAAAAATCGATTCTGAACTCTTTGTCAAAACACTTCAATCTTACGGGGACTATCCTAAAAAAAATCTTGCAAAACTCTATGAATACGCTACAAAAATGAATGCTTTAGAAAAAGTTAAACAAACGCTGGAGGTTCTCATATGAACAAAGCTAAATTAACAGCTCTCTGTCATAAAGTATCAAAGAATACTGGATTAACCTTTAATTCCGTCATGATCTATTACTTTTTAGAAGTGATTTTGAAAAAATTAAGTCAGAGTACCCATTCAAGTCACTATATCTTCAAAGGAGGCTTCCTACTGTCAAATGTCATCGGAGTTGAATCTCGTAGCACGGTTGATATTGACTTTTTGTTCCATCAAATGACACTCTCAGAAGATACTGTGAGGCAGCAACTTGAAGAAATTTTAGCAGATTCAGTAGAAGGTATTTCTTTTGTGATTCAATCAATCACAGCTATTAAAGAAAGTGATGACTATGGCGGCTATCGAGCAACCATTTTGTGTCAACTTGAGAATATTAAACAAGTTATCCATTTGGATATTGCGACAGGCGATGTTGTAACTCCTCAGCCGATTACATATGACTACAAAGCTATTTTTAATGAAGATACCTTTCCAATCATTGCATATACCATTGAAACCATCTTAGCTGAGAAACTTCAAACCATCTATTCACGTAACTTCTTGAACAGCAGAAGCAAAGATTTTTACGATGTTTATATTCTATCAAAACTGAAGAAAGAAGACATTGATTTCATTCAGTTAAAAAATGCTTGTCAGAGAACATTTTCATATCGCGAAACAGAACTCAATTTTGAAAAGATTATTGAACTACTCGAGAGGTTCAAATCTGACCCTATTCAGAATCAACAATGGCAAAATTATTCGAAAAAATATAGCTATACAAAGGGGATTTCAGTTGCCAATGTGCTTGATGAGATGATACACCTCATATCGAGACTAAACTCCACAACCTCTGATTAAAACCTGGTACGTTCATACATATCTCCTACCTCATTCTTAAAATCAAAAAGCAACCAGAATACTCTGATTGCTCGACAATCTAAACTATTTTAAAACCCCACCACGTTTAATCGTGGTGGGGTTTGTGATAGGGAGGCTCAGCTCCCCTTTTTATCACTTTAAGCGACTTGAAACCTTTGAACTACCAGGCTTCTGTCATCACATTGTGATACTCTCTTATTTAAGAGTAACAATTGCACAACATGTTAAATGTGCAATATCAAGGGGTTTGAGTTCTTAATTTGAAGTTTGGCAGGAATTTTGGCATAAAATTGAATCCAATCCTGCACTTTTGATATTTTGTGTGATTTCTTCAGAAACTGTTTTATCTAAAGCATTAAACCAGTGACTGTAAGTATTCAAAGTTGTTGATTTATCGGCATGTCCCATACGTCTGGCTACATATAAAATATCTTTTTTCAAGACATTGATTAGATAGGATGCATGGCTATGTCTGAGACCTTTTCCTGTAATTACTGGAACTCCTACCTGTTGAGCTTTCCGTTTGATGATGCGACAAATGGTTGATTTGCAAAAAGGATCTCCAAATCTTGAAATGATAAAATCTGTATCTTGATTTGCAAACTGATTTTTTCGCCAAACTTGAAGTACTTCAATAGTAATATCATCCAATTCAATAAGTCGTTCACCTGCTGGAGTCTTTGTTTGGTCTTTACGATACCAATTACCATTTTCATCTTTCTCTAAGGTTGTATGTACCTTTAGAAATTTTTTATCAAAATCAATATCCTCCCAACATAAAGATAAACCTTCGCTCACTCGTACACCTGTCATATAATATAACCAGATGGCAGTAAATCGTTGCAATTCTTCATAATCATGTAAGTCAAATGATTTGATAAATGTCTGAAACTCCGCATAGGTCCAAAATAGAGTTTCTGGATGTTTACCTCTAGGATTATCTAATGCTTTACAAGGCATATTTGAAATATAGCCAAGTCTTTCTGCATAACCCATACAAGCTTTAAACCTTGACCATAAATTTTTCGCATAGTTTTCAGAATAATTCTCTATGATATGCAATCTAAAAGCTTCGCAATCTCTAGGAGTTATTGCTTTTAATGGCTTTAAACCAAAATATTGAATAAAAAGTTTATGATGAGGAAGAGCCGTCTTATATGTCACAGACTGAACTTTTTGCTTATATGCTCTTAAATAAATTTTGTTCATATAGTTTTCAAAAGTCATATTGTAATTTTCTAAACTGACTTTGTTGGCAAATTCATATTTTATACGAACTAATTCGTCATATGCTTCTTTCATTGTTTCAAAGGTTTTACCATATTGATTTTTTCTAGCTTTCTTTTGTACCCTTTTGCCAGTTACTGGGTCGATTCCAAGATCAATCTGATAAAATATCTTTCCCTTATTATCACAATAAACACCTTTGTATTTTTTACTACTTTTTGTTGCCATTTGGATTCTCACTTTCTAAATGTTATTTAGATAGTGGAATCCCTATTAATTGTTCCACAATTTCTGCTGGTGCGATACCTAGTCTTCGATTGTCAAAGGGCGATTTACTTAATTGTACCGCATTATGGTCAACTTTGCGAGCTTCTTCAAACTTTTTTACAGCAATTTTTTTAGCTTCACGAATAATGTCTCTAGAGGTATGTTCAGGAAATCCTAAGTTCATTAAATCTTTATATGTAGCAGTTCTCATACACTTTCCTCCTTCAAATCACTAAGTTATTTTACACGCTAGATGGGATTTGAATGGTTAGTTCAATCATGGGAATTTCACCCGCTGTCCTTTTTCGATGGCAGCCTGAACGGTCAGAAGTATCATTATCATTATTTGTGTCATGGCAGATAGGTCACCATCCTATTTTTGAATAAATGATTTTCGCTCATTTCCTGGCGCATTACATTCTATTGCTCAACAAATAAATAAAGTCCCACCTAGAATTATTCAATTGTCAATGAACAAATCAGGAGGGACTATTTTAAATTATTCTTTATTCGGTGGGGAAAGTCAGTTTGCCCCAACAAATAATCTGTACTAACGTTATATAGATTTGAAAGTTTTATTATTACATCTGCCGATAAAATACGTTCTCCTCTCTCAATTTTTGCATAAGCAGAGTGGGTAAACGAAAGCTTTTCGGCAACGTATTTTTGAGTGAAATCATTGTCTTCTCTCAAATCCCTTAAACGTCGGTACATCAATCTTTCTCCTAAGGAAAAGTATAGAGGATAACTAGGAGAAATTTGATATATTGTCCTAATTGGACAATAGAAATAAAACTCCCAAACCGTTTATTTCTTTACAAATTAGACGGTTTGAGAGTAGCTTCATTATACATTATACCAAAATAAACAAGAATATGTTGGAAATTTGAATATTTATTCAATATGAATGGAAAAATCGTCTGTCTTGTATTTATCCATATTTAAAACTCTTACATATTCATCCAACTTTCTAACCGCATTTTCGTATTCTTCGATTTTATTGTCTAGCTGATTCTGTATCATTTCAATCTCAGATTCAATCTGTCCAATTGTTACATTCTGCGATAAATTCATCTTGGAACATTCATACTTAGCTAATTGCTTGGTATCTTGATTATCACTTTGTAGGTTAACAACTACTTCTGCCATCTTGTTTAAGGTGGCGTTTTTTTCTTGAAGATTTGTCAATTCAATATCTAGCTGTGCGATGTCTCCAACCAATTCATCTTTTAATTCTAGAAAGGATTTATTTTGAATGTTTAATGTCATCAATAAATTGATTTCTTCAATTTTTTGTTGAAGTCTAGACAGACTTATTCGTCTCTTATAAGGTAAAGACCTATTGTCAAATGTCAGTTGGCGAATCAAGTCTCTTCCCTTCATAAAACGATTCTTTTCTGAGTCCTCTTTATGATAAACGAAATAAGAAGATGTTTCTCGAATAAACACCTGATACTGTTTCTTATTTTCTTGTTCTAAGATATTTAGTTGATGATTTGGAATGAAGATTAGTCCTTCTTGTCCAATTCCCAGCCAAACTTTAATAAATAGACCATCTGAAACCGCCTTTTCAACTTGCTCCTCAGCAATCTCAACTTCAAACTCATGCACTGCATCTCTCTTAGTCTTGTACGTTTCATAAGCTTCGGTTATTTCTTCTTCGATCAATATGTCTGAATGCTGTTGTGACTCAAACATTTCAAATTCCGTTTTTACGTCACTATTATGAAGCACTTCAACCACATCATGTTCCTTGAAGTAGCTCTCAAAATACGTAGTGTCATAAAGATTTTTCTGACTTAATGACTTATTTGGTATAGAAATGCAGCTTTGTCCATCAGAAAGAACAAAATCTATCGTTTTTATTTTGCTCTTCAATTCTAATCCCAGTAACCCAGCTTTCTCAACTAAATCATCAAATGAATTGGATCTTGGCAACAAAAATTCTAAAATCCGTTCAATCTTTTTCTTGGCAAAATAATGTTGAAAATATTCTTTTGAATAGGGTTCTCTCTTATTCAACTTATCTCCTCGGATGACTTGCTTCATATCTCTATCTGTCATGAAAAATCGACTATGTTTCTTTGAGAAATCCATTTTGACATTTAGTTGCTCAGCTTTTTGCATAAAATCATTGAAGTCAATAGAATGTTCCATGAGAAAAAATAACCGCTGCTTCAATTCGTATTTGTGATTAGTACGGCGATAGACCTCGTAATCTCTATGAGAATAACGTTTAGGTGGAATGATTTTGGCACCAGCTACTTTAGAAATTCTATCTGAAATCATTTTTAAATTTCTTTCAAGAGCGTAGTCCCACTTCAACTTTTTTTGAGATTGGCAGTCGATTGAGTTGATAATAATGTGATTATGACAATGATCCTGATCAACATGAGTGGCAACAATGAATTTATATTGACCACCTATAAACTCTTTTATCGTTTCATAGCCAATGCGATTGATTTCCTCTGGACTTAATTTATCCTCAGGTGAGAAAGACTGAATGACGTGATGAGCATGTATTTTCTGTTGCTTTTTCTCTTGTCTATCAAACCGTGAATCGTAGAGTTGATCATTTGAAAGGAAATTATTTTGATACATCTTTACCAGTTCCATATAGTCAGGAAAATCAAGATAATTACTCATCCCAAAATCTGAAATCAACGATAAATTCCTGGTCTTCTTAGGATCAAGGATATACTTGATTAATTGACGTCGATATTTTTTCCCATGAACTGCATAATGCTTAGTGATGACCATAAAATTCTCTCAATCTTTGACACTTGATGTCAAAATCTTGTTGCAACTGTTTTTCTAACTCAGCTATACCGAGCTGCAATTCTTTTACTTGTTGAAGACTTAATAGGTGGCTTTGATTTACTGCACGTGCAATCTGGTTTATATTATTTCCAATCCTACGAATTTCAAAAATCAGGTCTTGAAATCCTCTTGTATCTATTGTGATAAAATTCATACCAGGATCGAGTAAGGTTTTTCTGGCATAATAAGAAAAGTTTGGACACTGACTCTGAGCAAGTTTTTTGTTGAGAATAATTAATTCTTGATCACTCAAATATACCTTTTTCAAATTGGTCCGATAACGATTTTCCATAATAATTTACCTTATGTACTTTTCTTTGAATGAATGGCTTAATGGAATACTTATCTCAATTTCCCTCATCAAGTCTTTGACACAAGTCAAAATGATTTCAAGATGTTCCATAGTGACGGATTGAGACGACTTTGCCAGAACAAGTATTTCATGTACATCTCGGTAAATCTGTTCTACTTTTTGGTGTTGTAAATATTTTATCCATTCTTCAATCAGCTGGGATGATTGGTGATTTATTTCCAATAATTTACCTCTAGCAAAAGGGGAGAATTGCTCATATCCCCCTTGTGCCATCATTTTTTGTATCTGTTGATACTCTTCTATTGAGAAATTGACTTCCTTGCGTATCTCTCTGACTAGGTTTCCCATGCTACATCCTCCAGATTCTTTATTATCGGTATATCCCCGCCCTCGTATTAGACACGGCACTGCCTAATATCCTCCATTTAGGTCTTTGCGAGCTCAGATATTGTGTCCACAATATCCCAAAAATCATATCGCCAGCTGACCAAAACCTTCCAGTTTTGACAGCCAACGATAAGATAACTTGGTGGCTCCGCCCCCAAACCCCCAGTGAAAAATCAAGGACTGATTTTCTTAGGAATGGTATTAGGATAACAGGGATGATTTGGAAAAGGTATCACAAAATTGATATAATACTTTTATATGAATATTTTCAAAGAGATGCATTATATCCAAATCATCTAAACAAATTGAAGAAGATGCTGTCGATTATTTAAAAATGGCGTTAAAAAAATCAAAACATATTAACAGAGAAATTTCTGAGGGAGATAAATAACCAATCTGGGATGGTCACATATACTTTTACAAAAATATAGAAAGACGAAATATTGATTTTTTGGAGCGAATTCCTGTTCAGTTTAAAGGTTGTGATGATTATTATAACGAAAATGTTGGATACCCTCTAAGCAGGATTAATTTGGAGCATTATCTTACTGAAGGTGGTGTACTCTACTTTGTAGTGTACTTGAAAGACGTTAGTCCTACTGTCACTTATGCTTCACTAACACCAAAAGTCATTAAGAACGTATTGCTAGCTAGTGACAAGAAAAAGAAAAGAATTAAGAAAAAAGAAGATATCTTTCTCCTGTTCTGGATGGCTATAATAGCGAAATTATTGATTTTACCTTATCCCGCTCTCCAAACCTCATACAAGTCAAGACCATGCTTGAGAAGGTCTTCCCTGAGGAAACTTACCCAAATACTATTCTCAATAGTGACCAAGGTTGGCAATACCAACATGAAGTCTATCACCGCTTTCTTGCAAGTAAAGGCATACGTCCTTCCATGTCTCGCAAAAGGACCAGCACGGATAATGGTATGATGGAATCCTTCTTTGGTGTCTTGAAGAAAGAGATGTTTTATGGCTTTGAGAAGACTTTCAAGTCTCTGGATCAACTGGAGCAAGCTATCACCGAGTATATTTTTTACTACAACAATAAACGCATTAAAGAAAAACTAAGAGGACTTAGTCCTGTTCAGTATAGAACTAAATCCTTTCAATAATATTTTTTGTCTAACTTTTTGGGGTCAGTACAATGACTCATAAATATTTTTTTGCAAGTTCAAATACTCCATGAGATTAATAACTTTATTATTTTCGCCAACTTTACTAATCGTATAAACATTCTCCAAATTTCTCAACATCAATTGAGAAATTTGGCTTTTTCCGTTGCTCAGTTAAAGCGTCCTTTAGTTGTATATTTCCTGTTAATATCCCTTTTGAAGCATAACATTGTTTTCAATGATCGCATCCGATTGTTGACACCCATTTTAGAACCTATTCTTTGATTTTCAATAAGCGTAAACTGTTTAATGTTACAAGTAAAGTTGCTCCCATATCAGCAAATATCGCTATCCAAAGTGTTAACCAACCGGGCATGACCAAAAGTAATGCCACTAATTTAATCGCCAAAGAGAAGGTAATGTTTTGCTTGATGATTGCTAAAGCCTTACGGCTTAATTTTATTGTATATGGCAATTTACTCAAATCATCAGACATTAAGGCGATGTCAGCCGTTTCTAAAGCTGTATCAGTTCCAGCACCACCCATTGCTACACCAACGGTAGATGCCGCAAGGGCTGGAGCATCATTCACGCCATCTCCGACCATCCCCACACTTTGATGTTTTTCTCGAAGTTCTTTAATAAAATTAAGCTTATCTTCTGGAAGTAAGTCAGCTTTAATATCCGAAACACCAACTTGTTTTCCGATGGCTGTTGCCGTTCTTTGGTTATCGCCTGTTAGCATCACTGTTTCGATTCCCATATTGTTCAACTTGCCGATAACTTCTTTAGACGATTCCCTCATTTCATCGGCTACGGCAATAAACGAAAGAATTTCTTTTTCTGTTCCTAACACCATCACCGTTTTACCTTGAGTTTGCATATCGGCAATTTTTTCTTTTTTATCGCTTGAAATGCTTCCGTGTAATTCCTCAAAAAGATTTTGACTTCCCACATAATACATTTCATTATTTATTTTGGCTTTAACGCCTTTACCTGTAATGGATTGAAAATCCTCTACTGTTACTTCATTGAATTTTAATCCATTTTCTTCTGCTTTTCGCATAATCGCTGAAGCAAGAGGGTGCTGCGATCCTTTTTCAATGGCTGATGTTATGGTTATTAATTCATTTTCATTTCTACCATATGTCACAATGTCTGTTACAGCTGGAATCCCTTTGGTTAATGTTCCTGTTTTATCAAATGCTATCGCTTTTAAGTGTCCTGCTGCTTCTAAATGGATACCACCTTTAATTAATACACCATTTTTCGCTGCATTTCCTATTGCTGTAACCACAGCAACTGGAGTTGAGACTACTAAGGCACAAGGACAACCAACCACTAATACAGCTAATCCTTGATAAATCCATTGGCTCCAGTCTCCGCCAAATAATGGTGGAACTACTGCAATTAAAAGAGCTAGTATGACAATAGCTGGTGTATAGTATTTTGCAAATTTATCGACAAACGCTTGAGAGGGGGCCCGTTCTGCTTGGGCTTCTTCTACCAAGTGAATGATTTTTGAAAGAGTAGTATCTTCAACTCGTTTTGTTACTTTAACCTCAAGTAACCCTTCTTCATTCAAGGTTCCTGCAAATACTTCATCATTTGTGATTTTCGTTACTGGAACACTTTCACCTGTAATCGCAGCCTGATTTAATGTCGATGTACCTTTAACCACTATTCCATCCATTGCTAACTTTTGACCGGGCTTAACTATCATGATGTCTCCAACTTGAATCTCATCAACATGAATCATCATTTCTTCATTGCCTCGTCGAATTAACGCTTCTTTTGGGGCAATATCCATTAAAGATTCAATAGATTGACGTGCTTTATCCATTGAATAACGCTCTAATGCTTCACTAATCGCAAATAGGATAACAACGGTTGCCCCTTCACCCCATTCACCAATAATTGCAGCTCCTATAATGGCAATAGTCATAAGCGTATTCATATCGAAATTTAATCTTCTTAAATTTTTGAGACCTTTAATAAATAACGAATATCCACCGATTAAAATGGACGCTGCATAACCAATTGTCGGTAGAACATGCTCTTCACCATACTGCTCTCCTAAGAACCAGCTAACTACAAGTAAAAGAGCTGATATATATACCTTAATGTTTTCTTTCTGCTTCCAAAAAGGTTCTCCTCCTACCCTTTGTTCTTTTTCATCTCGAATTTTTAAATTTTCAAATGCTCCTGCTTTTTCTAATTCTTCAATGGTTGTCGTCCCTTTAACATAAACTTTAGATGCTCCGAAATTTACTTTCGCATCCTGAACACCGGGAAGTTCTTTAACATTATTTTCAAAAATGGCTGCACAGTTAGTACAAGTAAATCCTTGAACACGATAGGCTTTCATTTCTTCTTCAGACTGTTTTGCTTTCCCTCTAGACATTGATCTTCACCTCTTTCTTATGTGCCAATGCAATCATCATAATTTGTCTGATATGCTCATCATCTAAGGAATAAAATGCAAGTTTTCCCTCTTTTCGAAACTTAACAATCCCTTGCTTATGGAGCGTTCG
This sequence comes from Streptococcus plurextorum DSM 22810, assembly GCF_000423745.1. Taxonomy (GTDB): domain Bacteria; phylum Bacillota; class Bacilli; order Lactobacillales; family Streptococcaceae; genus Streptococcus; species Streptococcus plurextorum. The sequence continues at coordinate 19,427 of NZ_AUIO01000002.1, forward strand.
CAGGTGATGAGAGGTATTTGCAACCGTAACACCTATAATATTTGCAATATCACACACACACAGTTCGTCATCTTGGCACAATGCATAGGTAATTTTTGCTCTATTTTTATCTGCAATAGCTTTTAACATTTGGGCAACACTAGAAATATCTACTGTCTGTAAATTACCTTGTATTCGATTGACCTTTTCTTCGTCATAACAATAAATTTCACAAGTATCTTTTTTAATCATATTCTCACCTCAATATCATTCAAGTATTTGTTTGAATATAGTATAACCCTTTTCATTAATTAATTCAAGTGTTTTTTTGAATGAATAAAAAAATTCATAAAAAAAAGACTTGGAGTACCCAATTCTAATAACAAAATAACCAATCTGCATAAGACTTTAAGTACATAACATTATTAGTATTGAACTTGTTGAGGAGGTGCTTTATGAATCAGCTTGAGTTTCAGCGTAATCACCTGCAAATGGACTATTATAGCGAGAGCTACCAAGATTTTGAACGTTACTTCTACCGCTACTCTAACATGAATATTCCATTGACCTTTCTGACTGATGATATCCTCAAAACAATGGCAACTTCTCGTAAGAATTACTTTGTCCTAAATAAGGAAAAGGCTAGAGATAATCGCGATCACTTCTTCATATTTGAAGTAAGAACCTTAGAAGAGAATCCACTAATCTATCATTATACATATAAGAAAACTACAACATATTTAGCAGAAAAATAGGAACTGTTCATTTGACTGTTCCTGTTTTTTATATTTTTGTTATTTATTGTTCAATTGAAAATTCCTTTTCAGCTTCTAAATTAATGCCATACTTCTTACCAAAATATATTGGGTAATTATCTGTAATCTTTTCCACTATTGCGCCACTATTTATTTTAAGCTTTTCTATAAAAACATACCCTATGTTTAATTCTTTCCTTCTGAGGAAAATATCAATACATCAATGTAAGACAATAGAGACTAAGCGAGTACATCTATGGCTCCTCAGTTAGCTGATTATACTCAACCAGCCATTTTCTTTGGACAATACTCTCAACAAACCGCTGATCATGGGAAATCAAGAGCACACTTCCCTGGTATTCCTGCAAAAATTTCTCCAGAGCTTCTATGGCTGTAATATCCAGATAGTTTGTTGGCTCATCTACTATCAAAAGATTTGCATCCGATAACAAGACCTTGGCCAAAGAAAGTCGAACACGTTCACCACCAGACAGATTTGCTACCTTCTGCTGGGCCTTATCGTAAGAAATCCCCAACATGCCTAAAAGATTGAGAACCGTTCCCCTGTCTTGAAGCGACGTTGAGCTAGCATTCACAAAGGCTGTTTCTTCTTCATTGAGACTTGTCAAATCCTGGGAGAAATAAGCAATTTTTAATTTTGGATTGTAATAGCCTTCTAATTCTTTTGAAATCAATTTCCGAACAAAACTTGTTTTCCCAGTACCATTTGACCCAACCAAAGCTAGCTTGTCTCCAAAAATCATGCCAAGCTGAGGAAAATCAAATAAATACTTTTCTCCAATCCAGAGCTGACCAGCCTGCAAGCGAAAGAGACTGTGAAGACCCGTATCTAAGGCACCTTTCGCTTCCATCTTTACCCACGCTTCCTTTCTGGGTTGTTCAACCTTGTCCAAACGCTCTATCCGTTTTTCCAAATGCTTGGCAGTCTTGGCCATAGACTTGGCTTGACTATCATAGGAACCCATCATAGCACTAACCTTCCACTCAGACGATGAAACACCTTTCTTTTTCTTCCCCATCTTCTGAGACTTGACTTGGCGTTCATGTTGGGCTTTTTTCAGTTGGGCAACTTTTTTCTGATAGGTTTCATAGGCCTGCTGCTGTCCTTCTCGCCTAGCTCGGCGACTTTCTACAAACGCCTCGTAATTTCCTAGATAAACCTGAAACTTTCCTTCTTCTAAATGCCAAATGTGACTGGCTACTTGATTGAGAAAATGCCGATCATGACTAACAACTAGTAGACTACCTCGATAGCGTTTGATTTGTTTGATTAGCTTTTCCTGGTGTTCTTGGTCCAGATTAGCTGTCGGCTCATCCAGGATTAACAACTGTGGTCTTTGGGCAAAAGCCTCTTGAATAGACTTCCAAACTTGTTCCCCACCTGAAAGCGAGCTCCTTTCCTGTAACTGGGGTACATAGGCCCAGTCTACTTTTACCTCAATTTGACCGGCAAAATCCCTATCCAGTCCTAGTAAGATTTTCAAAAAAGTAGACTTGCCAACACCATTATTTCCAACCAAACCAACCTTTTGACCAGCTTGAAGGCTCAACTGCTTGATTGTGAACAATCTACGCCCTGCAATTTCCTTCTCTAATTGAATACATTTTATCATTTCCATATAGACCTCTTTTCTTCACAAAAAGGGCTTCTATTCTTCAAAAAATGACACAAGAAAAAAGTCATGCAAAACATGACCTTTCCCTATGGAAAAAGTCACACGAATAGCAAGCCCTTATGAGCAGTCTTACCCCTTGTATCGTCGGTTAATGCAACCTCATACAAGTTTTAAGAACGACTAATAAGTAGCTTAATTATTCATGTAACTTCACCTCACGTATTTTATATTTTTATTATAAACAAGTTCAATGAATTTGTCAAATCATTAAAACGCCATGTATCATACAATACTATTTATAGTTACTAAAAATAACCGTAGGAAAATTTAAGTGTTCAAAATTTTCTTCAAGATTAAGAACGGATTTTATCTGAGCTATATTAATATATTTTCAAAAAGGAGTAAATCTGTTAGTGCTATAAAATCTCACTAATAATGATATTTTTCGCTGAACGTTCAAAATTTTGAACAATAATTTTATTGACTGGATAATCAACTATTAGTCTATCAAAATACTCCGAAAATTCCTAATGTACTATTGTTGTCATTCTACTTTTCCTCTTCATCATTAATAAGTAAACAACTTGCTCTCACTTATTATATTCGCAAGTCAAAATAAATTTTCGAATTTTTTTCAAAAAAAGTTAAGTTGTATTATATCAATTTCAGAACTCACACTTCAATCGACCATTCAGGCGATATTAGAGGTGGGGAAGTTTCTATTCCCACAAACTCCTTGTCAATGGGAACAAACACGTACCCACAGGGTAAATGGAAATAGAAACTGATAATCTCTAGCTATCACTTCTACCCACTCCAAAAATTTTCTCACTCTGATACTTCCCCACCACATAGCAAAAAGCCTTGATTTCAAGGCTTTTCAGTATCCCTTTCGTTCAAAGGTTTCTAGGCTTTTATGAGCAGAGCAACACACTCCACGTGGCTCGAGTTGATGGCATTGATGTCTTAAGCTGATTTTTAACCCTTTCGTTCGCGGGAACGTATCAACGGTATTTTGATTATTTTTTAAGAAACTGATATATGGGGGAACATATCGAAGCAATCAATAATGCACATTAACAACTAGTCTTTGTTATATTTAAACTATTCGAAAAGGTAATTGGATATTAAGGGAAGACTCTATAGACTTTTTCATATGATTAACGAGTTCAGCCACCTCAGATTCCATTCCTTCCCACTTGTCAACACACTCTCCTAAATAAGCCTCTCTCGCTTTGTTGAGTAAAGTAGCATGCTCATCGGGTAATTGAGGTATCGCCCATTCAGCTGCCAGATCTTTTGAGCGAATTTCACCAGTAGATGCTGTCAGCCACATTCTGGCTAAAGTTAAAATCACATTGCGTTCGTCACCGTTAATGCTAGCTATCAACCCGGGCAACGATTCTTTAATTGCTTTTCGAATATCTGTCATTGGCACAGGCTCAATTACTTCTGTTGCCTTTGGTCCCAAAAGGTTAATACTATTTTTTCTTAGTTGTGCTAAAAGTATTGCTAAATCCGGATCATAAGTCGACTCAGGAATTTCTCCCTTTTCAAACTGCTCTCTTAGCCACTCGCCATACATAAATTCATATTTGGGGGGGAAATGCCAAGGGACAATATCCTTTTGATTTATGACCGTAACTTCAAGAGGCCTCATATCTTTTATGTTTCCTATTTTCCCAGATATAAGCATTAACCTATTTGTAAGATTCCTTCGAGTTTTTTCAGATAAACTTTGATTTGTTATTACCAAAATATCTACATCGCTATTCATACGTAAACCACCCATTACTGCCGAACCATACAAATACACCCCAATTAACATATTATCAAGTAGTTCCGCTATAGTTTTTAATGCTTGAATTGCTTCTTTCGGAATTTTTTTGTTACTTAAATCTATACTCAACTTCGATCTCCTTTCGTCTGAAAACTGTTTTTTAACGCCTCTTAAAATTTATAAAAAAAGAGTAAACATCTTTCGTTGTATTGTAAATTAACGCCATCCAAAATTTTGATTCAAGATTTTCTTTCGGTTTATTATATGTTTGAGCCAATATAAGCTACAAAACTGCTGTCTATCCATTTTTGAGTAACCTCATTTATATCAATCCCAATAGTAGCCAACCCAATAATGCTGCAATCCAATTTCTCTAACAAAGCTATTAAAGCCTTCATTTGAGAACCTGTCTCTATCCAATCATCTACAATCAAAACTCTTTTGTTCCTCACAATAGAACTCTTAGATATTTCAAAGCTTTTATCTTGACCTGAATAGTCGGTAAAATGTGTCGAAATAATCTCTTCTTTTGCGTATGGCAGCTTATCACCTTTTCTTACTCCAATAAACCCCACTCCAAGTTCTTTGGCTATGGCAGTGCCTAGTATCCATCCAATTGCTTCTGGGGCAGCCACATAATCTACTTTATTTTGAAAATCCAATGATAGTACTTTTACAATTTTATCAAAAACGGTTTTATGTGTAAAAATAGTTAGTAAATCATATTTTCCAATTGAGTTACGAGGTAATATACCTCTAATTTCATTTATAACATCAGTACTTTCCATACATTTACACCCCTTGCTTATGGTTAATAATCTTTGCTAATCTTTAAAAATAGTCATTTTCAACATATTTTTTATACATGTCCTCGGTATATCTTGTTATGTTCTTACCATACTCTGGATAATCAAACCCCAGTAGTTCTGCTACCTCTTTGGACACTTCCCTGAACAATTGGTGGCATATAAATAATGACTTCCAAATATTTTCATAGGAATCCATGCGATATGTAGATAATAATCTATTCCATAGATCTTCATCAATGTATTTGTTAATATACTTATAATTTTTCCCAACACTTAATGAAAATTCTGTCTTTATCCCAACCTTCCACGACATCATCCTAAGTAGTTCAAACCGTAGAATCTGGTTCAGATGATCGATTGCAAACAGTATCTCTTTGCGGCACAATCCTTTAATAACATAAGGTGTTACATTCCAAAATTCATTGCAGCAATCATCATACTCCCTTGCGCTTGGCTTTCTTACATGATAATCTATATCAGTCGGAACTATGTCCCTTTTAATTCTACAATCTTTATCAATTAGAACCTTTATTAATTTATCGCCCTTTAGGTAATTATCTAACTCTTCCAAGGGCAATAAGGTAAGATCAATTTTATTGTAATCATCAAATAGCATAAGATAGGAAAATCCCTTTTCTTCAGGTGGGAATAATTCCATATCCTCCGGCTTTTGCATCATTATTATATTCCCAAATTGATTAAGCCAGTCATCATTAGATATAAACGGTTCTATATCACTTACAAAATATGTAATATCATAATCCTGAAATTCATCTTTAGGTATATTAATATTTGCGCGTGACCCCTCAAGGGTCACAATTCGAATACGTTCATCCTGTTCTGCTAAAGAAAGTACTAAATCCATCATTTCTTTTTCTGATCTCATTTACATACTCCTCGTTTATTTTTTCTATATTATTACATCTTCTTTTTTGCCGATACAATCAGCATCATTGGGCGTCGCATTTCATCCGCCATCCCCGGAATATCCATCATGTTCTCTGGCGGCTGTGGCTCCACAATCTGATTTATTATAAAACTATTTGAAAGCAGTGTATTTAGATATGTGGTCAGTGTTCTATGATATTTTGTAACCTTTTCTTCCAAAAACATAGCTGTCCGTTTGCCCTCATAATAATAATTGTCCACCGGGAAATGCAGTATTTCTCCTTTTTCGTTATAATACCAGTCTTGTGTTCCATGAGCAGTAAAAACAGGATGTTCAACTGTAAAAACTAAATTGCCACCAGCCTTCAGCATCCTATATATCTTTTTTATTAAATTCTCATAGTCTGCTACATAATGAAACGCAAGCGAACTTAGTATTACATCAAAGCTCTCCTCTGGGAAATCCACATCTTCTATGGCACAGCATTCATATTCAATCTGTGGAAAATGGGTTTTTCCTTTTGCTACTTCGAGCATTTTATGAGAAATATCAACACCTACTACAGAGGAAGCACCGTTTTCCATCGCATATATACAGTGCCATCCATAGCCGCATCCTAAATCAAGCACACGCTTACCCTTAAAATCAGGTAGCATCTTTTTCAAAGTCTCCCATTCTCCCGCACCAGCCAGTCCTTTCTGCGAGCGACTCATTTGACTGTATTTTTGAAAAAATATATTATCATCATATTTGTTTTCTTTCATCTGAACTCTCCTCGTTTAAAAAGTTATTTATCTCCGATACAATTTCATTCACTTCATTATAAAGCTTCTCGGTCATGTCGTAGCATTCAAAAAGTGAGATACCGAGTACTTCAAAAATATGATTTACCTTCTCGGTATATTTTTCAGGTTTATGTTCAAAAGTTTCAAGCAGTTTTATAGCTTTCTTTTCGTTGATACAATAAGCATTATTACATGCAAATAACACTTGATTTAAACATGAAACTATACGAAAAACATGACCCGCAATATAATATTTATCGTCTGTTCCCGAATTTGCTTTTACAAACATTAAAGAGAACCCTGCTTCAAACATAAAAAAGTTAACTAAACTTTTCTGCAAAGCATTGGGATAAGTTTCTGCCTGTTTTTTTAATTCGCATAAGCTTTCATTCTTAGCATATAGTATTTTGCTAATCGCTAATTCTCCTCAATACATTGCACTAATATAACCATGGGGATGCCCAGTCTGATAATTGGCAGTAACAATTCCGTGCTCTGTATCTTTCATTATTTGTTCCACACGTTTAATATCACGTAAAATTAAATCCACATGATACCCGTTTATGACTAACCATCCGCCGCCATTAATCCAATCACCCCATGCTCCGGGAGGTACAACAAGGTTATTTCTATGCTCATCATCCAGCTTTGTAGCGAATTGATTAATAGTATTTATGTCAAATGATTCTGAATTGTAATAGATGCCGATATCTATATCCGAATCCTCTGTATGGGTGCCCCTTGCACGTGAACCACCTAAAACAATACCTTCTATATAAGACAGAGAGGATAATTTCTCTGCTACTGATTTAATAATATTATCTACCATCAAGCATGCTCCTTTTATCGATTCACTGCTGTAAAAATTCCAAGCCAAATCTTTTGCTTCTACTCAACATATTTATAATTTTTTTAATTTCACAAAAGATAGTTAAAACTTATCAATTGTCTTTTTATACCTCTGCTGATTAGATGAAGTCTTTTCAATAGCCTTTAAATTACCATTCATTTTGCTAACATGGTTTAAAAATAACGTTCCAAGCAGAAGTCGATCCTTTCTGGGTATCCTATTCCACACATATCCCTTGAATAAATCTTTAACAAGAAAAACTTCGCCATCATTTAGATTTTCAGTTTCTCTAATAGCTTCTTCCAATAGCTCATTTACATCAATCATGTTGTCCACTCCTTATTAATAATAATATCAACAACATTGTTGATATTATTATACGTATATTCACAGTCAAAGTCAATCCGTAAATAAGAAAAGCCACCAATCAAGGAAGTAACACCTCTCAATTGGTCGCCATTTCTGATATCCTATATCTCAATGGTGTTGATATTTTCTTTTTCAAAGAATACAGCGATGTTTTTATCTTTTAACTGACGGATGTATTTAAGGCAGTCTAACGTGTTTCTGGCAAATCGGCTGATGGATTTTGTAATGATCATGTCTATTTTTCCTGCCATACATTCCTCAATCATGCGGTTGAACTCTTCACGCTTTTTGGTATTTGTACCTGTGATACCATCATCCGCAAAAATCCCTGCCAATTCCCATTCCTTGTTTTTCTTAATATAGTTTGTATAATGTTCAATCTGAATTTCATAACTTGAAGCCTGCTCCTCACTATCCGTTGAAACACGACAGTAAGCAGCCACTCGTATTTTGGGTTTGCTCTCACTAGTTTTATTATTTCCGACTCGTTTAATTGCCGGAATCACTGTGACATTTCTACTCACTGCCACTTGTTACACCTCACTTTCTATCAAACTGTAGGCATATTCCGCCTGCTTGTATGGGTCTTCATATTTTTGCACCAGAGGTTTTGCTTTGAACTTTACAGGGTAATCCGTTTTCGGTTCATCTTTACAGTTATGGCAGGTAAATTTAAAGAAATCCCAGTCCAAAATAGCAGAAACAATCTCAGGGGTCTTCACCGCATAAACCCTATCAAATCTTTCAAAAGTACTTTGTTTTCCGCAATTAGTGCAGTTTGTTTTTGTTAAAAAAATTGTTGTCATTCTACTTTTCCTCTTCATCATTATTAAGTAAGCAACTTGCTCTCACTTATTATATTCGCAATGCAAAATAAATTTTGGAATTTTTTTCAAAAAAAGTTAAGTTGTATTGTATCAATTTCAGAACTCACACTTCGGTATTAGTACTCATTTTAATACAAATTTTTCTAAGCAAGAAAAAAAGTCACTCAATAGGTGACTATGGAACGTAGACAAACTCTATTTTTAGAAGGTGTAAATTAAAATTATTTAATTACCATTCTTTCAACTAACTCTTGAAACGCTTATTTTATCGTGTATCAGGAGTTTTTCTTCTCTAGAAGAACAAAAAAGATTGAAGAAAAATTGTCCCAAATGGACTTTTTCTTCAATCTGAAAGCCCCATTTAAGGGGCTTTTTTATCTATAAAATAAAGTTCAGAAAAGTCTCAATCGTGCCACTTTCATACATGATGTATAGTCCAAGTGGAATGAATACTAACGGCACAATGATTCGCTGGTATTTTTCAATTGTCTCGGATATTAACGGAATAGAAGATAGCACCCGACTAAGCTCGCAAAAGATAATTATGCCGATTGCAAACACAAGCAACGCCACGAGGGTCTGTGACCAATCTAACGAAGCAAAATAAGGTATATAGATACCTAAATTATCTCCGCCAGATGCAATTGTCAGCAATGTAACTGTCCAAAACAGTTGATTTGCCTTGCTTTGTTCTAATCTTTCAATAATTTCTTCCTCTTCTTCTTCCTCACCTTCTCCAACAATTGCAAAGCGAATCCCTAAATAGATAGGGATTAAACCAAGTAATCCAACCATCCATGCTTCAGGCACGAAATTGACGACATAAGCAGCAACTAAACTCGCCCCTACAAGTAAGCCAGTGCCTAGATACTGCCCCGCATAAATATGCCATTTCTGTTTATTCTGTGATAGCTGTGCAAATAAAATAATTAAAATAATTAAATAATCGATACTGGTGGAAATATAAACACCAATAGCAGATATGATTGTCTGTCCCATAAAAAAAACTCTTGTATTAGTCAGTAATAAATCAGCAAATTTTAGGAGAGCACAGACACATTAATTTAGCTATCCCTAATGGGTAATGTCGAACGTAGGAAAGCATTTTACTCCTCCTCAAAACATAGTTACAAAGTAATTTCTAACTGGAATTCGGTGACTACTTCCATGTAAAGTATAACACACTATACTTTATATTCATAAAGTGTGTGCTCTGCGAGGCTGTCGGCAGTGCCGACCAAAACCATAAAACCTTTAAGACCTTTCTTTTTTTTACGAGAAAAAAGAAACAAAAAAACCTGCCCTCTGCCACCTCAGCAAAGGGGGGTTTTGCTCTCGTGCTCGTTTAAAAATCAGCAAGGGACAGGTAGTATTTTTTGAGAAGATCACTCAAAAAATCTCCACCTTTAAACCCTTGCCAATTTTTATTTTGTCCGTTTTGTCTAGCTTACCGAAAGCCAGACTCAGCAAGAATAAAATTTTTATTGTCTTTCGGTTTTCTAGTGTAACGGACAAAACCACTCAAAATAAAAAAGATACAAGAGAGGTCTCTCGTATCTTTTATTCAGCAATCGCGCCCGATTGCTGAACAGATTAATAATAGATTTTAGCTTTTTATTTGTTGAAAAAAGCTAATCAAATTGTTGTCGGGATCAATTACTGCAAAGTCTCGTTCATCCCACCACTGATCTTTTAATGATGTATTGGGGTGCAAAATGCCCAAAGGCTTAATATGTTGATATAATTCATCAATTCCCTCTACTTCAATGCGGCAACTAGCAGTACCAGCAATAAACGACTCCGCACCTGTACAAACCGGTGAATCATTACTACGAGAGCGCCAGCCTTCATCACTTGCCTCCCATAGATGAATCCGAACCTCATTACACATTAGAACTGCGAATCCATCTTCATGGTGAACCAAAGTGAAACCTAGTTTATCGCAATAAAAACCTATACTCTTTTTAATATCCCCGACTGGCAATGCCGGGATAGACTGTAACATTCTCACGCATAAAATCCCCTTTCATTTTCTAATGTAAATCTATTACCTTATTATTAATTCAATTCGCTCATAATTAATCCTTTTTCTTATTACGCAAAATGGCCCGATTTAAGATAAAGTCCGTATAATTGTGTAAAATGTACTTGGGTCATGTAAAAGTCCTCCTGGGTATGTTTTTGTCGTTAAAAACATTGTACCGTAAAAGGACTGTTATATGGCCTTTTTACTTTTACACAATTATACGGACTTTATCTTTAATATAGAACTTTATCTATATTTTGTCAATGAGTAAAATATGAGTTATATCCTATCGTAAATTATAAAATACCTCTTAAAGCATCTCCTGAAAGGTTCAGTTGCAAAGTTTTAAATAAAGAATAAAATCCCTTACGGTATCTATGATTTAAGCTGGGATTCCCAATAATACCTTGATTTCAGTACAGACCGAAAACTCGAAGAGAGTGCCTTCTTTCCGGGTTTTCTTATATAATCCTCGAATGGCTTCCATGCCTTTAATCGTGGTAGAGGCAGTGCGTAAACTTCGATAGAATTTATTGCGTCTCTTTACTGGACGATGGTCTTGTTCAATCAAATTATTCAGGTATTTAATGGTACGATGTTCTGTCCCTTGATAAAAGCCGTATTCTTTTAGTTTCTTAAAGGCACTTGTAATAGAGGGGGCTTTATCTGTGACTACAACCTTCGGTTCATCAAACTGCTTCACTAACCGCTTAAGAAAAGCATAGGCTGCTTGTGTGTCCCGTTTTTTACGTAACCAAATATCCAAGGTTAAACCATCTGCATCGATGGCTCGATACAAATAATGCCATTTTCCTTTAATTTTGATGTACGTTTCATCCATTTTCCATGAATAAAAGGATTTTTTATTTTTTTCCAAATTTGATAGAGTAGTTTGCCATATTCTTGCACCCAACGATAAATCGTCGTATGAGAAACGTTAATGCCACGATCATATAAGATTTCTTGAACTTCACGATAGCTAAGGTTATAACGAAGATAGTAGCCCACGGCTACAATAATCACATCCTGCTGAAATTTCTTTCCTTTAAAAGGATTCATCGTCATTCCTCCTGCTATCTTTTTCTATTATTCTACCTTATTTGGTAGTAGATTTAAAACTTTGCAACAGAACCCTCCACTTACTTTCTTAACAGATGATATTATGCTTGCCATGGCAAAATCTCAAAAGCCCTATTTTAAGCTAAATAAGGAAAATTCGAAAGACCATCGTGACCATTATTTTATGTTCAATGTAGAACCTTCACGAGATAATAATCTAGTTAGACTATATTGTTACGATTCAACGATGACACATATTTCAAAAAACAGGCCAAAATAATTGGTCTGTTATTTGTTATTATTGCTCTCTCGCCTACCTTGTCTAAATCTCTCAATGTTTTTTTTCAACTGCTCAGTATTCAGTTTATTTTTCGCTTCTTGAATTGTCTTATCAAGATTATGTTCCTCTGTGTTTGTAATGTTTCGAGACACTTCTACGTTCTTGCTAGGCTTGAAACTTGGATCAAAAACCACATCTAGGAGTTGCTCTACTTTGGTTTGTTCAGTATCTGACATCTCTGATAGTCTATGAATCAGTCGTTTAAATTGATCCTGGTTCTGATTTTTCTTTTTAAAGAATTTCATTTTCTTCTCCTTAAATCGTAAAAAGGTAGCCCGCATAGGACTACCTGACTTATAAATCATCAATGGCTACTGAAATAGCCTGTAACTTTTTATTTTGGATTTTCTTTTCATCAATCAATTGATGAAGTTCTTCAATTTGCTTCTGACAGGCGGAAATATCCTTGTTGTTTTGTGCAATGGTATCAGCCAAATGTTGTTTATAGTCACGTGTGATATTTACCTTCTTCGGCTGACTTTGTTTAACGGTTGATGCGAGCTTTTGTCCATCTTTAGATTCTGACTCCTTTTGTTGCTGTTCAAAAGCAGCCACATAATCTACTTCTTCAATTGGTTTTTTATCCTGTTTATGGAAGAGTGCTGCGATTTTAGCTCGTTCTTCATGGGACGATGTTGGTTTCACATCCTCTAGTGGCTGATCAAAATTCCATGTTTTACTCATTCTATTTCCTCATTTCTGTAATTTGGGTGTAGTATGGTTTCTTTACCAAAGGCTTGCTCTAGTGCTTCATGAAATGACAACTGACTTGATTGTTGCCGTTTGATAAAGGTACTGTACATAGCTGTTTGTAGTTGGTCACGATAGTGTTCCAATTTCTCCGTCTCACGTGAGACCTTTTCTTCTTGTCTAGCTACTTTTTCAGCCAGACGTTCAATCACACTCATAGGGTGTCCTCCTTGTCACATTCTAGATTATGATAGCGGACTTGATTTTGTTATCACAATTCAAAAGTGTGCTCTCGTTTAGGTGGAGGATGATCTCTAATGACTTTTGTTTGGGCTGACTGGATAAGATCTCTTAAAGATAATTCCTTTTGTCGTTTCACAATATCATTCCAATCTGACTTTGCTTCAAGTCCCTGTAATGGTGGTAAATCTTGAGCGATTAGAAGTCCTTTATCTATCAGTTTCTGACAAAATTCTCTTCCTGCCTCATCGTTATCAACAGCCAATGTTAATGCGTTTGAATGGGTTTGGAAAAAGTTTGTCGTATCTTGTATTGCCTGAAGATAATGGCTAAGTCTGCTTGGTTTTACTGTATCTAGAAATGCCAATTTCCCCTGTTCCTCTGCTGCTAGACGCAAAGTCTGATAAGCAATCACAGAAAGTTTTAGGCCTTCCATTGACACCAGGCGAACATCTGATAGCTGCTTTTGGTGAAGTTGATAATAACTCATCATATCGATAACTGATTCACAAAAAATGAGTCGCTTGGGATTCCCAATATCGAAACTAATACCAACATGGCCATGAGAGCCTTTCATGATTTTTTTGAGATAGCCTCGATTGTATTTTTCTTCATTTTTGACGAGACCTTGAAGGCTTGCGGCCTGTAAGACACCATTATGGTCATAGCTTTTAAACACTAAAACCGACTCCGAATGATAAATAGCTTGAGCAAGCAATCCTTGTCTGCCAAAGGTATTAATAGTCTGATCACTTAGACCCCGAATGTCTTTCAAGTAAGTACGTGCTTGCTGAAAGGGTTCTTCATTCAAATAATATTGAAATGGTTGATAAGTTTCTTCTATCAACTTAGCTTGTTCAAAATCCCCAGTTTCAAGATAGGATACAGCCTCTTTGAAAGTAACGCCTGCCACTAATTGAACAAAGTCTATCACATCCCCTTGTATATCTCTTGAAAACCATTTGAAAGTATTGGTATCGGCAAAAATCCGAAAGGAATCATGGTCTGGGTGTTCATAAATGTGTCCTGATAAACGTCTGAAGGAATAACCCAAACTTTCAGCCACATCTAAAATGGCCTTTTGTTTTACTATTTTAATTCGTGTCATCTTGTCTCCCTATCAAAAAAAGCAGAAGACTGTCTCCTGCTAGTTGTTCTCGCTTGTTGTAGTTCGTTGGTATGCTGGAATTGGCTCCATCTGTTGCTTCTTTCATGTCCTCCAGTTTCCCATTCCAAATAGTCAACTGATTAACCAGGAGCTTGTCGGAAACTTTGGAGTAGGATAACATAACCGTCTTGGTTTCTGTCTGAGTGGTTCGCTGTTGTTGCTCACTCAAATCAGAAACATAGGTCACTTGATAGGAAACTTCCGCAAGTGCAACATTGCTTTCTGTATTGACAAAGATACTGGCTGATTCAAATCGGTAGTCAAGCATATAATCTTTATAAACTTGATTGATCGCTTTATTCTGATTTGTTTCCTCTTCTGAAAATGCCGAGTCCGTCATGTAGGGCTTGATACGAGTGTTATTTTCTCCTAGTTGGACCTTGGTGAAATATTGTGTGAGAAATTCTTTGACAAGCTCATCTGATAGGACTGTCGCTCTTTCCTCCTGCTTTTCCTTTGTCACAAGTTTATTGGCTTCTGCTCGTATTTGGTGCTCAGTTTGTTTTGAAACGGATTGTGAGCCAATCGTATAGCCAATCATGACCATAAAACTGACTGCGATTAAACCTCCTACTCCAATCAGAAATCGAGCTTTCACTTTATTTAACATGGCTTACTCCTTTATTAGTGATAGCCAAATCATAACAAGATTATCTTGGAAAATTTATCACAAGAAAAAGGACTACCAATCGGTAATCCTCCGTGTTAAACTATTCTATTTCTCCACCACTTTATAATAAAGCTTAAAACGAGAAATAGATTCAAAGCAATAAAAAATCCTGTAAAACTCCAAACTCCATTAGTTGCTAAATCTTCTGAATAGAGGTATCTCTCAGTAAAGAAGAGGTAAACTCCATAGATTTCAATAAAGACTAATCCACTGATGAGTCCGATAAGAAATAAAGCACCTGAAACTTTCACAATCCGATAAAGGACAAACAACATCAGTCCTATTGCTGCGATAATCAAAAGGCTTTGTAGAATTTGCTCCAACATCTTACACCTCTTTCTAGGCTAATTGCTTGCGATAGTAGTCAGCCTGTCTCTTGTCTAAATCATCTAGTTGGGCAACCAAATCAAGGTATTCCGTCTTTGTCACCTCATCTAAGCTAGGAAAATCATTCTCACGACTTGTGATGATGAGTTCCAGCTGTCCAGTAATTTCACGCCTTGAAAAACTGTAATCAAAGGTCTCATCTTCATACTGTTCCTTTAAAGTTTGGTAGTTTGCCCTATCTTCTGAACTCGTAAAGCCTTGTGACAACCATTCTTCTAGTTGATAACGCATTTCTTCTAGTGTTTGGGTCATGATCTATTCTCCTTTTGTGATTTCTTGACTTCATTTTACCGCGTTCAAAATTATTTGTCAGCCTTTTTTCTTATATCTCAAGTGCTATTTGTTGCTTCTTTTGGGGTGTTGTATCTTCACTAAACTTGGCCAAAGCTGCATCTATCTCTTCAATCTCTGCTTCTTTTTCAACCAAGGGAGCTAAAACATCATACTTAGCCTTTACAAGCTGATAGTCCTCTTCCTTTGGAAAGACTTTTTCAACTTCTACTTTGGCTACTCGTAGCTTATCTTTTAAATCCTTTACCAGCTCTTGCGTCTTTTCTTGGTCATCTATAATATGGTCAATGGCATTGCTAATCCGTTGAATGGTTCCCACGTCTGATTTCAAATCAAGGGCGACAGTATACTGGTTATCTCCTACAATCATTAAAGAGACAGTCTCTGGCATGGGCTCACTAGGAGCTCGTGTTGTCATTTTCAAATCAAATCCTCTAAAGTTGGCAAGTGTTTTAACTTCCTTGGTCTCTGAGCGGTTATAGGTAATGAGTTTTCGCAGATAGTCCCCAGCTTCAGCACGATTATCCATTGCTTGATTGTCAAATCGCATGACAAAATCTTGCGACTTTGTTGCCAAAGATTGAGCAATATCTTTATCATATTGACTCAACCGTTTTTCCATAATAGGGAGGTGCTTCTCGCAATAGGAAACTGTGTGGCGGTATTCATCTTTGGAACGGTTAAAGGATCGTTTTTGATTCTCTAAAACTGTCAGTTCATTTTCCAATTCCATTTTGAGTTTGAGATAGGGGTTTCCAGTTGCCAAGGCCTTAAAGTCTGAGGCGGTCATGGTTTGTTCATCAATGTCTTCAGCTGATCTCACAGGATCTTTTGAGGTCATTATCTGCGTAATGTATTTGAGCTTATTCTCCTGCGTCTGCCAGAGGTAATTGTCAAAGCTCCCTTTAGTGATATAGTGATAAATATCTACCTCCTGGTGCATGTTTCCTTGTCGAATTAGTCGTCCATTTCGCTGGACAATGTCAGTCGGTCATTTTTTGCGGACAGTTCAATACATGCCCTTCGGTTCCTCTCCCTACTCCTGCGTTTGCTCTCGTTTGATTTCTCCCTCTGTATCCTCTTAGCACAAGCGGGACAATACTTTGATATTCCAGAGCTGGGGACGTATTCAACACCGCACACCGTACAATTTTTAGGCTTTAACGCCGTCCACCGCTTTGTGGGTGTGATATGTAATTCACCGACAAAGCCGATGAATTTATAGTAAATCTTGATTTCCTGCCTTACTGTCCCGTCCGCAAGTTTCTCACGTTCCGAAACAAGTATCTTGTCTATGAGTGCGTTTATGATGGTTGCGTCCAACTCTTTCAGCCCCTGATAGTTGCGGATTAGGGATAGAAAGTCCCTCACGCCCTGCGATTTCTCATAGCTGTCATTGAGCGTTTCCGTTACCTCTTTCAGCCGTGCTTCAATTTCAAGCTGCTCTTTCTGGTATTTCCCCGACATCATCTCAAAATTCCGCTCCGTGATACGCTCCATTACCTTGTCCTCATAGAGAGAGGAAAACAGCCTGTCAAGCTCCGCAAGGCGTTTGTTCAGCTTCTTCTTTTCTTTCTCTAATGATTTCGCCCTGCTCTGGTCTGTTTCCGTGAGCCGCCTTTCTATGGCTCTGACCGCCTTTTCATCATTGACCGCCATATCCGCAAAGCGGTTGATGTCGGCAAGGACGGCATTGAATAAGTCCCTCGCTTCAATGCTGTGTGCGGTACACATAACATTGCCATATCTGCCATAATTATTGCAGGTGTATTGTACGCAGTCGATGATGTCGGGGCGTTTCCTCCTGTTGGCACTCGCCGCCCGCATCGCATAGCCGCAGTCCGCACACTTGATAACGCCCGAAAAGATATTCTCAAATCCCCCTGCGTTCTGCTCCCGCCTGCGGCTCGTCATAAGCTGCTGTACGGTGTCAAATTCCTCCTGCGTGACTATCCCCTCATGGGTGTCTGGTATCACTTCCCATTCTTCGGGCAGCTTAGAGGGGCGTTTCTTGCTTTTCATGTTGGCTGCAATCCGCTTGTAGCCTGCAAGGTTGCCCGCATATATCGGGCTTCTTAAAATGCCCCTCACGCTGTTCTCGCTCCAAATATAACGGTTTTCCTCGTTATCCTCAAAGTACCGCTCATAGCCTGTTGCCCCTTGCTCCACCGCATAAGCGGCAGGGCGTAGGATATGCTGTTTGTTGATGTGCTTGCGGATTTTGGCGATGCCGTTGCCCGCTAACGCAAGGTCGAATATCTCCCTTACCACATGGGCAACTTTGTCATCTATCAGCAGATGGTTGTGGTCGGCAGGGTCTTTGACATAGCCATAAGGGGCTGTTGTTCCCATGAATTTCCCCTGCTGAAACCTCGCACGGTACGCCGATTTTATCTTGACTGACACATCGGCAGAATACATTTCGTTTAGGATGTTGCGGAAAGGCGTGATGTCCATAGCGGATTTGTTTAAGGTGTCCACGCCGTCATTGACCGCTATATACCTCACGTTATGCTCTGGGAAAAAGACTTCCAGATATAACCCACAATCAAGATAGTTCCTCCCCAGACGGGATAAATCTTTTGTAATCACGCAGTTTATCAGCCCGTTTTCAATGTCCTTAATCATATTCTGGAAACTTGGTCTTTGGAAATTTGTTCCAGAGTAGCCATCGTCAACATACGTTTTTGCTAAATGCCATCCCTGCCTTTTCACATAATCCGTGAGGATGGATTTTTGTGTCGCAATGCTCGCACTCTCGTTATCCGTGCCATCGTCCTTTATCCTTCTTAGGTTTTTCTTTTTGGTGTTTTATGTAAAAGAAAAACCTAGCTTTTTTTGCTAGGCTTTTCTTTTACATTTCTTTAATTTTCAAATTTTTTATTTCCCACTCAAACCATTCGCTAAAATCTTGTTTAAAGCCGTTAATAGAATATTGCTCTTGTTCTTCTGCTTCTTTATCGTTTTGAGGGTCTAAGTAGGTCGGTTTATCTTTTGGTCTTGCGTATACACCTATCCATGTTTTAAAATCGCCCTCAAAACTGCTATCTATGATAAAGCCTTGCTCTTTTAGCTCTTCTCTTACTTGAGCTTTTAGATATTGCTGTTCTTGTGTTCCAAAAAACTCATTTTCTGTAAAATCTTCTAATTGTAATTTTTTTGTTTTTTCCATTTTCTTTTCCTCTTTTCTTTTTTTTGATTTTTAGTTTTTTGACAACCATTTTTGTTAGGCGTTTGAGGAAGTGAAGCTGTTTTCCTCATGTTTTAAAAGCTAGAAATAAATTACAGTGTACGCTCCTTTCTTTTTTCGTTTTGTTGGTTCATTTTCGCCAGTGTGTTCGTGTCGTTTGCTGTGACGAGTACGCAACATAGACACAAAGAAAACACAAGGGCGAGCTTGCTCGTTTATATACCCTTGTGTTTTCGACTGGATATGTTAAGGTAACAAACAGTAAATGACACGTTACAGACTGCAAAATGTACCAACTGAAAAAAGAAAGAATACCGTTGTGTGTTTTATTTCTCGATCAGCTTTTAAAACATGGGGTCCCGAGCGCCTACGAGGAATTTGTATCGATAAGAAATAGATTTAAAAATTTCGCTGTTATTTTGTACATTTAACTTGACGGTGACATCTCTCTATTGTGAGTTATTAGTGGTACAGTTTTCAACCGTTTTAATTATAAAAAAGTGGTGCATTTTTAAATTGGCACAAACAGGTAACGGTTATTGCAGGTGTATTTCTTATCTATGGGTTTAACATGGATTTTATCATTAAAATCATGAGTATTGTCCGAGAGTGATTGGTCTTGCGTATGGTTAACCCTAAAGTTATGGAAATAAGACTTAGAAGCAAACTTAAGAGTGTGTTGATAGTGCATTAAAAATTTTGTATAATAGGAATTGAAGTTAAATTAGATGCTAAAAATTTGTAATTAAGAAGGAGGGATTCGTCATGTTGGTATTCCAAATGCGTTATCAAATGCGTTATGTAGAAAAACATCTACTGTTTTGAAACAGACTAAAAACAGTGATTACGCAGATAAATAAATACGTTAGATTAATTCCTACCAGTGACTAATCTTATGACTTTTTAAACAGATAACTAAAATTACAAACAAATCGTTTAACTTCTGTATTTGTTTATAGATGTAATCACTTCAGGAGAGATTACATGAACAAAAATATAAAATATTCTCAAAACTTTTTAACGAGTGAAAAAGTACTCAACCAAATAATAAAACAATTGAATTTAAAAGAAACCGATACCGTTTACGAAATTGGAACAGGTAAAGGGCATTTAACGACGAAACTGGCTAAAATAAGTAAACAGGTAACGTCTATTGAATTAGACAGTCATCTATTCAACTTATCGTCAGAAAAATTAAAACTGAATACTCGTGTCACTTTAATTCACCAAGATATTCTACAGTTTCAATTCCCTAACAAACAGAGGTATAAAATTGTTGGGAATATTCCTTACCATTTAAGCACACAAATTATTAAAAAAGTGGTTTTTGAAAGCCGTGCGTCTGACATCTATCTGATTGTTGAAGAAGGATTCTACAAGCGTACCTTGGATATTCACCGAACACTAGGGTTGCTCTTGCACACTCAAGTCTCGATTCAGCAATTGCTTAAGCTGCCAGCGGAATGCTTTCATCCTAAACCAAAAGTAAACAGTGTCTTAATAAAACTTACCCGCCATACCACAGATGTTCCAGATAAATATTGGAAGCTATATACGTACTTTGTTTCAAAATGGGTCAATCGAGAATATCGTCAACTGTTTACTAAAAATCAGTTTCATCAAGCAATGAAACACGCCAAAGTAAACAATTTAAGTACCATTACTTATGAGCAAGTATTGTCTATTTTTAATAGTTATCTATTATTTAACGGGAGGAAATAATTCTATGAGTCGCTTTTGTAAATTTGGAAAGTTACACGTTACTAAAGGGAATGGAGATAAATTATTAGGTATAGGGCACCTCTAATAACTACCAATTAATTCACCTCAAAATGAAATTAGAAAAAAACAGCGAAATTTTTAAATCTATTTCTTATCGATACAAATTCCTCGTAGGCGCTCGGGACCCCAACATGAGGAAATGTTTTTATAAAAAAAGAGTAGTTACCGTTTTTTGGTAACTACTCTTTTCCTTTTTTAAGGTTTAAATACCTGGAAGTTTAGGTGTTTTGGGTATTGGTGGTGTAGGTGGCTGCAAGCTTTCCAATTTTTGTTGAATTGCTTTAAATTCAGGTGTCTCTTGGTGTTTATTTAGAACCATTTTTTGCTCTATTCGTTCTAAAGTCGGTTGAATTTCTTTCCCTGATACTTTACGATTCAATTCTTTTTCTAAGGTTTCTTTTGGACTAATAGAAGGTGTTTCCAAACTTGAATAGAGTTTTACTCCTTCTCTGTTATATAGCCTTATATCGCTAAATAAGCCCGTTTTATGAAGGGTTTCTAAATTGGTCGGTAAGTTTTTGACAACAATATCATGCGCTTGTTTTGGTGTTGCCCTGGCTGTCATTGGATCATCTGCATACATGGTTTCATATCGTTCAATTGTTCCTAAATATGAGTTGATTTTAGGTACTGCCATGACATACATTTTTGTTTCATAACCTTTGGCTTGAAGCATTGTTGCGGTTTGAATAGGAACGTCTGTTGTTCGTCCTGTACCTTCGATCACCAAATTATACCCTTGATCGCTCAAACGGCTTATGATCGCTTCTGTCATGCGATTAGAATAAGGGGTAACGTGTTTTACTACGTCTTTTTCATAAAGTTTCACTAGTTCATCAAAATTAGGGTGCTGTTGTTTAAAGGTATCATTATCAATGACAATAACATTCCCTTGTGTTTCTTCAAAAATTGCTGATCGCAAACTGGTTTTCCCTGACCCTGGTTGCCCACCAAGTAAAAAAGCGGTTGGCGATTCAACCGCTTTTTTTCCTTGAATCAATTCTTCTAAATTATCATTTAAGCGATTCTCAAATTGTTTGTCAGTAAAATTGACTATATTTGCCATATTAAGCCACTTTCTCTTTATTCAAAACTTGTTTTGAGTAACGATTCATTGACCGCCAATACTCATGAACGGCTTGTAATTCTTCTAAAGAATAATCAAAAAGATTTACACGTTTTGCAAGCTTTAATTGGTTTAATAAATTGACTTCCAATAATTGAGAGTCAGATTTCTGTATTGCCGAAGCGGTGCAATGCTCCATAGCGGCGATTTGGTAAAAATTGAACTCATACTCGTAGTAGAGCAGGAAACGCCGCCTTTGTATCTCTGGAAGGCTCCCAACCGCCTTATAGAGCGTTTCATTCCGTTCTTCCTCAACCATGCGTTCATCAAGGCTCTTAGGCACACGCAACGCCCGTCTGTAAAGGGTTTCGTCCCATACCTCGTTAAACTCCCTGTGCCGCTCGTCCCATTAGAAAAGATTCCTGTTCCTGCGCTCCATCTGCCGAAACTCCATAAAGAACTGTTCCGACACTTCCAACTCGTGGGATTTGCCCTGCCCGTCCTTAAAGCTGATAAAATACCTTGTGCCGCTTTCCGTGGATTCCTCCCGAAGCGTGTATGCCTTAACCCTGTATGCCATCCTGTTGTCCTCCTGCAAAAAATGAGTGAGGGGATTTCCATCCCTCACCCAGTAGCCCGCAGGATGGCAGGCTGTTTTAGAAGCTATAAAATTTTCCGCAGCTTCTTCCGCAGATGGTCTAACCTCGCATAGATGGCACCAGTCGTCAAATGCACAAGCGGGGCAATCTCCTTTGTGGAATACCCCTGCATTTTCAGCAGGACGATTTTCAAGGTACGCCCGTCCACCGTGACTAATACTTGATAGAGATTTTCGCTCTCAATCTCTTCCAGTAACTCCGCAACTGTATTCACCTCCGCTTGCCGCTCCCTGTCTGCCATGTCCTCAAGGTATTCCGCAACGTCATTCGTCCATCGGTAAAACCGCCTGTTGGAATTGAAGTCTGCCCTGTCCGCTATGCGTATCTGCTCAATGGTCACTTCATCAACGCCGCACTCACGCAGCAGCTTTTCCTCCGCTTCTTTCCAGATACGCCATTTCCTGTCCTCCCGTCCGTGGTTGTATGCCATTCTTTCTTCCTCCAATCAGAATTGATTGAGAGGGCAGAGAAAAGCCCCCTCATTTTCCCAAAGGAAAAAACAAGGGGGCTGAACGCCTTAAATTTTAATTTTCTATTATCTTTCTTAGTTTTCTTAGGATTCTGGCTTTGCGTTTGTTCACAACGCTCTGGGTTATGCCTAACCTCGCCCCGACTTCACGCTCGGAAAGTCCGTCAAAAAAGATTGCCTGTATCAACTCCTGCTCACTATCCGACAACAAAGGCAGGGCGGCTTTCAGCCTGTCCACCATAACAGCATTGACAACGGTTTCCGCAATGTCCGCCGCTTCATCAGCGATAAAGTCCAGAGGATTCCCCTCGCTGTCCGTAAATCCGTCCAGAGATAGCAGGCTGTTCCTCGCATCTAATTTTTGCAGGTAACGCCACCGCTCCCTGTCACGGTAGAAGTCCGCATATTGCTCCCTTACGACTTCAAGCAGACAACCTTGGACGGGGATAAACAGCTTGTCCATATATCCCTTGTCGGCTTGCCTGCGGCGGCAGAAATCCGTATAGGACAGTTCCACATAGCCGCCGCTTTCTTTGATATATACTTTTCTTGGTGCGTATTTCACCGCTAATACCTCCAATCTGAATTTTTGAAATGTAAAAATCCAGATGGAGAGGCGGGGAGCGGCAACGCACACCAGAAACAGCCCTGCGGCACTTTCCAACAAAAAACGACAAAAGAAAAACCGCAAAGGCTCTGTGACCTTCACGGTTATGGGAAATACAAATTCTGTTGTATGGAGATTGTACTTCCACTTTCAAGGTGAGAAGTACCGCTGCACTGGCAGAAATTTTTTTAACTGGTTTCCTGCCATTCTCTGATATGCTATGTATTGATAAATTTTACTTCGTATGAGCAGATGAATAACCGCCCGAAAAAAGAACATAAAAAAATCCCTCCAAATTTAAAAACAAATTCAGAGGGTAATTTAGGGTATAACAAAATAACCCACCCGAATATCGTTTTTTTTATTTGGTGAGTTTGTTCTTTCAAATACGAAACAAAAAGAGCCGATGATTCGTGAATTGTTCCACAATTTCATCGGCTCTGCGTCTTAAGCGTCTGGCTCTTTGATGACAGTTATCTTCAAGTTGTCAACTTTAATCAAGCTTTCTTGTCTGCATTTTGGACAATAAAGGGGATAATTCTCCAAAACAGTGTCCTTCCTAATTTTATTACGGGTTTTGCTCCCACAAACAGGACACAATATCCATTCGCATTTCATCATAATTAGTCTCTAATCCTTTCAAATCTCATTTTATATGACTTTTGCAAGCTGTTAAGCTAACTTGTGGAACATATGCCGAACCTTATCTATACGGCTATTCGGGCGGCGGGGTTGGCAAATAAATTTACCAATAGCTGGCTGGTATCCTTTTAACTCTGTCAAGCAGACTCCCTGCCCATTTGTGAAATTAGTTAAATCGTTCCTGTATTCTTGAATACATCTAGCAGGGATTTCTCCTTTCAGAATGACCTCGTCATTCTTTATCTGAGTACTTACAATATCTGCACAATACCTTGGAGCATCATGATACGCCCGTGAGAGATATTCCTGCGGTGCATAAATTTCAAAGTGGAGATATGGCTCTAATAGTTCTGTCCCTGCTTTTTTTAAAGCCTGCTCCAATACGATAGGGGAAAGCAGCCGAAAGTCTGCGGGGGTACTTACAGGACTATAATACAATCCATATTCAAAACAGATTTTACAGTCTGTCACTTTCCATCCATACAGCCCCTGCTCGCAGCCATAAAGAACCCCCTCCATAACCGCATTTTGGAACGATTGATTTAAATATCCAAGTGAAACTCTGCTTTCATACTGCACTCCGCTTCCAATAGGGAGCGGCTCTATGGACAACCCGACAGAAGCCCAGAAAGGATTTGGCGGGACTTCTATGTGGATGGTATATTCTGCTTTTCTAAGCGGTCTTTCCAGATAAATAACCGAAGGCTCTTTCATAGCCACGCCCACATGATATTTTTCTTCTAATAGCGAACAAATAACTTCTAACTGTACTTTTCCCAAAAAAGATAACATAATCTCATGTGTAACAGTATCAATGTCAAAATGCAAAAGAGGGTCTGTATCAGCAATCTCTGCGAGGGCATTTAACAGGGCTTCCCTTTGCTCCGGCTTTTGCGGCTCTACCGTTGTCCGAAGTAATGGCATGGGATTATCAATCCGTGTTTTATGAGGCAGGAGTTTTTCATTTCCTAGAATGTCGTTCAGTTTCAAAGTATCATCAGCTAAAATAACAATTTCTCCCGGATAAGCGGTGTCTGTCCGAACAATTTCCCCTTTGGATGGAATACGCATCTCTGTGATTTTCAGCTTTTCTCTCCCGGCCAGGGCCACCGTATCCCGCAGGCGCAGCGTTCCGCTGTATAGCCGTAGATAGACACGCCGCTGGCCGCAATCTGTATACTCCACCTTGAAAACGCTGCCGCATAGGGCGGCGCTCCCCTGTTCCCCAATCGGTTGGAACAGCCCTGTCACCGCATCCATCAACGGTTGAATGCCAAGGCCCTTTTTGGCGCTGCCATAATAGACCGGGAACAGGGAGGCGTCTTGAACCCGCCGCTGTTCCTCCCGCACAAGTTTTTCCCGGCTGATTGGTTCTCCTGCGATATACTTTTCCAATAATTTATCGTTATTTTCGATGACCGCATCCCATGCTTCTATGTCGGTATTTTCCTCCAGGACTATTTCCGGGGACAGCGACACCGTCTGCTTGATGATAATATCGGCGGAGAGCTTATCCCGAACAGACTGAACCACGCTCTGCAAATCAACGCCAGCCTGGTCGATCTTGTTGATAAAGATAACGGTGGGAATGTTCATTTTCCGCAGGGCATGGAACAGAATACGGGTCTGGGCCTGCACGCCATCTTTAGCGGAGATCACCAAGATGGCCCCATCTAAAACAGCCAAAGAGCGGTACACCTCCGCCAAAAAATCCATATGGCCTGGCGTATCTATAATGTTGACTTTTACATCCTCCCACTGAAAAGATGTCACTGCTGTCTGGATAGTGATTCCCCTTTGACGCTCCAAATTCATTGTATCTGTCCTTGTTGTGCCTTTATCTACGCTCCCTGGTTCTGCAATTGCACCACTGGTATACAATAAACTCTCCGTTAATGTTGTCTTTCCTGCGTCAACGTGAGCCAGAATGCCTAAGTTAATTATTTTCATGTGATTTTCCTCCTATCAACACCCAAAAAAGGGCATAAAAATACCCAGTGATAAATACTCCTATCACTGGGTAAATAACTCCAATAGCCCCAAAACACTTATATGTTTTCGGGCATATAAAATTACATGATAAAAGTATTCTTAAACTGGGTACAAAAAACTAAGCCCCATATTAAAAGTGAAACGGGACTGCTACTTTTTGTTCCCACTATCAAATTGACAGTTTATTTAAGAATACCTTGCCGCATATTTATTAACTCCTTGTATAATACTGAATCTAATTATATTCCTTAACCCTTTATTTGTCAAGCTGACAAACTAAAGCAGAAAAAGCGGCAGGATTTCCCCCTGCCACTAATCATCTGTTTATGCAAAAATAATTTCCTTTTCCACAATCTCCCTCGCACAAGCCCTTATGTTATTGAGGCATCCTGTCCATTCTAAGGCGTTTTCTGCCTTTAGCTGTTCCGTTATGCCCTGTGCCTGTTTCATACCCTCTATGAGCCTTTCAAAGCGTTCCTGTGCCTGTCTGTCAATGTCGGCAAGGTAAGCGTTAAGTCTGCCGCTTGTAAGAAGATTGGTGTATGTAACTTTGCAGTGATGCTTCAGATAATCCAAATGCCGCTGTCCCCAGATGCCTATCGGCTGTTCTTCTTCGGCGGGTACAGTTAAGCACGGTATTAAATAATCGCCTTGCCTTTCGTATTTGCCGCCCATTTCCTCAAAAATTGTCTTTGCCATTGTCTGTTACCTCCACATTCTTTTTTATTTTGAATGTCCGCAAAATCCGTCCTACATCAGAAGGACGCCAGGGAACATCTAAGTGGTGGACAGCTTTCATGCGTGATTGCACGTTTAGACCCGTTCCACCTTTTTCAGTCGAAGCCATGAGAATCCGTACTTCCCCACTATTGACCTTTCGTGAGAGAGAGTTTTTCTTCTCATCGGTATTGGCATCATGCACAAAGGCAATTTCTTCTTTTGGAATCCCTCGATCAACCAGCAAAGCTTTCAGTTCGTTGTAGACATCAAACCCTTCTTCCTTACTTTTAGGGGTTCCAATATCAGAGAAAATCATCTGAGTGGCTTTGTCTCCAGCTCCATCACGGTAAATCCGATCGACATTATCGACCACTTGAAGGACTTTCTGATTGTCCGCTAAGGTATAAGCAGGGTCAATCAACCGCATATCAATGGCTAGTTTTCTGGCTTCTCCTGTGATTTTAAGCATGTTATCTCTACTTGGATCAACACTACCTGACTTGATAGCGTCCGAACGCTCTACCAGCTCTTCTAAATAGTATTTCTGAGCTTGCGTCAACTCGCTTTCCACCGCAATAATTTTAGCTTCAGGTACAGGTAAATCAAGCATGTCTGAGGTCTGAATATCGGCAGTTTCCTTATAGATTCGCATGAGTTCAGGCAAGTTGACAAATTTCTTGAACCGTTTCTTAGGTTGGTACTTATCACCTGTCGGTGCTAGTTCCATGGAGTTTTCGATATTCCCAAAAGCCCCAACCCATGAATCAAAATTAGAGACCTGGTATCGCTCTAAAACATCAGGTTGAATGTAATTCATCATGGTGAAAAGTTCACTGATGGAGTTTGAGACTGGCGTTCCTGTCGCAAAAACAACATTTCTATCGCCATGCTCTGCCTGAACCTGTCTCACTTTCATTTCCATATCCACGTTCTTTTTTGAAGTTGTGTTGGTAATGCCAGCTACATTCCCAAGTCCAGTGATTGGACGGATATTCTTAAAGTGATGAGCCTCATCCACAAAGAGAAAATCAATGCCAAGGTTTTCAAATTCGATAAAGGTATCCCGCTCCAGTTTTTGGAGTTCTTCCAACTGGTGTTCCAATCCCTTAATTGAACGTTCCGCTTCTTTCACCGTATAATCACTGTCACTTCCTAGCTTGATTTCTCGGAGTTGCTCGAGTTTGTCATTGATATAGGCGACCTGTTTTTCACGACTCATCGGTATTTTCTCAAACTGGGAATCCCCAATGACAATGGCATCATAGTCCCCTGTAATAATCCGAGACACAAACTGCTTGCGTTTGGCTTTGGCAAAGTCTTTCTTAGTGGTCACATAGACTTTCTTGGTTGGGAAAAATTTCATGATTTCTTGACCAAACTGTGCAGTCAGACTAGACGGCACCACATAAAGTGGTTTATGTACCATCCCCAATTCTTTCAATTTGAAACCAGCTCCAAGCATGGTCAAGGTTTTTCCAGACCCTACCTCGTGGGCTAGTAGAGCACGTTTTTCCTCGACAATTCGTTGAATGGCATTCTTTTGGTGAGGACGTAATGAAATATTCTGAGCAAGTCCATCAATGGTTAAATGACTACCGTCATAGGTCTTTGATACTGAACGATTGTAAAGCCTATTATAGGTGTCTTCAATCATCTGTTGAACTTCTGGATACCTTGCTACAAAATCTTGAAAGAGTTCCTGTAGGTGTGTTTCCTTGGCACGCAGGACTGTTGTCTTCTCCACATCCGTCACATTCTTTTTCTTATCCCCTTCGACAACTTGTTTTGTGATGGTTGGTTGATTGGAATTCAGGAGATTCTCAAAGATTTTTCGACCACTATCATAGCGTGAAGCAGGGACACCTAAACTCCTATCCGTTGCGTTGGAATAGGTGTAGGCAAACTTAGATTGGTAAGTGATAACCCCGTCAATGGGACTGACTTCAAGGACTGTTGTTACTTCTAGGTCTGACAATTCATAGGCTTTCCCCATAAAGGTTTCTTGGGCAAATTTTCCGTAAACAGACAAGGGAATCCAGCGTGAACCGATTCGATAATCAATGTCTGCCAAGGTAATGCGGGCTGGTTTGACCGTTTCTAGTAGCCCTGAATAATGTGACCAGGCAAAGTCCTGATTGTCTTGTTTGACAAATAGGTCCACCACTTCTAACTTGCTAACAACATCACCTGACAGAAAGTCTTGACGAGAAACATAGGTCAGCTCCCCATTCAAATACTTCTCAGGATCAGGCATAATGAGGTCACCTAACTCCTCAATCAAGTTCATCTTCGATTCAACCTGATAGATAGACATCATATAATCGAAATCAACACCTCGACCATCAGCCAAGCTCGAATTTAAGGCATCAAGGGCAGTATGTACCTTTTTAACCTCTTTTTTAGGACGCACCAGAGCCTTTTCAAAAGCAAGGGACTTGGTGTAGATAACGGAGTTTCCACTTGGAACCGGACTTTCATCTTCCAAACTAGCAAGAAGCGAATACTTGTCATCACTATCAAAAAGATTGCGGTTCACAGCACTATTCAAATACCCATAGCGTTTGACAAAGCTATCATAGCTACGATTGAGTTTACCTAACAAGTGGTTAAAGGTCTTCTTATCATAGTCATAATAGCGTTGAATGGCAATGACTTCTTGGTAAGCATTGCGAATATCGACCATTCCTTTGATTCGTGCCACTTCTTTATCAGACAAAGGAGCTTCATAGAAAACTGTCTTTTTATAATATCCCTTAAACTGACCACGTTTGGCTGCATCATCTGTCACATAGACATCCAGAGCAGTGTTATCAGTCACTTCTAAGGCATTAAAGCGATCAATCTGCTTTTGAGAATGTTTGGTGTCCCATGCTTTGAAGTTGCCCTCTTCATCGACATAGTAACTGATTTCTTCCGTCTTGGTTCCGACTCGAATGCCTTTATTATCTCGATAGTAAACTGTAGAACCCTGGTAACCAAAACTGTACTGACCCAGATTCTCCCTCATTTCAGCTGGAATGGAGGTATCAATGACTTGTTTGATCAACACATCTGGATTAATGATGACCTCATTTCTATCAATCTCTCTTGGGGCTTTTACTTGATGTAGAGCTGCTTCAACACTTGCAATCAAGTCATCACTAGTCCCCTTAACAGAAAGTGTTCCTCCGTTAAAATTCCTGACCTCGTAGGTTCCTAGCACTTGGCTATTGTATTCTCCATCAAAGTAAAGATTGAGCCAAATGCGACTATCCTTGTCATAGCGAATGGAACCTGAAAAGGCTGAGTCGTCTGCCACATATTCCTTGTTCAGGTGTTTCTGGAAGAATAACATATCCGTTGTGACACTCGTTCCCGCAATGGCCTTAAAGGCAGAATCAGGCAGTCGAACCCCACCAAGAAATTCAGTTGTCTCACGAATATCTTGTAAAATATTTTCTGTTCGCTTATCCATAGTTCCTGTGGAAGAGATAATCGCTACTTGTCCACCATCATGGACCAAATCAAGTGACTTTTTGACAAAGTAGTCATGAATCATGTAAGGCTTATCGTACCTGTTATCCGCAATTCGTATATTGGCAAACGGCACATTTGAAATCACCAAATCAAAACTATTGTCGTTAAAAGCTACCGTCTCAAAGCCCTTAATTTCAATGTGACTATTGGGATGAAGGTGTTTGGCTATAGCTCCTGTGATGGTGTCTAACTCTACACCATATAACTCACTCTTTTCTCTTAAGTGTTTGGGCATTGCTGCAAAAAAATTCCCTGTTCCCATGGAAGGATCTAGGATTTTGCCACCTGTAAAGCCATCTCTTTCCAACTTATCCCACATCTGACGGATCAGGGCTGGGTCTGTGTAATAGGCTGTCAGAGAGGACTGTTTCATATCCGAATACTCTTTATCTGTGACTATGCTTTTCAGTTCTTCTCGTTCCTTAGAAAATTTTGGATTATAGTCATCAAAAAATTCATTGGCTAGTCCACCCCAGCCTACATACTTGGCAAGGAGTTCTTGTTCACTTGGTAAAGCATTGCGGTACTCCACTTCCAAATTTTTTACCAACCGAATTGCCGCGATGTTTGTCTCAACCTTATCTCTAGCAGTCTTAGGATAAAAGTCCGTCAAATCTTCTGGAAAATAAAAGTCCGTTACTGGAATCTCTGGAATTGTTTCGACGACTTCCTCTTCAGGAATTTGATTATCTGTTTCTTCAAGATCAGTATCGTTATGACCATTTTCTGAATCATCTGGTTCCAATAGTCCAATACTCTGAACTGGCTCCTCTTCCAGAAATGAGAATAGGTTTAATTCTTGGTCCGCTTCTGCTAACTCTGTTTGTGGTTCTGCCTTTGGCTGATGAAGTGCCTGACTGACTTCTTCCCAGGTCCTCACATAAAGAACTGGATTTTGTTCAATGATATCCGAAAAATCATTAACTAACTCAATCCGAATCAAACCGTTCAATCGAGCATCGCTGACCGACATGACCTCAAAGTCCTGTCCCTTATAGGAAACCAATGACCCCAGAGGATAAGTGTCAAATACTCTCTGAACCAGTGGATTTTCCGCGAATTCTTCATCAACTACTTCTTTTCCCTCAGCTTTCTCTAGCTTGCTCTTCCAATTTCTAAAGGTCAAATCTGGCTGGTTGCCCTTATCTTTTTCAAAATACTCCGCATCTTCTCTGCTGAGTTCTTGGTGTAAAAAGGCGTAAGCAACTTGTCGCAACTCTTCAAGGGAAAGCTGGCTACCAAAGAAAAATTCAACCTTTTCATGACTTAGCCCCATTTGGAGTAGTTCTGTCGCAAGGGCTAGTTGAGTTACCGAGGCTTTGGGATAACCACCTAGTAAAGCAAGGTCCGCATTTTTTAAACGATAACGACCTGCCGCATCCAATAAAATACCGACTCGGTCTGGGTCAAACTGAGATAGCTCAATCCCTAGCTGAGTCAATTTTTCTTGATTTTCTATCCTAATGGCTTGTCCAATTTTTTCTAATTCCTTTTCTTCGATTATAGTCAATGTTCTTTTCAACTCATAGGGACTGCCATCAGCTTCTAGATAGGTAAGTAACTCCTCGCCGTCAAAGACTGGTGTCATTTCCATCTCAGTATCAAAATCACCTCGTCTAAAACTTGCGACTTTGGAACGTTCATTTCGAATATGGTCAAAATATGTTAGAATCTCAAATTTACATTGTAATGACAACTCTTCATAAGCTGGCAGATGACTGGTTTTTCCTGTTTGAACATCTAGTTGAGACAAATCTACATCCAAACTAGCAATGATGAGAGAGCCGTCTTCTCTAAATGATATTGCTTGATTACTACTCACTTTGTGCTCATCAACAGTTTCTTCATTTTCTAGAACTATTTCATCAACTCCTGTTTCAAGCTCTGGCTCGTAAGTCAAGAGAAACTGTTCAATATCTCGGCTAATCCGATCTGCTAAATTATTAGCCACACGATAAACATTGACCAAATTAGCTCCCCTACTATTTTGTAATAGAGAATCTGGTGAAATAGTTTGGTAGTGTCCATTTGAGTCTAATAATTGAAAACGAGTGGCAAGATTGAACAAGGCCACTTCTATCACCAAGTTTTTTTCAGACGGCGATAATTTGTCGAGTTTTTGAAGACCACTTTGGCCGAAAACTTGTGTATAGGTCAATAGATCATGAGCAGTATCATAAGGACTAGCCTGGACAAAAGCTGAAACATCTGTCTCAAAGTGAAGTACCTGAACAGATTTCTTAATTTCTTTCCTATTGGTTAAAAACTGACGAATAAGACTTTCCCACTCCTCATCAAAATGCTCTGCTTGGTAATATAAAAATGCCTCAAGCAGGGCTCTATCACGAGGAATGGTGGCTCTCATCATTTGTAGTAAGACTTCTTGATTCATTTTTCCCTCCCATTTCAAAAAGGCTGAGAGTGTTTCTCAGCCCTTTGTGTTAATCTAGGACCAAGGCTCGTTGGTCACTTTCTTGTAGAATACCTTCCATTACAGTTGCCACATAGTGTTGTAAAAAATGACTTTTCTGGTCTAGTAAATCTTTTTGCAAGGCAAGGTGAACCAAATCTCCAAAATAATCCTGACTGGAAATAGCCAAGTCCTGTTGAATCATGGCCTGTAAGATTTCAAGGCTAAGTGGTGAATAATCGTCACTATCCAAAACCTCATACTGTTCCAAGGTGTCTGAGAGACTATTTGAGGACATTAAATCCATAATAAAACTAGAGCCTTCCCCTGTTCGGTACAACTTTTCCAGAATGTCAGTCATATCTGCCTGTACTTCATCCTGATAACTATCCACTTTAACTCGTAGCTCATCACTAATCAAGGACAGGTCATCTTCGTCCATATAATCTTGATAAACCTGATTGAGGATTGTTCTATCAGAAATACTTAATTCCAAAGAGAGAAAGGCTTTGATAAACTCTTGGTAATCGGACTTCTCCATTTCAGATAAAGCCTCTTTCATGGTGTCAAAGTTCCAAGTCATCACACAACTCCTTTTGTGGGACTAGTGGTGAATGTCCAGATTGTAGCTCTTCTAAATCAGCTGACCATCACCATCTGTATCAACAGACTGCGGATTGGTTCCGAAAGCCAGTTCCTGAGCATCTGTCAAACCATCTTGGTCTGAATCCTTTTCATAAATAGTTTTTGGATTCATCTACTTCTCCTCCTTTTTCTTCAGTCCATAAGCCGTACCAAGTAGAATACCAGCTCCAATCAAGCCCAAAAGGGATTCCTGTTCCCCTGTATTTGGCAAAACGCTAGCTGGAACAGGTGGTTCTATAGTCTCAATTGGTGGTTGAGGTGGTGTGGGTTGATTTGGACTTGGTTCTTCAGGTTGAGGTGTATGTGTTACAACTGTATTTGAGCTGATGACATAGCCATTCACTGTATGGAGATAGGTATTCTCCACCTGACCAGTCGCAATCCGTTTCATCTGCAGGTAAACATCTGCCTGAAAAGCTGAATCATCAGAGATAGTCTCTAAGAAGGATTTATCAAATGAAATTGACACTAGGCCATTTTCTGTATCTACCTGTTGCAAGGTATATTTCGTGACTTCCGTTCCTTCTTTTAAGACAGAACCGTCTTTGAGGGTGACATCCGTCATCAGATAGCTGCGATAAACACCATTATACTCATCATGCTTTTCATCATAGTTATCTTCAAAGCCATATTCAAATAAATCAGTCGCACGATTGCTTGGAATCAATGCTCCAACCAAGCGATAGTTAAAGGTTTGATGCAAGGCCACTTCTTTCCCGTCAAGGCTCTCATCTTTATGAGACAAGTCAATCACCACATCTTTTTGTGGGTCTAGTTTGGGAACATTATTGACCACTGTTTCCGTGACATAGGCCAAGCCAAAATCAATCTGATAGGCTGTATTTTCATACTGACCACCTGTTTTGGTCAACTCATTTTTAACAGTCATCGGAAGCGTGACAACTAAGGTTTGACCAGTCTTCACATAGGTCTCATAAAAGGTTTTGGGATCATCGCTACTAAGGACCTGAATGGCTCCTTTAGGTGTAAACTGACGTTTAGCCATGGCATCTTGGACGACTTTCGGAGCTTCTGACAAACTAGCGTAGGTGCTGACAGAGATACCAGATACACGATTGCCATCCTTATCCAAAACTTGAATGCCATCAGGATTTAGGGTAAGGGCTTCTTCTGGGTAATCGTCTACCATGTAAAATCCCTTGGCAAGAACATCATCCGTCACGACCATGTCCTTGTATTGATTGTAATCCAAGACAATTTTGTAATAATTGACCGTATTCGGAAGAACAGTCTTTCCATCAATTGAAATACCTTCTTGATTGGTATTAGACTTATGTGGAGTTACTTTAGGGACAAAATTGGTCACCGTGTTGGTTTCATAGGCTTGCCCAAAGTCCACCTGATAAGCCACGTTTTCATAAGACTTCCCTGAATTAAGCATGGTTTCCAAAACCATCATCGGAGTGACAATGGTAATATTCTCCCCCTTGGTCACATAAGATTCAAAAAAGACTTGTGGGTCCTCAGGCATGAAAACTTGGAAAGCTCCTTTAGGCTGAATTTTTTGTTTCGAAAGGGCTGCTTGTAGCGTTTTAGGAGCTTCAGTTAATTGAGAATAAGACTTCACCGTGATTCCTGAAACTGTTTTGCCATCAGATGTGACAAACTGAATAGCTGCTTCATCCGGCAATAAAGCTTCTTCTGGATAATCATCCACAAAGTAAAAACCTTGTGCAATCTGAGAGTTGTCTGCTTTAATCCCTCGGTATTGGTCCAAGTCCCATGAGAGAGTATAGTGATTTTGACTTCCCACTAACATGGGCTTCCCATTGATGTCCACTTTGTCTTTATTGAGGTTCTGTTTCTTGGGTTCTGGAGAAACAAGGGTGTTGGTCACTTCCTTGGTTTCATAGCCATTTCCAAAATCAACTTGATAAGCCTTGTTTGTATAGATCTTAGTTTGACCATAGAGACTATCTTTCACCGTCATTTTGGTCAAAAGAGCTAAAGAAGTTCCTGTTTGAACATACTGGTCATAAAAGGCTTGGTTGTCATCCGGCAAAAAGACTTGAAAGGCACCTGTCGGTGTAATCTTAGCACGAGCTAATTTATCTTGAAGGTCTTTAGGGGCTTCATTTAGTGAAGCATAGTTTTTAACCGTTATTCCTGATACCTTCTGACCATCAA
The DNA here is from genome assembly GCF_000423745.1 of Streptococcus plurextorum DSM 22810. Lineage (GTDB taxonomy): Bacteria > Bacillota > Bacilli > Lactobacillales > Streptococcaceae > Streptococcus > Streptococcus plurextorum. The sequence continues at coordinate 54,824 of NZ_AUIO01000002.1, forward strand.
GGGTTGTTATAGCCGTGCCATTTTCCACCACATCGAGCACTTCCTCTGGGTAATCGTCCACAAAGAAGAAGCCTCGTGCAATTGTCTCTTTAGCAGAACGATCTCCCTTATACTGGTCCAAATCCCAAATCAATCGGTAGTGGTTGGTTGTGCCAAGGGCTACGACCATGTCATTAATGAGGACACCATCCGCATTTTCATTGTTTTTATCTGGTGTAATGAGTGTGGTTGTCTCCCCATCACCTGGTGTACGAACCGTTACAACATTTGAAGTGACTGTGTAAGCATTGGTTGTACCCTTGTTCAAAAGGAGTTTGTAACTATTGGAATAGGTTGCCCCATCATTTTGAACAGAACCATAGAGTTTTGGAGCGGTCAGTTGATAAACCTTGGTTAAATCTTTATTTACCTCCTGCAACAAGTTTTCCTTTGCGGTCAAGGTCACAAAATTCTTAGTCTCATCAAAGCTAAGGACATAGTTTCCATTCTCTTTTTGTGTTGTTTCCTTATCAAATAGGTAACCAGCAGGCAAGTAGTCCTCAAAAATGAGACTAGTCGTTTGGGCACGATTGGGCGATAAGGCATCAACTGTTAAGGGATAAATCACCGTTGAATCTTTTGCGACAGTTTTCTCATGAAGATTAGCTTGGTCACTATTGACCACTTCTTTCATAATCTCTGGAGTTGTCGTCAAACGGTACGCATGATAATGGACAGTTGGTACTTGTGGTGGCGTTGGAAGTTCTTTTGGAATAGGTCTGACAGGTAAGGTTACCTTAGTCAAGGTCAGATTAGGCTGCACTACTTCATCCAAAGGCTTTGGCGTGAAGGTCACAGGCTTTTCTGGTGTAAAAGTTTTTGGAATATAGATATCTGGTGTTACCGTAATAGGTTCTGGAATGGGTTCAAGTTCCACCGTTACATGAGGTTTGGGACTATATGGTGTTACTGTACGTGCCACTGGTAGGGTATTTAAAGCAAACCAGTAAGACAAGCCAACATTCTGTGGCATATCGCCTTGCCCAAAGGTTACTGTGTAGGTATTGCCTGATGTAACTATTGAGACAATAGCTCCTTTATAAGCATAACGACTTGATGTGGTATCCCATTCCTCAGGTAAATTCAAATCACTTGCACGGTTGGAACCCAAAGAACGTGCTAGACCTTCATTAGTCACTTGAACGGTTGAGCCATTAATCGGCACAAATTTCCCAGATGAATCCTTGACATATTCTAGACCAATGTCATTATGATTGAGGGAAGAATGTGTGAAGACTCCAGGCTTTTCTTTGGAGAAGGTAACTTGTGAACCGTCTTCCAAGAAATACTTGGCAACTACACGAAACTCCATCTTGTCTGTTCGCCAATCACCGTTTCCGTCATTTCGATAGGCAATGAAGCCTTCGGTAGGATCATTTGGCACAACCAATTTCACGGCATCGGTTCCAGCTGGTGATACAAGGTTGGTAATATCGTAAGTCACTCGATTAATCTTTTTACCATCAAATCGTGCATTTTGAAGATTTTGATAGTTAAAACTAAGAGTCTCACCTGTTTTGAAGCTGTCATAGACAAAGAATCCTGTTGAATCCAAAATTCTTGAGTAGCCACCCAGCATAGCATCGCCAGTTGAAATAATCTGATCAGGATTTCGGGTAATGGCCCCATGTTGTGCTTGGGGTTCACCGTTATTGAGATTGAGGGCTTGAGCAAGGGCTTCAGAAATATAACCTTCTTCACCTTTCGAAATCTCGGCCAAGTCACGTTGATAGCGTTCCAATTCTTTGGCATTGTAGGCATCAATCGCTTCATTCTCTTTTCTGGCTGTGGCTTCTTTATCTTGATTTCGTTTAGTAATAGCTTCAATCTCGGCTGCACGATTTGAAACTAATTGTTGTTTCTCCTGATTTGCTTGATCTACTGCGGCTTGACCTGTACGGTTTTCAGCATCAACAGCTGCTTGACCTACCTGATTACGCCTTTCAATGGCTTCATTATCTGCCTTTGCCTTAGCAAGTCCAGCTTCGTTTTCTTTTTGAATGGCTTGGTTTTTCGCAACAATATCATCTGCCTTGGTTTTCTTTGTTAGATAATCCGCTACAGCTTGTTCGTTAGTTGATTGAATGGTTTCAACAGCCTTGCCATATTTTGTATAGTCAAGTACAGATGTCCCATTTCCTGATGAAACTACTTGTTCTTTTACTGTCACATCAGCATCTGCATACCGAGTTTTTAGGTCATTGACTTTAGTATCAACCCAAGCATTTGTCTCTTTACCAGTTTGGTTGACCCCTTCGTAGGCCTGTGACAGCTCCATATTTTCTTGTTCAATGCGGGCTTTATTCGATTCGTATATCGCTTTGTCAGCTTTGTAGGTTTCAGTAACTTCATTGATAGCCACAACTTGGTTTTGGGCATCTGCTTCTGCTTTTGAAATTTGTTGGCTGGTCTCTGACACAGATCTTGTATTCCCTAAGTCCATTGGACTATCTTCAACCGTAGAAACACCTTCAGCCTTTGCCTCTTCAACTGCTTGTGTTACCGTATCATGCGGTACGGTGACTGCAATTGCACCGTTAGATTGCCCAGTTGACCCTAAACTTTCAGTTTGTTCAGAAACAGGGGTTGGTTGTGCTTCTGGTAAATTCGTGGCTGGATTCTCCGTTCGTTGAATGGTGGAGTCAACTGAAGTTGTAACTTCATCAGCATGTGCAACCGTTCCTCCCCAAGCAACAACAGCCGTCACCATGGTTCCAAGGGCAACGGAACATAAAGTACGATATTTTTTACTCTTGCGAAAGACGTGTTTCTCGCCTTTTTCCTGATTGACAAGAAAGTGATGATTACATGTTTTGGTCATAAATAGTCCTTCTTTTCTTTTTTATGTAGCAACAAACTGTCACTCTTTATTAGATACGAGGGCGTTAAGCGAGCACGACAAAAATAGGAGTTTTAACGAAGAACTTTCCGTTCTATGAGAAACTCTCTTTTTTGTACAGCTCGTAGCCCAAGTTCAATACCATCATAAAAAAGAAGGCTTGATTTTGTTATCACAATACATTAATGTAAAAGAAAATGTTGCTTTTGCACTACAAATATTGTAAAATTGTAGTATAAAAGCAACATTGGAAGGAGTAAGTATGTCAAAAAAAGAGATTCTACTTGAATTTATAGAAAACCACAATGGCATTATCACCTATAAAGATTGTAAAGCTCTAAAGATTCCAACAATATATTTGACAAGACTAGAAAAAGAAGGGATTCTATACCGCGTCGAAAAAGGAATTTTCCTAACCCAGAATGGAGACTACGACGAATACTACTTCTTTCAGTACCGTTATCCCAAGGCTATTTTCTCTTATATCTCAGCGCTTTACCTGCAACAATTTACAGATGAAATTCCTCAATATTTTGACGTAACCATTCCTAGAGGCTACCGTTTTAATACTCCTCCAGCAAATCTGAACATTCATTCCGTTTCTAAGGAATATAGCGAACTGGGAATTACACTTGTAAAAACCCCTATGGGAAACGAGGTAAGTGTGTATGATTTAGAACGTATTATCTGTGATTTTGTGATTCATCGAGAAAAAATAGATACTGAGCTTTTTGTCAAAACACTTCAACATTACGGAAACTATTCTAAAAAAAATCTTACAAAACTCTATGAATATGCGACAAAAATGAACACTTTGGACAAGGTCAAACAAACTCTGGAGGTCCTAGTATGAATAAAGCTAAGCTAACAGCACTCTGTCATAAAATATCAAAGAATACTGGATTAACCTTTAATTCCGTGATGACCTATTACTTTCTTGAAGTGATTTTGAAAAAATTAAGTCAGAGTACCTATTCAAATCACTATATATTCAAAGGAGGATTCCTACTGTCAAATGTTATCGGAGTTGAATCTCGTAGCACTGTTGATATTGACTTTTTATTCCATCAAATAACACTCTCAGAAGAAACTGTTAAACAGCAACTTGAAGAAGTTTTAGCAGATTCTGAAAAAGGTATTTCTTTCACAATTCAATCTATCACAGCTATAAAAGAAAGTGATGACTATGGTGGCTATCGTGCAACCATTTTGTGCCAACTTGAGAATATTAAACAAGTTATCCATTTGGATATTGCGACAGGTGATGTTGTAACTCCTCAGCCGATAACATACGACTATAAAGCTATTTTTGATGAAGACAATTTTCCAATCATTGCTTATACAATTGAAACAATTCTAGCTGAAAAACTTCAAACCATCTATTCACGTAACTTCTTGAACAGTAGAAGCAAAGATTTTTACGATGTTTATATTCTTTCAAAACTGAAGAAAGAAGACATTGACTTCATTCAGTTGAGAAATGCCTGTCAGAGAACATTTTCATATCGCGAAACAGAACTCGATTTTGTAAAGATTATTGAACTACTCGAGAGGTTCAAATCTGATCCTATTCAGAATAAACAATGGCAAAATTATTCAAAAAAATATAGCTATACAAAAGGGATTTCACTTGCAAATGTGCTTGATGAGATGATTAGTCTTATTACAATTATTATTTCTACTGACTCTGATTAAAACTTTTAACTGTCAAACTAGGTAATCGTGACATTAAACGAAAAGGATATGCTAACATTTATTCATTTTGTTAGCATATCCTTTTTTATTTCGTCGTATAAGCAAAACTCAAGCTACTATCCACTCCAGATAATTTACGGAAGGTATAGTTTGGATTGCCATTATAGTTGGTTTCTGAGATAAGAAATGAACCATCTGGGTAGACTTTCTCCACAAAAGCCACATGTCCGTATTCTGTTGGTGTGCCATGTCCTCCTCCCGCAAAGGAAAGGATAGCTCCTTCTTGTGGACTTGTCCCTGTCTCTCCACCTAGACTTGCGGCTGTTCGTACCCAATCTTGGCCATTGCCCATGGTACTGATAATTGGAATCTTCTCACCATTTTTACCTTTGAGTTTTAGACCCAGTTGGTTAATACGGGCTGCGACTCCCCAAGTACATTGGCCGTAAGCATACCCCATACCGTCACCACCTCCTGGAACAGAGTTTTCAAAAAGGTCTCCTCGTACAGCTTCAAGTGCTTTTGGATCACTTTGTGCTGTCCCACCGTTGGGTTGACTAAAGCCTTTTTCAATTTGGTAATACCACTCACTTGCTCTTGTCTGACGTTCAAGTAGCTTATCACCACTATTTCCTTCCCAGTAAATGAGAAAGAGTTGGGCAAGACTAGCTGGACTACCTGTATTTTTGAAGAAGTCCTTTAACCAATTGGTGTAATAAGGACTATCCCCATGCAACATGAAATCCAGTTGTAAGCCTAAGTCATACCACTTTTGATGTTTTCCTTTGGCATATTCCAACAATAAAGTATGTCTGCGTGACCCATCCGCGGTATCTGTCCATTGGCCTAAGCCTAAACCACGTTTGAGAATATTTGGGTAACGTCCATTGTATATAGTTGGACCATTAAGTGAGAGCCAGCCCTCATCATCCCACGAACTATCTGTCGCACCAACAGGTGGAGATAAATAGTCGCCTTCAGCTCGTTTTGGATTAATGGAGGATTCTACCGACCAATTTCCTAAAATGGCTGCAATAGCTTGATTGGTCGCACCTTTGCTTTTAAGATAGTCATAAATTGCCTTGGCTCTCTCGAACTCATCGCCGCCAAACTGACCGATAGTTGGAAGAATGGTGGTCTGAACCTGAATCACTTTTGGAAAGTAGAAAGCTGGATTGACATAGACCAACTTATCCGTGTCATCATCAACCTTTTGATAGGTGACTTTGAGACCCGTTCCGTCTTTGGTCTGACCAATAATATCTCCTGCCAAGACTTGTTGATGTTCACTCACACGGCCTGAATGAATGCCAAACAAAGTTAGTTTAGTCTTATTCACTCCCTTACCAGATGTCAAAACAACGTTCTCTCCATCAAGAGATACCTTGCCATCCATCGGAGCTACAATGACTTGACCTTCTTTTGCTTCTAAGATGATATGGTGATGTAGCGTTGGTTTCTCATCAATGACCTCATACCCATATCGGTAGGTCATGCTTAAGCTATCCTCGTCAGTCTGTCCCTGAAAGGGATTGCCCAATTCTTGAAGGGCTAGATAGTTGCCTCCTTCTGTCAACTCCTTTAACTCTTCCTGGTCCTCATCAGACAGCTTGTAAGCAGGTTCTTTATACAAGTCAGACATGGATTTAATAGAATCACCACCATTTAAGTCCGTCCAGACTTGACTGAGAAATGCTTTGTAGGTCGCACCACCTGTTTCCATGACATCGTCAAGCTTGTAGTCTTGGTATTGATGATTCATGTAAACCATGACCTCATCAATCTTGGTGTAATAGGTAATCCCTTTTTCGTTAGTTCTCGTATGCTCCGCATCTTCCCACGTCATGTGGGTATAGGCCTTGGTCAATTCCATCTCATCTTGTTGAATGACACTGCTTCCTGAAACACTCATGAAAAAGCTCATCATCAAAAGGAGTATCAAGAGAATGCCTGAGACAATCCAAGTCAAAGGATTTCCCGCAAGGACAGAAAAGAAAGTCATACTTCCCTTAATGGCTTGGACGATTCCTTTGAAACCTGCGACACTTTGTTTTCTGGCAAGCTTTAAAAAGGTTTGGTAGCGTCTTCTTGGTTTAAGAGGTTTCTGGCGTGTGAATCCTTTTCCCTTTTTGAAGTTCTGGAATCGTTCCTTTCCATGAGAAAATTTTGTTTTGGTAAACCGCACACCAGTCTGTCCACTTTTTACTGCCACCTTACCTGCTTGAAAGGTAAACCTTCCATAGCGTCTGGCTTTCAAACTAGTATCCTTCATGATTCTTAGACCATCTAAATCATCCTCCTGTGCTATCAGGTCAAGGGATTCAGATGCAGCTAAGCCTAATCCAGCTTTGACTTTGGTAGAGTTTTTCTTAGTCTTTTGGACTTTCTTGAGTTGTTTAACCTCACGCTTGGCAGAACTTACGTCTTTTTCTGCACTTAGTCGATCAAATGATTTTTCTTGGTGAAACTGAAAACTAGACTTCAGGGAAGGATTTTCTTTTTGGAAAGTAAACTTGGGATTAACTGCCTTTTGCTTCTCACTTAGTTTCACTTCTGACAGATGTTTTCTTGCGGTCCGCAAACGCTCTTGAGCTTGAGGAAGTCGATAGTTCTTGATTTCCTTTACCTTCAACAGTCTAGGAGACACATAGGTAATTTCTTTTAGGAACTTCTCTTCTGCTTCCTTTTGGCTACTGAGTAGATTTTCTTTTAACTCTATTTTCTTATCTTGAAACAGAGAATTTTGGGCTGGTTTTCGAAATCGTCCTTTTTTAGGAACAGTCTGTCTTAAGGTCCTAACTTCTTTCCGATAATGCATACGGGCTGATTTTAAGTTGCTTCGAAAGTTTTGCCTAGCCTGTTTGACTAGCTTTTTATCCTCTTTCATCTCATGTCCTCATTTTTTCAGGGTCCGTACTCATGATGTCAAAGAGCATGGTGTGTTGTGGAATCTTATTCTTGAATGGGACAACGGTGGAACCGGCCTTGATTAGGCCAGCCCCTTTTTCAGGATTGACTAAGTACTTCTCCAGCTCTTTAGAAAGCCCAAGCATATGCACCAGTTCTTCGCGATCGCTCTTAGCCTGTTTCAAAAGAATCATAAACTCGCTATTGGCAATAATGCGTCTGCCGTTGGCATCCAAAAGAAGCGTTTCTACATTCTGAGTAATGCCTGTCGGTATCGCCCCATACTTACGGACACGACTCCAGAGTTTAAAGAAGAAATCAGAGGCATACTTGTCCAATAAGAGTAGCTGCATTTCATCAAAGTAAATCCAGGTCTTCTTCCCTAGCTTTTGGTTTTTGACCACCCGATTCCAAATTTGGTCAAAGATAACCATGAGGGCAATTTGTTTTAATTCATCGCCTAACTTTTTGACATTGTAAATCAGGAAATGACTGTCTGTTTTAATATTGGTCCGATGTGAAAATATGTCCAGCGACCCTTCCACATAGAGTTCCATATCCAGTGCCAAGTCCTTAGCTTCCTGTTCAGGTTGTTGAGCTAAGACAAAGACCCATTCGACCAAGGACGGTGTGTCAAAATGCTTATAAGTGAGTCTTGTCACACGGTCAATCAAGGACTTTTCACGACCATCCATTTTACGGTCCAAGAGCTTTCCAATCCAAGACAAGAGAAATTCGGACTTGACCTTAACCGGATCCTCATCCATATTCTCATCAGATAGATCTAAGACATTTAAGAAGGTGGTAGAATCTGGGGCAATATCAATACTCTCCCCACCAAAGGCTTGACCGATAATACTGTACTCATTTTCTGGGTCAACAATAATAATTTCAGTATCACTATCTGCTTCCTTGAGCTTAGTTGAGATGATTTCATGTTTTGTCGCCATCCCTTTGCCAGCTCCAGAAGTCCCTAAAATCAAACCTGACGGAGTATTTAACTTGCCACGGTCAATACTGATGATATTACTTGAGATTTGATTGATGCCATAAAATTTCCCACCCTTGTCCTGAATATCTACGGAAGTCCAAGGGGCATTCACGGCAATGTTTGAAGTCAATAGAGACCGAGAAATACCTTCGAGATAGTTCTTCCCAAATGGCAAGAGACTATTAAAGGCAGCTTCTTGCATATAGGTCAAATTATCAATAATCATATCATTAGACCCTGCAACTTGCTTGATAATATCAAGAGATTGTTTGAGTTGGTCTTCAGTATCCGCAAGCACGCCAATTAGAAATACGGTGTCAAACAGTTTATCTCCTGTTTGGGTCATGGTTTGAAGAAGAGCCTCAGCTTCATCGATGTTGTTCTCAAGAACATGGCCGACCTTCTCCAAATATATTCCAGTCCGAGCCATCTTTTGTTGTTCCCCAATCTTTTGTGATTCCATCAAGGTCTTCTTGGTTCGTAGCTTGGTCATGGTTTCAGACTTGGTAGAGCCTTTAGCATGTAGACTAATCATCACTTCCAAATCTGACTGCATCAAGTCTCGAATAAATTTATCCCCTAGCTCCATACCATAATCACGAACATAGACAATCTGTAATAATCGATCATCCAATTCAATATGATTCTTGTGTTTAAAGGAAAGGTAGGTTGGGGCAATAAAGTGTTTGGTGGATTGACCTGAGAGGGTCAAATCCTTGTAAGAGAACGGTGAATGATTTTCACCTCGTAACATATCCGCAAGGACATTCACTCGCTCCTCTCCACCGAGCAGACCAAGAGATACATCAATCTCTGAAAAGCCACTCTTGAAATATTCCCCAATCTGTGACAGAGAACGAAAAGCTAGTTTTGGTGTTTGGTCGCTCTTGCCAAATGAAAGAAACTTGACGGCTGAAAAGTTGTTCTCACCCGCCTCTAAGTTGGCATCCATCATGCGATTCAATTCATCACGATAAGCATCAAACCCATCTTCCTGCAAGGGATAGAGAATACTCTTACGGAATTTTTCCAAATTAACTTTTTGATTGAAAATAGTCAGTTGGAAATTGGTCTTATCATCCAGTGAATTGATTAAATCGGAATATTTCTCAACAATAGCTCCCTTATCATCTAAGCCAACTGTTTGATAATTAACATCTCCTAAAAGATAGGTTTGTGAGAAATAGCTTGGACTGACCTGCATAAGGCCATTCTGAAAAAGCCCTTGATAGGCTAACGTATTTACGGTAGAAGGTCTGAACTCCTGCTTCTGTATTTTCGTCTTTTGATTTTTGTCATTAGAAGAGGTCTTTGGTTTCATTGAGTGTTTTAATTTTTTCACGTTGGTCTCCTTTTCTTCCAGTAAATGTACGATCTGGTACTGTTAGTTCATAATGAAAACGGTACTTGAGGTAGGTTTCAAATGGTAAATCGTTGGGGCGATAGACCCCAAATAACATGAGTGGAATGGTAAAGCTAAAAACAAAACCATAGACAAACCAATCCCCAAATTGCCAGTAAAATAGGTTCAAGCCCAATACCAAAATGGTTATGGCGACGGCTGGAAATACAAAAATAACCTGTCTAGTTGTAAATCCTAACCATGCCCTGTGTTGAACCTTTGAGATGTCCTTAAAGACACGTGTGTTCATAAATGTTCTCCAATCTAAGTAAGCTATAAAAAGAGGAAGCGAGATAATGACTCCCTTCCTCCTAAATCCCCAAAATACTTCGGGCGGTTCGTTGACTGCCAACTAAGGCAATGATTAACAAGATGGCCTGTACCAAGCCACCAAACATAATGGCGAGTGATTCCATCACTCCAGCTCCATTTGATACGGCAATCTTTCCAGCCGATTCAAACAAGGGAACAAGAGATACAATTAGAAAAATCAAAATACCTTGAACGGCATAGACCATGATGTTTTTAAGGTAACCAATCCCAACACTTCTCCAGTCATCACTAAGAAAGGTCGGAATGGTAACAGGGGCAAAGGGTATCATCAGATAGAGTTGGATAAAACGAATGGTAATCAAGATATTGACAACCATGATGCTGGCCATTCGTACCAACCAAATGAGAATCGCAAAAAAGCCAATAATCATTTTTCCTACAATTCCAGATCCCTTAATGCCTGAAATGGTATCATAATTAGCACCACCATTCGTGACAAGACTTGCCACTTGTTCAATAACATAAGAGGCAATGGCAATAATAGCTTCCACAATAACCGTCGTATTGGTAATCACGACCGCGACCATGATGTAGCTGACAATCATAGGTGCTATGGCTTCAAAGGTCATTGCACCACCTGAGTTTGCGATTTTCTTGGCCATTTTTGAAAATTCGAGTACGAGAACAACCGCAAGAATAGCTACTCCCAAGGGCTGCATAATCCCCTTGGTAATGGCTGTCATGTAAGACCACACCGTCGGATTAAAGTCCGCTAGTGACTTAACCAAGTTGGCGGTTGATTCTAAATCCACTTGAAACCCTTCAAAAAGGCTATCGCTAGATACTTTTTCAGAGGCTAGAAATACAAAAGGTGACGTAAAATTCATTATCATGTCATGTGCTGTCCTCCCCTAAATGGTAATCTGTGTCACAAAAGCACCAGCGGCTCCCACCATGACCCCACCAACAATTTCTAGAATAGCATTTCGGACACCTGGTCCACCATCTTTAATATTGGTTGAAAGGTTGATAATTCCCATGACAACAAGAAAGGCTCCTACTGCAATTAAGCCTTTTTGTAATAGAGACATGGCTTGGGAGAACATGGAGCTGGCGTCCACTCCGTAAACAAAGCCTGTTAGTTTTTGATTCATATAATTCCTCATTTCTATTAATGTAGTGTCGTTTCTGTGCTTAAATCCCTTATTTTATGGCCTGACAAATCTACCTCTTCCTCAGCAGTTAGGGGATTGATGTGATAGTGCCACCATCGTTCATCGGTTTCCTTATCCGCAAGCCATTTCCAATTCTTATGTTTGAGTGGAAAATATTTCTTGGTTCGAAAAACAGGAACCCCTGCAATGCGTACAAGACACTCATCTCGTTTCATATTCCCGACTTCATCAGCCGTCATCAAGTCACGGGCAATTTTCTGGTGAGAGGTCGAACTTGAACCAGTCTGCCCAAAAGAACGACTGGTGCTTCTGACATCAACGGTTTGTTTGCCTAGAAGACTACTCATAAATTTGAAGGTTTCCTCATCATTTCCACCCAAATAGAGGAGGCTGTCACAGTTCCCCAGTATAGTTTTCCAAGCCTCTTTTTCCTTATAAAGTCCTTGGAGTTGAGCAATATTTTGCAAGATTGGAACTAGACTCATATTCCTAGAGCGGACTGTTGAGGTTTGTTCAGCGAAGTCTGGGATTTCTCCGACATTCGCAAACTCATCCAGATAGCTTCTAACATGAATAGGCAGTTGCCCTTTAAAGTCAACATCAGCCTGTCTGGTCAAAGTGGAGAAAACCGTAGAGAAAAATAATGCAGATAGAAAACGAAAGGTCGTATCATTATCTGGAATAACAAGATATACCATGGTCTTTTGAGTGCCCCACGTTTTCAAATCCATAGTGTCTCTTTGCGTCAAATCAATCACCGATTGAATATTAAAAAGGGCGAACTTAGCGGTCGTCACAGCAATGACCGAATCCAAGGTCTTGTCTTTGTAGTTCTGAAAATCCGCCCAGTTTCTCATGGTAAAGTTCTCATGACCGTATTTTTTAGCGTAATCTTCAAACAGGACTTCAAGAACACTTTTGTCCTGATTATCTCCCTTTGATAAGAGTTTGATGAGTTTCCCAATCTCAGAAAAGGCTGGATAACGGCCACGCTTACGTCTTGCTTCCTGCTCTTGCTTGGAACTTCCTGGAGGATTGTAAAAATCCACCAAATAAGAGGCAATAGCTCTCACCAATGTCATGGAAGCCTCGTCCCAAAATGGATCACTGCGAGAACCAGACCCACGGGTATTGTTAAAATAGACCGTTAACATGCGGTTCAAATCATTCTCAGTTTCTACATAACGAAAGGGATTAAAACCGTCTGAATTGGTCATATTAACCAAGTCTAAAACCTTGACCTGATAACCGTTTTCTAAAAAGAGTTTACCTGTCTTCTCAGCCAAATGGTCTTTAGGATCTACGACAATATTGGAACAATTAAGTTGGATAAGGTTGGGTTTAACAAATCGAAAGGTCTTGCCTGCCCCAGAACCCCCAATGACAATCAAATTTTTATTTCGGTCAAACTGGGGTTTCTTCTTTTCCAACAAGGTTAGACGAACATCACGAGCCAAAATCGTGTCATTGAAAGGATTCTTACTGTAAAAGTTCCGCTTTTCCTTACTGTTTCCAAATCGTGCAGAACCGTATTCTTCCCCTTCTCGATAGACCTTCTGTCCTGTCGATACATAAAGATAGACTAGCGTCATCGTTAGAACCCCAAGGATAAAGGCAAGAAGAGATTTTTGAGTAAAGGAAAATAGCCATAAAGGTTTGAAAACCTGATTTAACCCCTCTCCTAAGAGGTAGGCAATACGTTCCATAGGTGGGGCATTGGTTAAACTATCATAGAGCAGGGTTAGACGATGGCAGAAATAACCAAAGGCGAGCCCCAAGAGTCCAAAGACAAATGCTTTTTGCCTGGAATACATTACAAGGTCACCTCCTTGGTTTTGACTGCCGAAGGTTCTGTTACTCTAATTTTCTCTTTGGCCAGTTCTATCTCTTGGTCCAAGGTTTTATCAAAGGTTAGACCTTCTAGCTTCTCAGGGTTAGACACCAGTTTCTTCAACAATTCATCCAAGTGATGATCGAGCAAGGTCTTATCCTTGGCATAAAAGTAGAGATAGTCTTTTTGCCAACTAATTGCGATTGGCAGTTTTTCTGACTCCATCAACTCCTTAAATTTCTCCACATCGATTGGCTTATCCAGTATGTCTTTACTAACATCTATCGCTTCAATTGCGTAAGGGCTTTGAAGGAGTTCTTCCAGTTTTTGAACCCCAATTTTATAAGCTGAATCTTGAGCTAAGGCTTGCCTAGCCGACCATTCTAAGAGCTTTAAGAGGGTTCTGACTGTCAATAAACTACTTCTTTCCACGTATTGCATCGCTTGACGTTCTTGTTGTTCAGATGACATGGTGACCTCCTCTTTTTTCGATTCCCTATCAAACATAAGGTGCTTCCATAATACGGAAGCACTCTTGATTTTGGTATCACAAGAAAGTTACGACATAAGCCAAACTATTCCAAAGTAAATGTAAGGCGATTGCCGTCATACAATCAGTTTTCAATCGAACAACAGCCAAGGTCAAGCCAAGACAGCTATACATGAGCCAACTCCCTATCTGATTGGGTCCATGGGCTAGAACAAAGAGAAAACTGGTCACGCCTATTTGTAGAAGAGGGAATGTCAATTTTTCCCACAGCAGTTGCCTATAAACAATCTCTTCAAGGAGACTTGCATTGACCAGAAACAATAAAAAGATAAGATGAGGAACCTGCTTTCCTACTTGTACCAATACTGCTTGATTCCTAGCCTGAACTGAAAATAGGAAACTGATGAAGACTGCCAAAGCAACCATAGTCACAAAGCCAAGAAGCAACCATCTTAGACGATTGCTTAAGGTTATTTTTTTTGCTTGAAGAGTTTTATGACGGGCAATCTCTAGGCAAGTCACACTTAATAGGACCAATTGTAGCAAGACTACACCCTCTATCGTCATATACTCTTGTAGGTATAAACTCACCAGAAGTCCATTAAGCTGTATGGCTAGATAAAACACCACTATCCTTATCATTGTCAACTCTTAAATAAATCTTCATAATCAATTTCTAAGACTAGAACAATACGCTCAACCCATCTTGTTTGTGGCATCAGACGATTGGATTTGTAATGTCGCAATTTTTGATAGAGGCGATTAAACTCACTTGGATAAACATATTGACCGTTGAATACTTTGCGAGCTAGTTCTGCCCAAGTGAGGTCTTTTTCTGACAGAATGATTTCTAAATTGTCCCAAAATCGTTCATTCATCTTCACACCTACCCTGTCACTTGTTTCATCAAGCTGGCTTGAAACAGTTCTTCTTTTACCTGTCTGGGAAGAAAAGTACGCACTTCGTCTAATCCAATAGCTGGATAGACGTGATTCTGACAGACAATGAGAGGCAGACGAAGGTTTTGGTCTGGCTTTTGGAGAACGAGCTGAATCATCTCATTCAAACTTATCGAATATTGACGCTTAAAGCGAAGAAATCGTGGCGACAGCAACTCAAAACAATCCGTGGTTTTGGCGAAGAGTGACAGTAAGATTTCACGGTTTACATCACATGCTTTTGTACAACGATAAGCCACTCCATAGGTCGTCAAAATGGTTAGTAAATCTTGATTTGTATTGGCATTATTTCCTAGATATACCTCAAGCATAGGCACCTCCTTATAGGGTTAGGTTATTTTCAACTGTTGGTTCAGGAGTTGAGAAATAGCGACTCATATCAATGGGCATCCGTCCTTCACCAAAGCACTTGACCGTCACTAGAGTCGTTAAAATGCCCTCCTTTCCCCTAGCAGAATAATTTTCACCAAAGGCACGAAAGGCCAGGTGATTGTCTTTCGTCAATAGTGTATCTACACCATTTTTAATATCCCTAGTTTCCAAAAAATCCGAAATCCGATGAAGATTGGATTCGTAGAATAGGGGATCATTCATCTCTTTGTGGTAATCATCTTCAAAAGTCACCTCAAAGTCACAATCAAAATTGGGGAGCGACAGTATCTTTTGTAATAGCTGATTGGTTTCAGCTTGGTGAATACGTTCTTCTAATTCAGTACAATCTAGGATACTTTTCTTATGTAGTAAGTTCATGTTTTTCTTCCTCTTCCGTTCTTCTAAATTCTCTGGCAATGGCTTCAATAACTGTGACAGTCACGCTATTGCCGGCCTGTTTGTATAGCTGGCTCTTACTGGAAACACTTTCTGCTCTTTCATAAGCCCAATCAGGAAAGCCTTGAAGTCTGAAACACTCTCTTGGTGTCAGTCGTCTTATTCTCAGGCGATAAAGTTTTCCCTCTAAGACAATGCCTGTGACTTCATACCACTTATCCTGTCGATATTCCAGAGCAGCAACCACCACTCCCATATTGTCTGAAGTCGTCAGAGTATTGGATATTCCCTTTCCCACACGTCCCCTACGTTTGGTTGAGTCTGGATAAGCCAGATTAACAGAGTCTCCAAGAGTTGCCTTTGCGTACCCTGTTTTTGTGGCTTCCTTGATTTTCAGAAATGGCAGCTCCTCCCTCAGCAAAATTTTTGGCACCTTATCTCCACCTTGCATGGTGGTCAAAGTCGGTGACAAGCCAGCAATGTCAAATACTCTTCCAGTTTGGTCAAAGCTAGTCGGCAGATTTCCTGCGACAACAACTCCGTGTCTGTCTTGACTGGTCAAAGTAAACATAGGGTCTTGATTGTCCTTAAATCGACGACCATGTTGGCGTTTTTCTAGTCTATCTGGTGTTAAAACTGGAATGGCGATTTTTGCCCCCTCTCCTTTACCTCTTGTTAGTGTAGGAGCAAGTCCATTCGTCAGATAGACTTCACCATTCAAACCACGTTTAGAGGGATTGATATTTCCTAGCCTTTCAAGATGAGCTGGGCTGTTTTCTCTTCTGAGAGGAAATATGAATCTGGAACGGTATCTTCTAGAATGTCCGATAATAAAGACCCGCTCTCTGTTTTGCGGGACTTGGAAGTCCTTACTGTTAAGCACCTGCCATTCGACATCATACCCCAATTCATCCAACGTGGAGAGGATTGTGGCGAACGTCCGTCCCTCGTCGTGATTGAGTAGGCCTTTGACGTTTTCCAAAAATAGAAAACGTGGTTGGATTTGTTTGGCCGCTCGAGCAATCTCAAAAAAGAGAGTCCCTCGAGTATCTTCAAATCCCAATCGTCTGCCTGCGAGTGAAAATGCTTGGCAAGGAAATCCCCCGCAGATGATGTCCACTTGCCCTCTAAATTGTCTAAAGTCATGGTCTGTGACCTCTTTAATGTCATGGTATTCTATTTCCCCTTCTGTGTTAAACATAGCTTTATAAGATGTTCTGGCGAATTTATCAATTTCACAAAAGCCCAGGCATTTATGACCTTGTGATTCCATCCCTAGCCTAAAACCGCCTATTCCAGCAAATAAATCTAAAAATTTCATTTTTCCTCTCTTTCCAACTAAAAAAGAGCCTTACACATGTAAAACTCTTGCTTATATATGATCATCCATTTCTGGTGCACGAATGATTTCAACAATCAAAATGATGATAGAAATCAGATAGATTCCGCCTAGTATCCACAAAATCACCTTATTCACCTCCCTTTACTTCTTGTCGTCTCAGTTGCTTGGTCCACTCTGATAGCACACCATTAAATACGTATTCAGCTATTACTTCCGCTGACCGAGCAAATCGCATATGTTCCAAAGCATACTGATAACGGTCACTAAAATAAATCATGGCATAGTCACTAGCTGACTGAGATAGACCTGTCTGTCTTAACTGGTCATGAACCAAACCCCAAATATAGTCTCGATCGTACTTGGTCACGCCATCGACTTTTGCAGTAAAGTTTTCTTCTTGTTTCTCATCTACCAGCTGTCTCTCCTCCTCATCCTCAATAAGGAAATCACTCCCTTTAGTTTCACTACATTTAGTCTCACTTCTTTCAGTCTCACTAGGGGCTGAATTTAAGACCGGCCCCGTCTTTCTTTGAGACCCCCCTAGTGTTTTTTTAACACTAGCCCCGTCTGTATGTAAGACTGGGGTATTATCATGTTCTAATTCCCCCAAGTAAATTTTATTTGCCATTCGACCTCTTTC
This sequence comes from Streptococcus plurextorum DSM 22810, assembly GCF_000423745.1. GTDB lineage: Bacteria > Bacillota > Bacilli > Lactobacillales > Streptococcaceae > Streptococcus > Streptococcus plurextorum. Next base: position 72,175 of record NZ_AUIO01000002.1, read on the forward strand.
ACTAGAGGACTGTTGGACTTCATCAATTAAGCCATAGTCACGTAAGTTTTTTTTGATTGAAAGTAATTTTGACTTTGAACAGCCTAATAGTGCCATCAGATTTGAATTGGAATAAATCAAATAAATAGCCCCATCCTCATCAATCCAACCTTTACTCAAAGACAACTCCAACCGATCTTTTAAAACCGCGTAGGCTACCTTAACCTCCAGCTTCATATCCTTATAACGTTCACTCTCAAACAAGACTTTTGGGAGTTTATAATAACGCTCTGATGTCTGATACTGATTAGCGGTAATACGTTTCATGATTATCCCTCCAAGACTAAAAGTCCAACATTTCCGAATTCATCAAATCGGATTAAACCTACTTGTTCCAATTCATCAACCAGATGAGTTGCTTTCTCAATATCAACTCCTAAAATAGCCACGAGATGGCACATCACGATTTGGCGTGATGATTTTTCCTTCTTTTGCATGATTACCTCCAAAACGCAAAAAAAGGGGTAGACAATTTAATGTCTACCCCCGAAAATTTATTAAAACAAAAATCCTGCCAAAGAATTTTTGGCAGGATTTTTGGCAGGAAACCAAATCAATTTATCAGTTTCTATCAATCGCTTATCGCTCTCAAAGACTGGTAAATAGGGATTCCGCAATCTAATTATGATGTGACTCTTATTTAAGAGTAACTGAAGCTCCAGCTTCTTCCAATTTAGCTTTGATGTCTTCTGCTTCTGCAGTTGCAACGCCTTCTTTAACCATAGCTGGTGCACCGTCAACAAGCTCTTTAGCTTCTTTAAGGCCAAGACCAGTGATTTCACGTACAACTTTGATAACGCCAACTTTTTTGTCGCCAGCAGATGTCAATTCAACGTCGAATGAATCTTTAGCAGCACCTGCATCAGCAGCGCCAGCAGCAGCTACAGCTACAGGAGCAGCTGCAGTTACACCAAATTCTTCTTCGATAGCTTTTACAAGATCGTTAAGCTCAAGGATTGTAGCTTCTTTAATTTCAGCAATAATGTTTTCAATGTTCAATGCCATTGTGATTTCCTCCAAATTAGGTTTTAATAAAATGTTTGTAGCATTAAGCCGCTACAGGCTGACGCATTAAGCTGCGTCTTCTTTTTCTGCAACCGCTTTGACAGCGTATGCAACGTTGCGTACAGGCGCTTGAAGTACAGAAAGGAGCATAGAAAGCATTCCTTCGCGGTTTGGCAATGTCGCAAGGGCTTCGATTTCTGCTTTTGTAGAAACCTTACCTTCGATGGCACCACCTTTGATTTCAAGAGCTTCTGCAGTTTTCGCAAAATCGTAGATAACTTTTGCTGGTGCTACTGCATCTTCGTTTGAAAATGCAACAGCTGATGGTCCTACAAACAACTCAACAAGTCCTTCAAGACCAGCTTTTTCAGCCGCACGACGCAAGATTGAGTTTTTGATTACTTTGTACTCAATGCTCTCACCACGCAAGTTACGACGAAGAACAGTATCTTGCTCAACAGTCAAACCACGAGCGTCAACTACGACGATAGATGTAGCTGCTTTCATTTGCTCGGCAACTGCGTCTACTAATTCCGCTTTTTTAGCAATAATAGCTTCTGACATGTTATTTACCTCCGTTTTTATTTTGGGCTAGGCACAAAAAAATCGCACCTAAACCTAGACACGAAAGTACAAATACGTTTATATCCATAATCGTTTTGTGCCTCGGTAGGATCTTTATGAGTCCAGCTCCCCTACTGTCTTAGGTCAGTTTTTTCAAACCTTAGCTATTTTATCATGCCTCTAAAAAACTGTCAAGAGATTTTTTCTATTTTTTTAAAAAAATCCTCCTTTACTGATGAAAGGAGGACGTCACGAGTGGCTACTCACCTAGAATGCTAGCAATCTTTGTGGTGATGACATCGATGGCAACGGTGTTGCTAACACCTTCTGGGATGACAATATCTGCATAGCGTTTGGTTGGCTCGATGAATTGGTGGTACATAGGCTTAACGACACTGGTGTACTGCTCAATGATAGAGTCAAGGCTTCGTCCGCGCTCTAACATGTCACGCTTGATGCGGCGGATAATGCGAATATCGTCATCAGTGTCTACAAATAACTTGATGTCCATAAGATCGCGCAAGCGTTCATCTTCCATAACCAAAATCCCTTCGATGATAAAAACATCCTGCGGTTCTTGGCGATAAGTTTTATCGCTTCGCGTGTGTTGCGTATAGTCATAGATGGGAATATCAACTGGACGGCCAGCAATCAACTCTTTAAGCTGCACAATCATAAAGTCTGTGTCAAAAGCTAAAGGATGGTCGTAGTTGGTCTTTACCCTTTCTTCAAAGGTCAGGTGACTTTGGTCTTTATAGTAAGAATCATGCTCAATCATGGCAATCTTTGCATTTGGAAAATTGGCCAGAATTGCCTGAGACACGCTTGTCTTTCCACCACCAGAACCTCCAGTCACTCCGATAACGATAGGTTTATGACGCATAATAAAGTGTAAGCCCCTCTCCTCAAAAATCTTATTCATGATATTTTACCATAAATCATGCTATAATGGAAAAGAAGACTCTAAAAAGGATGTAGTTATGATCAAAAAATTGCCAGATATTTGGCTAGAACAATTGAAGAATCTCGGTTTTGATTCCTTTACACCAATCCAGGAACAGGTATTTGAACCGATTGTTTCAGGGAAACATGTGCTTGGCATCAGCCCAACTGGAACTGGAAAAACCCTGGCTTATCTCTTACCTGCACTGCTATCTCTAACTCCAAAGAAAGCGCAGCAACTGCTGATTTTAGCTCCTAATACTGAATTAGCAGGTCAAATTTTTGAGGTCACAAAAGAGTGGGCAGAACCGCTCCAGTTGACGGCTCAGCTTTTCTTATCAGGATCTAGCCAAAAACGCCAAATCGAACGGTTGAAAAAAGGGCCTGAAATCCTCATCGGTACACCTGGACGGATTTTTGAGTTGATAAAGCTAAAAAAAATCAAAATGATGTCCGTAAACACCATTATTTTGGACGAATTTGATGAGTTGCTCAGCGATTCTCAATATCAGTTTGTTAAGAGCATCACTTCCTATGTGCCGCGTGACCATCAGATGGTTTATATCTCTGCTACTAACAAAGTGGATGCTTCTGCTCTTGCCGAGGACACACAAGTCATTGACTTGTCTCATCAAAAGCTTGATGCGATCAAGCACTATTACATCCAGGTTGATAAGCGTGATCGACTTGAGCTCTTGCGAAAATTCTCTAACATCCCTGATTTCCGCGGATTGGTCTTTTTTAACAGCTTATCTGACTTGGGGGCGGCTGAAGAGCGGCTACAATTTGCTGGTAGTTCTGCGGTTTCGCTAGCTAGTGATGTCAATGTCAAGTTCCGAAAAATCATTCTCGAAAGATTTAAACATCATGAGATTTCTTTACTTTTGGGGACTGATTTGGTTGCTCGCGGGATTGACATTGAGGATTTGGAAGTCATCATCAATTTCGAAGTGGCTCGTGACCGCGACACTTATACTCACCGTTCTGGACGGACTGGACGTATGGGGAAGGCTGGTGTTGTTCTTACCTTTGTTAGTCATCCGGAAGATTTGAAAAAGTTGAAGAAATTTGCCAAGGTTAGCGAAGTCTACCTGAAACATCAAAGCCTGCATGAAAAAAATCATTGAGATTGCTCATCTCAATGATTTTTTAGTTATTGGCTTGCTTTTTAGCCACGTGATCTTTGATCAGCTGATAGAAAGTGGCGGCTAGTGGTACTGCCATCAACATGCCTAGAATGCCTCCTAGAGCACCACCTATGGTAATCGCCATCAAAACCCACATACCTGGTAAGCCAATGGAGCCTCCAACCACTCGTGGGTAAATAAGATTTCCCTCAAATTGCTGCAAAAGCACTAAGAAGACTACAAACCAGAGAGCTTGTGTGATGGAATGCGTGGCAATCAGGATAAAACCGATCATCGTTCCGATATAAGCTCCTACAACTGGAATGATCGCTGTAAAGGCAATCAAAACACCTACCGTTGCTGCATATGGGAAGTTGAAAATATTCATCCCAATAGCTGTCAGACTCCCTAAAATCATAGCTTCTAAGGTCTGACTGACAAAAAATCCATGGAAACGTTTATCAAGGACACCAGCGACATAATGAACGCTTTTGCTGTATTTTCCTAAATAGGTATCAACTAGTAGACCAGCTTGACGTCCTAGTTGTTCTTTATTGCCCAAAACATATAGAGAGAAAATCAAGCTGACAAAGACATTGAGAACCGTCGAGGCTATGGAAGTCACAGAAGTCAAGACACCTGTCAAGACTGATAGGACTTGCTGGAGGATTTGTTGGCTGTACTGACTGATACGCGTCGCTAAATCAGACTCCTGTCCCAGGTATTCTAATACCCTAGCGACATATTTATTATCATATAAGTCGCTAATCCATTGGTAGATAATTGCTGTGTCAAAGTTTAGCAGGGTTTTGATGGAAGCAATCAAATCTGGGAGGACGATAGAGAAAAGCCAAAGGATGACAAAAATAAAGGTCAGATAGGCTAAAACCATCGATAAGCCTCTTCTCATCCCTTTAGACGGCTCATGAGACCAAATAAGAGCAAAGAGTCTTTCATAGGCTGACATGACAATATTGACCACGTAAGCGATGGCTGCACCTATCAGAAATGGCTGATTGGCACTCCAAATGGTCTTTAAAATACCTGATCCAGATTCCCAATAGGAATGAATCACATAACATAGGACAAAGGTGGTTACGACATAGTAAATGTGTTTCTTTTCAAAATTCATAGAACGATTATACCATATTCTCTAAATAAGGGGTAAGTAGGTGAGCTAATTTTTCATAGGCTTTGGGGGTCAGGTGAAGGCCATCAGTCGTGTAGGGGACTGCTAGCTGTCCAGTTTCATCTAAAAATTCAGGATAGAGATTGATAAATTCAATGCCTGACAGACCTTTAAGACTTTTATTAAGCTCTGTGATAAGGGCATTGCTTCTGATTTTAACGGTTTTGGCATAAGCTTGCGCCTCATTGACAGGAAGGACTGAGAGCAATAGTATCTCTGCCCCAAAACAAGTCATCCGTAATTGACCCAGTAGCTCCGCCATTCTCTCGACAATATCAGAGATTGAAAACCCCATGCCAATATCATTAACACCAATCATGAGGATAATCTGTCTTGGCTCCAGAGCTACTACCTGTTCATCAAGGTGTGATAGCAACCAGCTGGTGTCCATTCCTGCGATTCCGCGATTGATGAGAGGGAGATCCCTTCCGAGATATTTTTTTATAGGGAAAAATTCTGTAATCGAATCACCCACAAAGACAATACCCTGAGGGGAGAGTTTCGTATTTTCTAGGCGAAATTGTGCCAATCGTTTCTGATGATAGGCGGCAAGTTCTGGGGTGATGACATCTAGCATATAGGCTCCTTCTATACAATTGATACCAGTGATTTCACACCATTATATCAGATGATGTCCAAAAACCAAAAGAACTACTTTCATTGAGATGACTGTAGTGCTCCTAGATTGCAGAAAAAGTTTTTTGATACTTTTCTTAAGTGGTGCGGACGGTTGCGACTTCATTCCTGATTTTTAACCCTAGGGTCTCAAAAATTTCTGGTAGCGGAAATACTACTTTCACCTGGTCGAAAAGTATCCGATGAGGCTTGCTATCACTCGCAAAATCGGTAATCATATTTTAAACTATCGGAGCTTTTCAGATTGTTTGTAGAAAAACGATAGTTTGTCTCTATTCTAAACGAACTGCTTTCATTACCTGGAAAGCAGTTCGTTTATTATTTGACTTTTAGTTCATCACGCTCTGTAAGGTGCGTGACAAATAAACCACCCGTTTGACGGGCGGTCATGATTATTTAACTTTTTCTTCTTTGTAGTCACAGTTTTCATGACTGCAGGCGACTTGCTTGCCTCCACCGCGAACTTTTTTCTCTACCAGGTAGTGGCCAGATTTTGGACAGAAACGCCCGACTGGTAAATCCCATGAGGTAAAATCACAGGTTGGGTAGCGGTCACAGCCATAGAAAATGCGGTTTCGCTTGGTCTTACGCTCGATAAGCTGACCTTGTTCACATGTTGGGCAAAGCACACCAATCTCTTTTGTGATGGCTTTGGTATTGTGGCAATCAGGGAAGTTGCTGCAGGCGTAGAATTTCCCGAAACGGCCTAATTTGATGACCATCTCATGCCCGCAGACATCGCAATCAAAGCCGGCGGGTTCGTCTTTGATTTGAATTTTTTCAATCTCTGTCTCCGCCTTTTCCAATTCTTTGGCAAAAGGTTGATAGAATTGGTCAATGACTTGTTGCCACTCTTCTTTACCAACTTCCACTTCATCTAGTCTACCTTCCATCTCAGCGGTGAATTTCACATCTACGATTTCAGGGAAAAATTGGATGATGAGGGAGTTGACAATTTCACCAAGTTCAGTCGGCTCAAAGCGTTTTGCAGCTAGTTTAACGTAGTAGCGGCGTTGAATAACATCGAGCGTCGGTGCATAGGTAGATGGTCGCCCGACTCCATTTTCTTCCAAGGTTTTAATCAAGGTCGCCTCAGAATAACGTGCTGGCGGTTGTGTGAAATGTTGTTCAGGTGTGGTTAGGACTTTCTTGACAATGTCTCCTTCAGCCATATCTGGTAACATCTTGTTTTTATCAGAGTCATTGTAGACTGCCATATAACCGTCAAATTTGACCTGACTCCCGTTTGCTGTAAAGAGGACACCGTTTTGGGTCAGATTGACCTTGACAGTATCAAAGACTGCTGGTGTCATCTGACTTGCCACAAAACGATTCCAAATCAACGTATAGAGCTTGAGCTGATCTTTGTCTAGATACTTAGCTATAGATTCTGGGGTTTGGTAGATGTTTGATGGACGGATTGCTTCATGGGCGTCTTGCGCTCCTGTGCTATTTTTCACACGGCTACCATGCTTAGAATACTTCTCTCCAAAACGCTCGCTGATAAAGCTTGCTGCTTGCCCTTGAGCCAGAGGGCTGATACGGGTAGAATCCGTACGCATATAGGTAATCAAACCTTGCTGACCAGAACCGAGATTGATTCCCTCGTACAATTGCTGAGCAACCATCATGGTTTTACGGGTACGGAAATTGATTTTATTGGCAGCATCTTGTTGCAGAGAGGATGTGGTATATGGCAGCGGAGCATTTCTGCGGCGTTCCTTCTTTTCAACCTGTTCTACTTGAAAATCATCCGTGGTGATTCGTGAAAGCACTGCTTTGACGTCCTCATTTGTGGATAATTTCATCTTTTTGCCATCAAGTCCATAGAAAGAGGCTTCAAACTTCTTAGTACCTTTTTTGAAAGCCCCATTGATGGTCCAGTATTCTTCCGGTTTGAAAGCCTTGATCTCATTTTCACGATCAATGATGAGTTTTAGGGCAACAGATTGCACACGTCCTGCTGACAAACCTTTTTTGACCTTTTTCCAAAGGAGTGGCGAAATGGAATACCCCACAATTCGGTCAAGAACGCGACGTGCTTGTTGAGAATCTACCAAGTCCATATTGATTTGACGTGGCTCTAAAAAGGCATTTTTAACAGCATCTTTGGTGATTTCATTAAAAACGACGCGGTTTTTATCTGCTAAATCAAGGCCTAAAATGTGTGCCAAGTGCCATGAAATAGCTTCTCCCTCACGGTCCGGGTCACTTGCGAGGTAAACTTGTTTGGCACCCTTTGCCTCTTTCTTAAGCGACTTAATCAAATCACCTTTACCACGAATGTTGATGTATTCTGGCTCATAGTTATTATCAAAATCAATGGACATGCTTGATTTTTTCAAATCGCGGATGTGTCCTACTGAAGCGACAACCTTGTAGTTTCGTCCTAAATATTTTTCAATGGTTTTAGCCTTGGCAGGCGACTCCACAATCACCAAATTTTTCTTAGTAGCGCTTGTTTTGGTTTTTGTTGTTTTTGCTTTTTTAGCAGTAGCTGTTGCCATAGATTTTCCTCAACATTTCATTAAATCTATTGCATGATACCCCAGTTTGGATAAACTGTCAATAAAAAACTTTCTCCTATAGGAAAAAGTTCCTTTTTTGCTCTTTCGTGAAACAGCCTTCCTCCTTATCACAACTGACTATATTAGCTTATTTAAGCTGATATTCCATGAGCACATCAAATCCTGAAGAAATACATTTTGCGCCTTCTTGAATGAGGTGAATACAGCCATCTGAGCAACCGTCTAAAATGTTGCCTGGAATGGCAAAGACATCTCTTCCCTCTTCCATGGCTCGTTCGCAAGTGATAAGACTGCCTGATCTCATCTTGGCTTCTGCCACAATGACACCTTGCGAGAGACCGGCAATAATACGATTGCGCTCTGGGAAATGGTATTTGAGGGGTGGTTCTCCTGGAAAGTATTCTGTTAATATTAGGTGATTTTTACCGATATAATCCTGAAGCTTGGCATTTTCTTTGGGGTAAGCGACATCTAGACCACAGCCAATAACTGCAATCGTTGCTCCGCCATTTTTCAGACTAGCGACATGGGCTGCTGTATCAATTCCTCTGGCAAGACCTGAAACAATCACAAAATGATTGCCCAATTCCTTGATGATTTTAGCCACAGATTTACTACCTATTTCGCTACACTTACGTGACCCGACCACTCCTAGCTTGGGTTTATTCAAGAGTTCGATATCTCCTTGATAAAAGAGTAAGGCAGGGGGATTATAGATGTTCTTTAACTCAAGCGGGTAGTCCTTATCAAGAATGGAAAGACTGGGGAAGCGATTAAATTCTTCGCGCAATGACTTCGTATCCAGATTTTTGTAGGCCTCCATCACTAAAAGGGGCTGTTTGCACTTAGAAACGACTGCTATGTCCCGTAGTGACAAGGATTTTCCTATCCGATTTTGATAGTCCAAAACATTCAATAATTGATGATTATTAAGACCACTTTTTCGCCATTTATACAATTCAAAATTATTCATGCGATACCTCCACTTTATTATTCGTAAACCATAAAAAAGCTAGGACAAAGTCCTAGCTGCTAGATATTTATAAAAATGCTTGATGTGGTCCTAATGGTTTTCTAATGGCGTAAGTGTTTCGATTTGTTTGATGATTTTAGCAGGATTTCCAGCCAGCAAAACATTGTCACCGAAGGACTTGGTCACCACCGAGCCCGCTCCGACAACGACATTATCACCTAGCGTTACGTCAGGCAAGATAATGGCTCCGCCACCAGCCCAAAAATTATCGCCAATGGTAATGGGAGCTCCGTACTCTTGACCAGAATTTCGCTCAACTGGATCCAAAGGGTGTAGGGGCGTCAGCAACTGGACATTTGGGCCTAACATAGCATTTTTCCCAATCCGAATCTCGCAGACGTCCAGCATGGTACAGTTGAAGTTAGCGTAAAAATCCTCTCCAACATAGATATTGCTACCATAGTCACAGTAGAAATTAGGCTCCATATAGAGCCGCTCGCCCGTTGCCCCAAACCAACTCTTCAGCAAGTTTGACCGCTTTTCACCGTCCAGTTCACTGTTGAAAGCACGCATATTCTGACGAGCCAAATCCCGCATCTGTCGCAATTCTGGGTCTGCTGCACGGTAGAGCTGACCCGCAATCATTTTTTCTTTTTCTGTTAGCATAAATTCACCTCTAATTGACAATTAAACTAATCCCTACTGCCACTAGATAGATAACAGTGACAGTGACAATCCCAAGCCCCCAAAAGTGCTTTTTCCGACTCATGACCAAATAGCCGACAAACTCACGGATAAAGGCATTCAAACTGAAGTAAAACTTGGTCCTAGCCCCGTAGCCAATACATTTTATCTTTAGTTTTCGGGCCAATAGCAGAGCTCTAAAAACATGATAGTAATTGGTTACAAGGGCAAATCGACTGCCAGGTTTCATCAGGGCATAGGAAAATTTCAAGTTTTCCTCGGTATTGGTTGATTGGTTTTCTATCACAATATCTTCCAAAGGAATACCCTGTTCCATGGCATAATTAGCCATGGCCTGCCCCTCTGCCAAGAGTTCATCAGGACCCTGTCCGCCTGACATGATCAGCTTGCTGCCAGGATGTTTCTTGTAGATCGCTATGCCTTTTTCAATCCGCGAAGCCAAAAGTGGCGTTACCTTGTCACCAATCAAGCCAGCACCTAAGACCACCACATAATCAAGCTTGCCTGGGAAGAGATTGACCAAATTGACAAAGCTAGACGTGGTATAGAGCATGCTGATGATAATGGCATAGGACACTAGAAACCCAACATAAACAAACACCATATTTAACAAACTAATACCAGACAGGGATTGCACCACAAAAGGAGCAATAAAGAGGTAGAAGGTCAAACCTACAGCAAGTCCCAGTGATAAGAAATTGTGAAAACGCGCCCCCTCTCGCCTCAGAATCTGAAAACCATTCAGATAAAGCGTGAACAGCAAAACAAATGGACCACTTAACAAAGCTAGAACCAATAACATTGCCAGAGCGATTGCCAACAACCGCAAAATTTCGTTATTTTCTAAAATACCAGTTGACACAACCCAGGCCAAAGCCCAGACGAGGATATTCAAGGCAAAAAGAGAGATAAAAATCGACCGTCGCTCCCAGAAATAAATGAGAGTAAATAATCCAATGGAAGCTAGAAAAATCCAGAAAAAGACCGTCACGACGATTTTCCTCCTGTTACCATTGACTTAATGGGCTCAAAGGTCTTGCGGTGAATAGGTGTGATGCCTAGCTTGTTCAAGCCTTCTAAATGCTCTGCCGTTCCATAGCCAGCATTCTTGGCGAAGCCGTAGCCTGAGAACTCCTTGTCATAGTCCGCCATCATCCTGTCCCGCGTCACCTTGGCAACGATTGAAGCTGCTGCGATAGACAGACTATTGGCATCTCCTTTGATGATGGAAGTTTGCGGTATGGGCGTATCCAACGTCATGGCATCGATGAGCAGGTGGTCAGGTTTCTGGCTTAATTTCCCCAAAGCTTCCAACATGGCTAACTTGGTTGCCTCGTAGATATTGACCTGGTCGATGACAGCTGCATCTTTGATGCCTACTCCAACTGCCACCGCTCGCTCCATGACCTCTTGGTAGATGGCTTCATGCTTGGACTTGGGGATTTTCTTAGAGTCGTTGAGGTAGCGGATTTTACAGCCCTTGGGCAAGATGACCGCCGCTGCCACCACAGGACCTGCTAGAGGCCCTCGGCCGACTTCGTCGATACCAGCGATGAACTCCACCCCATTTTCATAAAGGGCCTTTTCGTAACATAGCATAGCTTCTAAGCGGGCATCTTCTGCTGCTTCTTTTTCCAGCTCCTTACGGCGTTTCTTGATGGCAGCCTGGACCCCTGCTCGCTTATCTTGAGCTAAGTCTGCCCAGACAGGACTGTCCAGACTATCTACCTGATCCAGCAGAGCAGTCACTTCCTTAATCGTTGCCATCTACATCACTCACCCTGTCTAATGTATAAGTGCCTAAACGCCCGTCCCGAACGTCCTTGACAAAGAGATTGTAGAAACGGTCATAATCATCACGAAAACCTAGTTTTTTTGTCCAGTCCATGATGAGTTCAGGCGTTTCCAGCTCCAAATCCATACCCTTGAACCGCTCTTCTAGGCGTTCTGGATAGTTGGCTTTGAAGTAGTCCAAACCAAAAATGGTGACTTCATCCATAGGCAAAAGTTGGTCCTTGATAGCCCCAGTCAGAGCCAACTTGAGACCGACTTCTTGGTCTTCAAATTTAGGCCAGAGAATTCCAGGTGTATCAAGGATTTCAAGATCCTTGTTGGACTTGAGCCACTGCTGTCCCTTGGTCACACCTGGTTTGTTGCCGACAACGGCGATTTTCTTACCAGCCAGACGGTTCATGAGAGTGGATTTTCCAGCGTTTGGAATACCGATAATCATGGTCCGCAGGGTTTCTTTTTGAATCCCTCTTTGGCGGAGGCGTTCAATCTTGTCTTTCATCAGACTCTTGGCTGCGTCGGTCACCTTTTTCACCGTCGCTTGTTCTTTTGAGTTAATAGCAAGGGTACGAATGCCCTGACCTTCAAAGTAGCTCTGCCATTCTTTCGTACGGACAGGGTCTGCCAAATCGACCTTGTTGAGAATCATGAGCTTGGGCTTGTCGCCGACAATCTTGGTCAGCATAGGGTTTTGGCTGGATAGGGGCAGGCGGGCATCGACCAAAATGGTCACAAAATCAACGTGCTTGATGTTTTCCTGCACCTGCCTGCGAGCTTTTGACATATGGCCCGGAAACCATTGAATTGTTGCCATGGGATTAAAACTCCTTTACTTTGGGCTTTTATGAGCCTAACTTGATATTTTTTAAAAGAAATGGGCAGTTATTGGGCAAAATCAAGCTTATTAAAATAAGTTGTGATTGCTTGAACTGATTTTTCCTGAGTCCCAACTTCAAGATGTGTATATCCATTAGTTGTCTCTACTTCAACGTGTCCAACTCTTAATTGAATTTCTTTTAATGGTACGTCATTATTATTTCTCAAAGCAGAAATGTGAATATGACGGAAGCTATGTGGCACAACGTTTTTGTTCCATTTAAAACCATACCGAGCCTCACAGTTTTTTCGTAAATCTTTATTGATTCGTGTCAGAATAGCTCGAAAACTTTGCGAGGTGATTGGTGAACCATACTCCGTCTTAAAAAGATAACTCTTCCTAAAAGCCTAGATAATGCTCCTTTATCTAAGCATTCATATAAAGGAGCATATCAATTCGATTATCATCTCTGCACTCCTTAAACATCTATTACTCATAAATACCGTAAGCTTTGTTTATATTTTGAATAAAAAGGATCCCATTACCTGGCTTATCAATTTCAAGTTTTTCTCGTATTGACGTTACAATAGCCTCAGTAATATCTTCTTTTGATAGGATAATAACTATTTCTTTTTCAGGTTCTATATCCATATTAAATAATTTACTCGTTTCATGTACCCCCGAGCCTCTTGCATTAATTATTGTGCCACCCTTTGAGCCAACAGCTTTTGCTGCTTCAATTACTTCCTCAGCTTTACCTCTATTAACAATGGTTATAATATTTTGATACATTAGTTTATTAACACCTCTTCCTTCTTCGTTTTCTTCAGACTTATAACACCTAGATCCTACAATTTCACAAGCACTTGTGGTAAAGACAATACCATGATTTGGTTTTTCAAACTTGAATTCTTTGTTTAGTTCAACTAAAGCATGGTCTGCAGTATGGTTATCTGTTCCCAATAAGACTATTTCCTTTCTTTCATCGTATAAAGATAAGAAATTTAACAGGGAATTATTTATAGTTCCCTTTCCAAGGAAAATGGTCCCACCAGAAATACCATGTTCTTTTGCCTTGTGTAATATCCTGCTACCCATTCCATAGTTAACAACTACATATATTAATTCAAAAATCGGTATACTGTTATAATTAGTCATCCCTTTTTTCAACTCCTTTTGTTTTTGATTTTATAGCAAACACCAATCCCAAAGCTTCTAAGGTGATAATTGGTGTCATGGCAACCATCGCAATCATTCCAAAGCCATCAACCATTAGATCCGCCCCCTCAAAAGCATGTGCTGCCCCTTGTATAAATGCCAAAATAAAAGTTGCAGTCATAGGACCAGTAGCCACCCCACCAGCATCAAATGCAATTCCTACAAAGAGCTTTGGTATAAAAAACATCATTGACAGACATATGATGTACCCTGGTAGCAAGTAATGCCATAACTGTATCCCAGGCACTAATATACGTATAACCGATAAAGCAACGGCAAAACCAACTCCAATTGCCAGCGGAATTAGAACTGCTTTTCTCTTTACGTAACCGCTTGTTACATCTTCAATCTGGTGAGTTAAAACATAAACAGCTGGTTCTGCTAAAATGGTTACAACTCCAAGAACAAATCCAATGATTATGATATAAGCTTTATTATCCAATAAAGCCAAATTATTACCAATGCTTGTTCCTACATCCATAAAACCTGCATTTACACCTATTAGGAATACAAGCAAACCTGTAAATGCAAATGCAAATCCCGTAAGTAGTTTTCGAAGTTCTTTTTTCTTTAGTTTAAAAGATATTTTCTGCAAAACTAATAATATTACTAATAATGGTAATATCGCCATAAAACTTTCCATTAAGTAATTAGGGATTATATCTATAAATGGTCTAATGATTGAATTTGAATCAGAAATTCCTGAATCAAGCCCCGCAGAGAATTCATTTGTTTTTGAAAATATGTCTAAGAGCAATACGGACATAATTGCACCAGTTGACGAGATGGCAACCAAACCAAAACTATCTTTTTCTGATGCCTTACTATCCTTTTTTAGCTTTGATATACCCACTGATAAGGATAAAATAAATGGTACTGCTAGTATTCCTGTTGTTGATCCGGAAGCATCAAACGATATCGCCAAGAATTCACGTGACGCAAAAATTGCTAATCCAAAAATGATTAAATATAAAGCAAAAAGCACTTTATATAAAGGGACATTGTAGAAAACTCTTAAAAAACCCAGTGATAGCATTATTGCTAACCCTATTGACACAATAATAAGTATACTAATTCCGGATATTTGACCTGATGTCACTAGATTGACTTGATTCGCAAGAACCATTAAACCCGGCTCCGCTATTGATATAAAAAAACCAAGTATTAATCCTGCGATCAACACAATCCATAGCTTGTTTGATCTAGCAAGTGATGTTCCTATTAACCCTCCAAGCGGAGTAATACCAATGTCTACTCCTATCAAAAAAATGGTCAGACCTAATATCACGAAAAAAGAACCAATAAGAAATCGAAAAATTAATGTTGTGTCTATCGGAGAAACAGTAAAATTTAATACTAAAACCAATAATGTAATTGGAAGAACAGAAAAAAGCACTTCTTTAAATTTTGAAACAATCACATTCAATGCAGTCATCCTTTCTTTATGCTAATTATGCTTCTATGATGTAAGCATCGCCTCACTTATAAATTTCAATTGTATGGGAGTGTAAATATTTTTGTGTAAATGAATTTTTTATTACGAAACTGGATAAACTATTATCAACTTTTTCTCACTAAAAGGATAGAGCAATGCTGAGGAGCAACTCGAGCAGTTAGTGAGGTTTTGTCGAGGATAATGGGTCCAGTCCATTGTCCTTTTTCTTGAATAATTGCCATGGGAGTCTCCTTTAGTTTATGTCATGGAAAAAAGCCGTCAAAACGGCTTGGTTTGTATCTATTATAGCAAAATTAGGGAGGTTTGTCATATACTGCTTTTTTGACTGATAGACTCATATGCTATAATCAAATGTAGGAGGTTAGCTATGCGAAATAATTTATTCAAAATGTTGACAATGCAAGATAGGAGATTTCGCCCCTCAGTCTATTATAATTATTTCATGATTTTCGTCATAGTGCTCAGCCTTATTCCACTTATGACAAAGTCACATTCTTCTCTGTTGCAACTACTTGAAGTATTGACTTTTTTCGTCTTTGCTTTAGATTACATACTTCGCTGGTCAGTGGCTGACTCACTTTTAGGTAAAGAAGCAAAGAGTTTTTTGATCTATCCCTTCACCTTTTGGGCTATCTTAGATTTACTGTGCTTACTACCATATGTTACACTTCTTAATAATAGTTTTAAGTTACTAAAGCTATTTCGTATGATACGAGCATTGAGAGTTGTCAAGCTATTCCGATATTCCAAAAATATTGAAATAATCATCAGTGTCTTAAAGAAACAAAGAGAAGCCTTATTCATTGTTGGTATGCTTGCCATAAGCTACATTTTTATTTCCGCCCTTCTTTTGTTTAACCTAGAACCCCAAACATTTGAGAATTTCTTTGATGCGATTTATTGGGCAACAATTTCCTTAACAACTGTAGGATATGGAGATATTTATGCAAGGACTGTCCTCGGAAAAACTCTTACAATGATTTCTGCACTATTAGGGGTTGCCATTGTAGCCTTGCCAGCTGGAATTATTACCGCAGGGTACATGGAAGAACTCTCTAAACACAAAAACAGCTAGCAGCCAAAACTGCTAGCTTATTTCTTAAAACAACTCTTTATAGAAGGCAATGGTTTCTTCCAAGGTTGGCATGAATGGGTTACCTGGTGCACAGGCGTCAATCAAGGCATTCTTGGACAGGTATTCAAAGTCGAAGTCTTCTTCTTTGATGTCCAACTCGGTCAGTTTTTTCGGAATGCCGACTTTTGCTGATAATTCTTCGATTTGGGCGATAGCGTAGTCTGCACATTCCTCATCAGACTTGCCTGCAATATCAAGTCCTAACGCTTTTGCGACATCACGGAAGGCTGCTGGTACACGTTTGGCATTTTCACGTTCAATGATTGGCAAAATCATCGCACAGCAGACACCATGTGGTAAGTCATAAACAGCTCCCAGCTGGTGAGCCATAGAGTGAACATAGCCCAGACCAGCATTATTGAAACTCATACCGCCAAGGAAAATAGCATGGACCATAGCCTCACGAGCTTCAATGTCCTGTCCATTCTCAACTGCACGTGGCAGGTATTCCTTGATCAGCTCGATTGCTCCCATGGACAACTTCTTAGTCACACCGTAGGCACCTGGTGTCACCAGGGCTTCAATGGCATGAGTTAGAGCATCCATACCTGTTGCCGCAGTAAGAGCTGCTGGCTTGGACAACATAAGCTCAGGGTCATTGACTGACATCACTGCCAAGCTATTTTTATCTACCATCACCATTTTAACCTTGCGATCTTCGTCTGTAATCACATAGTTAATCGTAATCTCAGCTGAGGTACCTGCTGTTGTGTTAATAGCAACGACTGGCAGCCCTTTTTTCTCTGACTTATGAAGCCCTTCGTAGTCTTGAGGTTTGCCACCGTTTGTCGCCATAATGGAAATGCAGCTGGCAGCATCCTGAGGTGATCCACCACCGACTGAGATGATAAAATCACAATCATTTTCCTGCAAGACAGCTAGTCCGTCGTAAACATTTTTACAGGTTGGGTTTGGATCCACATGGCTAAAGACCACATAATCCACTCCTGCTTCATCCAAAGGCTTGGTCACTTTGGGCAGAATATCACTTGTTAGCAGAAATTCATCCGTCACAAGCAGAGCCTTCTTGTAGCCCAATTCTTTGACATAGCCACCAATTTCGTTGACACAACCGCGACCAATCAAGTTGACCGCTGGGACGTAAAATGTTGCCATAGACAACCTCCTTTTTCTTTTTATTATATTATAATACTCTTTTAAAATCAATATCTGGTGATACTATTCACAAAAATCCCTTGCGTTAAGAGCTGACTTGTGATCAGCTCTTACTCATATGACTTATGGCAAATCCAAAAATCCTGCATGCGGTACTTGTCCAAAATAATCCGCAATTTCTTGTAGTTCTTGGTCAGTAATGTCTTGACAAATCTTTCCACCTTGGGCATGAACCTGTGAAAAAATCATGGCTGCTTTTTCGATAACTTCAATAAGACCAAAGGTTTCGTCCAATGATACCCCCGAGGCAAAGAGGCCATGATGTGGCCATAGCACCGCCTGAAATTCAGACATTTTAGCAGCTGTCGCTTCTCCAATGGCAGTGGTCCCTGGTGTCATGTAAGGAATGACTCCTATGCCTTCTGGAAAGACGACGATTGACTCCGCTTGCATTTTCCAAAGGATTCGTGATAAATGCCGTTCTTCCAGTGGCTGGGTAAAGCTCATAGCAATTAGATGCGTTGGGTGGCAATGAAAAACGACACGTTGCTCTGGATTGACCTTGCGTCGCTCAATATGACTGAGCAAATGACTTGGAAATTCAGAGGTTGGTTTTCCGCCATCCTCAAAGCCCCAGACAATATCATAAGACTGTCCATCTTCAGAGATTCTAACCAACCCTAAATCAAGACCAGGTCTGTCGTAAACATTGCGGAAATAGCGGCCCGTACCAGTCACTAAATAATAGTATCCTGCGATAGCCGAAGCATCAAAACCAAGTGCATAAGTCGCCTTAACTTCATGAACATCCTCAAAACTTTCAACATCATCTGGCGTCAGGCGATAGGAAACATTTCCCCCATTTCGTTCATCCCAATAGCGTCTATAAGACTCGCGTGTCACCTCACGCATATTTTTGACAAATGATGAATCAACAAATTTTACCATTTTCTCTTCCTTTTTTCTTTCTGATTATTTCTTAAATACCAAGATAGCCAAACTGATACCACTGGCCTTGATTTCTGATCTTATGGCCATTTTTTACTGGCGTACTGCCAGAATTTCTTTTTCATAGTCTTGCACTTCCTTGAGCCAGTCAAGTCCCACTGGAACTCCATTTTGCTGGCAGAAGTAATTCCAAACATCAGCGTATGGGAAGTCTTTAAGTTCTTCTGTGTAGGCTAAGCGCGATGTCAAGTCAAAGCTGTTCTCCATGGCTTTTAAATCTGCGATTGGCTCAAGCATAGCCTTCAAGAGTGCCTTTTGAGTATTTCGTGTGCCTATAACCCAAGCTGCAACACGGTTAATCGTCGCATCAAAGAAATCCAAACCGATAACGGTTTTATCAATCAAGTCATTACGGACAATTTCCCTAGCAATGTCTTGTAGTTCGTCATCCATAATAACCACGTGGTCAGAATCCCAGCGGACAGGACGTGAAACATGAAGCATCAGATTTTTATCGCTAAACAGTGACAAGGCTGACAATTTGTTGGAAATGACCTCTGTTGGATGGAAATGGCCCGCATCAAGTAAAATCGCCTTATGACGTGTCAAGCCATAGCCCATATAAAATTCATGCGACCCAACCGTATAAGCTTCTGCTCCTAGTCCGAATAACTTGCTTTCGACAGTATCGACGGTATAAGCTTCATCGATGGTTTCAGAGAAGATATCATCGAGTGATTCCATGAGCCGTTTACGAGGAGACAAGCGATCAATAGGAAGGTCCTTAAAGCCATCCGGCACCCAGAAATTGGTATAGCAGGTTTTCCCTAATTCTTTACCAAAGTACTCCGCCACACGACGGCTTCGTTTGCCATGTTCAATCCAAAAGTCACGAACCTCTTTATCTGGATGAGATAGGGTAAAACCATCTTTCATCATCGGATGAGAGAAGAAGGTAGGATTGAAATCCAGTCCCAGTCCTTGTGCTTTTGCCCATTGCACCCATTTTTCAAAATGCTTTGGTTCAATGGCATTCAAATCAACTGGCTCGTCCGTATCTAAGTAGATGGCATGAAGATTAAGCCTATGTTTTCCTGGAATGAGAGAATACGCTTTCTCAAGATCTGCACGAAGTTCATCAGGGGTGCGTGCAGCACCAGGATAATTGCCTGTCGACATGATACCTCCTGTCAGCTCACCTTCTGGCGTCAAAAAACCTTTGACATCATCCCCCTGCCAACAATGCATGGAAATAGAGATGTCTTGAAGGCGTTTAAGGACAGCATCCGTGTCTACTCCGATACTTGCATAGGCTGCTTTTGCGTCTTGGTAACGTTGTTCAATGGTCATGTTTTTCTCCTTTAAGTGCGATGTTTTGATATTTTTTCAAATGTTCAGAATCTGCTAATGGCTGTGGTTCAAAGTATTCTAACTGCTGATGTTTTGCGAGCCATTGCCGGGCGTCTGCTAAATCGTTCAATTGACCAGACCAGATCAACTGAACCATGATATTTCCTAGAGCTGTCGCTTCACTAGGACCTGCCACTACTGGTTTTCCGATGATATTTGCCGTTAATTGGTTGAGTAAGGCCACATTGCTCCCTCCGCCAACGATGTGTAGCAGATCTATTTCCTTACCCGTCAATTTTTCCAAATTTTGCCACTCGTGAGCGTAGGCTAGGGCCAAATTAGAATAAACACACATGACTAATTCACCTAAGGTTTCTGGAACAACTTGATGGCTTTCTCGGCATGTGGCTTTGATTTCTTCAATCATGTTAATTGGATTGGTAAAGCGGTTATCATTGAGATTGATGTATTGTAAAAAAGGGGGAACTTGGCTAGCCTGCTCTGCCATTTCTGCAAAAGAATACTGATGTTCCAAAAGTCTAGCTATTTCCTGGATGGTCCACATCCCTGTGATGTTTTTTAGAAAACGATAGGTCTGAAAAGCTCCCCATTCGTTAGTATAGTTTGCATCAAAAGCTGCCTTTATCGTAAGGGGATGTGCATTTTCTACACCAATAAGCGACCAAGTCCCACTTGAAAGATAAGCCCAATTTTTCGTTGTAGCAGGTACTCCAACCACAGCAGACGCGGTGTCATGAGTTGCGACAGCAATCAGGGTAGCTTCTGGTAAATCATAATGGTCATAAAGCTCTGGTTTTAACCTTCCTATGACTTGGCCAGCTTCTATCAGATTAGGTAGTTGATGTTCTGACACTCCTGCGATAGCCAGTAAGTCTTTATCATAATTGCGATGATGGAGATTGAGGTATTGAGTCGTCGAGCTATTGGTCACTTCCCCTACTTTCTTCCCCGTCAAACAATAGGCAATATAGTCTGGAATCAGCAATATTGTGCTGGTTTTTTCTAACAAATCCTTGTCTTCTGCAAAGAGTTGATAAAGGGTATTAAAGCTAAGAAACTGAATACCAGTTTTCTCATAGATGGCCGTCTTAGAGATTTTCTGAAAGACTTGCTCCATGGCGCCATGTGTCCTCTCATCACGGTAAGCAATCGGTTCTGTTAAGAGATTGCCATCTTTACCAAGCAGAACATAATCGACTGCCCAAGTGTCAATTCCTACCGTACAGGATTCGACACCGTGTTTTTTGACCTTTTCAAGCCCTATCACAACTTCTGTGACCAGACGGCTAATGTTCCAACGATCGTGCCCCTCTTGTTTTGTAAACCCATTTTTAAAGCGGTGAATTTCTAGTAGCTCTAGGCCATTACTGGTATCTGCTAAAATGACACGTCCACTTGACGCACCGATATCGACAGCAACATGATAGGTCATAGCATTTTCTCACTTCCTCTACTTTTCTATAAGTCTATTTAATCTTATTTCTTTTTATGGTACAATATCACCAACTCATAGAAAACGTATCACATTTACAGGTTGTTTTAGTAAGCGCTTAAAAGCTACTATTATCAGGCTAAAATCAAATATCAAAACCATAATAAGAGAGAAAATATGCATCCTTTAGATCAATTATTACTATCAGAAACTGAACATGAACTCCTACAGAAAAAACAGGGATTTGTCGCTGATTACGTCGAAGCTGGCCAGACTAATCTCCCAAAACTTCCTCAATCCTATTTTTTTCAAAACAAAGATATTTTTCTGTCTAAGCACAGCCGATACGCTCCATACCCCGAACACACCCATCAATTTTTAGAAATCAACTATGTCTATAAAGGCTCTTGTAAACAAATGATTAACGGGCAGCTTTTTAAACTTCAAGAAGGGGACATTTTACTTATGGATGTCGATAGCAGACACTCCATCGAAGCCCTCGGAAAAGAGGATATTCTCATCAATATTCTCTTTCAAAATCAAGACATTTCAATCAACTGGCTAAAGCAACTCCAAGGAGAAAATAGTCTGCTCTATCAATTTTTACTATCTGATGCTTCTCAGCAGTTCAAGCGGGACAATTTTTTATTACTCTCCACCCATAAAGACAGTTCAATCCGCCGCCTATTAGAAGACATGATGGTAGAGTATTTCTTGCCACAAGAATTTTCGCAACAGATGTTGAAACATTACGTCCCTCTCCTTTTTTATCAGCTTGCTAGACTATTGCCTCAAGTTGACAAAATCGTGGACCTTCATCTAGAAGAGTCCACTTATGCTCAAGTTCTCAAAATCATTGACCGCGAGTACGCTAGTATTGGTTTATCAGAAGTAGCCAAACGTCTGAACTTTAATAAAAATTACCTTAGCAATTTGATTAAATCAGAATCGGGACAAACCTTTACGCAATTGGTTAACCAGCGAAAACTCATGAAAGCCCAACTCCTTCTCAGGACAACGCAACTTCCCATTCAAGAGATTGCTCTTAGCGTTGGTATCAGCAATAAAACCTACTTTTATAACAAATACAAAGAGACTTTTGGCTACGGTCCAAAAGGCGAAAGAGATTTAGACCAAAGTAGTGGGAAATAAGGGCTAAGCTCTTCTGTGCCATTAAACTTAAGGATGCAGACTTACTCCCAAAGCCTCTTCCTATCTGAAAACCCCTGAAATTGTACCGCCCCCAAAACTTAGATAGGAAAACCTAACTTTTTTGGTGGTAATACAGTCTTTCAGGGGTTTATCATGTCGTTACAAGAACTTCTGAAGGTGTTGGGTTTCCGGAATCCTATACTCAAGTCACCTTCTTTCAAATGCTTGAAACACCTTAGTGCGAGAGTTTTAGACGTATTTGCTCAACTGTTTCTTTTGGGCAGAATTTTTGATGATTTGTCACTACGGCCTAATGATCATCAGTCCAAAATCCTTGAGCTACTAACTTTCTACTCGTTTGTGCAAACATCTCAATCTTCCCTCCACCTGAGATAAATCAATAGTAACAGGCATATTTTCTGGCAAGGAGACGCTCCAGTCCTTACCTGTTTTTTCAATAATGATTTCGCCGCTGACCGACTGATATCGAAAATCAAAATCCTCTACAATCTCAACCGATGGGCAAATGCAAATGGATTGATAACCTGGTTCAAGGCTTTTTAAACCGACAGTCTCTCGTATTATCCAATCTAGTACACATCCAAAGGCATAGTGATTGAAAGAAAATGTGCCGACTTTGCCATCAGGCTGAATGCCAGCCCATGATTCCCAAATGGTGGTTGCTCCTTGATTGACTTCGTAGAACCATGATGGACAGCTTTCTTGGAAAAACAATTCGTACGCTAGCGCCCTTTCACCAAATCGACAGAGGACATCCAATAGATAGGGAACAGATACAAATCCTGTGTCTAATCGTTTGCCGTTGGCAATGATTTTGGCTACTAATTCTTTTATCAACTGATGTTCAATGCTTTTAGGAACCATCTCAAATGCTAAAGCTAAGACATAGCATCCTTGGTAGTCTGCTGTCAGACGCCCACTTTCAGTCACGAAATGCTTGGTAAAGGCTTTTTTAACCTTATCAGCATAGTCATTAAAGACTGCTCCGCTTTTTCCTAAAACTTCCGAAATCTTAGCTAGTAGTTGAGCAGAATGGGCTAGAAATGCCGTTGCTACCAAGTCTTTGGTTACCTCTGATGTACGCATGGGGTTTGGTTCTTCCATCATAAAACTTGGAAACATCCAGTCTCCATAGTGGAATTTAGTGTCCCAGATGTAGCGAGAATCTCCCATCTTATTCCCTGCAGCACTTTCTTTAGAGTAATGAAACCATTTTAGCATGGCATCATAGTTGTCTACTAACACTTGCTGATTACCGTATCGCTCATAAAGTGTCCAAGGAACCATGATGATAGCATCTCCCCAACCAGCTGACGAATAAGAACCCGTCAGCGTTGATGTTTTGGCATCTTTTGGAAGGGGGACATAATCTGCAATTTCGCCTGCTTCGCTTTGACTGATTCTAACATTTTTCAACCACCGTTGAATAAAATCTTCGGTATCCAGGAAAAAGGTAGCGGCTGGTGCAAAGACCTGCATATCTCCTGTCCAACCGACACGCTCTCTCTGAGGGCAATCTGTTGGGATTGATAACATATTACCTTTTTGACTCCAGAAAATATTGGATAACAGTTGATTGACTTTGGGATTACTGGTTTTTAATTGACCAGTTCTCTTCATCTGCGAATAAATGACAACAGCTTGGATTTCTTCGATATCAAATGTTAAAAGACCAGAAAGTTTGGCATAGCGAAACCCATGAAAGGTAAAGTCTGGCTCTAAGATATCACGTCTACCTCGTCCAATGTAACTATCCCTCGCGTCTTTGTTTCTTCCGATGATATTTTTGAAAAATCGTCCCTTTTCATCAAGCGTCTCAGCGTGTTCTACGACGACTTCTTGACCTTCTGCTAATCTTGCCGTTAAGCGCACGCGCCCTGCAATCACTTGACCAAAATCTACAATGATACTTTCGTTTTCAATCCATAGGCTTTGAGCTGACATGATTTCCTGACGGTAAACCATCGGTCCTTCTTGTGGAACTAGTCTAGAGAAATCCGCATCAATAAGGATGGCTGAATCGTCCAAATCATCGATAGAAGTTTTCCAATCTGATTCCAAACGTAAATCTTGCTTTTCTCCAATCTGAATATCCGCATAAATGTGCTTGCCAGTCCCAGTAGAAAAACTGGAATCTGTCCCTACTATTTTTTGACTGCCATCATTTAAGGTTAGTTTCAACTCTGCCAGAAGAGCTAATTGATGCCCAAATTGTGCGCTTCCCCCAGATACACTAATCCTCCCTGCATACCAACCATCAGCCACTTCAACAGCCAAGACATTATCTCCCTCTTTTAGCAGTTTTGTAACATCATAGGTCTGATACATCAGAAAGTCATTATACTCGGTATAGTCTGGCGTAAAAATGGCATCTGTTACCTGTTTTCCATTCACATAAGCTTGGTATATTCCTTGGCTTGTGATTGTCAATTCTGCTTGTGATAAGGGCATTTCCACGGTAACTATTTTTTTAAAGTAGACCGTAGGTTTTAATCTCTCCTCGACTGGTAATTGTAGAGGCATCGCTCCTGAAAACATTTCTGCTAAGGAGAAGTCAGGTTCCTCTGATACAGTCGCATGAGAAGAGCTAATCCACTGCCCAATCCATTGCTTCTGATCTTTTTTCATGATAATCCTCAGAGTCACTATTGCCAGCGACTTTTTTCCTCCAAAGGTAGAGCAAAGCGTTTTTCCAACCAACTCTCAGCCAGTTCTATCCACTTTCTAGCCTCTTGATTGAGTTCTATTAGAGAGCCTGCTGTTGCCTGTGTAGCAAGAGACAAGCCATGCCCTCCCTGTTCAAAAATATGTATCTCAAAAGGGATTCCTTTTTCTGCAAGTGCTGTCGCTAGACGCGTTGACTGGCTAACATGCACCGAGGAATCCTCCGCAGTGGCCCAAATAAACATCGGCGGAGTCGTCTCATCAATTAGCCGACTGGCACTTGCTTGTTTCATTTGTTCTTTTGTCGGAAGACCTTGTCCAAAAAGAGAGATATTGGCTAATGAAAAAAGCTTCTGTGCTATATGATCTTGCTCTTTGACAAAGGCTTCATGGCTAAAATAATCTGTGATGGGGTAACCTGCAATAATAGCTGCTGGTCTGATTTTTGTCACATCAAAATGCTCTGTAAGAATTGGTTTATTCCAATGAACAGCATAATTGGTCACATTATTACCCCCAGCTGAGAAGCCACATAGGGCAATCTTATCCGTATCAAGCAACCACTCCTCTGCGTAATCATAGATAAGGGTAAATGCCTGAGCGATATCTCTAAGCTGAGCTGGAAAAAGGGTATGCTCTCTAGGTTGTTGTTCACTCATTAACAGTGACTCAAAATCCTCATCCACTTCTTTAAAAACGTGGTATCTAAGCACAAAGGCATGGTAGCCCATAGCAGCAAATCTGAGGGCGACAGCTTCTCCTTCACGATCAGAGCAACTGATATATGCGCCTCCTGGACAAACGATAACTGCAGGACGCTTCTTCCCAGCCAAGAGCTCTGGGGAATCGTCTAGAATATAGGCTGTCATATTAACGTTTTTATGCTTTGGGTCTAAAGTAAATGTTTTAATGTCCATAAATTTCCTCTCCCTAACTTACAGCAAATAAGATTGAAGGTAGTCGCAGACTTTCTGATAACCTTTAAGGGTTAAATGCAAACCATCTTGAGTAAAATCTGTCTGTAACTGACCACTTTCTTTATCTAGCAATAATGAATAAATGTCATGATAATAAAGACTTTCTGATGTTTTAGAATACGCTTCAAGTTTTTGGTTTATCCTTACAATTGTCTTATTTTTCCGAATCCCAACCATATCATTGGCATTTTCAATAACTGGGTAAAGAGACAAAAGATGTCGCTTGACATTTGGAGTTTCCAAGGCTAATGCTTCACATAAATCCATGATAGCTGTTACGGTTTCAGCTATGGAACGTCCTTTTCCAATATCGTTTGTTCCCAATAAGATAAAAACTTCACTTGGACACAATCCTTTCAGCACACGGTCATATTCTTTGACAACTCTTATCGCCTCAATTCCACTGATTCCTCGTTTGTAAATCTGTTTCTGCGAAACCAGCAATTCGTCAATAGGAAAGCCTTCTGTAATAGAGTCTCCAACAAAGACTATCTGGTTAGGTTTTGCCAATTTATTCAAGCCCGAAAACATTTGGAGCTTCTCGTTAATTGCCCCTAATAGAAGGTTATCAATTAGGGCTTTGACTTCTTCTGACAATTGCATTTTTACCACCTTCATCTCCCCTTTCCAAATACTTTCAAGACCTCGTCTTTACGAATCATAATTGATCCTTTGCCATGTCGAATACGGCAAAAGCTACTTGCCCGTGGATCCATTTCTATAAAACGATGGTTAAGCTTGTCCTCAATCGTCACTGTTCCCTCAAAAATCCCATCAACCAAATCTAAGTAATCTTGTAGATAAGAAGTCGCAATCGGTGCACCATTATGATTTGGCAAGAGGTAATCATACCGTTCAGCATAAGTTAAGAGAAGTTGAGTATTAGCTTTAAAATTTTCCAATCTCTGTCTAACATCATATGCTCTTTCCTGGTCTGGGTTTCTAGAATTTTCAAACAATATAACCTGAGCCGCCTCCATTTCATCGCCACAAAACATCATGCGATGTGTCGCATCAAAGAAAAACAGCGAGGAATTGCAATGAGCTGGCTTGACTTCTAATAGCTCTATCGTACGATTTCCAAGCTCGATGCTATCTCCAGCAGTTAACTCTATACATTTGTAGTTTGGAAATGGCAGAGCTGTGATGTCAAAAGGTCCTTTGTTTTCTGAGACAGATGGAAAATCAATCCCATATCCTTTTGGGACATAGACCTCTTCAAACTCGCCATTACCACTCGAATGATCTGGGTGAAAATGGGTATTAGCACAAATAAGAGGTTTTGATGTCAAGCCCTCAGCAAATTTTCGAAGGGTCCCAGAGCCATAACCCGTATCTAAAAGAAGGGCTCTGTCATCTCCTTCTAAGAGGTAACAATTTTGACTACCACTCATGAAGTTAATGACCCATGTCCCCTCTTTCAATTGAAATGCCGTATAGTTTGCAAAGATTTCTAGTACATTCATTGATTTCTCCTTAATAAGAAAACCCTAGGTAAACCTAGGGCTGTGAAACAGTCCTTGGGACTGTAGTTAGTTATGCTTCATGATTGTCTTCTGAATGGTCACGAATCATTGATTTCATCACTTGGATATCCGCACGATGCTTATCTACCGGATTAAAGCGAAGGGCAAAAAGCATGATTAGACCAATCAAAACTGGGGCACCAAAGCGTAAGAAGTTAATGGCAAATAAAGTTGCTTCATTTTGTTGACCAATCGCATTTGGCACATAGCCCACCAAACCAAGCACAAAGAGGACACCTGAGCTTGTCAAAGCATTGCCACATTTTTGAGCAAAACCTTTAATGGATGAAATCACACCATTAGCAGAAATGCCCTCTGTAAATTGGATGTAGTCAATGGCATCATTAACCAAAACGTTTACCAAAGCATTTTGCATGGTTGAGAACATTGCCGCAGCAAAACTAAGCACTACTAATAATGTGAAATTGGTCTTACCAAAGAAGAATAAGGTGACAAAGAAAATTCCTGATGCAAATACTGAGAAGGCAAGAGCTTTTTGAGCTGTCTTCAAATATTTCAAGACCAGTGGCATGATGACCATCATGGAAATAATCCCAGCTGGAGACGTCAATGCCATATAAGTACCGATCAAATCTGGTCGCGCCCAGTAATACATAACATAATAAACTGAAGCTGCAAATCCTAGACCATAACCTAAGGAAGCAAGTACCCAAACCACTATAAATGGGGCTAATTCTTTATGTTTTAAGATGCGTTTTAAATCATCTATCAAGGGACGATCTGGTAGGGGTTCGATGTATTTTTCTTTAGCTGTTGCAAAAAGTCCCCAGAAGGTGATGCAGGATAAAGCACCTAGAATCAGCATCAAAGGAATGTAGCCATTGGAGACACCAAGACTTTTTTCAAAGAAGGCCTTGATGTCCATACCAAAGGATGAACCTATTGTAAAGGCGATAGCTGTCACCCCTGCACCAACTGAGATGATGATATTACGGTTTTTATCCTCCTTGACATGGGCTGGCAAAATCGCCATCTGAGGCATAGTATACATGGTTACCGTCATGCCATAGCCGATGTACATGAGTAAGAAATACCACCATTTTCCTGAGGCAGAAAAATCAGGTACAATCCATACCATTGTCGCAAAGAATGTGAGCAAAAGGGGAGCTGGTAGAAAATATGGGCGGTATCGTCCCCACCTAGATTTGGTTCGGTCAGCGATAACCCCCATCATCGGGTCGTTAATAGCATCCCAAAGGGTCGCAATCAACATGATGAGAGCTCCCGATGTAGCGCTAATCCCTAAGTTATCCGTCATATGAATACTCAGGAATGAGGCCATAGCTGCTGCTATCACCATTGCAGGACCGCTAACAGAAGTAGCGTGGAAGAAAGCAAACTTCCAATCCATCTTCTCTTTTGGATGTTTGTTAGCCATAAACAATTCTCCTTTAATATTTTTATCTTTTATAGTTTCAGTATAGCTTATAGAAAGCGCATACACTATATGCTATTTTTTGTTATTGTCTGTTCATTTCGTAGATGTTGGTAGATGCAGATCACGAATATTCCAATACGATTTCCTTATCATCTGCTTTTAAGGTTAGGCTAATCGGTGAGGACGTCCGTTTTAAAATGATTTGAGCTCGTCCAAAATAGCTACTTGTCACCTTCCCCTTATAAGAATGAGTGGGCTTAGGATCTCCAGAACCAATTCCCTCTAAGTGAGCGCCTTCTATGGCCAAGACTTCAATGTCAGCGTCTTGATCAGTAATGAGAAGACCATTTGCATCCTCAAAGGATAGGCTAAGATAGACCAAGTCTTGGGCTTCAAAATCCACTTTTGCAACTAAATGCTTGGTGGCTCTATCTGCACTGGTCAGATAGGACTCTCCAATTTTTTGCCCTGCTTGGTAGTTGGCAGCTCTTAGCGTCCCTGCTTGATAAGGCACTTCAAAATAAGTGACAAAGGCCATTTCTTCACCTATCGCCTTGCGACCAATGAGACAATCATTCAGATAAAGTTCTACTTGATCTCCTGGAGCATAAACTTCCACAATCGTCTGCTGCCCATCTACACCTGACCATGTCCAAGAAGCCACACTGTCTGAGATGACCCAAGGTGTTTTAATTACTTTTTTGCCATAATGATGAGGATTTTGAACAGTGATATAGGGAGTTTTTCTTAGTCCAAATACAATTTCCCTATAATAAGATGCAGGACGTCTAAAGCCTGTAATGTCAATATCCCCACAGAATGCTAGCTGACACGGAAATTGTGCACCGAAGCCTCCTTGGCCCCACTCGTAAGCTGGAACACCAACACCTGCCTCACCAATATAGTCCCAACCTGTCCAAGTAAAGTCTCCAATAACACTCGGTAATTGTTGAACCAATTCCCAGTTTCTTGCGATTTCTGGTGGATAGGTCTCACTTCCTACTATGACACGATTTGGGTGTTCTTTGGCATCTAGCTGGTAACGAGCAGTCATGTAATTATAGCCGGCAACATCTGTTGCTGCTGTTGCCCAATCTAAGTTTTGACTAATGATGGGATGCACAACAATCTTGTCCATGCTAGTGTCCATTATAGACATAAAATCATTGACATTCCCTGTAACAGTCTGTCCTTCTGCTTGATTTTGCGCCACCACATCCGCCGTAATTTGAGGTATTTTATCTCCTGCAGCAAAGACACCGTTAATACCTGCTAAGGTTGGACGTGTCTTATCTAACGATTTAATCTGGTCATGAATCTCCTTAGCGAGGTGGCTGCCATGTTGGGTTGCAATTTCAGGGATTTCATTGCCAATAGAATACAGAATAACTGATGGGTGATTAAAATCCGACTCCACCATGGCCCTGACGTCCTTACGCCAATGCTCCTCAAAAACAAGACTGTAATCAAAATCACTTTTAAATCGCGTCCACATGTCAAAAGTCTCGTCCATGACATAAAGACCTATCTCATCACAAGCTCTCAGTAAAGCTGGTGCTGCTGGATGATGTGCCATGCGAATAGCATTAAATCCAGCATCCTTCAATAAACCAACCTGTCGGCGATGAGCAGCTTCGTATGTCGCGGCTCCCAGTAAGCCACTGTCATGATGGATACAAGCACCACGGAGATTGACGGACTGGTTATTAATCCTCAAGCCGCGTTTACTATCAACCGAAATCGTCCGAATGCCAAAGGCTTGTTGGTCCTCATCAATCAAGCTCTGTCCCTGGCGAATGATAACCTTGACCTGATAGAGGTATGGGGTGTCTGCTGTCCAAGGAAGTGGGTGTTCAAGAGTTAGCACACATTTAAAATCCTTTGATTCGCCCGCTTTAATCACATAAGGACGGCAATCCCATTGAATCAATTGACCATCTTTATCTTGTATGCTGATATCTAACTCAAAGGATTGACATTTTCCTGTTTCGTTGACAATAGGAACAGCGACTTCTAGTCTTGCTAACTCATCTGTCAGCTCTAGTGTTTCCACACGGCTTCCTATTTCTCTTATATGAAGGGCTGGACTGGTTAAGAGATAGACATCCCGATAAAGACCACCACCAGAGTACCATCTGCTATTGCTCATCGCTCCATTTCTTACCTGAACACGGATTTCATTATCTCCTTCATGAAGAAAATCATGAATGGCTACATAAAAGGTGGTGTAGCCAAAATGATGTTTACCTGCCAGTTGCCCATTCACATAGACAAACGTATTCATGTAAGAACCTTCAAATTTTAAAAGGATGCACTTATCCATATCTTCTTGATTTAGGAAAAAATGCTTTAAATACACGTATTGATGCCCATCACGGAAACCTGTATTTCCCCCATTGGGGCTGTCTGCATATGGTTTTTCAAAAATCATTGCATCATGTGGTAGCTGAACATCTTGGGCATGTTCAGGAATATCCCACACCAGAGCAAATGAATCCTTATCTTTCCAAAATTTCCAATGGTCATTGAATAGCTGACTCTTCATAGAACTCGCCTTTCTCAATTTTAATGTATTAACAGTATATCCTTTCTTACCTTACCTGACTATAGCCAAAAAAATCCTGACCTATGGTCATTTCATAGGTCAGGAAAAAATCACTAACGTCTTTCCTTGCGATATTCTGCAGGTGAAAGACCTAATATTTTCTTAAAAATTTTATAGAAATATGAGGGATTTTCATAGCCCACTTGAAGCGATATTTTTTCAATCGGTGCATCTGTATAAAGAAGGTAATCAGCAGCTACATTGATCCGCTGTAAATGAACCAGCTTGATAAAGGATTTCCCTGTTTGCTTTTTCAAGTAGGTCGATAAATAGTTAGGATTAAAGCCAAAGTGGTCACCCATTTCTTCCAATGTCGCATGAGCATAGTTTGTTTCGATGTAGTGTAATAAAGATAAAAGGTTGGACTCTTCTTTTCGGTTGGATAACATCTTATGATCAGGTTGAGTCGATAAGCGCAATAATTTAGCAAAGAAAATCAATAACTCATGGCGAATAATATGGCTGGCTTGCGCATCACTCTTTTTATAATATTCATAAATTATATTAGTCAGGGTTGGTTTTAATCCATCTTCTTGCTGTGTATGAAAAACGGTATAATTGCCCTTATCGTGGTTACTTGGCACAAAAAAGAGAATGTCTGTCAAGTAGCCCCCAGATTCTATGCGACGTAAAAAATCCAGGTCACTACTTGAAAATGCCGTCTTTCTCAAAGCAATATTTAATACCACATCCTCTGAGCCAATCTCCACATTTTTATGAATCAAGTTAGGACTAGCGATAAAAATATCCCCTTCTTTTAGGTGAATGGTCTCTTCTTCTAGTTCAAGGGTTAACTGACCTTTTAGAACCAATATCATCTCCACATAGTTATGAAAATGAAAGGGAACAAATGAATTAATAGGATTGACGGTTAAGGTAATGGGTTGTAAATTCAATTCTAATTCATCATCAAGATTGCTGAAAAATTCATAAATTTCTTGTCCTTTTATGGTTCTGACCGGGACTGGATGAAAATTCTCAACAATTTCTTGCCAGTCTCGTTGGCGGGTTTGTTGCTTCAATAAATCTAAAATGATGGCATCCATAGGCATCTCCTTTTCCTCTAATCATTATACCCTTTTAGTCAATCACGTCAACCTATCTACGAAATGAACAGTTAACTTATTTTTTTCGACCATTGTTTCCCACTTGACATATGCTAAACTTAAACTAGTTATGATAATAATGAGAGGATTAGGAGATTTACGATGGTAGATTTAACCAAACAACCTTACAATTTGAATAAGGAACAAATTGACTTTGTTCACCAAACGGTCCAACAGTTAACGGCAGATGAAAAAATTGGACAGCTCTTCTTTGTCATTGGGCAAGACGAGCATTTAGATGATTTTATTGACCAATATCAGCCTGGTGGGATGATGTATCGTCCTGGATTAGCTGCTGATGTGAGAGCTAAGATTCAACGCATCCAAGAGCATTCGAAGCTGCCTTTGTTTTTTGCAGCGAATCTAGAGTCTGGTGGTAACGGCATTATCACTGAAGGCACTTGGCTTGGAAACCCTCTACAAATAGCGGCTACCGATGATACTGAAGCTGCCTATCAGTTAGGACGGGTAGCTAGCTACGAAGCTAATCAAGTGGGCTGTAACATGAGTTTTGCTCCTATTGTTGATATTGATTATAATTTTAAAAATCCTATTACCAATACCAGAACCTTTGGCTCTAATCCTGATCGGGTCTTACAGATGGCACAAGCTCAAACCAGAGGTTTGGCAGAACATCATGTCATTCCTGTTATCAAACATTTTCCTGGGGACGGAGTTGATGATCGCGATCAACATTTGGTATCAAGCATAAATAGTCTCTCAGCTGACGAATGGTCTAAAACCTACGGAGCCATTTATAAAACCTTGATTGATCAAGGCATTCCTAGTGTCATGATTGGCCATATCTATCTTCCTGAATGGGAACGTAAACTAGCACCTGGTATTTCTGATGCTCAACTACGACCAGCATCTGCTTCATCATTATTGGTAGATGGCCTCCTACGCCAGGAGCTTGGTTTTAATGGTCTAGCAATAACAGACGCAACAGCTATGATTGGCTACAATGTCATCATGCCTCGGGAAGAATTATTAGTTGCTACGATTAATGCAGGAATCGATATGATTCTCTTCAATAAAAATATTGATGAAGATTACAATACGATTAGAACTGCTGTCCATAATGGCAAGATAACTCCTGCTCGTTTGGATCAAGCTGTGACACGTATCATCGCTACAAAAGTCGCTCAAGGACTCGTCACTACCAAAGGACAATTAGGCCTCACGATTCCTGAACAACTAGAGCTTCAAACACATAAACACCAACTCATTACCCAAGAAATTGCTAAAAAATCTGTGACACTAGTCAAAGATTCTCAGCAGCTACTGCCTATTTCTCCACAAAAAACGCCTCGCGTTCGTCTAGTTATTTTGGGTGATTCTGATGAGGGGGGCTTTAAAGAAGGTGGAAAAGTCGCAAGTCTTTTTGAAAAAGGACTGATAGATTTAGGGTTTGAGGTCACACCATATCAATTAGATTTTCATGAAATATTTGAAGAAGGGGTGGAAGATTTAAAAGCTAAGTTCGATCTAGCTTTTTACGTGGCAAATGTCGAAACAGCTTCCAATCAAACCACAACGCGATTGAACTGGATACAGTTAATGGCAGCCAACGCTCCTTGGTTTGTCAAATCCATACCAACCGTTTTTGTGTCAACGGCAAATCCATACCACCTCTATGATGTGCCTTTCATGCCAACCTTTATCAATGCCTATACAGGTACTCCTGCTACTGTTGACGCTGTACTCCGCAAAATGACAGGACAAGAAGCTTTTGAAGGGACTAACCCTGTTGATCCATTCTGCGGTGATTTTACAGCCAAATTGTAATTAGAAAGAAGAACCAGATGAACATTTCAAGTATTCTTATTAACCATATGACAGAACCGATAGGATTTGACTTCAACAGTTTACGTATTGACTTTAAAATAGAAGCTGATTCCTACTCTGACGTGGAGAAAAAATTGATCCTCTCTACGGGTAACCAAACCATCTATAAGACCGATTTTATCCCTTTTACCAATAATTTCTTTGAAGTCAACATCCCCCTTAAGCCTCGTACCCGCTATGATGTTAACGTCCAAGTAAGGTCACTAGAAAAGACCGTTTGTAAACAGTCCTTCTTTGAAACAGGGAAAATGACCGAACCTTTCTCGGCTAAATGGATTGCCAATCCTGATAAAAACATTCAAAACACGCTTTTTCGCTCTGCGATTAACATCACTAAAACCGTCAAAAGAGCCCGTCTTTATATGACTGCCCTTGGAATCTACGAAACCTATATCGATGGTCAAAAGATTGGGAATGAATTTTTAGCTCCTGGTCAAACAGCTTATGATGAGTGGATCCAAGTCCAAACCTATGATGTGACTGATGCTTTAACAGCTGGACGACACGAGCTGCTTATCTCTACAGCCGACGGTTGGTTTAAAGGTGTTTATGGCTTTATTGAAGGCATGGATTGCATCTACGGTGATCAGCACCGCGCTTTAGCCGAATACCATATCGACTATGAAGACGGCAGTTCTGAAGTGATAATTACTGATGAGAATTGGGAAACAACTTCTGGAACTGTCTCTAAGTCTTCCATTTACTATGGCGAGGATCGTGATGATAACCTTAGTGTCTCAAACTGGCAAGCTGTTGACATTCTTGATGCTGACAAGAGTATTCTGACCGATCGTCTCAGCCTTCCTCTTATCGTGAAAGAAACACTCGATGTTAAAGAAGTCCTAAAGACACCTTCTGGCGAAACAGTACTTGACTTTGGTCAAAACCATGCGGGAATCTTCCGATTCTATAATCGCACTCCAAAAGGAACCAAGGTTTATTTACAAGTTGGTGAGACCTTACAAGAAGGGAACTTTTATAGAGGAAATCTTCGTTCGGCACGCGCCGCCTTTGAATACATTTCAGATGGTATTGAAAAATGGGTTCAACCGAAGTTCACCTACTATGGCTACCGATATTTGAAAATCGAAGGCTTTGAACAAATCAACCCAGAAGACTTCAAAGCTGATGTCATCTACTCTGATATGCTTTCCACAGGAGAAATAACAACCAACCACAGTAAAGTCAATCGCCTCCTTCAAAATGTTATTTGGGGACAAAAAAGTAATTTCTTTGACGTTCCTACAGACTGTCCTCAGCGTGATGAACGCCTGGGCTGGTCTGGAGATGCCAATGTATTCTCAAATACTGCTCTCTATAATATGGATGTTTATGCCTTCTACCGTAAGTATTTGCGAGATCTGAGCATCGAACAAAAATTAAACGACGGGCGAGCTCCTATGTATGCCCCATCATTTAGAAATCCTGATGGCGGTGGGGCTATTTGGGGAGATGCGACTACCTTTATCCCATGGAACTGTTATCAGGCGACTGGCGATACTAGCCTTTTACGAGAACATTATCCCTCTATGAAAGCTTGGGTCGACTGGATTGGACGCCATACCAAAACGCCACATCTATGGACTGGTTGCTTCCAGTTTGGAGATTGGTTAGCTCTAGACGGTGAAAATCCTGCGATGCCAACTGGCAAGACAGATGAGGATTTCATTGCTTCTATCTACTATCACTACTCGGCTTATATCGTCTCAGAGACTGCTAAATTAATCGGAAAAACAAGTGATGCTGAAGCTTACAGTAGGCTTTCTCAGGACATTTTACAAGCTATTCGCGATGAATACCTTTCTAAAAATGGTAAGCTGACCATTGATACTCAAACCGCTTATGCTTTAGCACTTCAATTTGACCTCGTTTCTGAAACTCAGCGCCAGCGTCTTGTTAGAGACCTGGTCACACGATTACATAAGGATAATGACCATTTAAAAACAGGCTTTGTCGGGACACCTTATATCAATCAAATGCTCTCTAAGTACGGCGAACATTCGCTAGCAACAAAACTATTTCTCCTTGAGGATCTCCCAAGTTGGCTCTACGCCGTCAATATGGGAGCAACTACCGTATGGGAACGTTGGAACTCCGTCGAACCAGATGGCAGCATGAATCCTGAAGGCATGAATTCTCTCAACCACTATTCCATTGGTGCTATCATGGAATGGGCCTATAAATATGTTGTCGGCATTAGAAATCCAAAATCGGGCTATAAAGACTTCGATATCGCCCCTGAATTTGACTACCGACTAGATACTGTCAAGGCTTCTTTTGACTCTCCTTATGGAAAGATAGCTGTCTCGTATCAGATTGAAAGTGACGAATACCATACGATTAAGATGGTGATCTCCATTCCTTTTGGAAGCACCGCGCACCTGAAACTGCCCCGTTCAAAGGATACGGAAGTCTTTGTTAATGGCAATAGCTATCCTAGCGGGCACTTTGACCTTACCTGTGGACACTACACCATTACTTACATCCCAACCCAAGATTACATTGAGCGCTATCAGGCTGATACCAGTCTGGCTGAAATCATGGCAGATCCTTATCTAGTAGAGCAGATAGATGCTATTGATCCTGTTAACCCTATTTTAGACTTTTTTAAAAATGACCCTAGCACGGTTAATGGCGGACTAGGAAAAATGTCTCTAGCTAAAATCAATGCCATTCTCCCTTTTATTACCATTTCTGACGACAATTTGGAAAAGGTCTCTAATATTTTGAAAAATACCGTCATTCTTAACCAACGACAAGTAGGAACAGAATAAACTGATGGTATGTGCTTTTCGAACTCTAGAAAGGAAATCTTATGTTTAAAGGTGCACTTTTTGACCTAGATGGGGTCATTGCGGATACAGCTGTCTATCACTTTGCAGCTTGGCGCAACCTCATTAAAAATCATTTCCAAAAGAACCTTCCAGATCAATTGGAAGAAAAAACCAAAGGGGTCAGTCGTGAGGATTCCTTGAAGATTATTTTGGACTATCTGAACATCCAGGTGTCTGATGAACAATTTGCTGCGCTTTGCAATGAGAAAAACATGGCCTATGTCAACGCTCTCAATCTACTGACTGAAAAAGACATCCTACCTGGCATTGCCCAATTGATTGCAGACTTTCGTAAACAGGGCATTAAAATAGCCTTGGCTTCTGCTAGTAAAAATGGTCCTGTCATTCTTGAAAAGCTAGGACTATCTGATGTCTTTGATGCCATTGCTGACCCAAGTAAGGTTGCTTCTGGCAAACCTGCACCAGATATTTTCCTTATGGCTGCTAAGGCTCTTGGTCTTTTACCAACTGATTGCATTGGTTTTGAAGATTCTGTAGCTGGTGTCATAGCTATCAATGCTGCTGGCAGTATGTCCATTGCTTGTGGTGGACCAGAACTCAACCAGGCCCACAAGCGTTTTGATAGTACCGCAGATTTTACCTACGACGCAATCTTGAAAGCCTGGCAAGAACACGTTAAAGCGTAAACATTGCCACGAAGAGCCTTGCACTCTTTCTTGAAAGGATGACTGTGATGAAGCGACAAGATATAAATATCCGAGACCCCTATGTCTTGGTTCATGAGAACACCTATTACCTATACGGGACAAGGAGTCAAACCACTTGGACTGATGCCGAAGGTTTTGATTGCTACGTCTCTAAAGACCTTGAACACTGGGAAGGTCCAATCGAAATTTTCAAACGCTCCAAAGACTTTTTTGCCACTCAAAACTTCTGGGCTCCTGAAGTATACGCTTATCGAGATGCCTTTTATATGGTGACAACTCTAGGTGCTAAAGACCGTAACAAAGGGATTTATGTGCTTAAAGCAAAGCAACCAACTGGTCCATTTGAACTAATCAGTGGCTGCATAAGTCCTGAGGAATGGTCTGCCATCGACGGAACACTTTATTTTGAGGATGATGTTCCCTATCTTATTTTCTCTCACTCCTTTGAGACATCTCCTGATGGTCACATGTGTCTCTTGACCTTATCTGATCAACTGACAGAAGCTATCAGCCAACCTGTGACCCTTTTTTCAGCAGCAGATGCTCCTTGGTCACAACCCATTCCTTTTGCAAAGGAAGAATTTGGCAAGGACGGAGATGTCTATTTCACTGATGGCCCCTCTCTCTTTAAAGACGAGCACGGTAAAGTGCTTATGCTTTGGTCTTCTTGGGGACAGTCTGGTTACGCCATTGGAATTGCCCGTTCAGAGAGCAACAGCATTCATGGGCCATGGACCCAATTAAAATCGCCAATCTTCTCTGAAAACGGCGGTCACGCTATGGTTTTCCGAGACTTGACCAATCAACTACGCATGGCCTATCACTTCCCAAATGATAAGTATCAAGAACGGCCACAATTTGCACACCTTCAGTTTAATAATGGCAGCTATCACTTAGACAATCACATAAATTCACAGGAGTCTCTCTTATGACAGTTACCTTGTATCAAAATCCTACTTTAAGGGGAATGTTTCCCGATCCATCTATCGTACGAGTTGATGACACCTTTTTCATGGTCAATTCTACCTTTGAATATTACCCAGGTATTGCACTGTCGACATCAAAAGATTTAATGAATTGGACACGATTACCAGGTATTGCTCAGACACCACTGCAAGCTGACCTTAGGCAAGCTCAATCGAATGAAGGTATCTTCGCAGCTTGTATTCGCTATCATTTAGGTTACTTTTATGTTATTACAACAAACTTTGCGGAATTTAAGAACTTTGTCATTCGTGGAACATTAAGCTCGGACGGCACTTCCATCATCTGGGAAGATAAAAGGACTGAAATTGACATCTTCGGTATCGATCCAGATTTGTACTTTGAAGATGGGAGGACCTATGTTCAATTTACTGGTTATATTGACGATAAGGGCACCAAAGCTATCCAGCAAGTTGAAATTGACCTCACTAGTGGCAATATCTTAGCAGGACCTCGGGTATTAAGTTTTGGGAGCGGTGGCCGAGATGTTGAAGGACCACATCTGATAAAGCGAGACGAGTGGTACTATCTCCTTGCTGCTGAAGGGGGTACTGGGCAAGGGCACATGATTACCATGTTTCGAAGCCAATCCCTTTGGGGACCTTTTGAGGGCGCTCCTACTAACCCTCTTTTTACCAATAGAGACCGAGCAATGGAAGCTCTTCAAAATATTGGGCATGCTGATATTTTCCAAGATACCAACGGAAATTGGTGGTTAACTTGTCTAGGGACAAGACCCGCTACAATCAATCATACCCAACTCACCACAATAGGGCGTGAAACCTTATTGTACCCTGTTGATTGGTCTGGGGATTGGCCTCTTATCTATAATGGCATCCCAACAGAAACCGTTGATTTAAGCCATTTTCCTCATCACGCCAAGACATTGTCTCCTCAAATCATCAGCGCCTTTGTTGACACATTTACCAGCCATAGTCTGCATCCTGAATGGTTGACCTTACGTAGCAATCTGGATAATCGTCTATCACTGACTACAGGCAAACTTTATCTAAAAGGCTCTCCTGTACAACTGTCTGATCTGGGTACTCCAAGTTTTATCGGTTTACGTCAGACCGAGCATCACGAAAGTTTAGTATTAGACATTAACCCTACTGACACAAAAGTCAATACTGGCTCATTTGGTATAGCTGTCATCATCGACTCTAGTCACTACGGTGCACTATTGGTTGAAAAATCAGACATAGGATACGATATCTTCAAGAAAGTTCAGGTATTAGATCTTCACATTCACGAGAAAGTAGCTACTTTGCCTAATCTTCCAAATCAATTGTGTGTGGAACACGGCACAGACTTCAAACGGTTTACAGCAAAGGATGTCAATACAACTGTTACCTTTGACCTGCATGCTCAACACTTTTCAAACGAAGCCATAGCAGCTCTAAATACCGGTAACATTGCCGGCCTATATGTCCTAGGAGATGCCGAAGTCTCTTTGAAAAAGGCTTATAGGGGAAAATTAGGTAAACGGAATGCCTCAAACAACCATCAAATCTCCTAACCATAAAAAGAGCACCACAATCGGTGCTCTTTTGATATCAAGATAGCTTTTAACCTGACAGCTCTAGGCTTATCGACGCCAAATATGGGTATCAATCAAACCACAATAAGCATCAACTGGTGATACACCCGTAAATTCTGAACGACCAGAAAGTTTTTCAACCAAAGCTGCCATGGTAATCGGCATGCCGTCGTAAGCATTGATATAGGTTGCAACTTGTGGCATGTCTGCCAAGGCAAATGGATGCTGTACTGAAACCACAATAGTTGGCACTTCATGCACATAGAAAGGCTGATCTGGTGTCCCTTTAGCTGCTGGCCAGATAATCCGTTGTGTAGTGCCTCCAGAGTTAACATCAACCAAGTTGATAATCAAATCATAGTTATCTGTAATTTGTGAAATGGGACGTTTAGAAGCATAGACGTCTCTTATAGCAAGCGGGCGCTCTTCTTCAGGTAATTTTTTAATGCGTTCTTCCGTATTTTCCCAAATGGATACCTGGTGACCCGCTTTTTCAAGGAGATCTTTCAAAGTATCTGATGCTCGTTTTTTACCTGCATTAATCATAGCACCAAAACCACCCTTGTAGCCATCGACTTCGACCAAAAGGATGCGTTTGTAACGCTCTGGAGTGATCGGGAAGAGCCCTTCTTCTTTGGCTTTAACCAGTGTAATGGCTTTGTCTGCTACTTCTGCCGCGATAGCCTTAGCTTCTTCTGTACCTATTTTCTTTAGGGCCTCTTCTTTTGGTAACATGATGTCTTCGCGTCGTCCTTCATAGGTGTGAAGACCTAACTTCGCTTTTAGACCAAGGGTTCTACGAAGGGCATCGTGAAGTCGCTCATCTGATAAGAGTCCATTTTCATAGCCCTCTTTCATCCATGTTAAATCTTCATCTGGATCATTGAAGAATAGGAAGAGGTCACAGCCTGCTTCGACAGCTGTTGGTAAGAGGAGACGACGTGGCATAGAAGCTGTCATCGCAACCATGTGCGAAGCATCTGTAACAATAGCTCCGTTATAGCCAAGCTCCCCACGCAG
This sequence comes from Streptococcus plurextorum DSM 22810, assembly GCF_000423745.1. Classification (GTDB taxonomy): domain Bacteria; phylum Bacillota; class Bacilli; order Lactobacillales; family Streptococcaceae; genus Streptococcus; species Streptococcus plurextorum. The sequence continues at coordinate 113,511 of NZ_AUIO01000002.1, forward strand.
CAATTCATCGAGTAGTGTCTTATTCAGCGAAGCTGGAAGCATGTCGTCTAGTTCACGTTCAGGATGCATTTCCTTTTCAACATTTGGTAGGTGAATATGACCTGCCATAATCCCTGGAAGACCTGCTTTTGCCATTTCACCGTAAATCCGTCCAAAACTCTCCATCCACTCAGACTTGGTCATCGGATTAGAGGCAAAGGACAGGTGATGGTCACGCTCATCAATACCGTCACCAGGGAAATGCTTGGCAAACGGCAGAATGCCATGTTCCATGATACCACGCATGTATTCTTTTGATAGGGCCAAGACTTGCTCTGTATTAGCACCCCAAGTACGGTTGGCAATGATGGGATTGCGCCAGTTACGACTCAAATCCATAATAGGTGCAAAAGATGCGTTGCAACCAACGGCAGAGGCTTCAATTCCTGCAATGCGACCCAGTTCATAAGCATATTTTGGATCATTGGTAGCTGCAACTTTGACCTCATCTCCAATTTTGGTACCATCGGTGACAGCTCCGTTACCACCTGACTCTGTATTGGCAGCGATAATAAGAGGGATTTTCGACTTGGTTTGTAAAATATAGTTTTGCTCCCAAATTTCATCTGCTGTTCCAGGATTGTAACGTACTGCTCCAATTTTATAGTCAGTTAACACACCAGTCAGATACTCTTCTGTCCGGCTGCTGCCCATATTGACAAATAATTGACCGATTTTTTCATCCAAGGTCATGTTAGCAATGGTTTCTTCCACCCATGCAATAGCCTCGTCATCCAATTGATAAGGCGTTTTTCGTAAATCTACTAAATGCGTCATCTGATATACCTCACGATTCTAAATTATTCCAAAAAGCGTCGATAAAGAGATCCTGATCTGCCTGAGTAAAGTTTCTAGACTGAAACCGCTCTGCGACGGCCTCACGAAGCAAGGTCCAAGAATTAACTTCCTGACCCACTAAGATGGGGTAGAAAGCCACCTTGTTTTGTGTCGCCGCCTCAAGGTCCCCAGGAGAATCGCCAACCATCATAATATGGTCTGGCTTGTAACCCATATCAATTAAGGCTGCAATGACATCTTCTTTTTTACCGCGGTCCTGACAGTAGAGGTCGTCAACATGCTCCATCAAGCCCTGTTCTAGCCACTCTTCCTGAACCGCTTCTTTATTGGCAGAGCTCACCACAAAGACTTTTCCTAGTTGATGCAGTCTCTCTAGCCCTTCCACAGCGCCTTCAAAGGCAAGTGCCTCTCCTTGATACGCTTTAATCTGGCGATTGACTTCATTTGACCAAACAAGCGCCTTTTGCAAATCCTCAGATGGGTTTTGAGAAATCTCCGCTTCTAAGGAAGCATTTGACAGAGAAGCCGTTGTCTCTACCCATTTCTTAAGAGAATCAATAGGGCTTATACCTGCAAACTCAAGTCCCTTAACAAGACCAACAAAACGGTTGACCCCACGGGTTTTAGAGTAAAGATTGACACGATTCCACTCAGCTAGAAAGGTTTCCCTATCTGAAACACCAAAAACATCTGCTGCAATTGGCCCAAAGAATAGCTTGTGCTTGTAAGTCATAGTGTCCATGGCACAACCATCTGAGTCAATACAGAAAACAAAATCTTCCTTCATGTTACACTCCTGAATAGGCTGAAAATCCACCATCTATCGGTAAGACCACGCCATTGACAAAGCTTGCTAAGTGTTCATCAGCAAGGAAGAAAATCCCCCCCACTAGTTCTTCTGCTTCACCAAATCGGCCCATTGGGGTGTTGCGCAGGATTTTCTCTGCACGAGCCGATGGCGTGCCATCTTCATTAAAGAGCAAAGCTCGATTCTGATTGCTGACCAGAAAACCTGGTGCGATGGCGTTACAACGAATTCCAACTTGAGAAAAATGTACGGCAAGCCATTGCGTCAAATTAGAGATAGCTGCCTTAGCACCTGAATAAGCTGGAATCTTTGTTAGGGGCGTATAAGCATTCATGGATGAAATGTTGATGATATTTGCTCCAGGACGACCAATCATGTCTTGTGCAAAGACTTGCGTTGGCAATAAGGTCCCTAGATAATTGAGGTTGAATACAAACTCAATACCTGATTTATCAAGATCAAAGAAGCTCTTTGTCCCCTCTGGTAAATCCACGCTGTGAAATTCATTGTCCGTGGTTGCCTTAGGATTGTTGCCGCCAGCACCATTGATGAGAATGTCTGTCGGACCAAGGTCTGAAAGAAGGGCTTGACGGACCTCTTCTAAATTCTCTTTATCGAGTACATTTGCTTTATAAGCCTTGGCTACGCCTCCTTCAGCAAGGATGTCATCAGCAAACGCTTGTGCCGCTTCTAGGTTCAAATCAAGTAGGGCTACCTTGGCACCAGCCTTGGCAAATTCCTTGGCAAAGAAGCCACATAAAACGCCCCCTGCTCCTGTTACAACCACAACTTTATCTTTAAATGAAATAACTTTCGACATTGATTTCTCCTTTTTGATTTAGAAAGTCCGACTTAGACAAGTGAAAACTAACAAGCTCTTGACTAGATAAGCCTGTGAGTCTTGCGATTTTACTTATCCCCAACGGTTTTTGCCTTTGTGCCAAAGCTTGGAACTTTACCTGCTGCACGCATGTTTGCCTCGTAGAGACCATTGAAGTAGGTTGCTCCAAGCGCACGGTCATAAAGCCCATAACCAGGCGTCTTGGTCTGATCTCCCCAGATACGACGACCGTGATCCGGTCTCAAGCTACCTTCCCAATCATAATCCACGAGAAGCTTGATAACCGCATTCATATCAATATCACCAGCTTCTGACAAGTGAGCTGTTTCTTGGAAGCCCCACTCACCAGCTGTAACATTACGCGTATGCATAAAGTTAATACGACCACGCTTAAGCGCATATTCCGTCATGGCTAAGACATCATTTTTAGGATCAGAAGCATAAGAACCGACACACATGGTAATGCCGTTATATTCTGAATCATAGAGATTAAGGAAACGCTCGACAGCGTCTTGCCCTGTGATAATCCTTGGCAAACCAAAGATTCCATATGGTGGATCATCTGGGTGAATCGCCATTTTGACACCAGCAGCCTCAGCGGTTGGCATGATGGCCTTGATAAAGTAGTCCAAATTAGCCCAAAGGTCCTCTTCTGAGATATTCTCACGGTAGTTCTCAATAATAGCCTTCATTTCTTCTTTTGAGTAAGAAGAATCCCAACCAGGCAAGTTTAAATCCTCTGCAACTGGGTCCACACCTTCAAGGTCAGACTTGAGAAAGGCTAGGGAAGTTGTGCCATCTGGAAGGGGGTGATTAAGGTCTGAGCGCGTCCAGTCAAAGACGGGCATAAAGTTATAGCAAACGACTGGAATCCCTGCCTTACCGACATTGATAATTGAGGTCTTGTAATTTTCAATCAATTCATCACGATTGGCCTTGCCTTGCTTAATATCTTCATGAACGGGAATAGACTCAATGACTGTAATTTCAAGCCCTGCATCCTCCACCATTTTTTTTAGCTCAAGGATATTTTCTAATGGCCAGGCTTGCCCAACTGGCACATCATAAACGGCTGTCACAATGCCTTGCATTCCTGGAATTGCTTTGATGTCTTCTAAACTAACAGGGTCTTTTTTCCCGTACCAACGAAATGACATTTTCATCATCTAATACCACTCTTTCTCTATAGTTTCGTATCCATTGCTCATTGACCGAAATAGCTTACCGCATTGCCATAAGCGATGTCTTTGGCAACTTTTCCAATAGCTTCATAATCTTCTGGCACTTCCCCGTCAACAATCCATTGACCAAGATAGCTGGCTAAAATTCTGCGGAAATAATCATGCCGTTGATAAGATAGGAAGCTGCGTGAATCTGTCAGCATGCCGATAAAGTTTGCTAGTATGCCTTGCTCTGCTAGAGCATTCATCTGACTAATCATTCCTAGCTTGGTGTCTGCAAACCACCAACCCGCACCGAATTGCAAGTAACCTGCTTGACCCTCTTCATTGGCCTGGAAATTTTGCAGGGTATTAGCAACAGCGATATTGTAAGATGGGTTTAAGTTATACCAAATCATCTTTGGCAAACTCTCCGTCTGGACAAGATGGTCTAGTAAACGGTTCATATTTATGGTCAATTTGGTCTGATCGCCTAGCGAGTCAACGCCAACATCAGCTCCTAACTTATTAAAAATAGCGGAGTTATTGTTTCGCAAAGCACCAAAATGCACCTGCGTCACAAAGCCATATTGTTTGTAGAGGCGACAGAGTTCTGCAAAAACTGCTGTTTGCCACTGCTTCATTTCCAACTGGCTTGGCTCATATCCCTCTAAAACACTAGCAAGGAGTTGATCTAAACTAGCTTCATCAGCTCTTTCAAAAACAATCTCTGTAAAGCTGATGTCAGAAGCCTTACAACCATGGTCAGCAAAGTAGGCGACACGCTTCTCTAAAGCACCGACAAAGCCTGCAAAATCAACGATATCCTGACCAGTCACTTCTGCTAAGCGACTCACAAAAGTCCTGAAATTCCGATGTTCAATAAAGGCTTCATCAGGCCTGAAGGTTGGGGCTACAACAGTCTCAAAACTCTCATCAGCAGCTAATTTCTGATGCCACTCCAAGCTATCTAAGGGGTGATCGGTCGTCCCGATAAATGTGACCTTACTAGCGGCAATCAACTTCCGAGGACTTATTTGATGCTCTACCAAGTAGGTGTTGAGCTTATGATAAATGGCCTCTGCCTTATCTTCGGTCAAGTTTTCCTCTAGACCAAAAACATTTTTCAGCTCCATTGCCGACCAATGATAAACGGGGTTGCCATAAGCTTTTTCAAGGGTTCTAGCAAAGGCTTTGAACTTATCTAACTTAGACGCAGAACCCGTGATTTCTTCTTCTGAAATCCCATTGGCACGCATGAGACGCCACTTATAGTGATCCCCACCCAACCAGAGGTCTACTATATTCTCATAGACCTTATCTTCAAAAATCTCCTGAGGATTTAAGTGGCAATGGTAATCAAAAATCGGTTGATCTTTGATGAGGTCATAGAGCTTTTTTGCGGGCTCATTTGTTAACATAAAGGTTTGATCGTTAAATGCCATATTATTCTCCTGCTGCAGCCACAAATGCCTTAGCGATTTCTGTCACACTGTCGTAGCCGTCTGTTGCTACTTTACTCGCCAAAGCTGACCCTATCCCAACAGCACAGGCGCCAGCTTTTTTCCATGCCGCCACGTTTTCAATGGAAACCCCACCTGATGGCATAAGGTCAACATCTGGAATAGGTCCATGAATATCTTTGATAAAGCCTGGCCCCAAAACACCACCTGGAAAGAGTTTGATAATAGGACAACCAGCTGTCATGGCAGTGACAACTTCTGTCACCGTAGCACATCCCGGGAAGTAAAATACTCCAGCTTCCTGCGCCACCAGTTGAATCTCAGGGTCAAAATGTGGACTGACAAGGAACTTGGCCCCCGAAGCAATGGCTTCTTTGGCTAAGTCTGTCGTCATAACAGTACCTGCTCCAATCACAACGCTAAGGTCTGCTGCAAAGTCATCCGATAGTTGTTGAATAACCGCACCTGCATTTGGGGTCGAGAAGGTGATTTCAATATTGCGAATACCGCCTAAAATAGCATGGCGAGCAATTTCAAGGGCATCTTCTACTGTCTTACCACGAATAACAGCAAAGAAATAGTTTTCTTTTAGTCGTTTAAGCATATTTCTCTCCTTTTTTTGTAACCGTTATCACAATTCTTATTATATAAGTCATCAGATGATTTGTCAAGTAATAACCATAAAAAGAGGAACTTTTATAGCTCCTCTTTTTATGATTTATTTTGAAAGTCCGGACATGGGTAAGTCTTTGTGAAACCACTCATCAAGTACAGTTCTACGGACCTCCAGGATGTGCCCTAGCATACTGTCATAGGCTGCGATAGGATGTCTGGTTTTGATGGCGTGGAGAATGTTGCGATGGGCTTGTAAACTAGACTCTTTCATCTGACGACTCGTGTAGTCCTCATTGATCAGATGAACCGATTCATTGATTATAGGGACGATACTGGTCATGGCAATATTACCACTCATCTCAGCTAGCATTCTGTGAAACTGCACATCTAATTCCAGATGCTTGTCATCACCTTGGGCAACAGCCTCCTCAATAGCAATCACTATTTCTTCCAGACGTTCAATGTCCTCATCTGTAGCAAATTGTGCTACCCGCTCTGCAATGCGCGGCTCCAAGAGGTAACGAAGCTCAAATAAATCCGTGGTCAACTTTACCCTATCTTTGATAAGGGAAAAACCCAAAGGGTCTTCAGCAATCCCTTTTTTACTGCTGATATAAGTCCCTGATCCTTGACGCACTTCTAAAACATTACGCCCCGCCAAAGCCCTCACAGCTTCTCGTACCGTCGAACGACCAACTTCCAAAACTTTAGCCAATTCGTATTCATTTGGCAATTTGGTGCCAACTTCTAAGCCATGATCAACAATATATTTCCAAAGACGCTCTGCTGCTTGTTCAACTCTTGGTTTCGCCATACTTTACCTCATTCTCGATTTCTACCATTATATCATTTTTTCTTATTGAAGTAATGAGGAATAGAAGTCCAGCGTTTTTGGATTTCTCTGACAATGGCTTTTGGCTCACGATTACGTGAGAAGAGTCCCTTGTGATTGCCTTTAATACGAATAAGCATGACATTGGTCTCAAAATCCGCAAAGTTCCAGACTTGCTCTCCAACTAGATTTGGAATACTATCAAAGACCTTATGGTTCATGTCATAATAATCAAGCTGATACTCTTCTGTATACGGAATATCCCACATGGAATGGAGCCCCGGTAAAGTATCTGCACCATATTCTGTAATCAAAATCGGTTTTTCTGGGTATAGGGACTGCCAGGTTTCTAATTCCTTACGAAGTCCTTTTTCTGCCGTAGCTAACTCTCCGTGAGCTACATACCAACCGTAATAACGGTTGAGGCTGAGCACATCAACTAAATCCATGACCTCATCTTTATCAGGAGTCGCGTTCATGATATTAACCAATGTCACAGGGCGTTTTTGTGGGTCACGATCACGCATGCGTTGAATAAGTGGTTCAAAGTAAGCACGTGCTCCTTTTTCATGAGCCGCAGGTTCGTTTGCCACCACCCACATCACGACAGAAGGGTGATTTTTGTCACGCGCTATCAGCTCATCAATGACTAGCTCATGAGCTTCTTTAGTCTGCATCACTTCCCAAGTGTTTTTAAGCTCTGTCTTTTCGCCTGTGAGGTTCAAAGCTGCGCTAAAGAGTTGGAAAAGCCCCACCGCTGGCACCTCATCAATCACCACAATTCCCAGACGGTCTGCCAGACGCATCATTTCCTCAGAATAAGGGTAATGAGAGGTGCGGAAAGAATTGGCACCAATTTCCTTCAATAAGTTTAAATCCATAAGATTGGCTGCTTCATTGAAACCACGTCCATTGATAAAGGTGTCTTCGTGTTTTCCAAACCCTTTGAAATAGAAAGGTTTATTATTGATGAGGAATTGACCATTAGCAACGGTCACTTTACGAATACCAAAACTTTCTTGGTAGCTATCCACCAAAACACCGTCTTTCAGCAGGTCAACCTTTGCAGTGTAAAGATAGGCATCCAAAACTTCCCAGAGACGAGGCGAAGAAATGCTTAGTTTGCCATCTTCTGCTGTCCCCACCAACTGACCAGCCTGATCAAAAATGCTAATCCGCTTTTCAAGATTGTCATGACTTGCCTCAACCGAAACAGAGACAAGTGCTTCTGATAAATCATCTGAGACTTCACTCACAATAACAATATCCTTGATATGACTTTTCGGACGCTTGTAAAGATGGACATTTCGTTGAATACCAGCATAGTTAAAGAAATCAAAGTTCTCTTTAACCACCTTTTTGACGGTACCATCATCTTGAACTTCTTCGAAATAATTTCCCACAGGTAGTGTGGTGTAGTTGAGCTCATTATTGGCACAAACGGTTAAACGGAAACTCTCTGCCTCGTAAAGTTCCTCTGGAATGAGGCATTCAAATGGTGTGAAACCACCTTTATGCTCTCCAATCAATCTGCCATTTGCGTAAACCTTTGCCTGATGGGTTACTGAACCAAAACGTACCAATAAATCCTCATCTTGACCAACTTGTGGCAGAGAAACTAGCCTTTCATACCAGTTGTCCCCTATAAAAAGACGTTTGTCCTTATCAACCACAATATCGTTGAAAGAACTTGGCACGACCATAACCTCGTCTGTCTCTAAGACAGAAAGCGGGTCGTTATCCCCTTGTAAGAAATTCCAAATACCGTTTAAAGAATAAACCGAACGTGTTTTCGTTTGAATGGGATACAGCATAATATTTCTCCTATCGTTTAATGTCCTGAGCACCTTTTCTCATGAGTTGCTCGATGTCTTTTTTAGTGACAATATTGATATCACCCTCAATAGTATGTTTGAATTTAAAGCTTGCCATAGCAATATCCAGAACTTCCTGCATAGGCACTTCTTCTAAGAGACCATAGATGATGCCTGCGGTGTAAGCATCACCTGTTCCGACACGATCCAAAACTTGGATGATTTCACGGTCTGTTTCATAGAGCTCTTCACTCTCACCATCATAAAGATAAGCCTTCAAGATGTATTCATTAGTCGCACCAATTTCACGTTCTGTGAAAGCAATCCTCTTAAGCTGGTAGCGCCTAGCCATTTCTTTTAAAATCAATAACAGAGCTTCTCTGTCACGATAAGGTCTCGTCAAACCAAGATCATCTTTTAAGTCTGTCCCGTTTTCAGTCAAGAGCGAAACAGGTTCTAGACCAATACAAACATCTGCCAAAGTGAGCAATTTGGACAATTCGACGCGTGCTTGTTCAAAAGATTCCCATAAACTTTCGCGATAATTGAGGTCAAAGGAAATGGGAATTCCTTTTTCTTTAGCCTTGGTCATCAATGCCAGTGCAATGCCATAGATTTCAGGATTTAAAGCTACTGTGATACCACTGATATGGAGCCACGTCATGCCCTCACAGATAGCGTCCAAATCATAATCTTCTAATCTTGACTCATAAAAGGCTGAATATTTGCGATCATAAAGCACACGGCTCGAACGCAGAGAAAATCCCTTTTGATAATAGTAAATGCCTAAGCGATCCCCTGATTTGACCAAATGTTCTTGGCCAATCTGATGGGCAAAGAGAAAAGACTCTGCCATATGCCCCACATCATTATCAGGAATAGCCGACACCATCGAAACGGGATAACCCAACTGTCCCAAAGTTGATAGAACATTTAGTTCTGATCCTCCAAATTGGCAATCAAAGGTGCTTGCCTGAGTCATAGTCTGATGTTGGGGAGGAGACAAACGTAGCATTATTTCCCCAAAAGCGACAATTGTCATAGCCTATTCTCCTTCTACTTATCACATATCTGTAAATGAATTTTGAAAAAATACCCTGAGAAGTTAGAATGCTTCTAACTTCTCAGAGTAGCAGGTATATCACTTCTAATGACGATGACTATTTGTCATCATATTGATCAACTTTGTATTGTTTGACATCAACATAGTCCATGTCTGTCAGTGGAACGTTTTTGGCAATAGCTTGAACACGCTCATCATCTTTAGCGGCTTTCATGACATGAATCTTTTCTTGAACACGAGCCATTTCTTCACGGTCAAGTTTGTAGAATCTCATCAAGAATAATGAAATGGTGAGCACGATGATTGGAATAACAGCCATCAAGACAATCAAAGCCATCTTCAAATCATTCGAAAATGCTGTTTCAACAGTTGGGTATTCCTTGCCAAAACCAATCGCAGCAAGCACGAAACCAACTACCATTGGTGCAAATGAAGAAGCAATTGAGTCAGTGAGTGAGAAGATGGTACCAATCATACCAGACAAGTAACGACCAGATACAGAAGTTTCATAGTCAGTAATGTCCGCACCCATGGTCAAAACCAAACCAGATGGCGCAGAAGCAAAATAACGTGCAATAATAAAGATTAGGAAGAAGCCGATAGTGTAAAGATTCCAAGCTGCCAAATCAAGCATTCCTGGTTTTGCTATCGCTAACAAACCACCTAAAGCTGCAAGACCTAAAATACCAACTTGTAAACTCTTCACATAGGCATAGCGCAAGCCTTTACGACGAGCCACCTGAGCAGCTCCAATATTGACTAAAATTCCTGGAACAATCAAAAGCATGGACATTTTTCCAGAAAGGGCATAGTCACCAAAAATGATACCATACATCATAACCCCAACAACAGAGTCACCAAATAGCATAGCTACAAATTTCACAAAGGCTGCTGAAATAGAAAGGACTTTAAGAGGTTGGTTGCCTTTAATAACTTGCCAGTAGTCTTTAAGCTTAGTTTCTTGAGTCTTCTCACCAAGACCAAAGTATTTCTTGTTATCTTTTTCCCAGATACCAATAATAGCAAGAATTCCTAGGATAGCAGAGATGACGACCACTCCAGTAAAGAGCTCTACAAAGAAACTCATGGTGAAGCCACCATGTTTTGGCACCAAGGTTCCAGACACAACAACCTGACTACCAGTCATCAAAACTGTTGTTGCAATACCATCGACAATATTGAAAATTGGACGTTGTTTTGGATCATTAGTCAAAGCCACCTGACCAGCTTTTGTGATGGTCTGTTGAAGCGAGTAACCAACCTTATGAACAATCAAAACCAGAATAAATAGTGGCAAGCGCATGCTCTCACTCACACCACTCAAGCCCAACATCATGAAGAGGGAGGTCGCCGTAATCAGATTTCCCAAGACCAAAATCGGACGGTATTTACCAAATTTGGTATCTGTCTTATCGATTAAAACCCCAATAGATGGGTCAATGAAACCATCAAAGATACGAATATAACCCATGAGTTGACTGACAAAGAGCGCTGCCAGTCCCAATACTCCAGTAGACAAATAGGTCACAAATGTAAATGCAACCAAATAGATATTGGTAGATGAGTTGTTTAAGGCAAATAAGATAATCTGCCATAACTTCGCACGGTTGTAGGTCACATCCTCTGTGCGTTTATCCAGTGTTTTTTCCATGATAGGAACCTCCATGAATATGATTTTATTATTGTAAGCGCTTCACTACAAAGAAATAATATCATACATCAGATGTATTGTCAATGATTTTTTCTTTTTTTGCGGATTGTTTCCTTTTTCATCTCGAAATCATCTGACTTTTTTTGTCGAAACAGCTCTCCTAAACGTCAAAAAAAGGCTCCTCTATCAAGGAGCCTCTTATCGCCAATGAAGGGGATGTTATTCCCACAATGAGCGCCCATTACTTGCAATCACATCCTTGTACCAATAGAAGGATTTTTTGCGATACCTATTGAGTGTCCCTGTCCCATCATCATTTCGATCCACATAGATAAACCCATATCGCTTACTGAGCTCTGCGGTACTTGCTGATACCAAATCTATTGGCCCCCAAGTCGTATAGCCTAGGATATCAACACCATCATAAAGTGCCTCAGCCACCTCTTGCAGATGCCTTTTAAGGTAATCAATACGGTAATCATCTTCAACAGTAGGACCATCTGGGCCGTCTATTAAACCATCCTTTGCTCCAAGACCGTTCTCCACAATAAAGAGTGGCAATTGATAACGGTCATAAAAGGCATTCAAGACTAAACGCAGGCCAATCGGATCAATTTGCCAACCCCATTCAGAACTCTCTAGATAAGGATTAGTAATCCCTCCTAAGATGTTCCCCCGCCCTTTAGTATATGCCTCAGGATTATGGGCAACAGCTACACTCATATAGTAACTAAATGAGATAAAATCAACCGTATTTTCAGCTAACAGCGCTTCATCTCCTTCTGCAAATACAATGTCAATGCCATTTTCTTTAAAATAACGCTTGATGTAGTTTGGGTATTTGCCACGTGCATGAATATCACTAAAGAGATAATTTTGATTGTCAAACGCTCTTTTAGCTAGCTGATCTAAGGGATTAGACGTCATGGCATAGCTTGGCATGGCTAAAACCATACAACCGATTTTGAAATCAGGATTGATCTCGTGCCCAATTTTTGTCGCTAAAGCTGATGCGACAAGCTCATGATGAACAGCCTGGTAAAGGTCTTGTTTTGACAGTTCTTCCAAAGGAGTGATGATACCTCCTGACATAAATGGAGCATGTAAAACAGAGTTCACTTCATTAAACGTCAGCCAATATCTGACCTTATCCTTATATCGGGTAAATAAGGTACGGACATACCTTTCATAAAAGCCAATCAACTCCCTATTAGCCCAACCATTATACTTTTTAGCGAGGTGAAGCGGGGTTTCGTAATGGGATAAAGTCACCAATGGCTCAATCCCATATTTTGCCAGCTCCTCAAAGACCTTATCATAAAAAGCTAGCCCAGCTTCGTTAGGCTCTGTTTCATCTCCATTTGGAAATATTCTGGACCAAGCAATAGATAGTCGAAATACCTTAAAGCCCATTTCCGCAAAAAGAGCAATGTCTTCCTTGTAGCGATGGTAAAAATCAATGCCTTCTAGTTTAAGATTATCTGGCGTGGGTTGCTCAGTAATCAAAGGATTCAGACTTCCTTTGTCCCTAGGGACACCTCCTTTTGGAGTCACATCTTGGACAGATAAACCTTTGCCGTCAATGTTATAAGCCCCTTCACATTGATTAGCTGCCGTTGCACCTCCCCATAAAAAATCGTCTGGAAATACTTTTAACATCTTATCCTCCTCCTTTCCCCTCTTCTACATTCAGTAAAAATTGATAGAGAGCTCCTAGCAAGTTAGCTTCGTTACGATGGGCACAAACCAAAATTTCAGGCTTAGTCACCATAAATTGGACCAGTTCATTGCTCTGATGAAGCTTATCATATTGCTTATTGATTTCTTCAACGACAATTTCCTGAGCACTAATACCTCCTCCGATGACATAACGCTTAACATCAATCACCGCTTGCATGTTGTAAATCAAAAAAGCAATTTGGCGACAATAAGCTTCAAAGATAGGATAGACCCTTTCATCCTTAGCATTGATGTAAGCAAATACTTGTGGACCGTCGGTAAGGTTATCAAGTTCCAAAGCTTCTGCACAAGCTTCAATCAGCTTGACCGCTGACCCCCTTATCCCAACCATGTTATCAACATAAATCACTTCATCAGGAGCAGCATGAAAACTTAATTCACCAGCTTGAAAATGCTCTCCCTGCAACAGGTGACCATTCAAGATAATGCCACCACCAACACCTGTTCCAAGAATAATCGCCGCACCGTTATCAATACCTTTTAAATGACCTAGCCAAAGTTCTGACAAGGCTGCTGCTTTGCCATCATTAATAACAGAACAAGGCAGCTGAAAGCCTTGAAAAATATGCTGTGGCAAGTTTAAGCCATGCAAGTATTGGAGAGAGCCACCGAAGTAAATAAGGCCTTCTCTGCTATTCACCTTGCCAGGGCAACTAATGGCAACGCCTCGAATAAGCTCCTGATAGTTAGCGATGATGCTATCAAGACCTTTTAAGAAGTCTTCCAAATTATCTGGTGTCTGACATTTTTGACTGTCCATAATCATCCCTGAGTGGTTAATCAGGGCATATTTGATTTGAGTCCCACCAATGTCAATACTTAAATAGTTATTTTTGTCCATCATTTTCTCCAATACTAGAAAGTTCTCTCCAAGCTTTTGCCAAAGAGAACTTTTTAGTATTCTAATGCTATTATTTTTGATGTTTTCGCATCTCTAACTCATTAATAATCGTATCATATTCTTTATCAAGTTTATAGCCCCAAGCTAAAATAAGAGCAGAGATAATCGCCATAACAAGCGGTAGGTAAGAATAGACGATATTAACAGCTGTAATGGCACTAGCTGTTTGACTAGCTGCCTCTGCATTGTAGCCACCTGCCGCGATAATCCAACCAAGGACTGCTCCACCGATACCAGAACCAACTTTAGAACCAAATGATGACGCTGCATTGGCAAGACCTGCTGATCGAATACCTGTTTTCCATTCACCATATTCAATTGTATCAGACAGCATCCCCCACATACAAGAAGCTGCAAAACCATTTCCAATCCCTTTAATGATATTAGCCATCATAATTAAGGTAAAGTTTGTCCCTACCAAAGCGGCGATGGCATAGCCAATCGCTGCTAAGCCCATAGAAATTAACATGCCGTTTTTCTTACCAATGCGTTTGATAAATAACGGTGCTGCCACAAACATGGTAATGATTTGAGCGATTGAAGTAGCGTTACCTAGAGGTGTCACATAATTGGTATCATTCAAAACCGCCTTGGCAAAATAGACTGCTCCACCACCATTAACCGTCAGTGAAAAGTAAAGAATGAAGATAACGCCAGCAACCATGAGCCAATATTTATTTTTAAATAGCGCTGCCAACTCTTCTCTGACATTTGTTTTCTCTGCTTCTGCTTTTTCCTCCTCAACAACACGCTCATGTGTAAAGAAGAATGAGAAGGCAAATATAGCGACCGTCATCAAACCAAAGACTGCAAACGTATAAGTCCAAGCACGCGCATCACCACCAAAAAAGTTAACAACTTTTTAATGTAAATGTGTTGATAAAGAGAGTTCCTGCTGTCGCCAGTAGCATACGAAAAGTTCCTAAAAGGGTCCGTTCATACTGGTTTTGTGTCATCATAGCATTCATTGCAGCGTAAGGCACATTGATTGCCGTAAAGATAATGGTTGACACTAAGTTATAACTCAAGAAGATGTAAATCAATTTAAAGGTTTCACTAGCATCAACGGGCACTGAAAACAGGATAACAGCACTCAAAGCATATGGAACAGCCATTCTTGCCAACCAAATCCTTGCCTTACCATAATTGGATTTGGTACGGTCTACAATCGCTCCCATGATAATATCAGAAATCCCATCAAAAATGCGAGATACCAACAAAATCATACCTACTGAAGCAGCATTAACACCAATAACATCTGTGTAATAGAAAACTAAGAAGACCGAGATCGCAGAGTAAACAATATTCCCTGCAAAATCTCCTGTCCCATAAGCAAAGCGCTCTAAAAAGCTCAGTTTGCTTTGCGGATCTGTATTGTATGAAATACCAAATTCTTTTTTAATAGCCATATTAGACTCCTTCTTCTAAAATGATAAGGTCCCATGGATCAAGGGATAAGGACTGACCAGCCAAAACAGGAACATTGTCTCTAAGGCTCACAGCATTTTTTCTTGCCACAAGACGCTGCTCTTGATTGGAATAATTTAAGAGGTAAGTGACTTGCTTGTGATGATCATTTCGACCTGTTTTCACCACAATTGGGAAACGCTCTTTCGGTAGATGATAAGCAAATTGCTCTGTAAAAATTTTAGCAATAATATCAATAAATGATGACTCTTCTATGAAACATCCTATATAAACGGCCTTACCTTTGCCATAATGATTGGCTGTTATCGCAACATTATCATACCACTGACAGTTCTCGTAGGTTGCTAAAACGTCAGCCGTTAGCGGTTGTAAAAATTCTAGAAATCCTTGAACCTTAGCACCCTTACCAAACTGCTCACTGGATAAGGTTTGCCCTGTAGGGGAGGCAAATTGATTATAGGTCATCCCAAGAGCCTCTTGTAGGTATTTGGGTGTCCCTTCATGTGAAATTTTAAGATTCTCATTAGCAACGCCAGACTTAAAGCTCATCAAAAGCTTACCACCACCTTTGACAAAGGCAACCAATTCCTGATAAACATGGTCTGGTGCTGCATACAAGGCCGGTACGACTAAAATCTCATAGTCAGACCATCCTTTTGAATCAACAGAGACAATATCACACTCGATGTTGAGCTTGTATAGGGCGGTATAATAGGCACGAACAACCTCATTATAACCAAGAGTGGCTGTAAAAGTTGACTGAATATCTATTGGAAAATGTTTCAGTGCTGTCAGTGATTCATTGCTAACCAGCAGTGCCACACGATTATCTTTTTTTAAATTAACCAATTTGGGTGACAAGCGCTTTAATTCATTACCAACAGTAACCGCTTCCTGATAAGTTTTATTTTCAGCAAAATCATGAGATAACAATCCCCGCCAATAGCTTTCCGCAGAATTATGGATCGAATGCCAATGCCAATACATCACCCCATTAGCTCCACTAGCTAAATGACTATAGGCTTGTAAAATGAGTTGATTTTTATATGGCAGCATATTAGAAAAGCCTTGAGCCTGCGTCTCTACAACTAAATAATTATCTTTTTTCAAGTTGCGCGTACTGTCACCACAAAAAGCAATTTCTAATCCTGTTAACTGATCTTGACTGGGATGGTAAATATCACACCCTGCTAAAGTAATAGCGTTTGATGCCTTTGTATGATTAACATCTGGTTGGACCCCATAAGAATATCCTCGCCAGTCAAAATCAAAGTTTTGGGTGATGAACTGATCGTCTCGCTTGTATTCTGCAACAATATCAGCCTGCCACTGTAGAAAATCATCTACTAGTAGCCGTTGGTATTTTTCAAATTCTGCAGCCAAGCTCCCGTTGATAGTGCCATTAACATTAGGAAAATTTTCCCATGAGTCAATGCGATTGCTCCAATAATCCAATCCAAAAGCCGCATTCATCGCCTCTAAACTACCAGCAAATTTCTCTTTCAAGTAGTCGATAAAAGCTCGCTGAACATTGCGACTTGAGGTGCCGTAGGCTTTCGTCTCATTATCAATTTGAAAACCAATAACATTCTCATAATGTGCAGAAACTTTCATCAGTTCTCTGATAATGCGCTCAGCATAATAGAGGTAGGTTTTGTTGGTGATGTCCATTGATTGACGCATCCCATATAAGGCGCGGCCGCTCCCTTTTCGTTCAACCATAACAGTTGGATCCTGTTCGACCAACCAGGTTGGAACCGCGTAAGTCGGCGTCCCTACAATAACCTTAATATCCGCATCGGCCATGGCTTCAATCACTCGAGTCACACTTGAAAAATCAAAATTTCCCGGGCTTTTTTCATAAGTAGACCAAGTCGATTCCGCGATACGAACAACATTAATACCTGCCTTTTTCATTAAGGCAATATCTTCTTTCAACCGATCATAGGGCATATACTCATCGTAGTAAGCCACTCCGTATAAAATGTCCTTCATCCTGTCTCCTAATCTAGCCTGAAGCACTTAAAGTTTAAACTGCCTTGTCCTTTAAAGGTCACATAAAGAGCCTGTTTTCCAGTCACATTGCTTGTGACGTTTGCTTTTGAAGTTACCCAATCTTGACTTTCTGAGACATCGACGCTTGCAATAGCCTCACCACCTTTTTCTAATGAAAATACCAGCTGTCCTTGACCTGTTCCTGATGTTTCAACGGTCACTTCTCCTAATTGAGAGAATTCAAAATATTTATAGCCAGCAAGCGCCCCATCACGCATATTACAGATGTATTGACTATCTTCTAGAGAGCCATCAGCTAATTCTTGAGTAATATAAGGGTGTTCCTTTTTCAATTCAACAGTAGCAACCTCAACACTCTTGATTGCACCATTTGGTCCCATTAAGTGACAGGCAATCGCCGCAGGATAGGTTCCTTTCCCTTTTAGCGGACCTCCATTTAACCCACAACTTGTTAATTCGGCTTGATTAAAATGCCCCTGTTCTGTCATTTGTAGCTCTTCTGCCACACCTTGGCGTGAAAACTCTGTCTGATTGGTCTGACGATGCCCAAAGATATAATATTTTCCGTTAATAGAAGCAATCGACCCATGATTATTTCCCCAATAATTCTGGGGCACCTTGTAGCCATTAACACCAAGGTCTGCATTAGAATGCAAAACACCTCCAAAGACAAAACCTTCTGTTGGCGAATCACTGATAGCATAGGCCAACTCATGACTCAAAAAGGTAGAATAAATAAAATAATATTTGCCATTCAATTTACGCATGGAGCTAGCTTCAAAAAATTCATGCCCCTCAAAGGAAGTTCCCTTACCATCCCAAACATTTGGAATCACTTGTTTAGGAGCAGATTTTAAGGTAATCATATCAGCTTCCAGCTCCACCACATGATTCCCAATCTTTGTTAGAGATATGCCCATGATTTCCTTCACTTTAGCAACAATTTCTGGGGCTGGTGCAAATCCAGTGTAAAGATAGATACGCTTATCATCATCCACTAAAACACCAGGATCAAACTGAAAAGGGTCATTTTCTAGGTCATCACCGTAAATCCTACCATCTGCATGCCTAACATAGTCCAAAAAAGCAAATGGACCAGTAGGAGTGTCTGCCACTGCTACAGAGATTCTGCTATAAAAATCCATTCCATAGTAAAGATAATAACGACCGTCTAATCCTTGAACAAGATCTGGGGCATACATATTATACGCGCCATCTGGATTAAAAGGATCCTGTGTCTTTTGATAAATGACACCTTCATAGCGCCAGTCAGACAAATCATCGACTGGAGCCGAATAGCAAACATAATCGTTTTGACAATACATATCACCATTAAACCGATCATGGCTTCCGTAAATATAAAGGCGATTGCCAAAAACTCGAGGTTCCCCATCTGGTATATACTCATAGCTAGGCAAGTAAGGATTAAATACCTGTTTTTTCATGAAAGACTCCTTTTGTAAGCGTTTTTATAATGTTATTGTAATGACTTTTATTTATAAAATATATAAAAATATACTCTTTTTTGGTAAAATCAAATCATAATATAAAAATATCAAGAGGTTTTTTGATGAAGCAAGACACCTATCTTTTAAAATATCTGGCTAATAAATTGAAAACAACTATCAGTGTTTATCAAGCAGGACAACGGCAATTTTCCATTTGCACCAACAAAGACCTTTACGATAGCTATTCTCCTTTGGAAGAAAACATTTCAAATTTACTCCTATCTGTCTCTCGACTCTCTGAACCTCGATTAATTAGTTTAAACACAACCTATTGCTTTGTAGTCATTAGTCACAAAGACTATGCTATTATCATTGGTCCATTGAAAACAGTTGACATTCAATCACTCAAGTATCAATTTACCATAACAAATATAGCCTTCTTAGACGACTCTCTTGTCCCTGTATTTTCTATCAGTGATATTGTTGAATACGCTATCTTACTCAACAATACCATTAACATTTTTGAAATGACCGAAGCGGATGTATTTGAAACCAACATCAATTTCTTGAAACAGTCCATAAAAACGGATCTCACCAATAGGCTGTATCACAGGCTTGAAAACGGAGAATATCATAACTCCTATTCTCAGGAGAGACGGGAGCAACACGCGATAGAAACGGGGAATCTGATTAAATTAAGAGAAAGTTGGCAAGAAGTTTATACGGGAAAGATTGGGATATTATCCGATGACGAATTGCGACATTATCGCAATCTCGGTATTGTCATCATCACGCTTGCCTCCAGATCTGCAATGAGAGGAGGGGCACAGCCCGAAATTTGCTATTCTATGAGCGACAACTATATCCAGAAAATCGAAAAAATGGATAATATCAATATGATTTTTTCCTTAATCCATCAAGCTGAGATTGAATACACCCTTCTTGTCAAGCAAACTCAAACAATCATCAAAGGCACAAAAAATGAATCCCTCCACCCTTTTGTTATCAAAAGCAAAGAATACATTGTAGAACATTTACATAAACCGATAACACTCTCTGAACTTGCTAATGCCATCCCTTGCTCAGCCAGCTACCTTGTTAAGCTCTTTAAAACAAATCTTAACCTTTCTATTCAAGAACACATTACAAAAGAGCGCTGCCGATATGCCGAAGACCTACTGGCTTACAGTAATAAGAGTATCAGTGACATTGCCACAACACTGGGCTATACCTCACAGAGTTACTTTAGTAAAGTTTTCAAAAAAGAGACAGGTTACAGCCCACTCAACTATCGGGCTAAATTTAGAATATAAACCATAAAAAATGCTAGTAGATCGTCGTCTACTAGCATTTTGACTTATTTAATGAGAACATACTCAAGGCCAACTAATTTTGCCCAAGCCATCACTTGCTCTGAGGTCACATTCAATGACACTACCGTATGATGGCCTCCCCCTGCCTCAATCCAAGATTTGACACCTTCTTGAAAGTTTGGTTTAACTTCCCACAAAACACGTGCCACGGGTAGATTTGGAGCTTCTTTCGTGGGTTCAAAAGCTTGAACTTCATTGATTAACAGTTTAAAGTGACTTCCAAAATCGGCCATTGACACAACCACCCCGTCTCCAGCTTTACCATCAAAGACTAAGCGTGCAGGATCTGATTTTCCGCCAATACCTAGCGGAGCAACCACAATCTTAGGTTTATCAGCAGCCAGACTTGGATCAACCTCTAACATATGAGATTGCAACACAGCCTCTTTTCCAAGCGCCAGCTCATAGGTATAATCTTCCATAAAGCCTGTGTTTTGATTGCGAGCCATAATTTTCATCAATCGGTCAAGTGCAGCTGTTTTCCAGTCTCCTTCACCTGCAAATCCATACCCCTGAGCCATCAGACGTTGTACCGCTAAACCCGGTAACTGATTCATGCCATGCAAATCTTCAAAGGTATCGGTAAATGCTGAATAGCCTCCGGCATCAAGAAAACGTTTGAGGGCAATCTCATATTTAGCTTGTTCTTTGACGTGATTCTCCCATACGTTTTTATCATAGCTTCCATAATCAAAATCATAAAGCCTCTGATACTCAGCGAAAAGCTCTTCAACATCATCATTTGTCACCTGATTGATGACATCAACCAAATCGCCAACACCATAATAATCAACTGTCCAGCCAAACTGAATTTGAGCCTCGATTTTATCCCCATCAGTCACAGCTACATGTCGCATATTATCACCAAAACGCGCTACTTTAATATGAAAACTCTCATTGTAGGCTACTGCCATGTCCATCCATTGACCAATCTGAACCTGAACCCTTTCATGTCGCCAATAGCCAACCACAACTTTATTGTTTTTCTTGAGTCGTGCATTGATAAAACCATACTCACGATCACCATGTGCTGATTGATTAAGGTTCATAAAATCCATATCAATCGTTTCCCATGGAATAGACTCATTAAATTGCGTTGCTAAGTGCAAAAGTGGTTTCTGTAGCAGCTTTGTCCCACGAATCCACATTTTAGCAGGTGAAAAGGTATGCATCCAAGTAACAACACCCGCAACCTGATCTCTGTAATTAATTTCTTTCATCAATTTCGTGATGGTATCTGCTGAGACCGCTAATTCTTCTTGGAAAATTAAAGGATAGGGCAAGTGACCACTGGCATTCAAGTAGGCAACCATTTCACGCGCATGTTTTTTGACTTCTTCAAGAGCCTCTTCACCATAGAGGTGTTGAGAGCCAACCACAAACCAAAATTCTTTCTGTGTTTCTAACATTTGTAAACTCCTTTTATTCGGTAATCACCTTTATTTTTGACCATAATAAGCATCCTTGCCATGCTTTCTCAAATAGTGTTTATCTAAAATATACTGAGGCAACCCTGAAGCCATTGGATTCAGGAGGCGTGTAATGGTATTCATACGACAGATTTCTTCCAGAACAACTGCATGCATGACAGCATCAGCTGCGTCTTTCCCCCAAGTAAAGGGACCATGTCCTTGTAGCAGAATTCCTGGAATCGCTGTGGGGTTTAAGTCACGTCTGCGAAATGTTTCAACAATGACATTCCCAGTCTCAAACTCGTATGCCCTCTCTACTTCTTCTGGTGTCAAGAATCGGGCACAAGGCACTGTGCCGTAGAAAGTGTCCGCATGAGTGGTCCCTAGAGCAGGCAAGTCCAACCCCGCTTGCGCCCAAGACGTTGCCCAAGGTGAATGCGTGTGAACAATCCCTCCAATCTCAGCGTAGGTCTTATATAATAGCGCATGGGTTGGCATATCTGACGAGGGACGGAGTCCTCCCTCAATCACATTACCATCAAAGTCACAAACGACCATATCTTCTGCTCTCATATCATGGTAGTCGACACCTGATGGCTTGATGACAAATAGTTCCCTTTCTCGATCAACTTGACTGACATTTCCCCAAGTGTATTGGATTAAATGCCGTTTAGGTAATTCTAAATTTGCCTGAAATACCTTTTCTTTTAAGCCTTCTAACATTTTTCTTACCTCCTAAGAGCATTAACTGCTGCTCTTTCAATAACCAAACCCTTCTGATACCTTTCCAAATAAGTCTGGAATCCTTCCTCATCAGCTGGGTTAGGATGAATAGTATGATGAGTGACCTCTGAAAAGACAAGCTGATCAAGGTAGGCTTCAAGGCTCCGCTCCTCATCATTGAGATAGTCAGCCAAAAGAGCTATCCCCCAAGCTCCTCCCTCACCTGCTGTCTCCATTGTAGCAATTGGTGTGGACAAAGCTGCTGCTAACAGACCTTGAGCTACCCCAGGAGTTTTAAAGATGCCACCATGCCCTAAAATACGATCAATTTGAATATGCTCAGCGCCAATTAACTTCTCCATCCCAATAGTTAAGGTTGAAAAAGCTGATAATAATAAACTACGCATAAAATTTGATAGTGTGAATTGACTGTCAGGCCTCCTCACAAAGAGCGGACAGCCTTCTGTTAGATGAGTGATACTTTCTCCAGAATAGTACCCGTAAGCGAGCAAACCACCGCAATCCTTATCGCCTGACATAGCTTCCTGAAAGAGCAAAGAATAGAGTTCTTGGCTCGTCACGGGGTTATCTGTTAGCTCACTAAATTCTTTAAAGAGTGTGACCCAAGCATTAATGTCCGAACTGCAATTATTAGCATGAACCATGGCAACTGGATGGCCAACAGGAGTTGTCACAATATCAATTTCGGGATAATAGTGTTTCAAGTCCTGCTCTAAAACCACCATGGCAAATATCGAAGTCCCAGCTGAGATGTTCCCTCTTCTTCTTGCAATGCTATTTGTCGCTACCATCCCAGTTCCTGCATCACCTTCTGGCGGACACATCCTAGCCCCTGACACTAATTGACCACTAGGATCTAAGAGCTTGGCACCTTCCTCTGTTAGAATCCCCGCCACTTTACCAGCAGTCATTACTTTTGGTAATAGTTGTTGTAACGTCCAGCCTAACTGTCTATCTGCTATTTTTCTAGAAAATGTTTCTAAAAAATCCAACCGATAATCCCCTGTTTGTGAATCAATTGGGAACATCCCCGAAGCATCCCCTACCCCTAAAACTTTTTGACCCGTTAATTGCCAATGAACATAACCCGCTAGAGTTGTGAGGTAGTTAATTCTAGCAACATGATCTTCTTTATCTAAGATAGCTTGATAGAGATGAGCAATGCTCCAACGTTCAGGGATATTGAAATTAAAAAGCTGACTAAGCTCTGAGGCAGCTTGACTAGCTGTGCTATTGCGCCAAGTTCTAAAAGGGACAAGTAAACAATGCTGATCATCAAATGCCATATAGCCATGCATCATAGCACTAATGCCAATTTGCCCAATTCGTGTTAAGGAAAACCGATACCGCTCCTCGACATTTTTAACCAGGTTGTGATAAGCCGTCTGAAGTCCCAACCAAATAGCTTCTAGAGAGTAGGTCCAAATACCATCAAGGAACTGATTTTCCCACTCATAGTTACCTGTCGCAATGGGCTGCTGTCTACTATCAATTAACACTGCCTTAATACGCGTTGATCCAAGCTCTATCCCGAGAGAAGTACGACCACTACTAAGGTCATCTATTATTTTTTCCATATTAAAGCCTCCTATTTGTATTCGCTTACATTTTAACACAAGGTGTATGTACATGTAAAGATATTTTTTTATATGTATGTACATTTTATAAAAAATACGCTAGATTCTCTAGCGTCAAAATATAGATAAGCGCCTTTAAACCAGCAAAATTTGGATAGGTTTACGTGAACTGATCATGTGTTAAACTCTTAGAAACCTTGATCGTTCAATAGTTCTAAAAGTTTTTAAGTGTTATCACAAAGAAAAAAGATTGAAGAAAATTGACTTTTTCTTCAATCTCACGATAGATTCCCTAACGTCTCTTTACTTATACAAATCAATCAAGCCTGATTGGAACCACAGACTCTCGAACCTTGAGTTCTGGGTCGTAAGATATGCTCGTCAAACTCGACTGCCTTTCAATGTAATTCACTATTTGTACCGCAACAGCTCTTCCCAGAATGTCTTTAGGATGGCAAATACTTGTCAATTGGTGTGCTTCCGCAAGAAAGGAATCGTCATGACTGACAATTGATATTTCCCTTGGAAGGTGTTTACCCAAAGCCTTTAACTGTTGGAGGAGTTCGCTGGCCACTAAATCATTGTAACAGACAATCGCCGTTGGCGCATCATCCTGACACAATACATGATCAACATAATCCTTGATAACCTGACTTTGATTCTGGGTGTTAAAGGTCGCAATAAAAGAGGCATCATAGGTAAGGTTTGCCTGTTTGTGTTTTTTAAGGTAGCCCTTTAACCTTAGCTTTCCTTGTAAATCATCTAATTTTGTCAGAATACCAATCTTACGATGTCCACTGTCAATCAGATGCCCTGTCGCTAGATAGCCTGCTTTTTCATCATCAATACTGGCATAAGGAAAGTCCAAAAGATCATAATAAGCATTGATAAAATAAATGGGAATCCCTAGATCATTGAAACGAGAATAATAAGCAATATTGGGATTGTATTCATTACTTGCTGTCGGCTCTATCAACAATCCAGCAACTCCCATTGCCATCATCTTTTGCAAACATCGGAGCTCTTCTTTGGGATCGTTATTAGTTGCGCTTAGAATCAAAGAATACCCTCGTTTTCGTAACTCCGATTCTATTCCTTCAATAATTTTAGGGAAAATATAGTCTGAAATATAGGTCGTGATCAAACCAATTGTTTTACTTCCCTTTTGACTGATGGTGTCATGAGTAGAGTAATCTAAAACATAAGTGCCTACTCCCTTCTCAGCACGTAGATAGCCTGCTTGTATTAAAAGGCCTAAGGCTTGTCTAATGGTTTGACGACTAACTTGATAACTCTGTGCCAAACTATTTTCTGGCGGAATAAGCTGACCAACGCTATATTCCTGCTTTAATATCTTATCAAGTAAATCATCGGCAATTCTCTGATATTTACTCATTTCATTCCTCAATCTCTATACACTAATCATCCATAACATCTTGTCACCATAATTATACAGAATCCTAAATACGATGTCAAAGTGGGATTTCCTGTACTTCACCTGTTCATTCAAAAAAGAAGCCCTTTCGGACTTCTACACTCTTTAGATTCGCCTGATACCATACCAGTCAAGCATCGTCTTACTCTTTATTTTACAGCAGCCAGGGCCGCTTCATAGTCGGGGTGTTCGTTGACATTATCCAGGTATTCCACGTAGGTGATTTCATTGTCGGCATTGAGGACAAAGACCGCACGTGCCAGCAAATTCCACTCCCGCATGAGCACACCGTAGGATTTGCCAAAGGCATGGTCATAGTAATCAGACAGAGTCACTGCATCGTCCAATCCAGCAGCTCCGCACCAGCGTTTTTGAGCAAAGGGAAGGTCTGCGGAAATGGTCACGACAACCGTATGGTCACGGTCAGCCAGTTCCTGATTGAAGCGACGGGTCTGGGTGTCACAAATACCTGTATCAATGGACGGAACGACACTGATAATTTTAGTCTGCTTGCCAAAGTCCTTGAGACTTTTCAGGCTCAAATCATTAGCCATAAGCACAAAATCAGGGGCAGTATCTCCCACCTGCAAACGCGGACCTACCAAGGTCACCGGCTTACCAATAAAAGTCGTCATAAACATCTCCTTATCGTTTAATATAGTCATTGTAAGCGTTTTTGATAAAAAACACCACTTTTTTGACCGAAGATTGATGAATCTGACCAAGGAGTTCGGTAAACCAATGATGAACTTTATGGGAATTGAAGACTTAAAAGGAGTTTATCCCTTTTAGGTAATCTAAAGATTTAGACACTGGCTTATGTTATAATAGGTTTAGTGAGATAAAAATTTTTGTACAAACTAAAGTGAGACCAGAAGTATTACAATTAAAAGACATGGGCAAAATGCCTACAGAGTCAATTAACGATGATGAAACAAGAGTTTCAAACCGAAAATAAACTAATTGATCCCGATACATATAAACCTGATATTAACGAAAAAGCAACATTATATGATTATAAATCAGGTAAAAAAGGAAATTATGTTAATGGAAAATGGACTTGTAATTAAAAAAAATGGCTATGCTAAAAGAAAAATTAACGACTAATTCACTTGGAAAAATTGAACTGAGAAAATCCATAGATTACTTAAAAGAAGATTTTAAGAAGTATTGTATGGAAGGCAATTTAATTTATGAACACTATGCTTACATTTTTTAAGCATTAAAATTTATGAAAGTATTAAACTTATGAGTAGTGTTTGGACATTTAAAGAAAACGAAGATTATCACAAACTTTATGATTGTGCTGTTTCACCAGAGTATGTAGATTCTTTATGGATATACCAAGGATTTCCTCTAAAAGAGGATGAAGAGGATAAAGATTGGAAAGAGCCATCATTCAGTATACAGTATGGGGACTTTCCAGATTTTATACTAAATGATTGTCAATGGATTTTATGCTCAGAAAGATTAAAAGATTGTATTTCTAAAAATATAAGTGACTCCAAGGTAAAATGGCTACCTATAAAAGTGATTAATGGAGATACATTTTGTAGATACTATTCCATGTTAATAGAAGATTTTTTCAAAGAAGATATTATTGTCAATCACGAAATGTCTAGAAAACTAAAAAATGGAGAAATTTATTTACCTATATTCATATATAATAGAATTAAAAATCTTGATTTATTTGTTGTACAAAACGATGGTATTCATATTTTTATTTCAGACAAGCTAAAAAAAGTATTAGAAGTAGAAAAATTTAAAGGTCTAGGATTTGAACAATGGGAAGTAAAATAAGTATTGATAATTATAAAGAGCTGGATACTTCAGCATTTGAAAATTTTACTGAAGCAAAAATAAGTTTATCAGAGAAAATAAAAAACAATTATGAAATAATTACAGAAATGAAATTACAAAAAGTAGAACTATAATGAAAAATAATAAAATAGAAACATTTAATGTAAAATGGGGTATTTATATAACATTGTTTATGACAATTGTGGGCTTTCCTTTAGTTCTTTGGATAATGGAAATATATAGTATATATTCTCCTCGTGTAATATTACCATTTTTTTTCGGAATATTTATTATTGGAATACTTGAAACTAAATATACGCTTGTTATTACTGATAATGCTATTCTTGATAAGAAAAAAACAATACTTTTACAAGATATAAAATCTTATTATATTTGTAATTATGGGAGAAAAGCTTTTATATTTCGAATAACAATGTTGGATAATCAGCAACGATTTTATATCTCTCCAGAAGTAGAAAAAAAAGGAAATGATAATAGAATTTTTCAAATCATGTCCAAAAAAACAAAATTTTACTGATAAATTATTGTTGCTTTATCCGTATTTTTTGTTTTTAGTCTATGGTATAGCAATATTAATTTTTAGTATTAATCTATAATATATAATTATAATATTACTTGGGTCTATGAAACAAGCTCACTTGTACCGTTTGTCAAATGACAGTTACTGTTTTTCATATTCATAAATAATCTTGTGCTTTTTTTCTATGATATTCTCTTGAAAAGAGTTTTCTAGAAGAATCGGTTTGAGGGTTTCTGTGATTAACTGTTTTGCCTTTGCTGTATCTTTTTTGCTAGTGGCCATAAATCCTGTTGCCAGAAATAACTTGTAGTGACTGGCAGAAAGAGTAAAAACTGAGGCTTGAAATTCAGGATTATAACTAAAACTTATCTTATGAATATCTTGAAGAGGTATTTCTTGTAACATAGCATTTCCCTTCTTTATGGTGAAATAATTCTCTTGGCAAGAAAATTCATAATAAGAAGAAAATAGATAGTATGAGAGTGATTTCCATATAATTTTTAGCATGTAAAAAGGAATACCTACTGCAATGAAATGATTCCCAATATCCTTCATCAAAAACAAGGCTATAATAAATGGGATATAAGCGATGAAAAACGGGATAAGTATAGTATATTTCCCCTCCACTGCCTTAAAACGAGTTCTTGCCATTTTGAGTTTCGAATCTTCCATATCATATTTTTTATTGTTCCTAGCAGGCAAAGGCCTGTTTTTATTTTGTCGCTTTTAAGCCATCTTTTCCCTCATGGACAAAGAGATGATGATAACTTAAACTTAGCTTTTTACCCTATGATGTCATATTAACCCAAAACTGGTCATTTTTCCACTCAAAAAGAAGCCCTTTCGGACTTCTCGCTTTATCATTCTTATTCCGCATCTTCAGCTGGACGTGATTTACGGGCAATATCCGCTAGGATATGATCCACAAATTCTGCCACAGACTGAGTTTGCGTTGCCTTGCTTCCGTAGCGACGAACGTTGACAGCATTGTCTTCCATTTCCTTGTCACCGACGATGAGCTGGTATGGAATCTTGCTAGTCTGGCTCTGACGGATCTTGTATTGCATCTTCTCGTTCCGCTCATCCACGTGTACGCGAACGCCACGGTCTTGCAATTCTTTGGCAACCTTCCAAGCATAGTCCAAGTGAGCTTCCACAGAGATTGGAATCATGGTCACTTGGGTTGGAGCCAACCAAGTTGGGAAGGCACCCTTGTAGGTTTCAATCAAGATAGCTGTGAAGCGTTCCATAGTTGAGATAACACCACGGTGAATCATAACTGGGCGGTGCTCCTCACCGTCAGCACCAATGTAGGTCAAGCCAAAACGTTCTGGCAAGAGGAAGTCCAACTGAATGGTTGATAGGGTTTCTTCGTTACCAAGGGCAGTCTTCACTTGGATATCCAATTTCGGACCGTAGAAGGCAGCTTCACCCTCAGCCTCAAAGTAGTCCACGCCCATTTCATCCATGGCACCTTTCAGCATCCGTTGGGCATTTTCCCACATCTCATCGTTATCATAGTACTTCTCTTTGTCCTCTGGGTCACGATAAGAGAGGCGGAAACGGTAGTCATTTAGGTTGAAATCTGCGTACACATCAATAATCAACTGGAGAGCTTTTTTGAACTCTTCTTGGATTTGCTCAGGTGTGACAAAGATATGACCGTCATTGAGGGTCATCTCACGCACCCGTTGCAAACCAGTCAATGCACCTGATTTCTCATAGCGGTGCATCATACCAAGCTCAGCGATACGCACTGGCAATTCGCGGTATGAACGCACATGGTTCTTATAAACTTGAATGTGGTGCGGGCAGTTCATCGGACGAAGAACAAACTCTTCACCGTCACCCATGTCCATAGTTGGGAACATATCTTCTGAATAATGCTCCCAGTGACCTGAGGTCTTGTAGAGCTCAACGGAAGCCAACGGTGGCGTATAAACGTGCTGGTAACCTGAAGCCAATTCCTTGTCTGTGATGTAACGCTCCAAGGTACGACGGATAGTCGCACCATTTGGCAACCAGAATGGCAAACCTTGACCAACTTCTTGGCTGATCATGAAGAGATCCAATTCCTTACCAAGTTTACGGTGGTCACGTTCTTTTGCTTCCTCACGCATTTGAAGGTAAGCCTTGAGGTCTTTCTTGTCAAACCAAGCCGTTCCATAGACCCGTTGCATCATAGGATTTTCGCTCTTACCACGCCAGTAAGCACCTGCGACATTGAGCAATTCAAAAATCTGGATACGACCTGTTGACGGAACGTGTGGGCCACGGCAGAGGTCAACGTATTCGCCTTGGGTATAAATGGTCAAACCACCCTCATCATCCGAGTGTTCTTGAATTAGTTCCAACTTGTAGGGATCATTTTTGAAAATCTCAAGAGCTTCTTCCTTAGTCACTTCACGGCGTTCAGAAGGGAAGTTTTCCTTGACAATTTTAGCCATTTCTTCCTGAATACGTGGCAGGTCTTCATTTGAAATCTGACCAGCCGCGTTGTCCGTATCATAGTAAAAACCATCCTGAATAGCTGGACCAACGCCCAACTTGATGTCTGGGAAAAGGCGACGAGCCGCTTGGGCAAATAAGTGAGCTGCTGAGTGACGCAAGATGTCCAAGGCATCCTCGTGGTCAGGCGTTACGATTTCAAGCGTGCCATCCTCATCAATAGCACGAGTGGTATCAATCAATTTACCATTGAACTTACCAGCAAGTGCCTTTTTCGCCAAAGACTTGCTGATGCTCTCCGCAATTTCAAAAGTTGTCACACCAGCCTGGTACTCACGAACAGCACCATCTGGGAAAGTAATTTTAAGCATATTTATCTCCTTTTTATTTATTTTTTAATCCCTAGTAGCTCTTCTTTTTGAGCTAAAAAGGTTTCCATTTCTTTTTGAATATCAATATCCAGGCGGTCAGCTAATTCAATCAACCACCAGATATTTTCAGCCAATTTATGCTCCAAGGTATAGGGCGTCTCATCATAGTAACGACCCTGCTTGGTCATAATCAGGCGGTTCATGTTGCCAATATCATTGGTCAAAGCCAAGAGGTCCTCCTCAATGGACCACTCTTTCTCATGGTGCTTGAGTTCCAACTCTCTATAGGCTCTCCGCACATCTTGACACCGTTTTAATAAGTCATCAGGTAGCATAACTACTCCTCCAAAAGAAAATACGACATCCTCGCAAAAGGACGTCGTAACGTGGTTCCACCTTGGTTCGCAGTCACGCCAAAAAAGCTCGACTACCTCGATTGGCGATAAGGGGACCACCCTTTTATGTTTGCATAAAATCATACCGAGTAGTGTCAATCCTATCCTCTATGTGCTTGCACCCACCGCACACTCTCTCTAAGATTTCCTAGAATTGATAAGTCTCTGAAAACCATTATAACAAGTTTTAGTAAAATTTCAATAGTTTAATCCCGCTTTTGTCAGAAAAGCAGAATTAGTCCAAAAAACGCCTAATGCCCTTCACTAATCTTACCGGTGCTTTAATCACTTTTGCCGTATTTCTCGTTAATTTTTCAGGAAAGACCTTTGATCTCGTCTCAATTTGGAATACGTGCTCCTCTTGATCCTTAGATACCGTCAAGGATAATTTATCTCTTCTGCGGGCTGCTTGCGCACTTTTTGAAATGATGACATCTAAATAAAATTGGTGAATCGTTTTTCCAAATTCTTCTGCTGAAATGGCTTTTCGTTTCGCATTGAGTTGAGCAGGGCTCATTTGGGGAGTATATAGGATAGCGTCTAGAATCGCAGATGCCAGATCTGCTGGATGATAGTAGAGCGTTCCAAATGCTTTATCATCGATAATGTCATTGAGATAAGGATTCCCATGGGCAATAATCGGTTTCCCACTCGCAAGACTTTCCAAATAGGTCAACCCTTGTGTTTCACTCGTTGAAGCTGACACAAAGAAATCACAAGCCTTATAATACAGCGCTGTATTATCTGGGCTAATCATACCTGTAAAAATAACATGTGACCATAAACCAAGTTGAGCGGTCAACTCTTTTAATTCTTGAAGGTAAGGACCATCTCCAGCAATAACTAACTTAACGCTTTTATTTTCAGCTAAAACCTCAGGCAAACTTCTAAGAACAGCTTGGATGTTTTTTTCAGAAGAAACCCGCGACAAACTGAGTAGCATGGTCTCATGGGGGGAAACTCCCAGACTGTCACGTAACTCTTTAATCTGCTGTTCTGTAATGTCACGACCGACAAAGCGCTCCAAATCAATCCCCGTGGGAATAATCCGCTTAGGAATCGTAACAGCATAGTCATCCAAAAGATTAAGGACAATCCGACTTGGGCACACCACACCATCTAAATCATTAAGATAGCCTCGGATAATATACTTAACCATACCTGGACGAATCAATTTCCCCTTAGCGATATAGCCCACATAGTCTTCATACTGAGTGTGATAGGTATGAATAACCGGTATCTTTAAAGAACGCCCAATCATCTTCCCTAAAAGACCTAGACTAAACTCCGTTTGAGTGTGAATAATGTCAAGTTTATAACTTTTAGCAATCTTAAGAGCAGTCATAAAGCCACGATAGGCAATTCGGCGGTCAGTAAATGAAATAAAAGGAACACTTGGCAAACGAATAATGGTAGGATCCTCATAGCGTTTGACATGTTTATCTGTCGTTGTGAAAATATAAACCTCATGACCTGCCTTTTCTAGCTCAGTTTTTAAGGTTCTAATACTTGTTGCCACTCCCGAGACTTGTGGCAGGTAAGTATCCGTAAATAACCCTATTCGCATGCTTCTCTCCTTTCAATTGTACTAGCCCTTTGTCACTTGTTCTTTGTAAAAATCAATCCAAATCCCCAACAGTTTTTCTTCCGAATATTCCCTTGATATCTGTCCTGACTTTTCTTTTAATTGCAATAAAGCAGTGTTGTCTTGGGACAAATCCTCGATAGCAGATTGCATCTCAGTGACATCCGCTACAGGTAGGTAAGCTCCCTCTAAAATAACCTTGTAAAGCTCCAAATCTCTAAGCATGATAGGAGCTCCACAAGAGGCAGCTTCTAAAATAGTCATTGGAAAAAGTTCATTGTAACTAGGTAAAAAGAACAAGTCAGCCATCGCATACAGCTCACGCATTCTTTCTGCTGTGACAATCCCTGTAAAAGTGAGATTCTTTGGCGGATTCTCCATGATTTTTTTATAGTGGTCGTAACCGTCGGTAATCCCTCCAAAGGAGAAACCACCTGCCCAAATAAATCTAATGTGCGGCATTTTGTGAGCTAAAGCCACAAAATCATCGATACCTTTACGCTTTTGAACCTGTCCTGCCCCTAGAACTACAAAATGATCCTTAGACAGTCCAAATTCAGCTCGTAAAGCAGTTCTATCTTCAGCTGTTGAAGGGTACCACTTTTCCTTGTTGACAAAATTGGGAATATAGCTAATCTTATCTCGATTAATACCAAAAGCGACTAGCTCATCAATAAAACTAGGATTCACCACCACAAGCTGGTCCATCCTATTATAAAAGGAAGTGACATATTTCCCTAAAATGTTTTGAAACAATTTGGGCATTTTCAAACTCCCTTTTAGAGTATCTGGTAGAAAATGAACATAACCAACACGTCGACCGACTTGTTTTTTGAAAAAAGTTGATACATAAAACAAAGGGTCTATCGTATGGTAGTGAGTAACATCTGCTTTGACAGATTGATTTTCAGTGATTATCAGTTCTTCTGTCGCATCGCGATACAGTAAACGCATCAACTCACGATAGGCACCCGATACTCCTTGACCAGCCACTTTTTCGCTGGAACTTTTCATATTCACTCGGATTTTTTTTGTACTCATAAGAGATATTATAGCCTTTTTTAAGGTAAAAGTAAAACAGCATCTGATAGATTTTACTAGCCGATATTTGTGACATGGGCCATAAATAAAAAAACAGGAAGCTTTCAACGATAAGCCCCTGTCTTTCATTATTGTCTTAAATTTCTTTACTCTGAGCGTCTGTCTTTAAGTTTAACGACTACTCTAAATTGTCGATCGGGATGGTTTTCAGTATTGGACATTTGTATGTGGGCTTCCAAGATGTCATGATAGCCAAAGTAAAGCAGTTTACTAATCAGGCTATTTTTTGTTGTCGGTACATACCCTAATTTTTTACCAGAGTAGTAAATAGCCACTGCCTCTGAATCATAAGGATTTGAAGGCTCAGCTATCAAAGCAACTGCTGTCCCTGGTTTTAAGTCATCAATAACCTCTAAGCCATCATAATAAGCAAAAGCCGCTAAATGAAAATCTTCAATGTGTCTACTTGGTTCAAATGTTGAAAATTCCATATGGTACCTCATTAAACCATCAGAATACTAGGTTTCTGAATTAACTTCCTAAAGCCGTCCTCTATTTTGTTGACTGTCGCTCTTTAAGACCGTGTTTCAAAATGACTTCTTTTTGCGTTAGTTCTTCTTTATTCATGATTTTAGTTAACATACGCATAGCCACTGCACCTAAGTCATAGATAGGCTGGCTAATAGAGGTCAGATTTGGGCGAGTAAATTGCACAATAGGTGAATCATTGCTGGTAATGATTTCAAAGTCTTCTGGTACTGACTTGCCTGCAGCAAACAAACCGTTGAGCAGACCTGCTGCAATTTCATCTTCAACCACAACAGCCGCAGTAGCACCAGCATTGATGAGGCGTTGCGCTAAATCAAAGCCTTCTTTATACTTATAATTGACTTCAAAGACAAGCCCCTCATCAAAGGTGAGCCCATTTTTTTCAAGTCCCTTTTGGTAGCCCACTAGGCGTACTTTACCATTAATATCGTCAATAAGCGGACCAGAAACTAAAGCAATTTGCTGATGACCTTTAGCCAAATAACTAACGCTATCTGAAACGGCCATACTGTGGTCGATATTAACACTTGGAAGTTGATGCTCTAAGTCTACCGTTCCAGCCAAAACTACTGGGGTACGTGAACGTGAAAATTCTGCTCGAATTTTATCTGTCAAATGGTTGCCCATAAAAATAATACCATCAACTTGCTTGGCAAAAAGGGTATTGACCACTTCCACTTCTTTGTCATCATCCTCGTCACTGGAAGCAAGGACAATATTGTACTTGTACATGGCAGCGATATCATCGATTCCTTTAGCAAGAATCGAAAAATAACTATTTGCCAAGTTTGGAAGAACCACACCTACTGTTGTGGTCTTCTTACTAGCAAGGCCACGGGCTACTGCATTTGGTCGATAGTCTAAACGGTCAATAACTTCCAATACCTTCTGTCTGGTATTTTCTTTGACGTTTTTATTGCCATTGACAACTCGACTAACAGTTGCCATCGATACCCCTGCTTCACGTGCCACATCATAAATGGTAATCGTATCATCTGTATGCATAATGACATTCCTTTCTTTATGAAAATATCGTTTTCATTTAATTGTACCACTTGGTGTAAGCATTTTCAAGTCATGTGCATAGGATTTGAAGTATTTTTTCAAAAAAATAGCATTAAAAACGCCACTTTTCCGAAAATTATCTCAACGAAACTTGAAATTTTCTATAATTAGCGTACAATAAAAGAAAACAATTTGGAGGATGCTATGTCAAAAATTACGGAACTGATGAAACGGCTTGAAGCTCAAAATACCTATGCAGCGGTCTTATCTGACCCTGTTTCTATCAACTATTTAACAGGGTATTTTGCTGTTCCACACGAGCGCCACATGTATCTGTTCATTTTTACAGATAAGAAGCCCCTACTTTTTCTACCTGCCCTTGATGTGACAAGAGCTGAACAAACTGTCGATTTCCCAGTGGTTGGCTATCAGGATGCTGAAAACCCTTGGGATAAAATCAAATCAGTTTTACCAAAATTGGATTTCCCTCAGGTGGCTGTTGAATTTGATAACCTCAACGTGACCAAATTTAAAGGTCTAGAGACCGTTTTTTCAGGAACATTTGTCAATCTAACCCCAACTTTACAACATATGCGTCTGATTAAGTCTAAGGACGAGATTGACAAGATGCTGATTGCTGGAGAATGGGCTGACAAGGCCATGAAAATTGGTTTCGATCACATTTCTTTAGAAGCAACTGAGACAGATATTATTGCCCAAATTGAGTTTGAACTCAAAAAACAAGGGATTTCTAAAATGAGTTTTGATACCATGGTATTGACCGGAGACAATGCCGCTAATCCTCACGGCATTCCTACAACAAATAAAATAGATAATAATGCGCTCTTATTATTTGATCTTGGCGTGGAAACCTTAGGTTATACTTCTGATATGACACGAACCGTTGCTGTTGGTAAACCTGATCAATTTAAAATTGACATCTACAACATTTGCTTAGAAGCTCAGTTAACAGCCCAAGATATGATCAAGCCTGGTGTAACGGCCAGCCAAGTCGATGCTGCTGCTCGTCAGGTCATTGAAAAAGCAGGCTACGGTGAGTATTTCAACCATAGACTTGGTCACGGTCTCGGTATGGATGTTCACGAATTTCCGTCTATTATGGCTGGAAACGATATGGAAATTCAAGAGGGGATGTGCTTTTCTGTCGAGCCGGGTATCTATATTCCTGGCAAAGTCGGCGTTCG
The DNA here is from genome assembly GCF_000423745.1 of Streptococcus plurextorum DSM 22810. Classification (GTDB taxonomy): domain Bacteria; phylum Bacillota; class Bacilli; order Lactobacillales; family Streptococcaceae; genus Streptococcus; species Streptococcus plurextorum. The sequence continues at coordinate 149,609 of NZ_AUIO01000002.1, forward strand.
TATTGAAGACTGTGGCTATGTGACCAAGACTGGTTTTGAAGTCTTTACAAAAACACCAAAAGAGCTCCTCTACTTCTAAATCAAAGCTCCCGTTGGGGGCTTTTTCTTTGTTTTATGTTACAATTTTTCCATGACTAAATTAGCAATCATGAGCGACCTTCATATAGACCTCAATAACTTTGGTGACTTTGAAATCACGACCCTCATCCAAACCCTACAATGTCAAGGTATTGATTGGCTTCACCTAGCAGGGGATATCTCCAATCACCACTTCTCAACTTCAGTTCCTTTCCTCGAAAAAATGGCAAAGCATTTTAAAACAACCTATTCCCTTGGAAATCATGATATGCTTGATTTGAGTGAAAAGGAGATTCAAGCCAATGATTTCCAATGCTATGACTTAGGTGACAAGGTTTTCATCGCATTTCAGGGTTGGTATGACTACTCGTTTGTCCCAGATAAATCAGAAGAGGAAAACAGGCGGTTTAAAAATAGATTTTGGTTCGATCGTAGGCTAAATCGTCCCTATTCAGATCCTGAATTAACCCAAAACATTTGTCAAAAACTGGATAAAATCCTGTCACAACAAACGAAACCAATTATTATCGCTATGCATTTTGTTCCACATCGTGACTTTAGTCTGAGCCACAAAACCCTTATGCCCTTTAATGCTTTTTTAGGTAGCCAAGCTTTTCACGAGATTTTTAAACGTTATTCTGTTACCGATGTTGTATTTGGTCACTCTCATCGCCCCTACTCAACCTGCACAATTGACACTATTCACTACCATTCTCGTCCTTTAGGATATATTCGTGAATGGCACCTAACCATTGATTATGTTAATAAGCACCCACATCTTAACCCCTCTGGAACATGGAATTTATCTAAGCGATATCACTTGGTTAAAAGACTTCCTGAATTTCACGACTACCTACAAAAGCAACTGCCAAACGAATTTCTTCGTGCAATGACAGTTTTTGACTATTAAAAAGCTCCTCAATTCCATGAGGAGCTTTGTTCTTATTATAGCGATACTTTAAATCGCTTTTTCATCTTGTCCAAGCGCACGTTGAATGAATTTCACGACTTCTACGATGACTAAAGCAAGGAATGAGCCGATAAGGACAACAATCCATTGATTCAAATCAAGGTGTGAAACATGGAAGATTTTTTCCAAGAATGGAACCGTCAAAGTTGCTACCAAAAGTAGAAGCGATCCGATAATAGCCCAGTTAAAGCTCTTATTTTTGAAAGGTCCTACTGTAAACACAGATTGGTAAACAGACTTAACGTTAAAGGCATGCACCAACTGGATTAAACCAAGTGTTGCATAAGCCATGGTTAAGGCATCTGCATGGATGGCTGGCTCATTACCAGCATGAACTGGATTGGCAATAGCATAACCATAAACCCCCAATACTAGAGCACCTTGCATGATACCTTGATAAGCAACTGCTCCAAGAACACCACCTGAGAAGAAACTGGAGTTACGTCCACGAGGTTTGTGACTCATGACACCTGGCTCAGCTGGTTCCATACCAAGTGCAATCGCTGGAAGGGTATCTGTTACCAAGTTAATCCAAAGAAGATGAACTGGCTCTAAAACATCCCAACGAAGAAGTGTTGCAAGGAAAATAGTCAAGACTTCTGCAATATTAGCTGAAAGTAGGTATTGAACTGTCTTTTGGATGTTAGAGAAGACCTTACGTCCTTCTTCAACCGCAACGATAATGGTTGCAAAGTTATCATCTGCAAGGACCATGTCAGAAGCACCTTTAGACACTTCTGTACCTGTAATCCCCATACCGATACCAATATCGGCTGTCTTAAGTGATGGGGCGTCGTTGACACCGTCACCAGTCATGGCAACAACTTTACCTTCATTTTGCCAAGCTTTAACGATACGCACCTTGTGCTCAGGTGATACACGAGCATAAACGGAGTATTGCTTGAAGACTTTTTGGAATTCTTCGTCAGACAACTCATTAAGCTCAGCCCCTGTAAAGACATGGTCTTCTGTATCATTTGGATCAATGATACCAAGACGTTTAGCAATCGCTTCCGCAGTATCTTGGTGGTCTCCTGTAATCATGATTGGACGGATACCAGCTTCCTTAGCCACACGCACAGCCTGCGCTGCCTCTGGACGCTCTGGGTCAATCATACCAACCAAACCAGCAAAGATGAGGTCATTTTCAACAACTTCAGTTTCAAGTGTCGGAACCGCACTTTCAAACTTATAAGCCATCATAAGGACACGAAGGGCTTCCTTGGCAAGGGATTTATTAGTTGCAAGAATAGCATCTTTATCAGCCTGAGTGATGTCGCGCACTTGGCCTTTATCTTCGATTTTCGTCACACGTTTGAGGAGTTGATCTGGAGCACCTTTAACGGCAACCAAGAACTTGTCATCAGCTAACTTGTGGATTGTTGACATCAACTTACGATCTGAGTCAAATGGTAACTCAGCCACACGTGGCTCTGATTTTAGCGCCTCACGCACATCAAAGGTGTGGTCAAAACCAAACTGAACCAAAGCTGTCTCTGTTGGATCTCCAATGAGCTTGCCATTTTGGTCTACCTTCGTATCATTGGCAAAGTTCATGACACGTAGGGTCATGTTATCCATCGCGATATCATCTGCCGCATCAAAGACTTGACCATCGTAGTAAACCTTCTCAACTGTCATTTGGTTCATGGTGAGTGTACCAGTCTTATCTGATGCAATAATCTCTGTCGACCCTAAGGTTTCAACAGCTGGTAATTGACGAATGATAGAATTACGTTTTGCAAGAACTTGTGTCCCCATTGACAAAACAATGGTAACAACTGCTGGCAAACCTTCTGGAATAGCAGCAACCGCAAGGGCAACGGCAGTCATAAGAGCTGCTAGAGGAGCTTCTTGACGAATGAAGACAGCTACTACGAAGGTAATGGCTGCGATAATCAATACAGCATAAGTTAGAATTTTAGAGAGATGGTGTAAGTTTTGTTTGAGTGGCGTATCCGTTTCTTCTGCGTTAGCCAACATGCTTGCAATATGACCAACTTCTGTATACATACCAGTATTTGTCACCACACCAATACCACGTCCGTAAGTGACGTTTGAGTTTTGGTAACCCATATTAACACGGTCACCAAGACCAGCATCCTCTTTGAGGGTAACCTCAAGATTTTTCTCAACTGGTACAGACTCACCTGTTAAGGCTGCCTCTTCAATTTTGAGTGAAGCAGCTTCCAAAAGACGCATATCGGCTGGAACCACATCTCCTGCTTCTAATAGGACAACATCTCCAGGAACCAGGTCTTTTGAATCAACTTCTGTCACATGCCCGTCACGACGAACACGTGCCACTGGACTTGACATTGATTTTAGGGCATCAATCGCTGCCTCAGCTTGCCCTTCTTGGTAGACACCAAAGGCTGCGTTGAGGACAACCACTAGCAAAATGATAATGGCATCTGTCAGCCCTTCCATTCCTTCGGTGACAACTGATAATGCTGCCGCAGCCAAAAGAATGATAATCATCAAATCCTTGAACTGATCCATAAATTTTTGCAAGAGGGTTCGTTTTTCCCCCTCATCCAGTTCATTGTGCCCATAAAGGCTCAAACGCTCTGCTGCTTCTTGGCTCGTCAAACCTTTTTTAGAGGTCTGCAAAGCTTCAAAAACCGCTTCTTCCGTCATGGTATAATAGGCCTGACGGTTTTGTTCTTTAGACATAAAGTCTCCTTCCTCTTGGTCTTTTCTCTATAGGAAAAACCTGTTTTTTTAAACAAGTCTCGCTGTTTAAGGTTAGGCCGGAAATTGCTTTCGTAATGACGACATAACCACGGGTTTCCCCATCTGCTACTCCCTTGATACCTTTACATTATATACAATCTCACCTTAAATTTCAAGGTTTCTGCGCTAAATTTGAAACAGCTTTCACGACTAGACTTACAAAAATATTTTACAAGTCAACCAAATAAGGTTACAATATTTTTATGATGATGTATAAACTTATAGCCTTAGCCTTTTTGTTTTTGACCCCCATTTTCGGGTTAGCCCTTACAAGACTTCTCCGCTTGGATCGTTTGAAAATAAATTTTGCAGATCTTGCTCTTCCTGTTTATATTTTTGAGATCAATATGGTGTCTCAGAAATTTTTTCCCCGCTCTTATCTGCCTTATTATTTAGTAGTAGCGTCGCTCTTAGCAATGATTGTCGCTATCGGTCTTTTTTGGAAAAATAAAGAAAACTTTACTTACAAACGTTTTCTTAAAATTTTCTGGCGTACTGGCTTTATCATGACCTTCTTTTTCTATTTGGCTGTGGTCATTGCTGTATTTATCTTCTAAGTGTTAAGCTAACATTAAAACTCTCAGAAACACTTCTTTTTCAGTGCTGCTGAGAGTTTTTTATGTTGACAGCAAAAAAGATTGAAGATATTATCCAACATGGATGTGTTCTTCAATCTAAAGCAATGTCAATAGCGTTTATTGTTCTAGAACTTTGCGTGGTTTCGTGCCTTCAGCCGGTCCGATGACACCTGCTTCCTCCAGCTCCTCCATCAGTCTAGTAGCTCGGTTGAAACCAACTTGAAGCCGTCTCTGAAGCATCGAAGCACTAGCCTTTTGGGTTTCGAGAACGATCGCTTTCGCCTCAAGAAAAAGAGGATCTCCTTCCAAAGCTCCGCCATTGTCATCAAAGGAAGCCTCCCCATCTGATACCTCTCCAGGGTCAAACGATTCATCGTAGTCCGCATCCGCTTGATTTTTGATAAAGGTCACGATGCGCTCAACATCATCGTCTGAGATAAAGGATCCTTGCAAGCGTAACGGTGCTGATTCACCGATTGGATGGAAAAGCATGTCTCCACGACCTAGCAATTTCTCCGCACCATTTTCTCCCAAAATGGTCCGTGAATCGGTTCCTGATGCAACGGCAAAGGCAACGCGAGATGGCACGTTAGCTTTGATAAGACCACTAATAACATCCACTGACGGACGTTGTGTGGCAAGAATCATATGAATACCAGCTGCACGTGCTTTCTGCCCCAGTCGAATAATAGCATCCTCCACTTCTTTACTAGCTACCATCATCAGGTCCGCCAGCTCATCTACGATAACAACAATAAGGGGCAATGGGATTTGCTTGTCTGGTGAGCTGGCATTATAAGTGGCAACTTTGTCATTATAGCCCTCAAGATTTCGAACACCCACCTGACTAAAGAGCTCGTAGCGATTCTCCATCTCCTGAACAACACGTTGCAAGGCCTTGCTGGCCTTACGTGGATTAGTGACCACTGGTATCAAAAGATGGGGAATATCATTATAAACGGATAATTCGACCATTTTAGGGTCTATCATCATGAATTTGACCTGATCTGGTCTTGCCTTCATCAGAATCGAGGAAATGATGCCATTAACCGCTACAGATTTTCCAGAACCTGTTGAACCTGCCACTAGAAGATGGGGCATTTTTGCCAAGTCAAAACATTTTGCTGTCCCGTTAACGGCTTTCCCAAGTGGAATTTCAAGCAACTTTTCTGGTTTCGTCTCTGATTGCTCCCAAAGCTCTCTGAATGAGACCGTTGCAACTTCCGAATTAGGGACTTCAATCCCTACCAGTGATTTTCCAGGAATTGGCGCTTCAATCCGCACATCCTTGGCAGCCAAAGCCAAAGCCAAGTCATCCGCTAAGTTTGAAATCCTATTGACCCTAACCCCTACTGCTGGTTTGAGCTCGTAGCGAGTCACCGAAGGACCGATCTCTGCTCGTTCGACCTTAACATCAATGCTGAAGCTCTTAAAGGTATCTTCCAAAATCTTGATGTTTTGACGCACAATATATTTTTCTTTGGATTGGTTCTTAGGCTTATCTGGAGCAAAAAGATCAATGGAAGGGAGTTTATAGAGTAGGTCAGACTTTTGTGGACCAGTGACTGACCTTGCCACTTCTTCTGTGAGGGGAGCTTTAGTGGCAAAGTTATCATCAACAACCTGATCCAAAATCGTGTCAACATCATAGACCCGATCATCTAAAATGGAATCACTGACTATTTCTGCTGCGATAATCGGAATGACCTCTTCTTCTTGTTCTAAGGTATCGTCCTTTTCTTGATCATAGGCATTCGCTGACAGTTCTTGCTCAAGCAATGCCTCTTCTTGGGCAAGAGCCTCCGCACGTTCCCTTTCTTCTTCCTTACGCAAAAAACGTTGCTGTCGCTTTATTTCAGCCCTGCTCCGCCATTTTTCAAAACCTTGAACTAAGAAATTGGACACATCGTGAATGTCCCATGGGCTCATCAAAAACAGACCTAGAAGAATGAAAAGCAAACCGACTAAGAAGGTTCCTATATTGGCAAAGAGAAATGAAACGGGAAAATAGAAAAGTGCTCCTAGCATGCCTCCGCCAAGAAAATAATCTGTTTTAAAGGCAGTTAAGTCTTTAAAGGCTAGGCCAAGAGTGGTCGCTAAAATATTTTTTCCAGCAAAAGCTTTCATCGCAAAAAGCCAAGCATGCCATTCTAGCAAAAGTCCAATCATAAAAATGATAAAACCACCAACCAAGCCTTCCATTTGTTTGAAGTAACGATAGCCAATCAAATACACGATGGTAGCAAGCATCACAAAATAGGATAGACTACCTACAAAGAGGCGAACAAGATTATAGACTGTGATTCCAAATATCCCAATACGAAAAACCGCAAAAAAGGATAGTAAAATGATAATGGCACTCCATATGAGACGCTTGTTGGTCTCTCGTTTATCTGCCTGTGTCTTTGTTGAACGTTTGTTTGATTTTTTCCTTGTATTTGCCATGTTTCCATTATAGCATTTTTCCGCCCTTTTGTGAGAAATCCAGATAGCAAAATCCCTCTTAAAATGCGATCAGAATAACTCATTAAAAAGGAAAATAGATAAATACAGCATATCACTTTTCAAAAAAGATTGAACTTTGACTTAGTAAATAACTACCGCTCAATAGCTTCACGGCTAACGAAAACCTCCGAAACACTAGTTTCAGAGGTTGACAATTTTAGGCGCTAAAATGAAGGATTTAGCAATATTTCTCAGTTATTGCTCTCGGTTTTAAAAAGGTTACAAAGTCTCCTGGCGTAAATCTCCTGCTTAGCCTGAGACAGCCTTTAATGATTATTTTTATTGATGAGATAAAATTCTCCATTTTTTTCTTCAAAATTGAGATAAACTTCTTCAAGATAGCCATCACTTGTCTCATCTGCTATATAATAAATAGATAAACTGCGCTCAAAGCCATCTCCGTAATTACTCAAATGCTCACTAGCATCTGTAGGTGCGCCAAATTTGGCTTGGATATCAGACCATTTTGTCCCTAACTCTATCGAGCTGTAGTCTCCCACCACTAAAGCATCAAAATCTGCTTGAGTCCAAGTGGATTGGTAGTCCTCTGTTCTTATCGCTATTTTCTGATTTGAAAGGTCGGCCGCAAAACCATCACTAGCAATCCAACTGCCCGATGAATCTTGTTTGAAGGTAATACTAACATAAGCAAGACTATCATCAGCGTAGTAGCTTAGCTCTAAATAGTTCTCTGCGAGGTAAGCATCATCTGCTTTTCCAAATTGTGACAAAATCTTTTCGATGGATGTTCCTGATGTGCCATCGTAACCTGAAAAATCGATCTCCCTAAAGTCTAACTCTGTCCAAACAAATTCATATGATTCGTCAACATAAGCATCAAGCGCTGAATCTCCAGAAACTTCCCATTCATCTTCCCAAACGTCTTCTGCTTCATACGCCAGCGCCAAACGATACCTTACCTCTGATAAGACCTGGTAAGCTCCTACACTACTGCCTACGGCAAAACTAAAAATAGCTAACGGCAAAGCAATGATGGATAAGGTTTTAGAGGTTTTTTGAAAATTAAACACTAAACTTAAAATCCCCAATACTAAGGCAATAAAAGCCACGCTAAAAATAATATATGGGGATTTGACAAATAGGCTAACAAGAAGAGCAATTCCTGATAGGACAAATGAGACGATCGGAAGTGCCATCATCTCCTTTTTTGAAGCACTAGATGAGCCTGTCTCTGAAAAGACTGCTGTTTCTCCATTGTGAAGAGAGTCGGGTAATACCTCTGGTTCACTAGCACTTATCTCCTCTGTCTGATCTTCAGACAGTTGCTCAGTTTGCTCCTGGCTACTTTTTCCTTCTTCCTCAAACACTCTTCCCTCTGAAACTGGTAAAATAGCTTTTGGGTCATAGCCACTCTTCTCTGCAGCTAACAATTCAATTTCAGTCGGTTTCCGACCGATAACCTCCTCGAAAAGGTCTATCCATTCTTCTCTGGTTTTCATCACAATTTCCTTCTAAATGTTTTTTTACATTATACCATATTTCTGCCTTCCTTATCATTTTTAAGCAAAATCAACCGCCTTTATGATAAAATAAAGTAATTTACAAAAAAAGGAGTTCTCATGTCTAAATTTTTTAAACTTTCAGCACTGGCTTTAGTGTCTCTGACCTTTTTAACAGGGTGCAATCAATTAGACCGTGCCATCAAAGGTGATGAGTATGCCGATGCTAAACTTGCTGCTCAAAAAGCTGAAGAACGGATTACTAAACTTAATCAAGACAGCACCGTTTTCCCACAATTATCAGAAGAAGTTGCTGAAAATGAGGCAGCTGTTATCATGCATACCAGCAAAGGCGACATCACAATCAAACTCTTTCCTGAAGAGGCGCCTTTAGCGGTTGAAAATTTTCTGACACATGCTAAAGATGGTTATTATAACGGCGTCATTTTCCATCGGGTGATTAGCGATTTTATGATTCAGTCTGGAGATCCTCAAGGGGATGGAACTGGTGGTCAATCCATCTGGAAAGATAAAGACTCTAGTATCGACCAGGGCTTTGGGTTTAAAAATGAAATTTCTGATTACCTCTACAACATCCGAGGGGCTCTTTCGATGGCAAATGCTGGCCCTGATACTAATGGTAGCCAATTCTTCATCGTTCAAAACCAGCAAGACTGGTCGTCTCAATTAGACACCCAAATCTATCCTAAAAAGATTATCGAGGCTTATCAAAAAGGTGGTTTCCCAGCCCCAACTGGTGGAGATGGGAATTACACTGTCTTTGGTCAAGTTATTAAAGGAATGGATGTGGTCGATAGCATCGCAACAGTCGAAACCGACTCATCCGACAAACCTTTGGAAGCTATTACCATTGATTCCATCGAAATCATCAAAGACTATAATTTTGCAAAATAAGACTGAATTTTATTTTCTTTCTTGACAAGTTAAGAAGACTCTGATATATTACTGTTCGGGCACCTCTTTTAGGAGGACGACTAAAAAGCTCCCTAGTTTCTAGGGGGCTTGTTTTGTTTTTCCCTGTTATTTTATTTTGAGAAAGGGATGTTCGGCCACGTTATTTCGTCGAACAGGAGACAAGAATCTCCACAGGTAATTTTTAATATGGCAAAATACATTTTTGTAACTGGTGGTGTCGTGTCGTCAATCGGTAAAGGAATTGTGGCAGCAAGTTTAGGACGTCTCTTGAAAAATCGTGGCTTAAAAGTCACGATTCAAAAATTTGACCCTTATATCAACATTGATCCTGGAACGATGAGTCCTTACCAACACGGTGAAGTTTACGTGACAGATGACGGTGCTGAGACTGACCTTGACCTTGGTCACTACGAACGTTTCATTGATATCAACCTCAATAAATATTCCAATGTGACAACAGGTAAAATTTACAGCGAAGTGCTTCGTAAGGAACGCAAAGGAGATTATCTAGGAGCTACCGTCCAAGTGATTCCACATATCACAGATGCTCTTAAAGAAAAGATGAAAGCAGCTGCTACCACAACCGATTCTGATATCATCATCACTGAGGTTGGAGGAACTGTGGGGGATATTGAAAGCCTGCCTTTCCTTGAAGCGCTCCGCCAAATGAAAGCTGACCTTGGTTCTGACAATGTCATGTATATCCACACCACCCTTCTCCCCTACCTAAAAGCAGCTGGTGAAATGAAGACCAAGCCCACCCAACACTCTGTCAAAGAGCTCCGTGGCCTAGGGATTCAGCCTAATATGCTGGTTATCCGAACAGAACAACCTGTCGAGCAAAGTGTCAAAAACAAACTAGCACAATTCTGTGACGTGGCTCCAGAAGCCGTTATCGAATCACGCGATGTGGAACACCTCTATCAAATCCCGCTCAACCTTCAAGCTCAAAACATGGACCAAATCGTCTGCGACCATCTCAAAATAGAAGCTCCTAAAGCTGATATGACCGAATGGTCTGCCATGGTGGATAAGGTCCTACATCTTAAGAAAAAAGTCAAGATTGCTTTAGTCGGCAAGTACGTTGAATTACCTGATGCCTATCTATCTGTCGTAGAGGCCCTCAAACATTCAGGATATGTCAATGATGTTGTTATCGACTTAGACTGGGTTAATGCTGCAGAGTTAACCTGCGAAACTGTCGCTGACCGTCTTAGTCACGCTCAAGGAATTATTGTCCCTGGAGGTTTCGGTCAACGTGGCACTGAAGGGAAAATCCAAGCCATTCGTTATGCGCGTGAAAACGACATCCCTATGCTTGGCATCTGCCTTGGCATGCAACTGACTTGTATCGAGTTTGCCCGTCATGTGCTCAAACTCCAAGGAGCAAATAGCTTTGAACTCGACCCAGAAACACCTTATCCTATCATTGACATCATGCGAGACCAAATCGGTATCGAAGACATGGGAGGTACTCTACGACTAGGCCTTTACCCTTGTAAACTAAAGGCTGGTAGCCAAGCTGCAAAAGCCTATCAAAACCAAGAAGTCATTCAACGTCGTCACCGTCATCGCTACGAATTCAACACCAAATTCCGCGAGCAATTTGAAGCCGCTGGCTTTGTCTTTTCAGGAGTTTCTCCTGACAATCGTCTCATGGAAATCGTGGAAATACCAGATAAAAAATTCTTTGTGGCTGCTCAATACCACCCAGAATACCACAGCCGACCAAACCGTGCTGAAGAACTCTACACTGCCTTTGTTACCGCAGCGGTAAACAATCACTCATAATCATCAAGAAAAGGAATTACCATGAAACAAGCATTTAGCTCAGAACAATATCTTAATTTACAACGCGATCATATTTTGGAGCGCATCGCTCAATTTGACGGAAAGCTCTACATGGAGTTTGGGGGTAAGATGTTAGAAGATTACCATGCAGCGCGTGTGCTCCCAGGCTATGAACCAGACAATAAAATTAAGCTTCTTCATGAGCTCCGAGAACAGGTCGAAATTGTCATCGCTATCAATGCTAGCAATATTGAACAATCTAAGGCACGTGGAGATTTAGGGATTTCTTATGACCAAGAAGTGCTACGTCTCATCGACAAATTTAACGACTTGGACATTTATGTCGGTTCTGTTGTCATCACTCAATATAAGGGGCAAGCTGCAGCAGATGCCTTTCGTAAGGAATTAGACAAAAATGGCATTACCTCCTATTTGCATTACCCTATTGCTGGCTATCCTACTGCAATTGACCACATTATCTCACCAGAAGGGATGGGGAAAAATGACTACATCAAAACCAGTCGTAACCTCATTGTCGTAACAGCGCCAGGTCCTGGTTCTGGTAAACTTGCCACCTGTATCTCTCAGCTTTACCATGATCAAATCAATGGGGTAAAATCAGGCTATGCTAAATTTGAAACTTTCCCTGTCTGGAATCTTCCGCTCCACCACCCTGTCAATTTGGCCTATGAGGCAGCGACTGCTGACCTTGATGACCTCAACATGATCGACCCCTTCCACCTGGAAACTTATGGTAAGACTACCATCAACTATAACCGCGATATTGAAATTTTCCCTGTTGTCAAACGTATGCTAGAACGTATTCTTGGTCAATCACCGTATGCCTCTCCTACAGACATGGGAGTCAATATGGTGGGGTTTGCCATTATTGATGACGAAGCCGCTAAAGAAGCTTCTAAACAGGAGATTATACGCCGTTACTATCAAACGCTAGTGGACTTTAAGGCAGAGCGTGTCAAAGAATCAGCTGTCAAAAAAATTGAGTTGCTCATGAATGATCTGGGCATTTCACCATTAGATCGTCTGGTGACAAAAGCTGCGCGTGAAAAGGCTCTGAAAACTGGAGCACCTGCTCTTGCCCTACAGTTACCAAATGGTCAAATCGTCACTGGAAAGACTTCTGAACTCTTTGGACCTTCAGCTGCTGTGATTGTCAACGGTATCAAAGCACTCGCGGGAATCACTAAACCCACCCATCTGATTGAACCAGAATATGTCAAACCTATTCAAAATCTCAAAATCAATCATCTTGGCAACCGTAATCCTCGTCTTCACTCGAGTGAGCTCCTCATTGCTCTAGCCATCACTGCCATGACCAGCCAAGAAGCTGATAAGGCGATGAAAGAACTGGGCAACTTAAAGGGGTCAGAAGTGCATTCAACCGTGAACCTTCCTGAAGAAGATAAGAATGTTTTCCGAAAATTAGGAATAAATGTTACCTTTGACCCTATTTATCAACAAGATAAACTCTACCGCAAATAAAAAATCCACCTCAGGTGGATTTTTTTGATTAACTACTTTTCTGAAGGAAGCGGTGTGGTGTTTAACGCACTTCTGCTCCAACATTTTCTGTCAAAGCTTTGGTGATTTTTTCCATATAGCCCGCAACTTCCTCATCTGTCAGATTGTCTGATGGGTTTTGGAAAGTCAAACTATAAGCCATAGACTTCTTGCCAGCTTCGATATTGCTACCAGCGTAGACATCAAAGAGCTTCACCTCTGTCAGACGTTTAACGCCTGCTGAGGCAATGGCATCTAGGATTTCCTGATGGCTAGTTTCTTGGGACAATAGCAGAGCGATGTCACGTGACACTGCTGGGAATTTTGTAATCTCTACAAAAGGACTTGACGGTGCCAGGGCAGCCTCAATAGCTGTCAAGTTAAGTTCTGCCACATAAGTCTCTGGCACACCATAGTCTTTGGCTGTTTGCGGATGCACTTGTCCCACAAAACCAATGGTCTGTCCACCCAGAACAAGAGCTGCTGTGCGTCCTGGATGCATGCTATTAAGTGACTTATCCGCCACATACGCCACTGACAGTCCAAGTTTGTCAAAGAGAGCTTCAAGAATTCCCTTAGCATAGAAGAAATCTACTGGTGTTGCCTTGGTTTGGAAATCTTTTTCAGTCACCAAACCAGAAAGCGCAAAGGCAAAGGTGTCAATCTCTTGTGGGAGATCTGTGCTAACATCTCCCGTCTGATGGAAGATTTTACCAATTTCATAAATAGCGACATTGCTATTTTTACGATTAACATTATAGGCAACCGTATCTAACATGCCAGACACCACATTCTGACGAAGAACCGAGCGGTCAACGGTCATAGGCCACATAAGCTTGGTCAAAGCTGTTTTTTCCAACGTAAAGTCAAGAGCTTTTTCTGGGGTCGTCAAAGCATAAGAAATGATCTCTGTCAGACCTGCGCCTTCTGCAATGGTACGCACCTTACGGCGGAGTGCTTGTGTTGATGTCAATTCACCTGCTGTACCTGCTGCTTCGGGAAGCGTCGTTGGTAGCTTATCGTAACCGTAGATACGGGCAATTTCCTCAACCAAGTCCGCCTGAATGGTAATATCCCAGCGACGACGTGGCACTGATACAGTAAACTGCTTCTCATCGCCAGAAAGCCCAAAGCCAAGCTGAGCAAAAATCCTCTCGATATCTGCAAATGACAAGTTTGTCCCGAGACGAACATTAACATAATCGAGACTTGTCGATACGTCAACAGGCTTGGTATCAAGCTGACCAGCTGCTACGCGACCCATAAGCACCTGACCACCTGCTAATTCCTCCAGCATTGCAGCCGCAAAATCAAGAGCTTCGGTTACGGTTTCAACGTTGATGCCTTTTTCAAAGCGTGAAGAACTTTCAGAACGTAGATTCAAGCGACTAGAAGTCTTCCGGATGGCTTTACCATCAAAGACCGCTGCTTCAAGAAGGACATTTTTTGAGGTCTTATCAATTTCTGTCGATTGACCTCCCATAACGCCACCTAGGGCTACAGGCTTATCGTTCACTGTGATAACGATATCCTCACCTGTCAAGTCGCGTTCTTCCCCATCAAGAGTTATCAACTTTTCACCCGCACGAGCCTCTCTCGCAAGGAGGGACTGACCTTCAAACTTATCAAGGTCAAAGGCATGCATGGGTTGACCAAAATAGAGCAACACATAATTGGTGACATCAACCACATTGTTAATCGGGCGAATGCCAGCATTCATAAGCTTGTTTTGTAGCCATTGTGGAGACGGTGCTACAGCGACATTCTCCACCACACGACTCGCATAATAGGCAACTTTCTCCGAATCAATAGCGACAGCAATACGCTCACTAGCTGCTCTGCTAGTTTCCAACAAGGGTTTGCTGTCAAAGCTTACTGTTTTGCCGTAGATTGCCGCCACCTCATGTGCCACTCCGCGCATAGATAGCGCATCTGCTCGGTTTGGAGTGATAGATAGCTCAATAATCTCGTCATCAAGGTCAAGGTAAGGGAAAATGCTGTCCCCTGGCACTGCATCTTCTGGGAGAATTTGAATGCCGTCTGAAAATTCCTTTGGAATAATAGCATCTGATAAGCCTAGCTCTTGAAGAGAGCAAATCATGCCAAGGGATTCCATACCACGGATTTTCCCTTTTTTGATTTTGTAGTTATCTGCGATACGTGCACCAGGAAGGGCCACAATAACCTTGATCCCCGCGGTCACATTTGGAGCTCCGCAGACGATTTGACGTGGTTCTCCATCTCCTGTGTCCACCTGACAGAGATGGAGATGAGTCTCTGGCACGTCCTCACAAGAGATGACATGACCAACAACCACTTTTGACAGACCTTCTGAAGGTGTCGAAACCCCTTCTACTTCAATGCCTGTCGTTGACATTTTTTCAGCTAAGTCTGATGATGGCACATCAATGTCCACCAATTCTTTAAGCCATTTGTACGATACTAACATAGATTACCTGCGGAAATCCCGCTTATCTTCCTTTCCTTATCTTTCATTTACAAACGTTTTTTTAAGAGCCAATCCGTGTCTACCTTATCTTCTGCCACGTAAAAAGCATGTTCCGAAAACTTTTCAAAGCCATAGTTTTTGTAAAAGCGCTGAGCTTTTAGATTATGTTCCCAAACACCCAACCAAGCATAGGTAAAACCTTTTTCAGTTGCCATGTCTAAAGCAAATTCAAACAACTTTTTCCCTAGACCTAAGCCTTGATAGTCTCTGAGCACATAAAGCCTTTGAATTTCAAATGCATTTTCAAGCTGGTGCTCCGTCTGTGCAGAACCCCAATTGACCTTTAAAAATCCAGCTATCTGGTCATCGACGGTGACAAAATAATGGTCAGATTCAGGGTTTTTAACTCTTCACTCAGTAGGGATAAACTGTAGGTCTCACGATAATAAGTTTCTAATTGCTCTGGACTATTGTCGTGACCAAAAGTCTCTGTGAAGGTTTTTTTCGCCAGATTTTGCAGAAGAGTCCCCTGATTTGTCTGGATTGGTTTCAGTTGAATCCTTGCCATTTCCTAATCCTTCAGGGTTATAGATTGGATATTGTCGATACGAACGAGCTTGATTTCCTTATCACCTTTTGTTTTAGTCCGTGATAGTTTTACCCATTCGCCATCAACTCCTAAAATGTCATAGGTATTAGCTACTTCAAACCAACTGTCCAATTCAACCAGACATTTCTGCCCAATACATTCTTTTAGCAGTTCTGACATGTTTTGCTTTCCCTCTCGCTGATTTCCTTTTTTCACTTGTCTGCTTAATGCCTTCAATTCACCTAAAACCACTAGAAATAGGAAGACACAAATTACTTGCCACATAAGCTTACCTCATTTTCAGTTCTCAGCCCTTAAATTGTTCTGAGAAGCGGACATCACCTTGATAGAAGCCACGAATGTCATTGATACCATAGCGGAGCATGGCGATACGCTCTTGTCCTAAACCAAAGGCAAATCCTGAAAATTCTTCTGAGTTAACACCAGACATTTCCAAAACTTGCGGGTGAACCATTCCAGCACCTAGAATCTCAATCCAACCAGTCTTCTTGCAAACGTTACAGCCATCACCGCCACACTTGAAGCAAGACACATCCACTTCAACCGATGGTTCTGTAAATGGGAAGTAGGATGGACGCAGGCGAATCTTACGCTCCTCACCAAACATCTTCTTAATAATCATCTCAAGGGTTCCTTTTAGGTCTCCCATTGAAATGTTTTTACCAACAACCAAGCCTTCGATTTGGTGGAATTGATGTGAGTGAGTTGCATCGTCTGTATCACGACGGAAAACCCGTCCTGGCGAAATCATCTTCAATGGCCCTTTTGAAAAATCATGCTCATCAAGGGTACGCGCCTGAACAGGCGACGTATGAGTACGGAGTAAGATTTCTTCTGTGATGTAGAAGGTGTCTTGCATGTCACGAGCTGGGTGATCTTTTGGCAAATTCATGCGCTCAAAGTTGTAATAATCTTTTTCAACTTCATAACCATCCACAATTTGGAAGCCCATGCCTAAGAAAATATCTTCGATTTCCTCTGATGTTTGCGTCAGTACATGACGGTTACCGAGTGACATCTTGCGACCTGGTAGGGTGACATCTAGGCTTTCTTGCTCAAGCTGTGCCTGAATTTTTGCATCCTCAACAAACTGTGCGGTTCTCTCAAAAGCTTCCGTTAGGACATCACGAACCTCGTTAACTTGTTTTCCAACAATAGGTTTCAGGTCATTAGACAACTCTTTAAGACCTTTTAAAAGTTCGGTCAGAGAGCCTTTTTTCCCAAGAACAGCTACACGCAATTCTTGCAATTCCTTGCTGTGATTACCGTTCATTTCCATTAATTTAGCTTGAGTTGACACCTTCAACTCTTCTAATTGCGCTTGTAAATCCATCATTTTTATACAAAAGGGGTTAAGATTTCTTAAAAACCTGTCCCTTTCTTTGATTACAATTGCCTGGCAACTATAATCAAAACTTCCTTTCATTATGTAATCTGTTGAATAGTGAACATCAAAAACCGCATGCCACTGCTCCCTAAAATCGGAGCGTTGACACGCGGTACCATCCGTTTTCGTTTGACGTTAAACATCAAACCTTCATTCCTTGCCCTTAAGCGAGTGAATTCCATCAGCTTTCACTGGCTTGGCTTTCAGTCACGACCAAGCTCCCTAGTCAGTTTCCCCTGATATACTAGTCTCGCAGGCACTATTCAATTGTACTCTATTTTATCAAAAAACGATAAATATGGCAAATAGAATCCTAGAAATCTCACTCCTCGCATCAAAAATACATGTCACCTTTTCAGGCGACATGCATTGGTTTCTACGTGCTAACTGCTAAATCATCAGTAATGATCTATTTACTCCCCTTCATCTTAAAGACGACAAAAACGGTTTTGACAAGAATCTTAATGTCAGACCAAATTGTCCAGTTGTTGATATATTCCGTATCCAGTTTGACGATTTCATCAAAATCCTTAATGTCACTGCGACCAGATACCTGCCAAAGACCAGTAATACCTGGTTGGAAACTTAACCTACGTTTCTGAGCTAAGGTATATTGATTGTATTCATCAACTGTTGGTGGACGTGTCCCAACAAGACTCATATCTCCAATTAAGACGTTCCAAAACTGTGGTAATTCATCAATGCTCGTCTTACGGATAAACTTCCCAATAGGTGTGATACGAGGGTCATCATCCATCTTAAACATCAGACCGTCCATCTCATTTTTTGCCATCAATTCTTTTTTCATCTCTTCAGCGTTGATATGCATGGAGCGGAATTTATAAAACTTAAAAATACGACCATTTTTTCCAACACGATCCTGAGCAAAAATAGCCGGACCACCATCCTTACGGATGAGGGGAACAACAAAGAGACCAACAAGACCACAGATAAATAAGCCAACAAGGGCCCCTAAAATATCAAGTAATCGTTTTAAGACAAGATGACTGTATTTCTTGAAATGACTAGAAATGGTGATGACTTCATAGCCTAGTAAGGTTTGGAATTTCTTTTCCCCGATAATATTCGAATCGATAGAATTGATGTTGATCGAAGCAGGAATGCCAACGCTCTCGGATAGGGCCAACAAGCGCTTGGCATCAAGCATTTCTGAAGGCACATCAATCAACAAATGATCCACAACAGACTTTGTGATGTAAGATTCCATCAAATGAATGGGAACATTGTGGAAATAGTCATCTCTAAGGTAATCGGGATCATCAATAAACGTAACCGCTGCAACTGTCCCGAAGAACTGGGTGAGGTCATGATCTGGGTGAGCTAGGAAACGCTCAAATCGATTCACCGTCGTTACCAAATAGATTTTACGAGCAGCATCAGATACTGAAAAACTGCTACGGTATTTTTTCAATAGCAAATTTGTCAACAAAAGCAGCCCATAATCCAGTAAAATAAAATAAAGTGCTCCTCTTCTGGAAAGGATGAAATCGTGTTTCAAGATAAACGAGAGGGTCACAATGGTTACAAACAAAGTCAAGCTATATTTTAAGGTGGCATAAACTTCCTCTAGGTAGCCACGCTTATCAAATGTTCTATGCAAAGCGCTCAAACTAAAGGAGATAAAATGCCCCAGTATAATAATAGGAAAATTTGAAAAGGTCAAATCTGATTGAGGAATCTGCGTAACAATATAGACTGAAATCAAAGCAGGCAATATATCAATAAATAGCATGGCTAGTTTTTGCCACTCTTCTCGTTCTCTTTCCATTGCTACATACTCCTCTAATTCTATCCGTTATTTAATCACATGCATAGAACATTGTACTAAATTTCCTAAGAAAATTCAAAATTTTTCTCAAACCTTTTCTTCCTTATGAGAGCTTACCGAGGTAAATCAGCTTTCCTGTGTCAAAAAAGCACTTAGATCGAACTAAGTACTGATTTTTACTAATTGTTTTGCTTTTTCGTAATACGGTTTAAGGAACTTTATAAAACCTTGAGTATCGTTTGTGTCGTGTTCTTCAAGGAACATGAAGAATTCATAATCACAAAATAAATCGAACATTTCAGGATTTTCTTTGTCCCACCCCTCCGCGAACTCTTCATCTTCCCCTAGTAGGGCATTGAAATCAAATGAAAAGTCCCAAAAATCTTCAAGCTTACCACTAATCGCCTCTTCTAGCATAGATAATGCTTTTTCACTGTACTTCATACGGTGCAAATCCTTTCATTCGTCTTGTCTTCATCATCGTTACTACAATACCCGTATCAGGTTCTGTGATATAGAGGATACTGTTATAGTACCTTGTAAGTCTGCCATTCTGCTCTGATACATAGTTAGGAGGCAGAGAAAAAGCGGTTCTAACTGTCTCATAGTTGTATACGAACGTTCCGTTTTTGCGTCTCATACGCTCTATGTAGCGCGCTATCGCATGATCTCCAAACACTATCCCATCTTTTTTGAAATTAAAGTAAGCTTCTACCGCCTGTTGCTTCTGCTGCTCAGTCAGTTTCTCGTTAATATCTCCCTTGAAATAATTGACAATCCTATTATCATACCTTAAAGACTCTTTCTCAGAGCCACTTAATGGCTTGAAATCACTATAAGATTTGGGTGCTTTATTTCCCAAATTTTGTAGTATTTCAGAATACTCTTTTTTCAACCTTTTGTCAATTGATTTATAAAGATTTTTAACATTTTCTTTGTTGTAATAATATTTTTCGTTGTCCTTAAAACGATAGAGAAACGGATTATCATTTAACAAGGCTTTTAAAGCGTGCTTCTGATTACCTAGCTTCATCTTGTAACGGTCTATCAACTCCATATCGCCCAATTTCTTAGCCACATGGATTTGTTCTTTGGTAAAGCGAATAGACCGCTCTAAAGCTCTCTGCTTGGCTTATACATTAAGGTCATACTAAGGCAATTGACCTACTAATTTTATGCCCCAAATTGAAGCAAAAGACTTTTGCTTTATCTCCAACCTCCCAGAGTCACTCCCCTGACTCTGGGAGCCCCAAACCACACAAAAAAGCCCATCGAACAAGCTAGAAAGCTTGATATGACGGACTTTTAAAGGGTAGATTATTTTACAGCGTCTTTTTACGCTCCTAACTGTTTTTCTCGTTTGATATTTTCAAGCATTTCTGCCAATGTTTCTTTTTTTGGTCTGTATCGATTGCGACTTTTCCACTTGATAAATAATCGGAAACCTTCGTAGTTAACAAAAACAATTCGATGAGTTGGATTTTCAATATATTGCCTGAAGTCCGGATGCTCACGCATTTCTGCTGCCCAAACCTTAGCCGTTCCGACTGTCAATCCTTCCCAGATTTGGCAGAGGTGTACATAGTCACCAGCTTCAGCCTTTTCAGACTGTTTGGCCGGTCTGTAGACTAATTCTGCTTTTGGCATAGCAATTCATTCCTTTCTGTGTTATAATTTTGTTAGATATTTTGGTAAGCTCCTGACCTTTGTCAAGGAGCTATTTTTATTAGCTTTTCGCTAATTCGTCCAGGCTCACATCAAGAGCCTTGGCGATTTTTTTTACTGTTTCAAAATGCAGATCCTTAACCTTTCCGTCACGAAGTCGATAAAGCATTGCTGGATCAAGTCCTGCATTCAAAGCTAACCTATAAACCGAAAAATTTTTTTCAGTCAAAATTCGTTCGATATTTTTCCACAACATATAGTTTCACTCCTTATCAATATTTATATAATTAGTTTTTATGTTTATACAGATTTATACACTACATATAGTGTTGTCTTCGCTTATATGCACTATATGTTGACAATCTTGCTTTTTTATACTATAATAAACCCATAACAATCAGGAAAAAAATCCAACTTTAACTACCAAATCAAATGGTTTTCTCCTGTGCGTCAAATATTAAAGAAAGGAGAAACGATATGAGTAAAAATCTAATCAAACCAGGAACTGACAATCAACCTGCAGGGACTTATCAAGAAGTTGGTCCTCGCGGTGGCCAAGTTTCTGGTGGTCGTGTGGTACACATCGACAATGGCGACCGCTTACCACCTACTCAAGAACCTGGTCGAAACTGGGTCAAACAATAACCCATTGAGCGTGTCAAATTTTGATACGCTTTTTCCATAGGCAGAAACACTTGCCGAAAATATTGATTTGTATCCAGCTCTCAGCATACCTCTGATTGTTCTCTGTGTACTTTGTTATGTAGTGATGTAACATCCCCTCCTCCTTCCTAGTCCTCAAGAACTAGACGCTTAGTCTTGATGATGACTTCTTCAATACGAGCACGTTTCAAGCCTTTACTGATAAAATAATCAATAATAGCACTACGGCTCATTCCTGTACCAAGCGACAAGTTATCAACCTCGTCGTAGTTCTCACGACTAATGACCACTGTGGGACGGTTATTCCCTTTCTGCCCTGTACTTGGGCGACCGTATCTTTGCTTTGACATGTTAGTCCCTTTCTAGTTTGTTAGTTGGGTAGTTTCCGTTCGGGAACGTTGTCTTCAAAAAAAATTCCTAATTCATCTCTTGAAAATCCAAGGATTGAGGCAATATTCGCGAACTCATTCACGCCGATATCTACCAAACCATTCTCTCGTTTAGCGTATAAAGCGCGGTCCTTCAAACCCATACGGCTTGCCACCTCGTCTTGAGTTAGACCTTTTGCTATACGTTCTGCTTTTAGACGTTTTAAATTTATTTTCATCTATACTCCTTTCTTGATAACTTTCGTCGTTCCTGTTTTGGAACAATTTTAGTATATATCCTTCGTTCCAATTTGTCAACACTTTTTTTGAAAAAAATACAAAAAATATTTTTTTTGCTTTTATTTGTGTTTTTTTGGGAACGGTGTTATAATGTAATCAAATTTAAAAAGGAGAAAAATTATGAGGACCAATGAAGAAATAATCCAAATACTAATGGATAAATTGGGAGAAAAAAATATCTCAATGAGCGAGTTGGCCCGTCGTACAGGAATTGCCAAATCAACACTTTCTAGATATTTTAATAAAACAAGAGAATTTCCACTAAACCGCGCTGACAAATTTGCTAGCGTTTTAGGAATATCAACTGAATATTTGCTCGGTATGGAAACAACGCCTGAAAATCTCCCTACTCCCACAATCGATTTCAAGGAAATGGCAGCAGAGTCCATGTCTTATGACGGCATGCCTCTCAACGATGAGGATATCGACCTCATCGCCTCAATCCTCGAAACTCGCATGAAAAACAGAGATAAGGAATAATTGCCTATGATGACACCAGAGTCAGTCTGCGCAGAGCGTGGCATTGATTTGGTCTATTTTGACGGTAGAGATACGGACAAGAAAGGCATATACAACAAGCGTGCGAACATGATTGCCGTCGATGTCTACTTGGACGATGTCGAGAGAAAGAAAGTCATCTACCACGAAATGGGCCATGAAGACCACAACCCGTCCCAATACGACCGCAAACGCGAACAATATGAACTACAAGCAGACAGGAATATGATCCACTACCTGGTCAAAGAAGAACTAGCCCTGATGGACGATATTAGCGAATTTAATTATGTCCGCTTTATGGAAAAATACGACTTAAAAACCACGGTCGATGAAACCATGGTGATTGAGGAGTATAATAATTTAAAAAGCATATTTTAAGGAGTAGACTTCATTGTCAAATTATCAATCTAAAAAACAACTAGGAATTACTGATAATAAAAGCATTATCATTGAATCCATAAAAGGTATCAATATTAAAAATTTTCGATTAATAAGTAATCAAGAGTTTAATCTAGGTAAGCAGATTACTATTGTGTCAGGTAGAAATGGCACTATGAAATCTACTATTATGGGATTAGTTGCACACCCTTTTGAAACTGATGAAAAATCAATTACAGGTGAAAAAATGTCTACGTCATTTAGCGAAGTTTTTAAACTTTCCCTAACAAAAGACAAACAGTATGAGTACGATATCAAAATGGATATTAATCATAATAATGAAACAAAAAATTTAATTGAACCTGTAAAAATGTATAACAGATCGAATAGGTTTCGTCTAGTCCCTAGCGGAAGTGAAAAAGGGGATGGTTTTTTTAATCTTCCCTCAGTTTATATTAATCTAAAAAGATTATATCCACTAGTCGCTATTTCAGATGAAGAAATTAGAGAACTAAATATAGAATATAATGACAAGGAAAAAGAATTTATCTCTAAATTCTATGAACGAATATTTGCTAAAACTGAATTCTCAACTTTCCAAACTTACGAAACTGATTCTAATAGTGTGCATAAAAATCCGATAGGTCCAGGCACTACGGCGAGTTATGATATAACATCGATTTCTTCAGGAGAGGATAACCTTAGTGCTTTTGTTAAAATATTAATCTCGTTCATGAGAGTCTTTCAATCTAAGTCTGATGCAAAACAACTAACCGGCTTACTTTCAATTGATGAATTCGAGGCAAGTTTACATCCAATAGCCCAATTAAATCTATTTAATTTTTTATTAGAGTGGTCAAGAAATTATAATGTTCAAATTTTGCTAAATACCCATTCATTATATCTTATTCAAGAAGTAATGAAAATGGAGACTAGATTAAACAACAAAGTAATCCGTATCAATTTTATTACGAAACGTTTTTCGGACCATTTAGAAATCTATAGCAATCCACAATTTAAGTTTGCTAAAGAAGAGCTTACGCTAACACGTGATGAATATACAGAAACTTTATCAAAGGTAACCGTACTCTGCGAAGATCAAATTGCAGAACAATATATAAAGCAAATAGCAGGAAGGGATATATCAAAACGATGTAATTTTATAACTAATGTAACGGGAGAAACTGGCAGTAGTTGGAAAACATTAAAATCTCTTGCAAAAAATGGATTTACATTACTGTCCGATGCAAGAGCTCTGATAATTTTTGATGCTGATATCATACCTAAAGATATAGGTAAAACAAAATTTGATAAAATATTGTATCTACCGTCAATTACGGAGAATAAGCTCCCTCTTGAAAAAGAGATAGTTAATTATATTCTTAATCTCCCTGATAATCATGACTTCTTTAAAAAATTCAGTAAAACAAAAGGAATGTTTTGTCAAAGCTTTACAGAATTTAATATTTCGTTAACTACCGATAAAATTAAAGATGAAAAAGTTGACTACTACAAAAATTGGTTTAATTCTATACCTAAAAAAGAAACAAATAAATATCGAAATTATATGATTAAAGATAATCATAAAATATTCGATGAATTTAAATTAACTTTAAAAAACAAAATCAATGAAGTTTTTGAGGAAAACGGAATTCCCACAATTGAATAATTAGGCTGGCCAAAATAAAATAAATAGTGTATTCTAAATAGAAAGGAGGTATAACATATGAAAAATATAAGCCCATTAAGATATCCCGGTGGGAAGTCTCAAGTTTACGATTATGTCAGAGAACTTGTTGTAGCTAACAACGCTACAACCTATATCGAGCCTTATATGGGAGGTATGGGGATTGCTCTAAGATTGCTATTAAATAAAGATGTTAATAAAATCATGGTAAATGATTATGATAAATCAATATATGCGTTTTGGTATTCTGTTTTAAATTACACAGATCAACTCATAGAAAAAATAGAGAATACTCCTGTTACAATTGAAGAATGGAAAAAACAAAGAAACATCCAGCAAAATAAAAACACCTGCGACAACTTGCTCTTGCTTGGTTTTTCGACCTTATTCCTTAATCGTACAAATCGTTCAGGGATTATAAAAGCCGGTGTAATCGGTGGCCTAAAACAGGACGGAGATTACAAACTCGACTGTCGCTTTAATAAAAAGAAAACCATTGAGAAAATAAAAATAATTGCTTCTATGAAAAATCGCATTAAACTTTACAATATGGATGCTGAAAAATTTATCCGTTTAAATATTTCTAGAACGAAAAATTCATTCACTTTTTTCGACCCTCCTTACTACTTAAAAGGTCCTGGTTTATATACAAACTTTTATAATCATGAAAACCACCTCAGTTTGGCCAAGACTATAAAAAAATATATGTCTAATAAAAAATGGATTCTTACATATGATATTTCAGAAGAAATATTTAAAATGTATAACGACTTTCGAAATGAAAAGTATTATCTGAACTATTCGGTGACAAAACCTAGTAAAGGAATAGAATATATTTTCTATTCTGAACAACTAAACATTCCACCAGCAACACACCATTTGAAAAAAGCTAAATAAAAAGCCCCACGCTCTCAAAGTTTGGCGACTCAGAGCGTGAGGCGAATTCGATATAGTAAAAACCTGCTTTTGCAGTAGGTCTCTTTACTATACCCATTTTAACACAGAAATGAGGTAAAATCAATGTGGCCAGAAGCACATAAATCGGGAAAAATAAATTTTGTTGAAAGATACAAAGACCCGTACACTAACGAGTGGAGAAGGACATCTACGCTCATGGAGAAAGATACTCCACGGATCAGAAAAGAAGCTCAGAAGATATTGGATGCGAAGATAGCTAATATCCTCAGCAATCTGAAGGCCTCTGAAATGCTTTTTACAGACCTTTTTGACCAGTGGTGGGGTTTTTATCGCCAAGAGATAAAACGCTCCTCTATCGCCTCGTTAGAGGGCAATATAAGAGAGATAAGAGAAAGTTTCGGATTAAATATCAAAGTAACAGCCATTGATCCCAAATATGTCCAAAATTACCTAGATAAACTGGATTGCTCCAGGAACAAGAAAGAGCGTAACAAATCCATGTTGAATCTTGCTTTTGATTATGCAGTAGACCTGGACATCATCAAAGACAACCCTGCTAGGCGGGCTAAACTGCCACGGATCAAAAAGACTTTGGAAGACTGGAAGAAGATTGAAGAAAAGTATCTTGAGGAAGATGAAATTAAGCCCCTGCTGAAAGAATTATTCAGGCGACCTAGCACATACCGAACTGCATTACTAGCAGAATTTATGAGTCTTAACGGCTGCCGTATCGGCGAAGCTGTCAGTCTTGAGCCAGAAAACCGTGATTTTGAGACCAAGATTTTACAATTACACGGTACCTACGACCATACTGAAGGCTATCGTAACGGTGAGAAAACAACTCCAAAGACAGTCGCATCGTACCGTGAAACATTAATGACCAAGCGGGAAATGGAAATTATCGAGGAATTGGAATTTATGAATGAGCTAGAAAAAAATACCAATCCACGGTACAAGGACATGGGCTACATATTCACAACTAAAAATGGTGTACCGATACAAACAAATTCTTTCAACCTAGCCTTGAAGAAAGCTAATGAACGACTCGAGAAGCCAATCAAAAAAAATCTGACCAGCCACATCTTCCGCCACACCTTGGTCAGTCGCCTGGCAGAGAATAGAGTACCACTCAAAGCAATCATGGACCGTGTAGGACATGCAGACGCTAAGACAACAACCCAAATTTATACCCACGTCACAAAAAAACTCAAAGCAAATGTAGCTGAAATCATGGAAAATTACTAATTTTATGCCCCAAATTGAAGCAAAAGACTTTTGCTTTATCTCCAACCTCCCAGAGTCACTCCCCTGACTCTGGGAGCCCCAAACCACACAAAAAAGCCCATCGAACAAGCTAGAAAGCTTGATATGACGGGCTTTTAAAGGGTAGATTATTTTACAGCGTCTTTAAGTGCTTTACCAGCTTTGAATGCTGGAACTTTAGAAGCTGCAATCTTGATTTCTGCACCAGTTTGTGGGTTGCGACCTGTACGAGCAGCGCGCTCACGAACTTCGAAGTTACCAAAGCCAATAAGTTGAACTTTCTCACCTGCTGCAAGATAGTCAGCTACCGCTGCAAACACTGCATCAACTGCAGCTGCTGAATCTTTTTTAGTCAATGAAGTTGCTTCAGCAACTTTTGCAATCAAATCTTGTTTGTTAGCCATGTTAACAAATCCTCCAATTTTTTTATGGGCTATGCCCTAACAAAGATTATCATATCTTAAAAACCCTTTACAGTCAAGTTTTAGAAATCATTTTTCTCACTTAATCAGAAAAATTCTGCCTATTCTTAGCTTAGCAAATCCCCTTTATTCCCTAAAGTGATTTTCAGGTTACAATTCCAAAAACACTATATCTTGTATTCTTCAAAAACAAGCCCTACAACATTTTGTGCTTGACTCAAATTTAATACTTGATTTTTTGGTAATTTTTGATATGCTAATAAGGTATTACTTTAAGGAGAAAAACATGGCAAAAATTACGGTTTATTCTAAAAACAACTGCATGCAATGTAATATGACTAAAAAATTCTTGGAAAAAGCTGGCGCAGATTTTGAAGAAATCAATATTGATGAAAAGCCAGAATTTATCGAACACGTGAAGTCTCTTGGTTTCACAGCTGCTCCCGTCATCGAAGCTGGCGATACCGTTTTTTCTGGTTTCCAACCTGGTAAATTGAAAGAAATTATTTAATTACTTTCTTCAATAATTGAAAGAAAAGGATTTTTAGATGTCATTAAAAGATTTGGGCGATATTTCTTACTTCCGCCTCAACAATGAAATTAACCGTCCCATTAACGGACAGATTCCCCTCCATAAAGACAAAGAAGCCTTAGACGCTTTCTTTAAGGAGAATGTTATCCCAAACACTAAGCAGTTTGACAGCATGATGGACAAGGTCCACTACCTGATTGAACATGACTACCTTGAAAAAGAATTTATCAGCAAATACACGCCTGATTTCATCGAAAAACTAGCGCAGGATTTAAAAGGGGAAAACTTCCAATTTAAGTCCTTCATGGCTGCCTATAAGTTCTACCAACAATATGCTTTGAAAGACAATGCTGGCGACTTTTATCTCGAATCCATTGAAGACCGTGTAATGTTTAACGCCCTCTATTTTGCAGATGGTAATGAAGCACTAGCACATGACTTAGCGATGGAGATGATTCACCAACGTTATCAGCCTGCTACACCATCATTTCTTAATGCTGGGCGTAGCCGTCGCGGAGAGCTGGTGTCATGTTTCCTTATCCAGGTGACTGATGATATGAACTCTATCGGGCGTTCGATCAACTCTGCATTGCAATTGTCCCGTATCGGTGGAGGTGTTGGTATTTCTCTCAATAACCTTCGTGAAGCTGGTGCTCCTATCAAAGGCTTTGCTGGTGCTGCTTCTGGGGTCGTTCCTGTTATGAAACTTTTTGAGGATAGCTTCTCCTACTCTAACCAGCTTGGTCAGCGTCAAGGGGCAGGCGTGGTTTACCTCAACGTGTTCCACCCAGACATCATCGCTTTTCTGTCGACGAAAAAAGAAAATGCAGATGAAAAAGTGCGTGTCAAAACTCTATCACTTGGTGTAACTGTCCCAGATAAATTCTATGAATTGGCACGCAAAAATGAAGACATGTACCTCTTTAGCCCTTACACAGTGGAAAAAGAGTACGGCATTCCTTTTAACTATATCGACATCACAGAAATGTATGACGAGTTAGTTGCCAATCCTAATATCACAAAAACCAAAATCAAAGCACGTGACTTGGAAACAGAGATTTCTAAACTCCAACAAGAATCTGGCTACCCTTATATCGTCAACGTTGATACAGCAAACCGTAGCAACCCTATTGATGGTAAAATCATCATGTCAAACTTGTGTTCAGAAATCCTACAAATTCAAACCACTAGTACCATCAATGACGGTCAAGAGTTTACACAAATGGGTATGGATATCTCATGTAACTTGGGATCTACCAATGTCATCAACATGATGACTTCCCCTGACTTTGGTAAGTCTATCAAAGCAATGACACGCGCCCTCACCTTTGTCACTGATTCTTCTAGTATCGATGCCGTCCCAACTGTCAAATACGGCAATGAACAAGCTCACACTATTGGACTAGGAGCAATGGGGCTTCATTCTTATTTGGCTGTCAACCATATTGAGTATGGTTCTCCTGAGTCTATCGAGTTTACAGACATTTACTTTATGCTGATGAACTACTGGACCTCGGTGGAGTCAAATGCTATCGCACGTGAGCGTGGGGTAACCTTTGCTAATTTTGACAAATCTGCCTACGCAGACGGTTCTTATTTTGATAAGTATGTAACCGGTCAATTTCAACCAAAATCTGATTTGGTTAAAGAGCTTTTCAAAGACCACTTTATTCCGACTGGGAACGATTGGGCGGCACTTCGCGACTTGGTTAAAGCGCACGGCCTCTATCACCAAAACCGCTTAGCAGTAGCGCCAAACGGCTCTATCTCATACATTAATGACTGCTCTGCTTCTATCCACCCAATCACACAGCGCATTGAAGAGCGCCAAGAAAAGAAAATCGGTAAAATTTACTACCCAGCTTATGGGCTTTCAACCGACACCATCCCTTACTATAAATCAGCCTATGATATGGACATGCGTAAGATGATCGATGTCTATGCTGCTGCCACTGAACACGTGGATCAAGGGCTTTCTATGACCCTCTTCATGCGTAGCGAGATTCCTATGGATCTCTATGAATGGAAAACAGAGAGCAAACAAACCACTCGCGACCTCTCTATCCTACGTAACTATGCCTTCAACAAAGGTATTAAGTCTATCTACTACGTCCGCACCTACACTGATGACGGTGAAGAAGTCGGCTCAAATCAATGTGAATCTTGTGTTATCTGATACAAGTGCGAGCAAAAATCCAAGCCAAGAGCTTGGATTTTAATATAGTAAAAATAGCCTTCTAGACACAGGCTTACTATAATACCTAGGACAGTCATAATTGATAAAAAAGAAGCTAAAACAATTAGAAAGCACTAGACAACGCTTTCTCAAATCCTTTCAGGAATCACGTCCTCCTTTTAGCCAATTATATTAAAAAATGATATAATATGACGAGTAAAGCTTAGAAAGAAATTGGGAGTAATCATGAACTACTACAACGCCATAAACTGGAACGCTATTGAAGATGTTATTGACAAGTCTACTTGGGAGAAATTAACTGAGCAATTTTGGTTAGATACCCGTATCCCACTATCTAACGACTTGGACGATTGGAGAAAGCTCTCTCCTATTGAAAAGGACTTGGTTGGTAAAGTTTTCGGAGGTCTGACCCTTCTTGATACCATGCAATCTGAGTCAGGTATTGAAGCTATCCGTGCTGATGTTCGTACTCCTCACGAAGAGGCTGTTCTTAACAATATCCAATTCATGGAGTCTGTCCATGCTAAATCTTACTCTTCTATCTTCTCAACCCTAAACACCAAAAAAGAAATCGAAGATATTTTTGAATGGACCAATAACAACGAATACCTCCAGAAAAAAGCGCAAATCATCAACGATATTTACCAAAATGGTAATGCGCTTCAGAAAAAGGTTGCCTCAACTTATCTAGAAACTTTCCTTTTCTATTCAGGTTTCTTCACACCTCTCTACTATCTTGGAAACAATAAACTGCCTAACGTAGCTGAAATCATCAAGTTGATTATCCGTGATGAATCTGTACACGGCACCTACATCGGTTACAAATTCCAACTTGGTTTCAATGAATTAAGCGAAGCAGAACAAACGGAATTCCGTGATTGGATGTATGACCTTCTCTATCAACTGTATGAAAATGAAGAAGACTACACACGCTCGCTGTATGACGCTGTAGGGTGGACAGAAGAAGTCCTTACTTTCCTTCGCTACAATGCTAACAAAGCCCTTATGAACCTTGGACAAGATCCCCTTTTCCCTGATACTGCTAATGATGTTAACCCTATCATCATGAATGGTATCTCAACAGGAACCTCTAACCATGACTTCTTTAGCCAAGTCGGCAATGGTTACTTGCTCGGTACCGTTGAAGCCATGCAAGATGATGATTATAATTACGGCCTCTAACCCCTTGACACCAATCAATTGATTGGTGTTTTTTTAGTGTGGACAAACAAAAAAGTAGCAGAGTCCTGCTACTTTTTAGATTAGTTAGTTTCAAAACCTTGAGCCACTGCTTCTGGGTAGTTTTCTTCCACTACACTTGCACAGTGATCACAGATAGTTGCACCGTAGCTGCGTTCTGCTACGCTAGTTTCAATGCGACGGCAACGGTCACAAACTTCACCTGCTGCACGTTCAACTGTAAAGGCTACGTCTTCTACTAGAGTTGCACTTTCAGGAGCTGCTTCAGCTGCCACAGTCAGATTAGAAACAATCAAGAGCTGGGCTAGGTCGGTATTCAACCCTTCCAAGAAAGACTTGGTTTCTTCAGAAACGTAGGCTGTCAGGTGAGCCTCCAAGGACTTACCAATCACTTTGGCGTTACGGGCTTCTTCAAGGGCTTTCTGGGCTTGTGTGCGGAAGTTCATGAAGCCTTCCCAGTTGGTCAATACTTCATTTTCATTAGCAAACTGGTCCGCCTCTGGAAGCTCTGCCAATTGGACGAAGTCCTCTGCCTCATGCTCCAAGTAAGACCAGATTTCCTCGGCAGTATGCGGAAGAATTGGCGTGATCAGCTTGGTGATTTTGACCAGCATGTCGTAGAAGACTGTCTGCATCTGGCGGCGGGCAAGGGATTTTGCACCCTCGATATAGACTACATCCTTGGCAAAGTCAAGGTAGAAGGCAGACAGGTCAAGAGTCATAAAGTTGACCAAAGCCTTATAAATGGTCATAAAGTCGTAGTTGTCGTAGGCCTCACGGATTTGAGCAACCAGCTTGTTGAATTTCACCAAGAGGTATTGGTCAACCGAGCGGAGTTCGTCGTAGGCTACTGCATCGCTAGCAGGATTGAAATCAGAAGTGTTGGCAATCAAGAAACGAAGGGTGTTACGGATTTTACGGTAGGTCTCAGAAACCTGTCCCAGAATCTCCATGGATACCCGCACATCGTTAGAAGTGTCCACAGATGTCACCCACAAACGCAAGATTTCCGCACCAAACTGTTTCTCCACATCGCTTGGTAAGATGGTATTGCCAAGAGATTTAGACATTTTCATGCCTTTACCGTCTAGGACAAAGCCCTGTGACAAGACAGCCTTGTAGGGAGCCTTGCCGTTGACTGCTACTGAGGTGATGAGGGAAGAGTTGAACCAACCACGATACTGGTCAGATCCTTCTAGGTACAAATCAGCTGGGTAGCCCAAGTTGTCACGGGCATTCATAACCCCATTCCAAGAAGAACCTGAGTCAAACCAAACGTCCATAATGTCCGTTTCTTTAGTGAATTCACCATTTGGTGAGCCTTGATGGGTAAAGCCTGCTGGCAGGAGGTCTTTGGCCTCACGTTGCCACCAGATGATTGAGCCATGCTCTTCAAAGAGAGTCGCTACATGATCTGTCACTTCCTTGGTCATGATTGCTGTGCCGTCTTCAGCGTAGAAGATTGGAAGTGGCACACCCCAGGCACGTTGACGGGAAATCACCCAGTCGCCACGGTCACGAATCATGTTGAAAAGACGGGTTTTACCCCAAGCAGGATAGAAGGTTGTCGCTTCGATTTCATCCAAGATTTCCTGACGGAATTTGGAAACAGAGGCAAACCATTGCGGTACCGCACGCCAGATGATTGGCTTTTTGGTACGCCAGTCAAATGGATAGGAGTGGTTGATGACTTCGCTAGCAAGGAGCAAGTCGCCCAATTTTTCCTTAACGGTTGGAACCACCTTATCATAGAATTGGCCTTCAAAATCAGGACCAGCAGCTTCGTTCATGATTCCACGCTCGTTGACCGTTACGGCAACTTCCAAGTTATATTTGACACCAACATTGTAGTCATCCTCACCAAAACCTGGAGCCGTGTGGACGATACCTGTACCAGAGTCTGTGGTAACATGGTCACCCAAGATGACCAATTCATCTACTTCTCTATCCCAAGGGTGTTCTGTGACGATGTATTCAAACTCCGCACCCTTGTGTTTTGAAATCACTTCAAAGGATTCCCAGCCAAATTTTTGAGCTAGGCTATCTACCAAGGCTTCTGCCAAGATGTACTTACGATCTGAGCCAGCAGGTTGAACGAGAACGTAGTCAATATCTGCTCCCATGGTCAAACCACGTGAAGCCGTCACGGTAAATGGAGTTGTGGTCCAGACAACGATGTAGCTATCTGTGTCTAAAACACCCTTTCCGTCCTTGACCTTGTTGGCATAGTAGAGAGAAGTTGAATCAATATCATGGTATTCGATTTCCGCTTCTGCAAGAGCCGATTCAGATGACCAAGACCAGTAAACTGGCTTGGCACCACGGTAGATATAACCCTTGTCTGCCATAGCACCGAAAACACGAATTTGAGCGGCTTCATAGTCTTTGGTCAAGGTGATATAAGGATTTTCCCAGTCTGCCGATACACCCAACCGCTTGAAGTCATCACGTTGCTTGTCAACTTGGCTGAGGGCATAATCACGACACATTTCAAGGTATTCCACCAGGTCCATTTCCTTGCGTTTGACACCTTGCTTAGACAAGACCTGCTCGATAGGAAGACCATGAGTATCCCAACCTGGTACATAAGGTGCTCGGAAGCCTGACATAGACTTAGAACGGACGATAATATCCTTTGAAATCTTATTCAAAGCGTGACCAACGTGGATATTTCCGTTGGCATAGGGTGGGCCGTCATGCAAGTGAAAGGCTGGTTTGCCTGCATTTAACTCTTGACGGCGGGCATACAAGTTTGCCTCATCCCAGGCTTTTTGCCATTCTGGCTCACGTGTTGGTAAGCCTGCTCGCATTGGGAAGGCTGTTTGACCTAGATTCAGTGTTTCTTTTAATTTCATGACTAATGATAGTGGCTCTGCCACATGTCCTTTCGTATAAAATAAAAAGCAGTATCACAAAAAGTCATCATAAGGACGACGAATCGTGGTACCACCTTAGTTCAGGTAAAAAAATCTACCCCTCTACGATCGATAAGGAGATCAGCCCTTTTAACTTACTGATTTCAGCTAAAATGTCAATGAAGATGATAAAATATCCAAGAGGGAGTGCAGGACTCTCACCATCGCCTGCTCGCTTTAACTATCATGGGTATTCTGTGTTCTTCTTAGCCTTCAATATTAACCGTGAAGGTTTGTGAGATTGGTTCTGTTGTAGGAATTGGTTCTAGAGATACTGGGCTATCTTGAACAAGATCAATCGGATTCTCTGACACTGTAAATTCCTGCGTTTGATTATTTGTATTTTCCAACTCAAGATTTGCTTCAGCGACACGACGGTAAATCTCTTCCATTTCCTCTGGAGTAAATTGACGAGTCGCATCGAAGGTTAATTGCTCTTCACTCTCTGAAAAGTTTTCATGAAGAACTTTTTCAACCACTTCTTTAAACGCTGCGTCAGAATTTTGCAAGTAAACTGCTGTTGGTTGTAAAAGTTCCTGCCATTCTGGCGAATTCACAAGATTAACTTGACTCTCCATGGCTGATAGCAGACGTTGATGGAAATGACGACTTTGGCGTTTTAAATCTTCCGTTTCAACAGCGACACGTTTGGCATTGTCAGTTGCATCACGTAGAATTTCATTAGCCTTGTTTTTGGCTTCAGCAATTAGGCTGTCTGCATCATAAGTAGCTTTGTTGATCAGATTTGCCGCCTCTGCTTGAGCAGAAACTTTAACTTTTTCAGCTGTTTCTTGAGCCAAGACAACTGACTGCATCAATGACTCTTTCATGTCATTGAAATAAGCTAACTTTTCTTCCAAATCACGAATACGCAATTCTTGTTCACGATTTGTACGCGTAAGGGCTTCATAGTCATCGGTTACGATATCCAAGAAGTCATTGACTTCTTCTTCGCTGTAACCGCGAAATTTAACGCTAAACGTTTTATCTTTAATATCAAGTGTTGTTAAAGCCATTAGGGCCTCCTTATGGTTCTGTAATATGATGTATTGTCATTTTATGTTTGCCAGATTTACTCTGACCGCTACTGTTTGCAATGATAAAGCGTCCGTAGCCTCTAACGCTTAACAAATCTCCAACTACAAGTTCTTGTGATGCCTTTCCTAAGCTAGTGTAATTTAACCTTACCTTATCTTTTTCCAATAATTTCAAAACATAACTGCGTGATACCTTTAGGGTTTCAGACAAAATAGCATCTACTCTCCAGGAAACCGTCAAAATATCTCTACTTTGATAAGCAATTTGACGCGGTAATAGATTATTGAAATCAACCTTGGCTAAATGAACGGGTACCTTACCTATTTTCGTCACATGCTGAAGAAAATACGGACTCATATGACGCTCAACGAGCACTTGTGCCTTACCTTCTGTTAAGAGAATGTCTCCAAAAAGGCTTCGTTTGATTCCTAATTGATTGATTAAAGTCCCCATAATCTGACGATGGCTTAAATGATTGAATTTTGAGTTATAGGTTAGCTCTAGCAAATCTATGTCAAAATCATCGCGGTCAAGACGATAGTAGTCTGGAGCCACAATCACTTTTGCATACTCCGTATCAAAATATCCAGATGAAGAATAAGAGACGAGACCTGCTTGAGCCACTAAACTCTCTAAAATAGTGACTTGTCGCGGATTAAGGAAATCTGTCACCTGGTAGGCATAGTTTTCTTGAACCTGACGAATCACATCCAGACTTCGATCAATGAATTCTCTTTCTTCTGGCCGAAAATGCTGATAAACAGCTTTGCTATTGTTTACCATAAGCCTAAAAGACCAGAATACAGTTGAATGAGAAAATAACGTAGAAACTGCAAGGTTGCAAAAACAACTAGAACAGTAATGTCGATAAGACCAAACCTTAGGTTGAAGCGTCTAAATGGCAAAACAAGAGGATCAACAAAATATCTGATCAAACGACCAAATCCTGTTTGGTAAGCTCCTGGAAACCATGAGAGCAAGGCATAAATCCCAAGTAAGCCCATGTAGACTTCCAAAACTTTTACTAAGATGCTAAAGATATAGTAACTCATCAACATACTAACGTCTCTTCATGTCATAGTCAAAGGAAGCTGTTTCACGTTGACCATTTGCTGCCAAACCAAGTTCTTCAATATCGACAACAACATTGGCTGGTGTCAATAAATACATTGAAGAACCTACTTTTTGCAAGTTACCAAAGAGAACCGTGCTGGCACCACTTAGATAATCTAAGCAACGACGCGCTTGCACATCTAGCATATATTGAAAATCAATCAAAACACTCTCATTTTCAATCAGGAGATCAACAATCTCTGGAGCATCTTCATATTGACGAGGGTATTTAATGGCAATTTTAGTCTTCTCAACTGCTGGAGTTTTTTGAGCCAACTGCTCCCGTTGTCTCGCAAGATTTGGAGCTGGCTCACTAACCGCTCTCAAATGCACAGGTTCTTTAATTTGGGAACGGGTTTGCACGGATTCTTGACGAGCTGGTTGCACTGCTACAGCAGGACGCTCTGGCTCTTGATATTCTACACTCCCTACTTCTTCAACATTTGAAACTTCGTCAGTATCAAAATAGGCAATGATACTATTAAATCTATCTTTAAGTCCCATATTTCCTTCCTTTATTCAAAAAATGCTGTTCCTATACGGACAAATGTCGCACCTTCTTGAATGGCCAAATGATAATCACCTGACATTCCCATGCTGAGTTCTGTAAAAGGCATATTTGCGATTTTTTTAGCCTGTATTTGCTCCTGCAAAATCTTAGCTTTTTGGAAGATATCGATTAAGGTCTGATCATCTGCACCAAGAGGCGCCATCGTCATCAGACCAACCAATTCAATCTTATCCAAATGTGCCAATTCCAATAGAACATGATCCAACTCTTCGACGCTAAAACCGTGTTTGCTTTCTTCTCCAGAAATATTAACCTGTAGAAAACATTTGATCGTTTTTAAAGCCCGCTTCTGAATTTCATTTGCTAAAGAAAGAGAATCCAGGGCATGGAAGTAATCAACACGATTAATAACATCTTTTACTTTTCGACGTTGCAAACTTCCAATGAGGTGCCAGATAACTGGCTTTTCCGATAAGGCATTATGCTTATCCAAAAACTGATCAACTCGGTTCTCACCTATATGGCGAACGCCAGCTTCTATAAGCTGGCTAGCCACATTATTGTCAACATATTTGGTAACAGCAATAATAGATACCGCCTCCTTTGAGCGGTTTGCCTGATGACAAGCCGCTTCAACGGAAGCGAAAACCTTTTTGACTTGATGTTCAAATCCCATATTAACGGTTTTTAAAGAATGGTGGTGTTTCTAATTCATCGTCGCCCTCAAATGAATCTTTGAAGCTCGTTACTGACAACTGACGATCCAACTCTCCCTCTGTAGGACGAGTGATTGGTTCGCGACGAAGATTCCAGTCTCCAAAAGCGCTTTGCGGAGCTGCATGAGATGGCTCAACAGAATGACTTGTAGGCATTGTTGGTTTTTCAGACAAATCAAAATCTGTAATAGGCTGGCGCTGTGCTTGCACCGTTGATTGCGTAAAGGTTCGTTGAGTAGGTTGTGTAAAGCCACCCATTACTCGCTGTGCCTTTTCTTGGCCGACCCCAGTAGCTACAACAGTAACACGAATCTCATCACGCATATCAGGATCGATTGATGTTCCCAACCAGATGTTGACATTATTACCAGCAGCCTGACTAACAATCTCAGATGCTTCTTCAGCCTCTGTCAAGGTCATATCCATACCACCTGTCACATTGACAATCACATCTTGAGCACCGTCAATAGTTGTCTCTAGAAGTGGTGAGTAAATAGCTTTACGAGCAGCTTCTACGATGCGCTCTTCGCCTGTTCCAATACCAATCCCCATAAGAGCATTGCCTTTGTTTTCCATCACTGTTTTAACATCGGCAAAGTCAAGATTGATAAGCCCTGGACTTGTGATTAAATCTGTGATACCTTGAACTCCTTGGCGAAGCACATTATCTGCCTCACTAAGCGCTTCTAAGAGCGGTGTTTTTTTATCAACAATCTCAAGAAGATTATTGTTTGAAATAATCAAAAGGGTGTCAACATGCTCGCGTAACTCTTGAATCCCTTCAATGGCAAAGTTGCCACGCTTATTGCCTTCAAAACCAAATGGACGTGTTACAACGGCAACTGTCAAAGCACCTAGACTTTTAGCAATACGAGCGATGACTGGTGCAGCACCTGTACCGGAACCGCCTCCCATACCTGCTGTGATGAAAACCATATCTGCGCCAGAAAGTGCTTCTGCCAAAACTTCTTCACTTTCTTCTGCCGCTTTACGGCCAACCTCAGGCTGACCTCCAGCACCTAGGCCACGAGTCAATTTTGGACCTAACTGAATCACTGTCTCTGCCTTAGACGAGCTAAGAGCTTGGATATCTGTATTTGCCGCGATGAATTCAACACCTGCAACACCTTCGTCAATCATACGGTTAATGGCGTTTCCTCCGCCACCGCCGACACCAATTACTTTAATGATTGCGCCTGTCACAGACGCTGTATCAAATGAAAATGCCATTTATCTTTTTTCCTCACTTTTACTAATTAATCAAACATGCTTCCAAAAATATTACGCATACGGTCACTGAATTTTGGCTTGTCGCTAGTTTTATCATCTTGAGCTGGAAGCGGTGGAACAGAGTGCTCTGTCGTCTGTGTTGGATAGGCCTGTAGCGGTACTGAACGAGTAGGTTCAGGATGATAAGCAGGTGCAACATCTACTGGCTTTCTACGCAACAGTTCTTCTGCATAGACCGCACTCTGTGCAATGGCATCAACCTCCGTCATATTACCAACATAGTCTACTAAACTAATGACATTTGCAAACATTGGGTTACGGATACCGACTTGGTTTGGAATATAAAGCTTAACATTCGTTCCAAAAACTTTCTCGGCCATTTCAACCATTCCAGGAAGAATAGCCCCGCCTCCTGAGAGGATAACCCCTCCTGGCATGTCCAAAATACGACCACGGTCTAAATCTTGTTTCACACGTTCTAGAATATGGCGAACACGTGCAGAGATAACCTCCGATAAGTAGCGTTCTGTCACATCTACAGGACGACTCTCTCCAACAACATCAACTTGAACAGTCTCAGTAGAGCTTGCTGCGTCCACATCAGCGTTCCCAAAGTTAATTTTCAAAGCTTCTGCAATATCTCGAGAAGTCTTCAACACTTTTGAAATGTCCTTTGTGACATAATCTCCGCCTTCTGCATAGACGTTGGTGTACTGCAATTCTTGGTTACGCATTGAGGCAACTGTCGTTTGCCCACCACCCATGTCAATAACCGTCGCACCAAACTCACGTTCACCTTCATTGAGAACGGTCTGACCTAGGGCAAGCGGTGAAATGACAATATTCTGTAATCCAATGCCTGCTTTTTCAACGGCTTTTCTCAGATTGTGAAGTAAGGTGCTTGGTCCTGTATAAATCATACCGCGCATCTCAAGTCGAATCCCCATCATGCCACGAGGGTCTTTAATCCCTTGGAAGCCATCTATGATGAACTCTTCTGGAATAAGTGTAATGACTTCACGTTCTGGCGTAATGCTCTTTGTCAGTGCTGATTTGACAACACTGTCAACATCCTCATCTCTAATCTCTTTTGTTTCACTAGGAACGGGTATCATTCCTTGTGTTGGTTCAATTTGAAGGTGATTTGCTGGCAAGCTCACATTTACCTTGTCAATGTTGACACCTGCTTTTTCTTCAGCTTGCTCCACTGCTGATTTGATGGCTGCTGATGCTGCGTCAATGTCAACGATAATGCCATCCTTGACACCTGCACTTTTTACGTTACTAACGCCAATCACATTCATCTCACCATTGATAAATTCAGCGACTAAAACCTTAATGGTACTTGTTCCAATATCTAATCCTGTAAAAAAGCCACTTCTAGCCATTCACTAACTCCCATTCTTCCTATACTTTTTGGTAAAAAATTCTAATTTACCATCTTGAACTATTATAACACAAAAAAACACAAATTGTCTTTAATTTGCGTTTTTTTCATGCTATTCTCTCATCTTTTTTATCATTTTGTGACAAGCGAGTTATGATTGTCAACTTCTTGTAAAAATTCTAATAAAGTCTGGGCGGATTTTCTGCCGGCTTGAACAATAAATTCATCAAAACTGATATTGGCATCATGATTGGCTGTATCACTCATTGCTCTGA
The DNA here is from genome assembly GCF_000423745.1 of Streptococcus plurextorum DSM 22810. Taxonomy (GTDB): domain Bacteria; phylum Bacillota; class Bacilli; order Lactobacillales; family Streptococcaceae; genus Streptococcus; species Streptococcus plurextorum. Next base: position 189,695 of record NZ_AUIO01000002.1, read on the forward strand.
CAACCACGAAGGGTTTGCCAACATTTTGTGCAGCTTGAGCAATGGCTGCCCCCTCCATCTCAACGGCTAAAACCTCAGGAAAATGGCTTTTGATATGATCAATCCTATCCTGGCTAGCCACAAAACTATCTCCTGTGGCAATGAGACCGATATGACTTGGTAGCTCCTGCTTTTTCAAGGCTCTCTCAAAAGCCTCAACAAGGTGACGGTTACTTTCAAAAAAGAGAGGTTGCCCCGCCATTTGCCCGTAAGCATAACCAAAAGCCGTCACATCAACGTCATGATAAGCCAATGAGCTTGCAACCACAACATCACCAATCTGTAATTGGTCTGCAACAGCGCCAGCTGATCCTGTATTGATGACAACATCGACCTGAAAATGGTGCGCCAAAATGGCCACACTCATAGCCGACATGACCTTACCGATACCAGACTGAACAATGACCAAGTCATGTTGTTCAATGCGCCCAAGATAGTAGTCTTTCCCCAATACTTGCTCCGTGACACTCTCTTTTAGATGAGGTAAGAGGGTTCTCATTTCTTCTTCCATGGCGGCAATAATACCAATTTTCATTTTTCCTTCTCCTTTTACCAGTTAAAGACCGCATAAAATAGCAGAGCTAGCAGCAGTACAATTCCCACCAAGATAAGATTCAATTTACGTCTAAATTCTGCTTTTCTAGCGTTCTCAATACGACGGCTTTTGACCATTCGATCAATGTCAAGCTCATTGATTTTTATGGTTTGTCCGGTGTGGCGTTCGTGTTCACTCAGCAAATCTTCTAAAGATTCTCCCCGATTGTAACGCTCAATGATCTCATCCGTTAGTAAAGGTCTGCTCATGCTCGACCTCCAAAAGAGAGCGCATAATACTGTATCGCAATAATAGTCTTCGCATCACAAATACGACCGTCTGCAATCATTTCTAGACACTCTTCAAGACTTAGCTCAAAAATTTCTAGAACCTCGTCGTCATCCTGGGGACGCGGATTAGCTACTTTTTGCAAATTTGTCGCTAGATACAACTTGATTTTCTCATTACAAAAACCAATTGCCGTGTAAAAGTCGTGGATAAGGTTTAAGTCTCCCGTATAAGAAGTTTCCTCTTCTAATTCTCGAAGGGCAGCTTCTTTCTCTGAACCATTTTCCCCAATTTCTAATTTTCCTGCTGGGATTTCATAGCTGATTTGCTCAATAGCCTTACGATACTGTTTCACAATGATAATCTTATTTTCTGGAGTAACCGCTAAAATAGCCACTGCTCCTTTATGAAAGACCAATTCTCGCTTAGCCTGACCAAGATTGTTTGGCAAATCAACCTGGTCAACAGCAACTGTAAAGATATTCCCTTCAAAAATAATATCCCGATGGCTTGTTTTTTCTTCAAATTCCATAGTAATCTCCAAAATTAGTGATGATTTGGGTGATGAGGCAAACGAAGGGCGTAGCCTTCTTTATTTTCCTGACGACTGCGGCCGATGGCGACACTGTCTTTGGGTACGTCTTTGGTAATGGTTGAACCAGCTGCGGTCAGAGCGTTATCTCCAATGGTTAGTGGGGCAATTAACGTAGCGTTTGATCCGACAAAAACATTGTTCCCAATGGTCGTTTGGTATTTGCCTTTACCATCATAATTGACTGTGATCGTACCTGCACCAAAGTTGACGCCACTCCCCACTTCTGCATTCCCAATATAAGTCAGATGCCCTGCTTTTGTCCCTCGACCAATCGTTGAACTTTTCACCTCAACGAAGTTACCAATGTGAACCCCTTGGCCTAGGGTCGAATCTGGACGAATATGAGCGTAAGGGCCTACGGTCACTTCATCAGCTACGACTGACGCTTCAATCATAGAGTGAGTAATGGTAGTATGAGCACCTAGCCTTGAATCCACAATATAAGTCCCATTCGTCAAGAGACTGGCTTGTCCGATTTTAGTGCGCCCTTTAAGCGTCACATTTGCCTCAATAACAACTTCTGGTGCAATCTCCACGTCAACATCAATGTAAGTGCTAGCTGGGTCAAGCAAGGTGACGCCATTGACCATATGAGCCGTGTTGATGCGCTTGCGCATAACTTTTTCAGCTCTAGCTAGAGCAACACGGTCATTGACTCCTAAACTTTCGTCAAAATCACGAAGTTTATAGGCACCTACTTTTTCACCAGCATCTTTAAAAATACCAATAACATCTGTCAAATAGTATTCTCCCTGAGCATTATTAGTGTTGATATTCTGAAGAGCCTCAAAAAGACGCTTATTGTCAAAAACATAAGTTCCGGTATTGATTTCTTTAACCTGCTGTTCGTAATCGGAAGCATCCTTTTGCTCAACGATTTTAATCACTTCATCATGCTGATTGCGGATGATGCGACCATAGCCAAATGGATCATCGGCATCAGCTGTTAAAATAGTTGCCACATTTTTATGATTAACATGGTAGTTAATCAAATTTTTCAAACTTTCTCCCGTAATAAGCGGTGTATCTCCTGCGATAACAAGGGTTTGTCCTTCCAGTCCTGAAAGCTGACTTTCAGCCATCATAACAGCGTGGCCTGTCCCCAATTGCTCAGTTTGAAGGGCAAACTGAGATTTACCAGCTAGAACGTCCTCAACCAGTTCTGCCTTATGACCGATGACTGTTACCGTTTTCTCTGGCGTAATAGCTGAAACACTACGAAAAACGTGTTCCAACATGGTGATCCCTGCCACCTTATGCAAAACTTTTGGCAAGTCTGATTTCATGCGAGTGCCTTTCCCCGCAGCAAGAATAATAGCGTAATTTGACATATAAATCTGCAAGTTGAATAACTTGTCCTTTCTCTTACTTAGAATACCTTAACATTATAACACAAAAGCCTTAAAATAACTCAAAGCTCCAAAAAGGAGCTTAAGGTGATTCTGATGACGTCTAGGTTTATCATTACTGTGGTGAGAAGGTTGCGCTTTTTCAGAAATCATATTCCAAAGAGACTTGTCCCATCTTCTCATAGCTTTGACTCTGCAAAACAGCTCCCCATCCTAGCTCCATCGTCAGAGAAAATAAGACAAAGGATTAGGGCAACATCTGACTAGCAGCCTCTAAAACTGACATAACTGCTCTGCTATGTTCCAGAGCCTGATCACGTGCCTCAATATCCATCTCACGAATCATGCGCTCAAAGGCGACAAATTCTGCTGTCATCCGATGTTGACCAGTATTATGATTTTCCAAAGTAGGCATTTCTCCATTAAGGGTTAGCTGAATCTCAGGCATACTATTTGTCGGGCCAATAATGGTCAGCGTCCCCTTATCACCTTGGATACTGGTTCGCGTATCAGCAGAACAATCTTTAGCGGCAATGGCTACGGCTTTAAAGCTTCCATAATCCATCAAAAGAATTCCAGAAGTGTCTACCCCACTTTCCATATTAGGCTGATAAGTCACCACCATTGGTTTTCCAAAGAGCCCTACGATGAGATGAATGTTATAAATGTTCAGATCACGAAGAGCGCCACCGCCCATTTCAAGATTGAAAGCTGGAGCGATTTCACCCCTTTTAAAAGCATCATAACGAGAGCTGTATTGGGAAAAATTACAATCAATGATTTTGATATCCCCTAAGGTTGCTAACTGTTTGCGTATGAAGTGAAAATTTCCTAGGTATTGATTCGTTATGGCTTCAAGTAGTATCAATTGATTTTGTTCTGCAATGGTCACTAACTCATCCAGTTCACGAACTGTCATGGTAAAAGGTTTCTCACAAATGACATGTTTTCCTGCAAGAAGGGCTTGCTTTGCAAAGCCATAATGGGTCTTATTTGGAGTCCCAATATAAATGGTGTCAATCGTTGACTGTTCTAAAAGATCATCAAACTGACAGGTCACAAATGGAATGGCGAAGACCTTTGCCAAATCATGCGCCTGATTAAGACTACGTGGGCTAGAGCAAATGCCCGCCAATTCGATTCCCTTAATGCCTTTTAATACTGGTAACACTTCTTTAACAATCATGCCAGTACCAACAAGTGCTAATTTCATCATTTTCCTCCTCTTTTTTCATCTATTGTACCACAGGACTGACTGTGGATGTGAAAAGACTTCACCTTTCACTAAAGCATCTACTGCGTTTTTAAGATGTTTTTTCCATAAAATCTCTTACATTTTTTGAGAGTTTTTGATATACTCTCTTATTGTGAGTATTTACTCAAGTTTTTTTGGAATCATAAAGGAGATTATTATGGCGGCAGAACATGACACGCTGATTTATAATATTGATAAAAGCATTAAGAAAAAGGCTGATCTGATTGAAAGCAACTACTTTGCCTACGCTATCCGTTCCGTTATGGCTAGCGTCTACCTCGCTATTGGTTTGGCCATCTCGGCATATACTGCTGATAAATTGAATCATATTGTCAATGGTCTAGGTAAATTCAGCTACGGTTTGATGTTTGGTTGGTGCTTGGTCATGATTCTCTACATGAACGCTGAGCTTGGAACATCAAACATGATGTACATGACATCGGCTATCCACCGCAAGGTTATCCCGACAAAGACAGCTCTTAAAATCTTGGCAACTTGTATCTTCTTCAACTTTGTTGGAGCTGTTATTGTGACTTACTTCCTGTCATTTACAACACCTTACCAGGTTGGACACTTGAATGAGCACAGCTACCTGATTGAAGCAACTGTCGCTAAGCTAGCTAAGACCCCATGGACACAGTTCGTTGAAGGGATTTTTGCTAATATCGTGGTTAATATCGCTGTCTTCATCTCTATGCGAATGAAAGACGATGCAGGGCGTGTCATCTCACTTATCTTTATCATCTTCATCTTTGCTTTCCTAGGGTTTGAGCACGTGATTGCCAACTTCTCGACCTTCTCTCTTGCTTTCTTCTCAAATGGCGGAGCTGTTGAGGGAATGACGGTTATGAGTGTCTTGAGCAACTTCCTATTCTCAGGTCTTGGAAACTACGTCGGAGGCGGACTCTTAATCGGACTCCTCTATAGTTGGTTGAGTGACAAATCAAAATTATACGTCGATTAAAACAGCAAACGGTTGGGTTTCCCAACCGTTTTTTAAGGGCTTGATATATATATATATTAGACTGGTCTTAAGGAGGTTATATGGAGACTATTTATAAACCTAAAGTGACAACACTCATTTCTCGCCTGATTGGTAGTCTTTTGGGAGCAGCTTTTGTCTATATTCTTAGATGGGAGCCAATCTTGACAGATCAAACTAGTCCATGGATTGCCCTTGCCATACCTAGCCTTACCCTTTTATTTGGTTTATTGGCTATGCGCCGCCAGATCATTGTTGGTAAAGACAGCTTGACGGTGGTTCAAGGTAAGAGCAGACAGTTTTATGCTTTAGCAGATCATGCTTTCGGAGCAATCACACACAATGACGGACGACAGTACCTTCTCATCTTTCTTCCCGATGGAACCAAGAGAGAAATTGACTGCGAATACCTGAGTGACGCTGACTTCCAATCCTTGACAGATGAGTTAGGAATCACGGGCGAGAAACAAAAAGCAATCAAACTAAAAACAAAAGAAAAATCACTTATTGAGGAATAAATCAAATGGAAAATATGTATATCTACATCCCTATTGTACTTGTGGTCTTTATCGGAGCAGGTATTTATGGCGTCTTCATGAATAAAAAAATGAAGGCAAGTTCGAATGCTTACTTGGAACAACATCCTGATGCTGCCCGCATTTTTATCCCTTACCAGCAAACACCTGTCTCAAGCGGCTCTATTATCATCGACAGTGTCGATGGTGAAAAACCAGCACAGTCCTTTGAAGGTTCAAAAGGTTTCGTTTATGTCGCTCCTGGTACTCGTATCATCGAAGCGAGCTTTACCTCAACACGTCCTGGTGTCATGCACAAAACAGTTTCTAAAACTTGGGGACCTGTCAAGTTGGAATTGGACATCAAGCCAAACGCCACTTACGAATTAACATTCGATAAAAAAGCAGAACAGTTTGAATTGATTGAAAAATAGCTTATGGCAAGCTGAAGAGACTTAAGCCATAACTCCTAACATAAGGCTCCTAAAAAGCTCGGAAGTTCCGAGCTTTTTCTGATACTCGTATCGTTCAGAAAGCAAGACCAGATGTGACCATAATCTTACCTTTTAGGTAGTATATTCCATTATCTTTCTGCAGAATTTAACCTTCATTTTAGGTTCTCGTGTTATAATAAAAAGAAAAGGAGTATCAACATGGCTTTAACAGTAAAAAAACAAGATGAATTTGAAAAGGTTTTGGAAAGCTTTGCTAAGCTACCTGAGTTAGAAAAGGTTGAATTTCCAGATCCAAAAGGCAAGGAAAAAACGAATGAACCAAAAAAATAAGCAGAAAAAAGATGATCATCTGGCCATCGGCTTAGTGCTTGGGATATCCATTGGCTCAGGACTAGGTCTGATGATTGGGAGTGCGATTGGTAATATTCCTATGGGAATTGCTCTGGGACCTAGTATTGGTATCATCTTTGGTATACTAGTTTCTCAACTGATACAGGAGAGGGATGATGACAAGAAATAGACGTGATAAGGCCTTTTTGATCACTTTAGGCCTTCTAACTGCTGGAATTGGCTTGGTTATTCCTCATTGGTGGCGACTGCTCTTTGTCGTCCTTTTTCCGCTCCTTATGAGCTATCTCTACGGCTACTGGAAGCGAGAGTCTCATGATTAATACGCTTCCTAATCATGTCCTGCAATGGCTCGCTGTCTTTTTATCCATCATCATTGAAGCTCTGCCATTTGTCCTTATAGGCGCTATATTATCAGGCTTTATCGAAGTTTTTGTGACTCCTGATATCATTGATAGGCACCTACCTAGGCATAAACTACTGCGAGTGCTCTTTGGTACGCTGATTGGCTTTGTCTTTCCTTCCTGTGAATGTGGCATTGTCCCTATTGTCAATCGCTTTTTAGAGAAAAAGGTCCCTAGCTACACAGCTGTGCCCTTTCTTGCCACAGCTCCAATCATCAATCCTGTGGTACTATTTGCCACCTACTCGGCTTTTGGCAATAGCTGGCGCATTGTAACCTTGCGACTTTTGGGTGCTATTAGTGTTGCCCTGATACTTGGTATTCTCTTAGCCTTTCTTGTCGATGATCATATCCTTAAAAACGAAGCCAGTCCCGTCCATAGGCACGATTATTCAGATAAGTCCCTCCCTCAAAAAATCTTTTACGCCTTAGCACATGCTATAGATGAATTTTTTGATGTGGGACGGTATTTGATTATAGGCACTTTAGTAGCGTCTGCTATGCAAATTTACCTGCCGACACGGCTTTTGACCCAAATCAGCACCACGCCGCTTCTAGGGATTTTATTGTTAATGCTTATGGCATTCATTTTATCTCTTTGTAGTGAAGCGGATGCTTTTATTGGTGCTTCTCTTCTCTCAAGTTTTGGCCTATCGCCGGTTATGGCTTTTCTCTTGATTGGCCCTATGGTAGATATCAAAAACTTGCTGATGATGGCTAAGTCCTTTAAAGCTTCTTTTATCGCCTTTTTCGTGGGAACATCTAGTCTAATCATTGTGCTTTATTGCTTAATGCTGGGGGTAATAGGATGATACGTTTTTTAATATTAGTGGGCTACTTAGAGGTCTCTATGTACCTCTATTTGTCTGGAAAACTTAATCAGTACATCAATACTCACTATACTTATTTAGCTTTCATTTCTATGGGGCTGTCTTTGATTCTAGCAATCGTGCAACTGATTATCTGGGTCAAAAATCTAAAAATGCACAACCATTTATCTGGAAAAATAGCTGCACTCACCAGTCCTATGATTCTCGTATTTCCCATCTTAGTCGCTCTGCTTGTTCCAACCGTAACCCTAGATGCTAAAACCGTCTCCGCAAAAGGCTACACCTTTCCCTTATCAGCTGGCTCGGATCCCGAAACTGCACAGCAAGAAGGTACAGATATCCAGTACCTCCGACCTGATACCAGCCTTTACTTTACTGCTTCTGGCTATCAAAAGGAGATGGCTAAATCTCTGGAAAAATACAAGGGTTCTAATCTTTTGACCATCACCACAGAGAATTATATGGAGGTTATGGAACTGATTTACCTTTATCCAGAAGATTTTTTGGGAAGGGATATCCGTTTCACAGGTTTTGTCTACAATGAACCTGAACACGAGGGAGCTCAATTTCTCTTTCGCTTTGGTATTATTCACTGTATCGCGGACTCTGGGGTCTTTGGCCTATTGACAAAAGGTGGACAAGTTAGCTATCCTGATAATAGCTGGGTTACCGTAACCGGCCAGCTAACTTTAGAATATCATCAAGAACTTGGGCAAACTCTTCCTACCCTTCACATCAAGGAAGAAAAACAGGTTAATCAACCTGAAAACCCTTATGTTTACCGTGTCTTTTAAGTCTCGGAGGAACTCCTATGCATCACCTTTATCAGACGTTGATAAAAGAGAGAGCTATTATCTGTACGCTATTTCTAATAGTCCCACTCTTGATCACTTTCTCTCTGAATAGGCATCCCAAAAAGTCCAAATGGTATCGAGCAAAACTCTGGTACCTGCTCATTTTCTATGGCCTTATGCTCCTTTTTAGTCTTTCTATAGCAGTCTTATCGTGTTTCCTCCTCGTCAAGCTGCCACAAATTCCAGGCTTCCTGATACTAACAGTAGCTCTCCTGTCTTGTATCATATCTTCGTGTCGCTTTTGGGCCGTTTTATCAATGTTGAAAAAATCTAAAAAGAGGCTGGACAGTTAAAGTTGTCCAGCCCTTGTCTTTTTTCTAGATGCTTGATGGAGTGATTCTTTTACTTTCCATTTGCCTTAAGACCAAAACAGAGAAGCTGTGCAATCACACTTCACTGCTCCTTATACTATATGACAGACTTCGCGTCACACAAAAAAGGAACTAAAGGGTCTGATTCCCTTTTGCATTATTCCACATATGCTAGGGCACGAACTGGTGAACCTGTTGCCTTGTCCCAGTTTGGGTAGGCAATTGAAATAAAGGCTCCTGTTGCTGGCACTTGGTCTAAATTAGCCAGAACCTCTACCTGATAGATGCCCTGCTCCAGAAGGTAATACTCTTCTGGCAGGCTACCGCCGTTTTTAGCAGCAGATAAGCCACTATCTGTATCTAGCGTTTCGTGACCAACTGCTTTAACCTGACGCTCAGTTATTAAGTATTCTAAAGCATCGTGCGCCCAGCCTGGTGTTCGTTGAACGCCATTCTCATCTAAATTACGAAAGGCATCCTGGCTAGGCCAACGTTTTGACCAGTCGCTACGAAAGGCAACAAAAGCACCTGCTTCAATCGGACCATGATCTGCTTCAAAGGCTAGAATATCGGCCTTAGTCAACTCAAAATCTGGGTTTTCAGCCACGGCTTTTGACTGATCAATCACATAAAGGGGTAACAATAAATCTGTCAACTCGATATCGTCTAACCAAGCACCACCTTCCACAAAATGAATAGGAGCATCAATATGGGTGCCATATTGACCCACTACTGAAAATTGCTGCACATGGAAACCATCTGCTAGGGTGAATAAATCTTTTTTGGATAGGTTTGGTAAAGCCGGAAAATGCGGGCTGTCTTCATTGATCTTATGCGTTAAATTGACCAATTTGGCTTTTTTTAGTGTGTTATAGGCATCACGTAAACTTGTCATATGAGAACTCCTTTTTTCTAGTTACCCTATTCTACTGCATTTCCACCAATCTGACTAATACTTATTCCAAAGGCTATTGTATAGTTTAAAACTATAAGTAAAGAGACTGGCCGAAAAATCTTAGAAATAGAAAACAGCTTAGAATTGCGTTATCAGCAACGTTGATTCTAAGCTGTTTTTGCTTGTTTAAATGTTAATCGGAAGGGGAATTCTTTAGTTTTGCCCAGCCTCTCTGTTATTTCTTGGTGATCGGTGCTAAACTGGCAAGGAGTTTTTTTAGTCCCACTTCTGGGAATTTAATCTTGAGTTCCTGTGTTTTGCCACTTCCTGAAACTTCAAGGACTGTACCTTCTCCCCATTTTTTGTGGATGGCAATGTCCCCAACCGACCAATCAAGGACTTCTTCATTAGCTGTTTGAGTTTGTCCAAATGGTAGGCCACCTCCTAGGACACGGTTTGGCTGAACTTGAGACTTGCGGCTTTGCAAGGCGTCTTGTAAGCTCATGCCCTTGCCAAACTCTTTTGTATCCTTATTAGCAAAGGAGGCTACAAAAGAGGTGTTGGCAGGTCTCGCTAGCCCTTGATAGGTAAGAAGTTCTTCCGATATTTCACGTAAAAAACGTGTCGGACGATTGTAATTAGTCTTACCAAAAAGGGTGCGGCTATTGGCATTGGTCATAAAGAGGAGTTCCTCTGCTCGGGTAATACCCACATAGGCCAGACGGCGCTCTTCTTCTAGTTCGCCGGGGTCTTCTGTAGCACGCGTGAGCGGAAAGACACCCTCTTCCATCCCTATCAAAAAGACAACAGGAAACTCCAAACCTTTTGCGGCGTGAAGGGTCATAAGGGTCACTTCTGCTGACTGGGTATCTCCATCATCGGTATCAGCAATCAAGGCCAGGTCATTTAGAAAACGCGATAGACGATCAAGACCGGTTTCATCCTCAACAGCTACTTCCTTATTATCATCGAAGTTCTTCGTGACTGAGAGAAACTCTTCGATATTTTCAATACGGGCTTGGCTTTCTAGAGTATTTTGAATGCGCAGAGCTTCTAGGTAGCCTGTTTTATCCAAGACCATCTGCACTAGTTCAGTCAAACTGTAGCTATCCAGTTTATCGCGGAGATTTAAGAGCAAATGAGCCAGCTCATAGACGGCAGCGGCTGCTTTTCCTTTGACAGGAGACAACATGATGTCAGCTGAGGCATCCAGCAGACTCATGTTTTGAGCATAGGCAAAAGTCCGAATTTTCTCAAGGGTTCCTGGTCCAACGCCGCGCTTTGGCTCATTGACGATTCGCTCAAAGCTCATGTTATCAGAGGTGTTAGCAATGAGGTTAAGATAAGCAATGACATCGCGAATCTCCTTACGGCTGTAGAACTTGGTCCCACCCACCATGGTGTAAGGAATGTTAGATTTTAAAAGGGCTTCCTCAATGGTACGAGACTGGGCATTTGTCCGATAAAGTACAGCAAAATCTTTGAAGTTTTTCCCCATTTCACGGACAACATTGGTAATGGTTGAGGCCACAAAAACAGCTTCTTCTTGCTCGTTGTTAGCCCGGTAGTAAACCAGTTGCTCACCGTCAGCGTTTTGCGTCCACAGCTTTTTGGGGCGACGATTGCGGTTATTGGTGATGACATCGTTTGCCGCTTGGAGGATTTTCTTGGTGGACCGATAATTTTCTTCCAAAAGTACCACTTTAGCCTCTGGGTAATCCTTCTCAAAATCGAGGATATTTTGCATGTCAGCCCCACGCCAACCATAGATAGACTGGTCGGCATCACCCACTACACAGATATTTTTAAAGCGAGAAGCCAGTAATTTAACCAATTGGTATTGAGCGTGGTTAGTATCTTGATACTCGTCCACATGAATATACTGGTAACGCTGCTGATAATAGGCCAAGACGTCAGGATTTTTATCAAAAAGGCGAAGCGTCATCATGATAAGGTCATCAAAATCCATCGCCTCACTGCGACGAAGCTCCTCCTGATAAGCCTTATAACACTTAGCTACAATCTGGCTGTACATGTCGCCAGCTAAGCGCTCGTAAGCTACCTCATCCAGTAAATCATTTTTAGCATTGGAAATGGTTCCTAAAATGGAGCGCTCATTCCAATTTTTAGGGTCCAAATTAAGCTGCTTCAAAATCCGCTTCATCAGCGTGCGCTGCTCGCCTGGATCCACGATGGTAAAATTACGATTGTAACCGATATGATCTGCTTCACGTCGTAAGATACGGACACACATGGAGTGGAAGGTGGCAATTAAAGTGTCTTGCGTCGAAGGATTGAGAGCTATGGCACGGTCACGCATTTCCCGTGCCGCTTTATTGGTAAAGGTGATGGCTAAAATATTCCAAGGATTGACCATCTTTTCATCAATCAAATAAGCGATACGGTGAGTTAAGACACGTGTCTTCCCAGAACCAGCCCCCGCCATAATCAACAAAGGACCTTCAGTGGTCTGTACCGCCGCTGCCTGACGGTCGTTCATACCGTTTAATAATGGATTTCCCATGATGCTAAGTATCTCCGTTCACAAAAATAAGCCCTATTATTTTACCATTTTTTAGGTAAAATAGCAGAGCTAAACCTTTAACTTTGTTTGACCTTACGAGTCTTGATCAGCAAAAATATCAATTCAAAACACATTAACCTCTTGACAATTCCTAACGTTTCCTTTAAAATAACCGATAATACAATTAAATAACCGAATGATGTCATCAGAAGATTGCGACTGGTGATTGACGGACTTCTGGAGAGATCACATTAGTGACGCCGAAGGGGCAAGGCAGTAGAAACTGCTGAAACTCTCAGGCAAAAGGACAGAAGATTTAAAAAATCAAAGACTGCTTTTTGTTAAAAGTCGTGTTGGTTTTTAAATCAAATCCCCAGAGATAGCCGTCACTATCTCTTTTTTGACGTCTCGGAGTTAGGAGTTATGATGTTAGATATTTTTACGGCTATTAGTGACTTGGTTTGGGGACCTCCTTTGTTGATTTTACTAATGGGAACAGGGATTTTTCTGACGATTCGTCTGGGCTTGCTGCAAGTTATTCGCCTGCCAAAAGCTTTCAAACTCATTTTTACAGAGGATAAGGGAGAGGGAGACATTTCTAGTTTTGCAGCTCTTGCCACTGCACTGGCTGCAACTGTTGGGACGGGAAATATTGTTGGGGTGGCAACTGCTATTAAAACCGGAGGACCTGGCGCTCTTTTTTGGATGTGGATTGCTGCATTTTTCGGTATGGCAACAAAGTATGCCGAAGGGCTCTTGGCCATTAAATTTCGTACCAAAGATGACAAAGGCAATGTCTCTGGAGGACCCATGTATTACATTACCAATGGTTTTACAGGACGCTGGCAGGCTCTTGCTAAACCACTAGCTGTTTTCTTTGCTTTTGCTGGTGTCTTGGTCGCATGGCTTGGAATCGGTACGTTTTCACAGGTCAACTCCATCACTGCCTCACTAAAATCAAGCTTTAACTGGTCTCCAGAAGTGGTCAGCATCACTTTAGCAATGATTACAGCCATTATTATCTTTGGGGGGATTCAATCCATCTCAAAAGTATCTGAAAAATTAGTTCCTTTCATGGCCGGCTTGTATATCATCGCTACTCTGATTGTTATCTTTAGCCATTATCAAGCCATAGTGCCAAGCCTTATCACTGTTTTGCGCTCTGCTTTTACAGGACAGGCAGCGACTGGAGGTTTTTTTGGAGCGACTGTTATGATGGCTATGCAACGTGGCATCGCTCGTGGCGTCTTCTCAAATGAATCTGGTCTTGGATCGGCACCTATCGCTGCTGCGGCTGCTAAAACAGATGAACCTGTCGAACAAGGCTTAATTTCAATGACTGGTACTTTTATTGATACGATTGTCATCTGTAGTTTGACAGGACTGGCGATTCTAGTGAGCGGAGAGTGGACTGGACCACTTGAAGGAGCTCCAATGACACAGGTTGCCTTTGCCTCTGTTTTTGGCAGTATCGGAAGTTTAACCTTAACCCTGTCTCTTTGTCTTTTTGCTTTTACCACAATTCTTGGCTGGTCTTATTACGGGGAGCGTTGCTTTGAATTTCTGACTCAGACAACCAAATACATCCCATTTTATCGCCTTGTCTTCGTGCTTATGGTCGCACTTGGTGGTTACCTTACGCTTGATGTGGTTTGGAAAATTGCTGATATCGTCAATGGACTCATGGCCATTCCAAATCTCATTGCCTTATTGGTTCTCACCCCGATTATCCTAGCGGAGACAAAATCATACTTTAGCCGTCATCGCTAAGCTACTTCAAGCTCTCATTTAGGAGAGCTTTTTTGAAGTCCTCGCCTGGCTATGATATAATAGTTAAATCCCGCATCTGGAGGCATTATGACAAGTCACACTAATCAATTTCGTCTAGCTAAACGTGGTCCGATTCTTTCTATCATGGCCTACCTACTCTTAAGTGGAGCCAAATTGAGTTTTGGTTACTGGTTAAATTCAAGCTCTCTTATCGCGGATGGCTTCAATAACCTCTCTGATATTGTGGGAAACGTTGCTCTGCTCATTGGACTCCACCTTGCCAGCCAACCAGCTGATGAAGACCACAAGTTCGGCCATTGGAAAATTGAAGATTTATCCAGTCTCATCACCTCCTTCATCATGTTTACGGTGGGGATTCAGGTGCTTATTCAAACCATTGAAAAGATTTTATCTAAAAGTAGCTCTGCTATTGACCTTGAAGGGGCTATCGTAGGGCTAATCTCCGCTCTTGTCATGTCAGGAGTCTATCTCTATAATAAAAACCTGTCAAAAAAGGTCCAATCCTCTGCCTTGGCCGCCTCAGCTAAGGATAACCTATCCGATGCTGTGACATCTATCGGGACTTCTCTGGCAATCCTAGCAAGCTCCGTCAATTTATTATGGTTAGACAATTTATTTGCCCTGCTTATTACTTATTTTATTTTGAAAACGGCCTACGATATTTTTATGGCCGCCACTTTCAGTTTATCTGATGGTTTTGATGACAAGCATTTAAAAGCCTATGAAGCTGCCATTTTGGAAATTCCAAAGATTTACGCCGTTAAATCTCAACGTGGTCGTACTTATGGCAGTAACATCTATTTAGATATTGTATTAGAGATGAATCCGGACCTCTCGGTTTACGAGAGTCATGAAATTACTGAAAAAGTGGAACAACTGCTTCGCCATCGTTTCGAGGTTTATGACATTGATATTCATGTGGAGCCTGCTCCCATTCCAGAGGATGAGATTTTTGAAAATGTCTACCACAAACTGTATAAAAACGAAAAAATCATTCTGTCAAAAATCCCTGATTACCAAGTCTTTCTAGCAGATGACTTTAAACTCATTGATCGCGACGGTTCCCTGCTCAATAAAGAACAAGTCATCGCAAGAGACAAGCACTATCTCAGTCATTTTCAGTACTTTAAGATGACTTCTGTTAGTCAAAAAACCAAACTTATCACCTATCAGCTTGACGGTCACCACCATACGAGCATTTGGCGCCGCCATGAAAAATGGTATTTGATTTTCCATCAGATCACTAAAATAAACCAATAAGGCTAGGACTTTTGTCCTAGCCTTTATAGCATCAATTTAGCAGATAAAAGTTTTCAAGCCCTCTACTTTCAATAGTCGAAAGTATACTTTGTCCAAGATTCAACTTCTTCTTGTGCCTCAATGATGTGACTTTGCTCTATAGAGGCAAGGCATTCCAGACTAAAGACACCTTGTTTGATCGCTAATGCGGGGTTGTTATGGTTGTAAGTGTAGATGATGAGACCATCCTGATTTGTGGCAACCGAAAGACCTATTTTGCCATCTGGACTAGTAATACTAGCCGCCTGATGAGGATGATCTAAAATCCAGCAATTGTCAAAACCTCCTAGCAATGCTAGCTGTTCATCTTTTTCTTGCAAGGCTTGACCTATTCTTTTGGTTCGATTAAAATCATAAGGGCTATCAGCCACCTGACGAATGCCTACTCCTTTTCCGTTTTCATCATAGACCACAACTCGACTAGCCGAGATTTGAAACTGATGGTCTTTAATGGATTCAAAAAAATGTCCTGTTAAGTTAAAAAAGACATGGTTGGTAGGGTTAAAAAGGGTCTTTTTGGGACTGACTCCCTTATAGCGCACTTCTAGACAATTATCCTCAGTCAAGGTATAGGTTGCTGTCAAATGAATAGGACCAGGAAAGCCATTATAACCATCTTCTAGGGTCAACCTAAACACCAGTTGGTTGTTCTCAGGAAAAATATCACATGCCCAAATCTGCATACTGGCTGATTGTGGCCCCGAATGCAATGAAAAACCTGGACCATTTTCCGCCAGATTTAAGACCTTACCATCAATAGCAACCTGATGGCTAAAAAGCCTACCTGCTACTGGTGCCACTGTTGCACCAATGTAAGGTGTTGTTTGATAATCCTCTGCCGAATGGCGTGTTAGACAAATATTTCTAAGGCTTCCATCTTCCTCGACAGGTAACAAAATTTGAACGATTCGGGCACCAAAATCTGTCAAGACAACCTGCATGCCCCTAGCATTTTTCAGGCGATAAGTTTTGGAAGATAAACCAAAATCTTCTGTTTCAATACGATACATAAAGCTTCCACCTTACTGATCAATCGAATAAACGACCCGGCCTCCCATCAAGGTCTTTTGCACCTCAAGTTCTGGGTTTAGAAATACCATATCTGCTGCTTTGCCATAATCAATAGAACCGACGCGGTCAAAAACACCGAGCATTCTGGCTGGGTTTTCCGTTAAAAGTGGCAGGACTTTTTCAAGCGACTCACCCGTATAGTGACAAATATTGCGTAAGGCTTGAATGGTTGTTAAGGTACTTCCAGCACGCACTTTTTCTGTTGCTAACTGGGCATCCCCATCAATGACTACGATATCATTGACACCGAGTTTGTAATTGCCATCTGGCAAGCCGGCAGCCATGATGGAGTCCGTAATGGCAATCACCTTGTCCCACCCTTTAGCTGCTAATAGCATGCGGACAGTTCCTGGATGAAGGTGTCTACCGTCACAAATAGCTTCGCAGTAAACAGCATCCTTTTCGAGGACTGCTCCCATAATCGCTGGTTCATGCTGATGGAAAAGCCGCATGGCATTGAAGGTATGGGTACAAGTCTCAGCTCCCTTCTCAATGGCCTGGCAAGCAATGTCATAGCTGGCAGCTGAATGCCCAATGGAAACTTTTATTCCTAAGCTCCGTATCCATGGAATGGCTTCTAGAACGCCAGGCACTTCGGGTGCTAAAGTAATATAGTGGACAGCCCCCCTAGCCCGCCTTTGCAACTCTTCTAGCATCTTGGCATCAAAATCCACTAGCAAATGCGCTGGCATAGAGCCTCTGTATTCATGTGATAGGAATGGCCCTTCCAGATGAATCCCCCGGATAAGCTGAGTAGAAGTATCACTATAACTATTATAAGCATCGATACAAGCCTCAATCTGGGAACGTTCATCTGTCACCAATGACATGTGGGCATAGGTTGTTCCTTGGCTAGCAAAAAAGTGGCTAACCTTGTCCAAATCTTCTGGACTGGCATGGTTAAAGTCTACATGGTAACCACCATGCGTATGAATGTCAAAGAAACCTGGGACAATCAACTGACCTTCTGCATCAATAACTTCTGCCAAATCATCTTCTATCCCTTTTCCAAATAATCTAAAAACACCATCTTCAATCACAATATCTACGGTTTCAAAGTGGCCATGTCGATAGACCTGACCATTTTTTATCACTTGTCTCGTCATCACCTACTCCTCTCTAGTTTGCTAAATCTTTATTCAGGTAAATCTCAATATCAGGGTGAGACTGTAACAGGGTTACTGGAAATTCAGGACTTGGCTGAGCACAAACCGCTCTTCGAATCACTGCGTAATGCCAGTCACGAAACACACCTAGCCGAATTTTTTTAGCCTTCATTATCTCACGCATCCCAATGCTAACACAATCCCTTGGCATATCTTCAATAGCACCTCTTAAATCCCCGACACTATTGATGGCTCGTGTCTCAGGAGCAATAGGTAACACCCTAGTCGGTAAATCCATAAAGGCTTGATGGCTTAAGTTAGGCTCTGGTTCATTAAAAGCCACGTGACCATTGATTCCGATCCCTCCTAAACACAGATCAACCTTCCCAAGTTGCGAAATCGTACGTTCCACAAGACTAAGGTCAAGCGGATCAGGAAAAAGACGCTGACTCTCTGGCATCACCAAGTCTTTGTCAATCTGGCTATAGACTGTCCTTTTCATAAAACCACGGAAACTAAGCGGATGGTCTTCTAGAACCCATTCTTTATCTGCTGTTAGGTACTCATCCATATTGATAAACCAAACAGAGTGTAAAGAAAGTTTCTTCGTATTGACCATATCAACAAAATAAGGGTAATGACCAATTGGCCCAACAGGACAAATGATAACCGTGGGTTGATTGTTAGCATTATTTGCCTCGATGGTGGCTACCATCTCTTGAGCCAATGCTTTAAAAATCTGGTCATTATCACTAGCGATAATCAAAGGAATGCGACTATGGCTGATGAGTTCTTGGTTTTTGTATTGATAATAAGGCTTCATGGTGTCTCCATTCTGTATGTCATCATTAAAAAAGGTGTTCTAAATTCAAATCGCGAATGGTCTGGACCACTTCCTTACTGCGACGAACACCGAATTTTTTCAGGATAGAGGTCATTTGAGTTTTAATTGTAACGGGTTCTACATAGCGTAGGCGAGCCATTTCAGAAATCTTACAGTCCTCTAAAAGGAGTTTGATAATTTCCCGTTCAGAAGCCGTCAATCGCGATAGGTTTGTGATAAAAAAGAGTAAACTTTTTTCGGACTTCTGTAGGCGTTTATATTCTTGAATGAGGACTTCTTGTGCAACACCTTCCATCAAAGGATGCCCTTCTACTACTGCCTCCATATGTTGAAAAATCTTCTCGTAGTCAACACCTTTGACAATGTAATCAACAGCTGGCGTAGCCATGGCTGTCAGTATGGTCTTTCGACTTTCATGAGCCGTTAAGTAAATGACTTGCGTCTTAAGACCTAAGTCCCCTATGGCTTCTGTTGCTAAAATTCCCGCATTCATGGATTCCATTTCAATATCCATAAGAACTAAATCTGGTGGATTGTGCTTAACAAGATCAATAATCCCCTCGCCTGTCTTAGCTCTACCCGTCACTTGAAACGAGGGATGCTGATCGATTGCCTCTGCCAAATCTTCTAAGATGAAAGGCATATCTTCAGCAATCATGACATCAATCATTGGTCTTTCCTCCTACTTGATATTTTGGAAGATAAAGGGTAAAAGTCGTTCCCACCCCAAGCTTACTGTCACAATAAATACCTCCAAAATGGTCCTTTAAAATGCCACGAACAAAGTAGAGGCCCATCCCCCAGTTTGTTGACGAGTTTTTTTGTGAGTAAAAGGGTTCAAAAATTTTAGAATAATGTCGCTTACTGACACCACAGCCGTTGTCCTTGACTTCAATGACCGTAAAAGCACGCACATTTCGTAAGTTCAGCATAATATTCCCTGACTGATTGTCCCCCTTTTGCAAAATAGCTTCGTGTGCATTGGCGAGTAGATTGGCAATTGCTTCGCTTAACAACGCTTGGTCTGCCAAAATATAGGTATCAACCAGACAACTTAATTGAACCTCTCGACTGGGATACTGCTGATGAAAAAGCGTAATAGCTTGTTCTAAGACTAGATTAGCCTTTACAGGCACCAGATAGGAAGTATTGACACGTAAGGATTTGTAAAAGCGGTTGATTTTATCAAGACTTTCAGACACATCCTGCTCTAGGGCTGTGATGTATTTGTCTATCTCTTTTTCTGAAGCCCCCTCCTGCCAGGCTTTTTTTAATCTCCTTGTTAGGATTTGGTGTGATAGGAGTTGATTTTTCATCCCATGAATAAACATCGAAGTCGCTGGTGCAATCAACTGGGCTTTTTTTCGAATAGCAACTTCCTGACGGGTCACTTGGATGGCACCTTGGATGTAACGAACAAGACCAATAGCACCTAATACTGTCACGATAATCGTGGCAAAGACTAAAAGGTAATATAGACGGATTGGCAATAAAGCCCGTAAATAGAAAACACCTTGCTGCCAAACATAATTGGACAAATAAAAATAATAAATTTGCCCCGGCTCCTGAACAAAATAGAGCAAGTATAGCCCTGTTACTGATGTCACCAAAAGCGAAAACAGGAAGAATTGCCTTTTAAAGATGATAAGCTCTATGGCAACCAGCTCCTTATAAATAATCCCCAAAGCTAAAACCACCATGCCTATCAAGGTCACATTTACCAACCTTATGACAACATCCATAATCCTTGGGACCGTGATTAAATAAGTGTAGATGGGGGGGCTTGATAGCATTAGGAGGCTTAGATTGATCAGGCTAATCCATTTAAAGATAGGCATTAAGCTCCTAGCCTTTTGAGAAAGCGAATAAGAAACGGCAACTTTAAGCAAGAAATAAGGGAAAAAGCACCTCCCTATAGCCAAAAGAAAACCCAGTTGGTAAAGGCTTAACGGCAAATAGCGCAAGCTATCTCTCATGCCTTTGTTCAGAAAGAAAAAGGCGATAAAATCATCTTCAATGCCACCTTTTTTAGCAATATAGATGACCACTGCTCCAATGGTTAACACCACACTAAGAAGCAAACAAGAGATGGCGACTGCCTCCCTTGACCGATAAAAGAAAGGCAAGATGGCTGATACTATCACAAAAAAGAGCAATAGAAAAATAAGCATACCTTCTCCTTTCTGACAATGTGTTCACCTTGCCCTGAAACAGAGCCTCACAACCTTTTCTAAAGCGAAAGAGAGTAGCGCAGGAGAAAGCTCCCCTGCAGACTACTCTATTGATAGGACCACTCATTTCTCAAAGCAAAGCCAATCTTGAGCTATTATTGGATTGCTTTTAGTGCTTCACTCATTTGATCAAAGAAAACATATTCTGTGACGTCGCGTGAGCTACTTACTGCACCTGATTTCAGGAAGTTTTCTTGTTGTTTTTCATAGTAGATTTTCATATCTCCACTATCGATTAGCTCTTTGATTTCTTTACTAGTTAACCAGTCACCATCATTGAGCTGAGCTTTGATGGTCTCAACATCACCACCGATTTGTTTTGCAGTCCACTCTGCCACTTCTTCCTCATGCTCTGCACGGTAATCCATAGCACGATAAAGGCCTTTTAAGAATTTAGCGACCTTATCTTTATTCTTTTCAGAATAGCCTGGAGTTGTTGCGTAAGAAGCAATTGATGGGAATTCTTTGGCATAGCGCACATTATTTGCAAGTGACACGGCTGAATCACCTAGTTGGTCTTTAATGGCAGTCGTATTTGGTGACCAAGTTGCTGCGGCATCAATAGAGCCTGAAATCATCGCTGTTACAATTGCAGAGGCATCCATATCGACGATTTCAACATCACTCGCCGTCAAACCTGCTTCAGCCAAGGCTAAGTTTAGGATGGTTTCAGCAGATGTTCCTGATGCAGAGGCAATTTTTTTACCTTTCAAGTCTGCTAAAGTATTGACACCTTTATCTTTACGACCAATGACCTCATCAGCATTTCCGAGTTGTGAGAAGGAAATGACTTCTGCTCGGCCTTCAATTGGAAGTTTGTGAGCACCTGGTCCGATATTACCAATATCAATGGTTCCAGACTCCATGGCTGCGATGATGGTTGGTCCATCAGCAAATTCAACCAACTTCACATCTAGACCTTCTTCTTTGAAAATGCCTGAATTGACACCAGCAATAATATCATGCAAACTTGCGTAGTTAGGCATGTAAGCAATATTGATAGTTTCTAATGTCGGTGTTGCTGCCTCTGTCGTTTTCTCCTCCTTAGTAGAACTTGAAGAGCAGGCAGCCAAGCCAAAAGCTGCCATTAGGCAAAGAGTGGAACGGAAAAATTTCCGTGTGTTAAAGTGAAACATAATGAACTCCTTTCATTTTTGCTTATGTTACTACTTTCTGACTTCTAAATATTCTTCATAGACCTGAGACCAAATATAATTTTTGATGTCTAAAAACTCCTTACTGAGTTTTGTGGATTGGTCTCGTGGATGAGGAATATCAATTGGGACAATTTCCTTGATACGACCTGGACGTGCACTCATAATAATGACACGACTTCCTAAAATAATGGCTTCATCAACATCATGTGTGATAAAGAAACAAGTTTTCTTCTCTTTTTCCCAAGTTTTGATCAGTTCTTCTTGAAGCTGAGTTCTAGTCTGGGCATCTAAGGCGCCAAAGGGCTCATCCATCAGTAGAATCGAAGGGTTGACAGCATAAGCTCTGGCAATGGCAACGCGCTGTTTCATCCCTCCTGAGAGTTCTTTAGGGTAGTGATCTGCGAAATCTTGCAAGTCAACCATCTTGATGTATCGCTCTGCTATTTCTGCTGCTTCAGCCTTAGATTTTCCTTGCATTTCAAGGCCAAACATGACATTTTTCTTAACGGTTAGCCAAGGAAAGAGAGCATATTGTTGGAAAACGACACCCCTATCGGTTCCTGTCCCAACAACTTCTTTGCCATCGCAGTAAACTTTACCAGATGTCGGTTGAGACAGACCTGCAATGATATTTAGCAGGGTCGATTTCCCACAGCCTGATGGTCCTACAACGGTGATAAATTCATTCTCGTAAATATCTAGATCAACCCCATTTAAGGCAACAACTTCTCCATTTCGTGTGGGAAATGACTTGACCACATGATCAATTTTGACTTTTACAGCTCTTGTTTCTCCTGCCATCCAGTTAACCTCCTTTCCATCAAAGCAACCAGTTTATTGACAACCATACCGATAATTCCAATAATTAAAATGTAGAGTAGCATAGGTGGTGAATCAAAGGAGTTGTTAAGTGACCTGATACGCATCCCTAAACCAGCTGATGCACCTGTTGATTCTGCGGCAATCAAAGTTGTTAAGGCTACCGATGTTCCCAAACGAATGGCCGTCATGACAAATGGTAGAGAGGCTGGTATTAGGATACGTTTAAAAATATCCATATCTGATGCTCCTAAGATTCGCGCAGCTTTAATCAAGGTTGGATCAATATTGATGACCCCTTGATAAATGGTAATAGTCATGGTCAAGAAGGTCGCAATCGTAATGACAATCACCTGAGGCAGACGCCCTACACCAGCTGAAATAACCACCAATGGAACATAAGCTAGCGGTGGGATATTTCGGATAAACTGTATCCAAGGCTCCACAATATTGCGATAAGGCACATACCATGCCATCACCATAGCATTAGGGACTGATATCACAAAACCAGCTAAGAAGCCTAAAAAGACAGAAATCATACTTGATTTGATATCTTCAAAGAATACCCCTCGTTCTATCATTTTAAAGAGCGACTCCCAAACCAAAAACATATTTGGGAAGCTACGAGCTGTTTTTTCATTGATAGACAAGAGCCACCAAACAATCACAGCGACGACTAGCGACAAGGTTAGCCAAGCGTATTTTTCTAACTTGGCATTTTTAATAAGTGATTTTTTTCTCACACAGGCACCTCCTAATGTATTTGTCAATGATATTGTAAACGCTATCATTTTGAAAAACAAGTCGGATTTTCTATCATACTTTTTCTCATCTTAGCTATTTTTTTGAGCAAACCTTAATGATTCTCCTCATAACGAGGCGTCATAGGGGGCAGGTCATTTTTCATCATCAGATGGACTGCTGCTGTTTTAAAGGCTTTTGGCAAGGCAAGGATATTTGGCTCCTGACCAACAAATTTTTTCTTAGCATCTTCCAAAGCTTCTTCAAAGGTAGCTCTGGTCTTCAAGCCCATACCACGCGCATAGCCTGGTTTTTCAGCTCCCACAAGATAGATGGCTGCGGTGTGTTTTTCCGCCAAGTGAGCACAGGAAATCATGCTAAAGCCATGGAAAGGATGGAAGGCGTGTGCATAGCGATACTTGCGAATATACTCTTCATTAGTAGCAAAATATTCGCCATATTGATTGAGGTCAACCAAGGTATTTCCCTCTTTTTGGAACAGATCATAAAGTTCCGGCAAATACGGCCACAAGCTTTCATTAAAATATCCATTGCAGGTGCTAGCACAGATAAAGACACAATTATCACTCATGATGCGTTTATGACGAATGACTTGAGCTGAAAGAGCCTGCATGAGCATGATAGGGTTTGTCCCCATACCATCACCATAGTGGAAGAATTGAGGCATACCAAAGACAATAATGTCGTACTTCTTCTCAGCAAATGGCACATAGGTTCTGGCATTTCCTAGTTTCCATGCCTTTTTTTGAACCTCATCGGCAGCACCGCTATTGATTTCAATCTGACGAGATTTGGTGTCTAAAACAGCATCACAGCAGAAAAACTTTTTCCCCATTTTTTCTTCCATGTGCATACCGATTTCATCAAATTTGTGGCGCATCAATGAGTTATTATTCACAGGTACAAAGTCTTTTCGGTGCATGACCTTTGGCACATGATGAGACGCTATCGATTTCCAGTGGGTAATCCCTGTCGAGCAGTGCTTGTAGCCACCTGAATAGCCACCATAAGGATTCCCTTGAGTATGACCAATCAAAATGGCCACATCGCTTTCATAAACATACTTGTTCATGATAACAGGATCACCTTGCTTGGTTTTACCAAGATCAACCAGATGCTCATAGTCTTCGCTATCATGGTTAATAATCTGACCAGTTGGCGCAAATTGATGATAGAGGTCTGGGCCTAGAACACCGAGAATTTCCTTCTCAGTATTCTTGCGGTGAAGGCCATTTGAACAAATCAACAGAATATCCTCTTTTTTAACACCAACACTATACAACTCTTGTAAAATCAGCTTGATAGATACCTTGCGGTGAGCTGTTGCCTGCTCCCCACCTTTGACCCGGTCAGGAAAGACGATGGTGACTTTACTTCCAGGTTTGGCCAATTCTGTCAACGGTGGCATACCTAACGGGTTGCGGATCGAGTCCAGGGTCGCAGCTTCAATCTGATCTTCAGGCAGACACTCTGGATCTGCAACCGTCTCTCCTGGGATGAAAATATCCGTGGTATCTGGTAAATCAGCAGTCATCGTCCCATGACCGTATTCAAAATCAATTTTCATGTGTCAAGCCTCTCTTCTTTCTTTTAAAAATAGGTCTACAATGTCCAGGTATTCTTCGGGATAAAAGCCAATATCTCCTGTAAAGCGCGTCAAAGCAATCAACCCTCCATCTAAGGAGCTAATCTGAGCTAAGCTGGCTGCATTATCAGACTTAAGCCCTCCTCCGTAAAGAACATCCAGACTTGGATAAAGGCTCTTGATGTAGGTGACCACCTCTTCGACTTGGTGACTAGTCGGTGGTGTCTTTCCTGGGCCAATAGCCCAAACAGGTTCATAAGCAATCATGACCTTGCTCAAATCGACACCTTCTAAACCAACTCTTAATTGCTCTTCTAAGACCTCCTGCCAATTTTCCCTTTCCTCAAAGGTTTCACCGATGCAATAAAGAACCTGCATCCCAGCTGCCTGAGCAGAGCAAATTTCCTGACCTAGGAGATGGTTAACTGCTGAAAAATCTGTCACACCTGCCTGAGCTAAAATGCCTTTCTTATCCAGACGCTCTTCTAGGTGACCAATGATTGTTCCCTGCACCCCAAGCTGTCGCATGCTATTGGCTGTGCGGTGACTGGTAAAGGCTCCAAAATTTCCTCCAGGAGCGGTATCTGAACGGTAAACACTCTGACAACCAAGAATAATTGGGGATGGTTCTGGTAAAGCTGAAGCTGCCCCAATCAAATGCGCCTCTGGAAAGTAAATGGTAAATTCCACATCAGGATAGGTCTCTTTAACTGCCGTCAACTGATCTGCTACCTGACTAATAATCGTCTCCCCCCAAAGCTGAGGCTGAGATAAACTATTGACACCACCTAAGTGCTTTTCAATATCAAAACGTTTTAAATTAAGATGTATATGTATCATGTTGTGTGATTTTCCTCCAATTCAGCATTCATACGGCCCGACTCGTAACCTACTAGGTCAAGGGCTACATGTACAAAGCCTAGGTCTTTGAAAGCTTTAGTAATGTCAAGGCGTTTATCAAAGGCATAATCCAGTTGATCTTTTGGGACTTCTATTCTAGCCAATGTCCCATGATGCCTGACACGAACTTGGACAAAGCCTAGCGCTTCAAGAAAAGCTTCACTTGCCATGACCTGTTTGACCTTTTCAGCTGTGATCAAGCTCCCATAAGGAAAGCGAGAAAAGACACTACAGGACGACGGTTGATTCCAACGTATCCCTTCCATTTCCTTTGCTGCCTTGCGAATGTCTGTTTTGTAATAACCAGCCTCTTGCAATGGACTGACAATGCCTAATTCATTTCGAGCCCTCATGCCTGGTCTGACATCTGCCAAATCATCCATAATCATGCCATCTGCTAGATGCTCAATCTGATGATGACGGGCACGTTCTAGCATGCGGTGATACATGAGTAACTTGCTATAATACCAACTATCAACCGTATAATGACAAATGGCCTCAACCTGCAATTCTCTCAATTCCACAAGTTCAAACCAAATATCATGCTGCTTCGCAAAGGAAATGGCATGTTCCGTGTCAGATGACTTTATCAACTCCGAATCCATAATGAGAGCTAGAACATTTTCCTTCCCCAGAATCTCCCTAGCCTTCAATAAGAGAACGCTCGAGTCAATGCCTCCAGAAAATGCAACAGCTAGACGCCCGTAAGACCTGAGGATTTGTGTCAATGTCTCTTCTAACATAATCAACTTCCTTTCCTTTAAGCCCCTTCTTTATATCTAAAGCCCTTTAATTTGGCGCTAAGAAGGCTTTCCTAGACGCTCAAACATCAAGGTCTTATACGCCTCTACTCCTGGCTGATCAAAGGGATTGACCCCGATCAACTGACAGGACAAATAACAAGCAAAGGCAAAGAAGTAAAAGAGCTGTCCAAAATGATAAGCGTCTAAGGCACCCATCGTGATAAGACCACAGGGGAGTTTTTGTGAATGAGCTGAGAGCGTGGCTTCAAAAGCCACCTGGTTTATCTGCCAAAAGTCCTTACCATCGAGATAATCAAAACCATCACCTTTAGAATCAGCTGACACCCAGAGAGAAGCATTAGCTTCCTTAACAGCTAGAAAAGTTTCAAACAGTATCGGACTGCCCTCTTGGACAAATTGACCGATGGCATGTAAATCCTCAGTATACTCCGCAAAGGTTGGTAAAATGCCTTTATTGTCTTTGCCTTCGCTTTCTCCAAAAAGCTGTAACCACCACTTATGAAACCAGCGAAATTGAGGCTCAAAACTCGCCAGCATTTCAACACCATAACCATTTTGGTAACTACACTGACGATAAGCCGCATAGGCATAAGCCACATTAGCAGTTGAACGATTCGTATGGAGTTGTTCCTGCATGGCCCTAGCTCCTCGAACCAGCTCTACAATATCAATACCAGCTACAGCCATCGGAAAGAGCCCTACACTACTCAAGGCTGTAAAGCGTCCTCCCACATCCTCTGGAAAAACGAGAAAATCATAACCTTGCTCTTGGCAAAGGTGCTCTAAGGAAGCCCCTGGAGTTCCTGTGGCAATAATCCGACGCGCAGCTTCTTTTTCACCGTAACGATCTATGAGATACTGTCGCAAGAAACGGAAGGAGGAACCTGGTTCTAAGGTCTCAAAATTCTTAGCAATACAATGAAGATAGACCGATTTCCCATCTAGAGCCTTCAATACTTTATGGAGCTGATAAGGCGACAAGGTATTGCCAGCATAGATAATTTCTGGCCCATCTGTTTGTAGGGCTTTTATAACTGCTCTTGCAGCATTGTTTGAACCACCGACACCTATGAGAACAAAGACTTCTGCGTCGTTACTCACCTTCTCTGCTAATGCTTTAATATGAGATAGCGTCGTCTGGTTAGCCCACTTATCTATGAAAAACCAGCCCAAACTATCTGAAAAGGTCTCTTGGTCATCCAAAACCATCTCAAGAATAGACCTATGCGTTTCAAGATAGGTCTGATACTTCTCTTGAAGGTTTTTATTGGTAAAGGTTACTTGAAAATCAATCATAGCATCATTCTTGACTCTTATACCAATCAGCCATTTCTTCTAGTGACCGTTGGGTAACCTGATTGGCTTTTCCGACACTTCCAAACTGAACGATGAGGGTGCCTACAACTTCCTTAACAGCCATTTCCATAGCATGAACAATCGCTGCCACATCATCTGATGGCACGTGGCCATACATGAGAGTCTCCATAATTGGGTGAAGAAAGGCACGGGGGTCGGACACTTCAGGATGTTCTTTTAAGAGTTTGAAAATCTCACCTATGGCCGGAGAGTCTTGTAAGTCAGGTTTCTTAGCAAAGAGTTCGCGGATGTTGCGAGTCGTTGCTATGCGAATATCCGTATCCACATTGATTTTATTGATGCCTACACGGGCAACGTCAATCAACTGCTTGACATCAATCCCATTAGCATCACTGATGGTACCACCTAAGTGATTAATGTCGTCCACAATGTAGCTTGGTACGGTTGATGACCCATGACTGACTAAGAAACCTTCAATCCCTTCATGACGCATGCATTCTTTGATAGCAATCGGAATTTCCTTCCGAATTTTAGTATTTTTGCCCTTATTTGGACCGTGAGTAGTGCCGTAACTAATAGCCAAAGCATCCACCCCTGTCTTTTTAAAGAAATCAATGGCTTGTAGAGGATGTGTGTAAGTTGATTTGTCACTGAAGACATCATCTTCTACCCCGGCAATAACTCCCAGTTCACCTTCAACAGAGACACCACGGGCATGAGCATACTTGACCACTTCACGGGTCAATTCTAAATTATCCTTGTAGCTGTGGCTTGAGCCATCAATCATGACACTGGTGTAACCACCGTCAATGGCTGCCACACAGGCATCAAAATCATTGCCGTGGTCTAAGTGTAAAACAATTGGAATATCCACTTCCGCAGCATATTTTTTAACCGCATCTGCAATATTCTTGGCACCTTTTCGCTTTTCTTCTAACGTACAGTTTTGGAAATCAATCCGACCTCCCATAAAGCCATTAGCAAGGTTGGCTCCTTGAATAATCGCTGGACTCCGTAATTGGGCGTGGACATCAATGACACTCTTAATTTGAGCAACAGCATTGACATTAAAAGCTCCTTGAGCATAGCCATAGCGATCAGCTGTCGCTAACACATCTCGTAACGTTACTAACATATTGTCTTTATCTCCTTAATTAAATGAAATCATTTCAGGTAAATCCGCACCAATCAATGGTTGACACCAGTCAATAAAAGCTTGGGTTACCCCATTTTGCGTCTCATTGATATAGTGAGCTGGTAAGGTCTTCTCATGGAGCATAACCTCCTTGATATCAACCAATACTGGGGTTATCGCATAAGCCTCCCCAGTCTCTCGCTCAAAAGCGACCATTTTGCCAGTCTGACCAGAAAGAGCCGCTTCAACCGCCACACGCCCTGCTAAAATCGCTTCTTCCCTATCTATAGGACTTTGTAGAGCAATAGAAGCCCGCCCTAGTAGACCTGGCTTTTCACCTCTAGCCTTGTAGCCTAGCTCCTTGACAATCAAATTCGCCAAATGAGAACTCACATCCCCAAAATAAGTGGCACGGTCGGTTTTAAAAATGGGTTTGACAATCGGATTTCCCTCTTTATCTTTCAACCCTTCACTAGCAACCACCACAAGTCCTGACTTCGTTTTCAGTTTTTCAGCCACATCTACTAGAAATTGCTGCTCATCAAAGGCCACTTCTGGTAGGTAAATCAAATCAGGGCAATAAATGCCTTCCGGGTCTGATAGAGAACTTGCTGCCGTTATCCAACCAGCGTTACGACCTGAAGTCTCGATAACCACGACATGAATGGGCAAACTTCGAACATCATAGCATACCTCTTTGACACTTTGAGCAATGTAACGAGCAGCACTAGCAAAGCCTGGACTATGATCTGTGATAGCAAGGTCGTTATCCATGGTTTTTGGTACCCCCATGACACGAACCAGACTTCCTTTTTCCTGACAGAGGTCATAAAGATGACCGCAGGCATCCATAGTGCCATTGCCACCGTTAAAGAAGACATAGCCAATATGGTGCTTTTCGATGACCTCTAACATACGCTCATAATCACGTCTCTCCAGAGGATCTCTCGAGGTGCCAATCGCAGTTCCTGGACTACTCTTTAATTTTTCCAAGTCTTCCTCGGACACATGGGTCAAATCAATCAGATCATCTCTAATCAGACCTCCCGTTCCGTTGCGTGCAGCATAAATCTTTGAGTGACTGCACAATTCTCTAGCTGCTGTGATAACGCCATAAAGAGAGGCATTCATCACCGCTGTAGGACCGCCGCCATGAACAATTAGTACATTTTCTGTCATTGCCTGCTCCAATCTTTTTAAGATAGAACAACCATCAAGTCTTGATGTTTGTTTAATTGTATTCTATATATTAAATTATAAACTCTAAAAGCGGGATTCTCTAGCTTATCAACGAAAACGTTTTCATTTACTCTTAAAAATGTGGAGCTTCCGCTTTCAAATACTGTATTTCTTCTAAGCTGGAGCTCCTACCTAAACAATTATTTCGGTGAGGAAATCGCCCAAAGCGTTCAATAATAGCCTTGTGTTTTTCCTCATAATACAACTTTTTAGCATTTCCAAGTCTCCTAAATAAGACAAGGGCTTCTTCGTGAATCAAGCGACTTTCTGAATGCATAAAGGGCATCAAGCCTGCAATTTTCAAGTCCTCATCGAGCTCCCAAAAACCAGCTTCCTTTATGGCCTCTTGAGCCAAAACCAGCGCTAGAGCATCCTGTTCAAAGGCCTCCTTAGATGCTCTAAAGAGATTTCTTGAAAACTGATCAAGTACAATAATTTCTGCGATACGCCCTGCTAAACTTTGCCGCCAAGAAAATAACTCTCCGGCCTTAGCCGCTTGCCAGGTATTGAAAAATCGGCTGCGAATCTCCTGATCAAAGGCATCTGACTTGTCAAAGTGACGGTGCCGATTGTCTTCTGAGAACCAAAACGCTAAAACCTCCTGTGCTTGGACAATCATTTTCTTTCCCCCACATTTTGAAAAGCTTTAGCTAAAATTTCTACAGTTGTTGCAATACGTGGCCCTGGTAGAGCATTTTCTAGCGAAATCACGACAAATTGTTCATTTTTGACGGCCTCTAATTGGCCCAAGACAGGATCGCTTTTAAGTTCTGCAATCTTTTCATCCGCTGTCTGAGCATCATAGTCATGAATGATGATAACTTCTGGATGTCGCGCAAAAACCTCTTCTTTACTAACGGTTATCCAGTCTTTACTGGTCAAATCAGAAAAGATATTCTGACCGCCGGCTGCCTCTATCAGACGACTTTCAAAGTTTGACTGACTTGCTGTAAAGACACCATTTTGCCCACTGTCATAAACCAAAACGGTAACCGAAGAAGACGGAAGACTTTCTTTAACCTTAGCCAGCCGTGATTGTTCACGGTCAATAAAGTCTTTTGCCCGATCCTCGATGGCAAAAATACGGCCAATATCCGCAATTTCTTGAAAGGCTTCCTCAATAGTCGAAGCACTGTTAAGGTAGGTACTAATGCCATAGGTCCTTAATTCATCAATGTCCAGACCCTCTTTACCAAATTCCCAGTCAATCCCATAGATGAAATCAGCCCCACTGCTAAGCACAGCTTCTCTAGTTGGTGAGCCGTAAGTCAACTCTGGTATCTTATCATAGGCTTCTTTATATTCTGGTAAGGGACCCCTACTGTGATTATCCAAAGCATTGCCAATGATCACATTCTCCAGACCCAAGGCCACAAAAAGTTCAGTCGCATTTGGTCCAATGGTAAGAACCTTTTGCGGAACCTGAGTCAATGTCAATTGGCGACCATAGTTGTCAAGACTAATCTCAGGGCTTTCTTCTGCAGTCTTTTTGGCTTCGCTTGAGCTGGCACAAGCTACTAGCCCTATAGTTACAAACAAGGTTAAACATGCTGTTATAAATCGCTTCACTAGATATTCCTCACTTCGTGTAATGCTTATAAATAGACAAGTACTGGTTGCTTAGTCGGCTCATGAACAACAATGTCCACATCAATATGAAAGACCTCTTTCAATAAATCCCTACAAAGTACCTGCTTAGGCTCACCTGTTGCCACAATCTGACCTTCCTGCATCACGACAAGATAATCACAATATTTAAAAGCCACATTGAGGTCATGGACAGCCATGATCACCGTCTTATCTTCTTCTTTCAATAAATCAAAGAGTTTCATTTGGTGATTCATATCAAGATGATTGGTCGGTTCATCCAAAATGATTAAGGAGGCCGATTGCGCCAAAGTTCTAGCAATCATCGTCCGTTGACGTTCCCCTCCTGATAAATCCTTATAGGGACGATCTTTCAAAGCCAATAATCCTGTTTTTTCCAGCGCTTTTGATACCTGCGCCTGGTCTTCCTGGTCAATTCGGTCAAATAGACCTTTGTAAGGGTAACGCCCCATCATGACAATCTCAGCTACGGTAAAATCAAAATGATTTTCCCGTTCCTGACTAACGATAGACAAGGTCTTTGCCAAATCTTTAGCCGAAAATGCCGTCAAGGATTGGCCATCGATACTAATGTCACCTGATGTCAACGCCAGTAAGCCAGACAAGGTTTTAAGCAAAGTCGTTTTTCCGCTGCCATTAGGCCCAATAATCCCAATCATTTTCTGACCTGAAAAGGAGAGTTCAATCCCTTTTAGAGCCATGTAACGGTTGATTTCAGCTCTAACATCTGTCATTACAATTTTCATTTATTAGCCTACTTTCTTGCCCTTTTTTAAGAAGAAGATAAAGAAGGGGCCACCAATAATAGCTGTCAGAATCCCAAGAGGCAATTCCTCAGGAGCAATCATAACACGCGCAAGAACATCTGCCCAGATGACCAAAAGGCTACCCAACATTGCAGCCACAAAAAGCAATCGCTTATGGTCACTGCCGACCAATAGTCTCGCAAAATGAGGACAAATGAGACCCACAAAACCAATGGTACCACTGATCGCTACACTAATCCCTGTGAGTAGGGAAGCTAGAACAATCAATATTTTCTGAAATCGCTTGACATTGAGCCCTAAATTCTCTGCTGTCTCCTCACCAAAAAGCAAGAGATTCAAATAACGATGATGTAGCCACAAATAGGCTACACTCACACTGATCAGGAAACCTGGTAGCAATAAATAGTCCCATTTGACACTGGCCAAGCTACCTGCCATCCAAAATTCGACATGATGTAGGCCCAGAGCATTTGGAGCACTCAAAGTGATGGCTTTTGTCAAAGCATCACAAATCATAGACACCACTACCCCAGATAAAAGTAAATGAGACAGATTGATTGCTCCTCTCATTCTACTGAGCAAATAGACTAAGATAAAGGATACGAGCGCTCCTAAAAAGGCTGAAAATGGAAGGGCATAGGTCCCTAACCAGGTAAAAGCCCCAAAGATGATTCCCAACGTCGCAAAAACACTAGCTCCTGAAGAAACCCCAAGGATAAAAGGCTCTGCTAAATGGTTTCGCGTTAAAGCCTGCATACAAACCCCAGAAAGCGACAAGGCTGCTCCGATAAAAGCACCCATGACTACCCGTGGTAAGCGTAGCTGCCAGATAACATTGTCCTGAACCATAGACCAATCAGAGGGATCAAATAGACCAAAAAGGTGATGACTTATGATGCTATAGGTTGTCTGTAAAGGGATAGTAACTGACCCCATACCCACTGCAAACACCATACTAATCACTACTATGAGACACAAGCCGACATAGATGCCCCTTTCTTTCATCTCTTACTCCTATTTCCTGGTACTCTCCCGAATAATCAGTTTTGGTGGCAATACCACTTTCACTGGAACATCATTACCATTTTCAATACGATTGATAATCGCATTGGCTGTATATTTTCCCAAAAGCTCTCGATCCACACGAACCGTGGTCAACATGGGATCAGCATATTGTGCCATCTCAATATCATCAATACTGACAATAGACACATCTTTTGGAATAGTCAAATTTACTTCTCTCAGCGCTTTAATGACCCCTAGTGCCGTCACGTCATTGCCACAAAAGATAGCCTTAGGTTTAATGCCATTTTCAAGTGCTTTTTTCATCGCAGAATAGGCTGAACTAGCAGCAAAATCGCATTCAATGACCTTATGTTGATTTTTAATGCCCATTTTACGAATGTAGTCGCAAAACACCGTAAACCTGACTTCTTGTTTCACCTCACCCACATAGTAAATGTCATTAAAGCCAAGCTTTTCTAAATGCGCCATAGCTTGCCAACCAGCTTCGTAGCCATCACAGATGACCTGATCGATAGGAAATCTTAACTGATTAACCCCAGTGTAGACGATATACTTGGCATAGCGTTTTATGATATCCACATGGTGTTCCTCTATTTTCCCCAGAATCACTACCCCTGAGGTAATTCCGTCTCTTAGAAGGCGATCTAACTCTTGACCACTTAAATGATAAGCCGAGAAAACTAGCTTCATGACATAGCCTCTTTTGAGTAGTTCAGTCTCTAACATTCTCGCAATTTCTGAGAAAAAGGGATCATTTTGCGTATCCGCAGTCCTGGAAAAAATACAGGTAACGGTCTTATCCGAGCTGTCTTGACTTGTTTTTTTTCGTTTCAAGTCCTGAGCAGCCTTATTGGGAACGTAAGACAAGGCCCTAACCGCTTCCCAGACACGATTTTGAACGGCGACACTGGCAGACTTATTAGCTTCTCCATTAATCACACGAGAAGCTGTTGTGATGGACACTCCTGCAAGCTTAGCCACATCCCTTAGGGTTGTTTTCTTTTCCTCACTCATTTAACGGCTCCTTGTGACCTATTTTTTCACTTGCCAACACGGCTAATTCTTGATATAGAGGCGTAAAGGCTAGATGAAATTTCTTGGCTAGCGCTTTGACATCTTCGTATTCAGGGACAACTTTTATCAAGTCATCTCCTAAAAAACCTAATTTAACTTGACATCTGCCATAAGGGCTATCCAGCTGTTCAAAACGCCGCCTTAAAATCTCCCGTTCAACAGGGTACATTCTGACCCCAAAACTCGTGCTTTCACGTAATATCAGATCAGCTACGGCACTGGCCTGACTGGCTGTTGTTAAAACCGTCAGTAGGATTCCAGGACGATTTTTTTTCATGTGAATGCTGGTATAATAGGCATCCAAAACCCGCTTATCTTCGGTCAACAAGTCCATCAGATAGCCCATAGCCTCACCTGTCATATCATCAATCTGACACTCAATGACCTGAATCACTTCTTTTTTTTTACCTGCATAACCCGTAGGATATTAGGATGGTCAAAGGCCTTAGTACCTGCACCGTAGCCTATTTTTTCAATAACAGCACTAGGACTTTCGGCATAACTGTTGGC
The DNA here is from genome assembly GCF_000423745.1 of Streptococcus plurextorum DSM 22810. Lineage (GTDB taxonomy): Bacteria > Bacillota > Bacilli > Lactobacillales > Streptococcaceae > Streptococcus > Streptococcus plurextorum. The sequence goes on from NZ_AUIO01000002.1 coordinate 224,878, forward strand.
TAAAACTTTAGCAAAGGCAGCACCTGTTGGGGTAGTCAATTCTCCTTGACAAGCAAAATCATTGAGCGGTACGCCAACTAAAATCTCGGCTGTTGCTGGAGCAGGAATCGGGTATAAGCCATGTGCCATATGCACCTTACCATATCCTGTCGCCACACTTGAAAAGACCAAGTCATCGACACCCAAATTCTCTAGTGCTAAGGCAACCCCGATAATATCAATGATGGAGTCCATAGCCCCCACCTCATGAAACTGAACTGTCTCAATAGCTTGCCCATGAATCTTAGCTTCCGCGCGAGCAATCTCACGAAACAAGGCAAGGCTACGCTCCTTGACCCGTTCTGGTAAGCAACTATCTTCAATCATAGCTAAGATATGACCCGCATCATGATGATGGTGATGGGCATCATGGTCATGTAAAGGATGATGAGAATAGTCATGGCTGTGTTCGTTGTCATGAATGTGACTGTGCGAGTGGGCTTGCTCTGAACCATAGGATTGGTGCCCTATCTCATGCTGCGTTTCGCCAAATGACAAGACCAGGTGCTTGGCCGCAATTCCCTGATCAACTTTAGTCTCCACCCCAAGCGAAAAATGGGAGATTGGAAGTGCTTCTAAGTGAGTGCAAATATAATCCACATCTGCCCCTAAATCTATCAAAGCTGCCAAAAACATATCACCTGCGATGCCGTATTGGCAATCGACGAAAAGCTTTGTCATCTTACATCTCCTTATTTAAGAGTTTGATCATCAAGGCGGCTTGATAAGCTGCCCCGAAACCGTTGTCAATATTAACCACGCTAATTCCTGACGAACAAGACGTTATCATAGCCAGCAGCGTTGTCAGGCCTTCTAAATTAGCCCCGTAACCAACAGAGGTTGGGACTGCAATGAGAGGGACTTCAACTAAGCCCGAAACCACACTAGGTAGAGCCCCTTCCATACCAGCAACAACAATGACCACACTTGCTTGTCGGATTTCCTCCAAACGGCTCAAAAGACGGTGGAGGCCTGCTACCCCTACATCTTGAATAATCTTAGTTTGACACCCTAACCACTGGGCCGTTATAGCTGCCTCTTCCACAACTTTAAAGTCAGAGGTTCCCGCCGATAAAATGACAAGACTTCCTTTTGCCATCAAAGGATGATTAGTCGTGTAAAAGATCTCTCCTCCTGCATGATAATGCCCATTTGGCAGGTCATCGGCGATTTGTTCATATTTTTCTTGTGACAATCGGGTAACCAAAAGAGGCTGTCCCGCAGCAGCAATCTCTCTTGAAATAGCTAAAATCTGCTCAGCTGTCTTGTGAGCTCCATAGACAATTTCTGGGTAACCTTTGAGTTGCCCCCTATCGAGGTCAACCTGACTAAAAGCTTGTAATAATTTCATACCAACAAACCACCTATATTGATATATTTATTTTAACATGGTTTTTCGGAAAAATAAATCAAATAAACGAAAACGTTTTCGTTTAAAAAGACCCTCATTTAATGAGAGTCTCTTCTGTATGCTATTTTAAATAAAAAGAGGAAACTCTTTGATAAGTTCCTCTTACGGGCAGTAGAATAGTTGCCCTTACCCTAATATCTGCCAAGCGTTATAGGCATTGATTCCCATAACAAGGAGTATGACAAGCTGAAAAACCTTATCAAGATTTTCAGACCTTATTCTTTTGCTCACCATTGCTCCTAAATAACCACCTAAACACGCCGCTGGGATGATAAAAATGAGACGACTTAAGGGGTAGGCATCAACTCCCGTCACCGTTAGTATGGTCAGAAGTTTCGCTGCTTGCGAAAAGAAAATAATCGCAATCGAATAGACTGTTGCCAGTCTCATCTCCATTGAAAAAAGGAAAACCAAAAGCGACACATTGATAGGACCTCCTCCTATTCCAAGAAAACTCGCTAAGAATCCCAAAGCAAAACCACAAGTCAAATAACTAAAAGGGCTTTGACAATGATAACTTTTGAGCTTATAGCGATTGTACACAAGGGCAAATAACAAGCTGACCATGGTTAAGCCAATCTGGATCAACTGCACCTGATGCTCATCCTCTAAGCGCTCTAAAAGCCTCTCAAAAGCCACATTTCCAACCAAACCACCTAAAAGAGATCCCGTGGCAATCATCAACAGCCAAAAAAGATTAAGCCTTACTCCATTTTTCCACTGACGATAAGTGGACACAATAGACATGGTAAAAACTGCAACACTTGAAAAAAAAGAGATAGCAGCTAAGGAATCCGCGCCTATGAGATCAAAAATGGGCTTGATTAAAACACCACCACCCATGCCCGAGATGGCACCAAGTGTATTGGCAAAAATAATAACCAGAAAATACAATAGGCCTACTGACATCTGAAACCTCCTACTTATTGCCATTGTACCAAGATTACAGAAACAAATAAAGAGAATTTCCGAAAACGTTGCAGGTTCTAGCTGTTAAATCGTTGAAATATTTAGAATCTGGAGATTTACGTGGTATTGTTTTGGAACCATTCGAAACAACACAGCTCTAAAACAGAAGTATGTTTGGTGAAGTAACTGGAGTAGTTTTGGAACCATTCGAAACAACACAGCTCTAAAAC
>NZ_AUIO01000003.1 GCF_000423745.1 Streptococcus plurextorum DSM 22810
TAAATCTCAGTATGGCATCTGCCTCCCACCATCTTCGTAAACTAGCCAATCAAAACATCTTGGACACTAGAAGAGAGGGGAAAATTATATATTATTTTATAAAAGATGAGGAAATCAGAGATTTTTTTAATCAACTAGGATAACAACTATTTTTACTACTTTCTACTTTTCCATGATTATAGGAAGATTATATATGAAATTTTTGATGAAAATTACTCACAAGAAATACCTACTCGTATCAAATGTTTAAGAAAAAAGTATAATTTAAAGCAAAGCGACCTACGATTATATCAGCGTTTACAGACATTCAAGAGAAATCTCTTGGATGTCTTTTTTGGGCTAAAGCAAGGCTATGATTAGCCTTGGCAAATTTGCCTAACAGCTCCAAACCTGTCATCAAATGAAATCGATGACTTATCAGAATGAGTCGTAGCCTTCATCTCACAGTATAGGTAGATGGCTAATTTCATTTTAAAACTTTCAGTTTTAAGGGACTGACCCCAAAAAGTGAGAATTTAATAAAAAGACTTGACAAATTTCGTTTACAATGGTAAATTTATTTTAAACATATTTGTTTACATTTGTAGACGAACAGGAGGAAGGAGAATGAGCACAATAGAATTTAATACTTACATCACAGATGCAGAATGGGAAGTCATGCGTGTAGTTTGGGCAAATGATCGAGTAACTAGTAAAAAAGTCATTTCCGTAATGCAAGAAAAAATGGACTGGACACAATCCACTATCAAAACGATCTTAGGTCGATTAGTTGGAAAAGGCGTACTAAATACAGAGCATGAAGGTAGAAAGTTTATTTACACTGCCAATATTGAAGAGACAGAAGCCGTAAGGGATTATGCAGAAGATATTTTTAACCGTATTTGCAATAAGAAAGTCGGAAATGTAATAGGAAGCATCATTGAAAATCATGTCTTAAGCTTCGATGATATAGATCGACTAGAGAAAATATTAGAGATAAAAAAATCTTTCGCAGTAGAAGAAGTGGCTTGCAATTGTCCAGAAGGACAATGCGAGTGTCATTTACATCATCATTAACATAAGGAGGAATAAAAATGAGTAAGAATAAACATATGTTATTAGGTATTGGACTTACAGTCGTATTAACTGCAGTTGGATATATTACACTTTTAGAACCAATGATTAGTTATTTTAAAATAAACCAGAGTGCAGTTAATATAGATATTCAAACAAGTAAAACAAAAAGTACACTTCCTATACCACCACTATTAGAGGATAAAAATCCAGATCCTAATATTGCGGATTTTACTTTAGAACCTCAAGAAAGAGAAACTTCATTTTTACCAAATACCAAGACACGAACTATGGGGTACAACGGAAGTTTCTTAGGCCCTGTCATCAGAGTAAGTAAAGGTGAGCAAGTAAATGTGCACGTAAATAACAAGCTAAAAGAAGCAACTACAGTTCACTGGCATGGACTAGAGGTAGAAGGAGAAAAGGATGGGGGCCCTCATCAAGGAATTGAACCAGGAACAACTTGGGAGCCTAGTTTTACAGTAAATCAACAGGATGCAACATTGTGGTATCATCCGCACTTTGGAGGAAATACTGCTACCCAAGTTTATAAAGGTTTAGCAGGACTATTCTATGTGGATGATGAAGTATCAAAAAGCTTAAATATTCCTAAGGAATATGGAGTAAATGATATACCTTTAGTAATTCAAGATAGAAGCTTTGGCAAGGACGGCAGTTTTATTTATAATACAAATATGATGGATGGAGCAACAGGGGATACTATCATAGTTAACGGAGCTATTAAACCTAATTTAGAGGTTAATAGAGTCAAGATGAGATTTAGAATAGTTAATGGTGCTAATGCAAGTAACTTTAATTTGAAGTTAGATAATAGAGATGGATTCTATCAAATAGCATCTGATGGTGGATTTTTAGAAAAACCGGTTAGCCAGAGAAATATTATGTTATCACCTGGGGAAAGAGCAGAGATAATAGTGGACTTTTCAAAGTATGAAAAGGGAACGCAGCTATCACTTATGAGTAATAAGGAAGCCATTATGACCTTTAATGTTAAAGGCGATGGGAAAGATGATACTGAAGTACCTAGCACTTTAACGAATATAGAAAGAATGTCAGAAGCACAAGCTACTAAGATAAGAAGCTTTGAGCTTCAAGGTATGGGTCAAATGGTATCAATAAACGGTATAAAGTTTGATATGAATAGAATTGATGAAACAGTGAAGCTTGGAGATACAGAGATTTGGGAAATTACAAACCCAGGATCTATGATGCATGAAATGGGGCACCCATTCCATATTCATGGCACACAGGTTCAAATTCTATCAAGAAACGGTAATGCGCCTTCTCCAGAGGAGAGCGGATGGAAAGATACTGTATATATTGAGCCTAACGAAAAAGTAAGACTTATAGTTAAGTTTAATAAGAAGGGTACTTATATGTACCACTGTCACATTCTTGAACATGAAGAAGCAGGTATGATGGGACAAATTAAAGTAGAATAATAAATAATATTGAAGATCATGTCTTAAGCTTCGATGATATAGATCGACTAGAAAAAATATTAGAGATAAAAAAATCTTTCGCAGTAGAAGAAGTGGATTGCAATTGTCCAGAAAGACAATGCGAGTGTCATTTACATCATCATTAAGAATAAGGAGGAATTTAAAATGAACAATAATAACAAACATTTATCCCACTGTCACCATAATCATGGCGACATGGATCATTCAAAACATGAGTACGTAAGCACGGAAGAACATGGAGACCATAAGAATCAACATCAAGAACATCATGCTGAGCATGATCACAGCGGGCACAGTGGGCATGACCACAGTGGGCACGGAGGGCATGAACACCATCATCACGGTAACTTTAAGGAACTTTTCTTAAAATCATTGCCACTAGGAATCATTATTATGCTCTTATCTCCTATGTATGGATTTGAACTACCATTCCAGTTTACTTTTCCATATTCTGATATTGTAGTAGCTATTTTATCTACTATATTAATTATTTATGGTGGACGTCCATTCTATCAAGGCGCAGTTGATGAATTTAAACAAAAAGAACCTGGAATGATGGCTCTAGTTTCTTTAGGTATAAGTGTTTCATATTTATACAGTATTTATGCTGTTATCATTACCTACGTAACGGGTGGACACGTGATGGACTTTTTCTTTGAATTTGCTTCATTATTATTAATCATGTTATTAGGTCACTGGATTGAGATGAAAGCTATTGGAGAAGCAGGAGACGCACAAGCAGCATTGGCTAAGTTGGTACCAAAAGATGCTCACGTTGTGTTAGAAGATGATTCAATTGAAATACGTCCAGTTGCTGACTTACAGGTAGGAGATTTAATTCGTGTTCAAGCCGGAGAAAATGTGCCAGCAGACGGAACTATCGAGCGTGGCGAATCACGTGTGAATGAAGCTCTTTTGACTGGAGAATCAAAAGCAGTTAAAAAAGGTCCTGGCGATGAAGTAATCGGAGGCTCAACAAATGGAGAAGGGGTTCTTTATATTAAAGTGAATGAGACAGGTGATCAATCCTTCATCTCTCAAGTTCAGAATTTAATCAGCCAAGCTCAAAGTCAGCCTTCCAGGGCAGAAAATATTGCTCAAAAGGTTGCAGGGTGGCTCTTCTATATTGCGGTCATTGTCGCACTAATAGCTTTTGTAGTGTGGATGGTTATTGGAGATATCCCAACGGCAGTTATCTTTACTATCACGACATTAGTTATAGCTTGTCCACACGCATTAGGTCTGGCTATTCCATTGGTCACCGCCCGTAGCACAAGCTTAGGAGCCAGTCGTGGGTTACTAGTGAAAGACCGCCAAGCCTTAGAAATAGCTCCAGATGCAGATGTGATGATTTTAGATAAAACAGGTACTTTAACAACTGGTGAGTTTAAAGTATTAGACGTTAAACTTTTTAATAACAAATATAATAAAGAGGAAATCATTGCCTTACTGGCAGGTATTGAAGGAGGCTCTAGCCACCCGATTGCTCAATCAATTATAAGTTTCGCTAAGCAGCAAGATATACGTCCAGCATCTTTTGATTCAATTGATATGATTTCCGGTACTGGAGTAGAGGGTAAAGCAGGTGGGCACCGTTACCAATTAATCAGTCAAAAAGCCTATGGACGTAATCTTGATATGGATATTCCAAAAGGAGCAACTCTTAGTGTCTTAGTAGAAAACGATGACGCCATTGGCGCTGTAGCTTTAGGGGACGAATTAAAACCAACGAGTAAAGAGTTAATTAAAGCTCTTATAAAGAACAATATTCAACCAATTATGGCAACAGGTGATAATGAAGAAGCGGCTCAAAGTGCGGCAGAAGATTTAGGTATTGAATATAGATCAAATCAATCTCCACAAGACAAATATGAGTTAGTTAAAACACTTAAAGATGAAGGAAAGAAAGTTATCATGGTAGGTGATGGTGTAAATGATGCTCCTTCTCTTGCCTTAGCAGATGTTGGTATAGCTATAGGTGCTGGAACTCAAGTGGCGTTGGATTCAGCTGATGTCATATTGACTCAATCTGATCCAGGAGATATTGAATCATTTATTGAATTAGCACACAAAACAACTCGTAAAATGAAACAAAATCTCTTTTGGGGAGCCGGTTATAACTTTATAGCTATCCCTCTAGCTGCAGGAATTTTGGCTCCTATTGGCATCACATTTAGCCCTGCATTAGGAGCAATTCTAATGTCTGTGTCAACAGTCATCGTCGCCATTAATGCTATTTTATTAAATTTAGATCCCAAAAATAACGGTTAACAGATCGAATGATTGAAACTCATTAAAGTATCAAGATACAATAGTTTTACAGGAGAAAAAGAGATGTAAGTACTGGCTCTTTGTAAAATCGTGTTGGTAGAAGTAGACGATTTTTCTACCAACACGATTTTTAATTTATTATAGAACTGATTATTTTTAGGATATAAGTACCTGAAGCATAGAGATGAGTATGGCTATAGTCAAAATAAAGCAGTAACAGCCTTGAAATATATAAATCTATCATTCAAAGAATTGATTTATGAACAATACGATTACTATGTTAAAAAAAATAAGAAAGATCCTTTGGATCGGGCTATCGATTATATGCTGAAATTTCAGAGAACTGATGCAAATTTTGAGATTCCCAAGCTTCTTGCTGTTGTTGATTCTATTCAAAAATATGTTTTTAGCCAATCAAAAATGAAGTGCGGGGACTATAGCGTGTTTGCTTCTTTATTAGAAAATGAACAAGTTGATGAAAGATTACAATTCTTAATTGATTATGGGGTACCTTGTTCAGCAGTCAAGAAAGTAAAATTACCAGAGGAGTTAACTGGTTATCCTAATATTATCCAATATCTAAAGGATAATATTTCGCAAATAAGTTCAAAGCTAATTCCTTATGAAATGAAGTTGATGAATGAGGCAATTTTTTAAGTGGATAATAATTTTTAAAATGTTGACAAGAGTTGTGTTTAATCGTACTGTATATATACTTCTAGTACACATCTAACAATGTTTTAAAACTAAAATCTTCTTACCTTCTGTAAGAAGATTTTTGCATGGAATTAAAACTAATATCAAATTCATTAACGGTTTTTTTATAATTTCCAAAAAATGGCAGAATATAGTTGAGTTATAGAAGGAGTTTATCATGAACTTACATGATTTACATTTCTACAAGCAACTACTTCTGCCTTTTGTAATGAGGAATCAGAGTCAAATAATTTCACTTGGAGGTCATCTATGGATGAACTAGTGAGATTTTTGGAAGAAATGCTTCTGAAATATGGAGACAACATTGATTGCTCAAATTTACCAATCAAGGAAGAAAACCTGTATACTGATGAGTAGTTGCTTGTATTCTTTTCTAAAAAGAGTTAAAATACCCTTAAGATTATAAGGGTATTTTTTGGTCAAACTTTTCAAGGAGAAATTAAATGAAGCGAAAGAAAGCCTATATCTATACAAGGGTATCTACGACTATGCAGGTTGAAGGATTTTCATTAGATGCTCAAGAAGCAAAAATTCAGCAATATGCCAATGCTTTTGATATTGAGATTGTGAAAACCTATCAAGACGCTGGGAAATCTGGTAAAACCATGCTAGGACGAACGGAATTTATGAACATGATATCAGACATCGAAGCAGAGAAAGATAAGGTGGACTATGTACTTGTATTCAAATTATCACGTTTTGGTCGGAATGCTGCGGATACTTTAAAATCTCTAGCTATTATGGAATCTCATGGTGTAAATCTGATTTGCGTTGATGATGGACTGGATAGTTCAAAGGATTCAGGAAAGTTAGTTATTACGATCTTGTCGGCAGTTGCTGAAATGGAAAGAGAGAATATTATTTCTCAAGCTATGGAAGGTCGTAGACAAAAAGCGAGAGCTGGTCAATGGAATGGTGGATTTGCGCCTGTAGGATATTCCCTTGTTAATGGTCAATTACAAGTAAATCATGAAGAAGCTGAATCCGTAAAGATGATTTTTGATTTATTTGCCAACAGTGATATGGGCACTATAGCTATTGCCAAGCATTTAGCCAACCTAGATATAAAGAAACCAATTCGACACAATAGTACGCTTCCATATTTTTCATCAAGTGGCATTGCAAGAATCTTAGACAATCCAGTTTACAATGGAAAAATTGCTTTTGGACGGCGTGAAAGCACTCGAGATAAAATTTCTGGTGAAACGAAAGTCACGCAGTCTGAAAATTATATTCTAACAGACGGAATCCATGAAGCAATTATTGACGATGAGACTTGGAAAAAAGTGAGGAAAAAACGAGAAGCTAATGCCCATAAGTATAAACGTGAGAATCCAAACAAGGGCGATTCTATCTATATACTTTCAGGGTTGATAAAATGTCCATTATGCAATGCTGGGCTTTATGGAAATAAAAGTATCAAGCGAAATAAAAATAAGAAAGATGAATACTATAAAAACTATTACTACTATGCTTGTAAACATAGAAAACATGTAGATGGTCATAAGTGCACATTTAATAAACAGCTTAAAACAGGAAATTTAGACCATGAAGTATTATCAATCATTAGTAAGTTAGTTTCAAGACCTGATTTTGCACGAAAACTGCAAGAGAAAATAAATATTCAGGTTGATACAAGTAGGATAGACAGTGAAATTGAACAATATAAAAGTCTCTTTCGCCAATTAAGTGCAACTAAAATGAATTTAATCCAACAGATTGACTCCTTAAATTTTGAAGATCCTCATTTTCAGCAAAAGTCAATTGATTTAGATATGAGATTAAATACTATTTATGATAAATTATCAGATGTAGAAATGCTAATTGAGACAAGTGAATCTAAACGAGAGGTAATCCTAAAAGATAAAATGACCGCTGATAATATTTATAAAATATTAGTTAACTTTGCATCATTTATGGACGTCATGGAAGATATCGACAAGAAGCGATTGTGTCAGATGTTGATTGAAAAAGTCGAAATTTATGATGACAAAAATAAAGCAGGACGTTGGGTAAAAGCCATTCATTTCAAGCTTCCAATCATTGAGGAAGACTTAGAAATTAGTTTGGACAATAGTACACCGGTTGAGGCGGTGGTGAAGCTTATTCGCAAGTAACTTCTCTTTCCCTTATTCAGAAAACATATCCAGTTAGAAAATCAAGGGGATCATTGTTAAGGACTTTTTTAAAAAGTGAACATTTTTGACTTGCGTCAGCATAACATTCGTGATAGAATGAATGAGCCTAGGAAAAGTTATTAAACCTATTCTAGCAAATATCAGACCTATATGGGATGAGTAGCTCTGCTATTGATCATAACCAAAGCCTACGGACAGGCGGGTCGAATGCCGAAGCGTGGTTGAAAGGCCACATTATTGATCGAGTTAAAAGCTCGAATTTTATAAGTTGATGTTAGGAGTTAGCTCCTAATTCGTATCAAATTTAGTGTGGTGAAAGCACACGTCATCTTGTGAAACGGTCAATAAAGTACGTATATATTTGCACTGGAGAGTAGGAAACGAAGGCACACAAACTCAAGAGAAGAATAAAAAACGTCAATAGCGATTGTAGAGCAGGATTTTTCCCTGCTCTTTTTACTTGTTAAAAAGAGGAGGAGTCAAATCAAGCAAAGGAGTGATTTTCCATGAAAAATCAAACTCAAGCCCCGATTTACGAGGGTTTGGTCACCTTGAGGAAGAAACGGATTGTTCCTTTCGATGTTCCTGGGCACAAACGGGGGCGGGGAAATCCAGAGTTAGTAGAACTACTGGGTGAGAAGTGTGTCGGAATCGATGTCAACTCAATGAAACCCCTAGACAATCTAGGACACCCTGTTTCCATTATCCGTGAAGCAGAGGAGCTAGCGGCAGAAGCTTTTGGAGCCAGTCATGCCTTCCTTATGGTTGGGGGAACCACTTCGTCGGTACAGACTATGATTTTGGCCACTTGTAAGGCGGGCGATAAAATCATTTTACCTCGCAATGTCCACAAGTCTGCTCTCAATGCCCTGGTCTTGTGCGGTGCGATTCCCATCTATGTGGAGATGAGTGTGCAGGAGCAAATCGGCATTGCTCTGGGCTTGGAAGTGGATTATTTTCAAAAAGCGATTGAAGAACATCCAGATGCCGTGGCTGTTCTCATCAATAATCCCACCTATTACGGTATCTGCTAGGACCTGAGAAGTTTGACAGAGATGGCCCATCAGGCGGGTATGAAGGTGCTAGTAGATGAGGCTCATGGAGCTCATTTGCATTTTTCGGATCAATTGCCAGAGGCGGCTATGGATGTGGAGGCAGATATGGCAGCTGTTTCCATGCACAAGTCAGGTGGGAGTCTGACGCAGAGCTCCTTACTGTTAGTGGGGCCAGATGTCAATGTCGAATATGTTCGCCAGATTATCAACCTGACCCAATCCACCTCAGCTTCCTATCTTTTGCTGGCTAGTTTGGACATTTCTCGAAGAAATCTTGCCCTTCGTGGCAAGGAATCCTTTGAAAAAGTCATCGAAATGGCTGAATACGCTCGCCGTGAAATCAATGCAATCGGTGGCTATTATGCCTATTCCAAGGAATTGATTGATGGAAAGACTGTTCATGATTTTGATGTGACCAAGCTATCCATCTATACACAAGGTATCGGTCTGACGGGGATTGAAGTGTATGATCTCCTTCGTGATGAATACGATATTCAGATTGAATTTGGTGATATTGGCAATATTCTGGCCTATATTTCAATCGGCGATCGTCTGCAAGATATTGAGCGACTAGTGGGAGCTTTGGCTGACATCAAGCGTTTGTATTCGCGAGATGGCTCAGACTTGATTTCAGGCGAATATATCCAACCACAGTTGGTCTTATCACCACAAGAGGCCTTCTATGCTGAGCGGGAGAGTCGCTCGTTACAGGAGGCAGTTGGTCAGGTCTGCGGGGAATTTGTCATGTGTTACCCTCCAGGTATTCCTCTCCTATCACCAGGAGAACGGGTGACCCAGGAAATTGTTGATTACATCATTTTTGCTAAGGAGAGAGGCTGTTCTGTTCAGGGAACGGAAGACCCAGATGTCAATCATATCAATATTATCAAGGAGGTGGGCTAATGGAAATGTGGTTTTCAGAAGTACAGACACCTGATGTGAAATTATCTATTCGTACCAACCGACAGCTCTATGCAGGCAGAAGTGAGTACCAAGATATTGCCGTCTTGGAATCGCCAGCATTTGGGAAGATTCTAACGCTCAACGGCCGTGTCCTCTTTTCAGATGCCGATGACTTTGTCTATAATGAAATGGCTGCTCACGTTCCTATGGCAGTCCATCCCAATCCTAAGAAAATCTTGATTTTGGGAGGGGGAGATGGCGGAGTTGCCCAAGTTTTCAGTATGTATCCTGAAATTGAGCGAATTGATGTGGTTGAGCCAGATGAGCTCCTAGTAGAAGTATGTCGCCAGTATTTCCCAGATTTTGCCAGTGGCTTAGAAGATGAGCGGGTGGAAGTCTATTTGCAGGACGGTCTGCGTTTCTTACGCAACTGTGAAAATGAATACGACATCATCATCAACGATGCGACGGATCCATTTGGACACACAGAAGGATTGTTTACCAAGGAATTTTACGGCAATGCCTACCGAGCTTTGAAAGAAGACGGTATCATGGTTTACCAGCATGGATCACCTTTCTATGATGAGGATGAGTCAGCCTTTCGCTCTATGCATCGAAAGGCCAGTCAGTCCTTTCCAATCAGTCGGGTTTATCAGGCCCATATTCCAACCTGTGCGGCAGGTTATTGGTTGTTTGGCTTTGCCTCTAAAAAATACCATCCTATCGATGATTTTAATCGGGAAAAATGGAAGGCACGCCAGTTGTTCACAGAATACTACACAGCAAACCTACATATCGGAGCATTTCTCTTGCCCCGTTATGTTGAAGATATTTTAGAAGAAGAGGAGAAAAAATAATGAGTCGTTTATTAGTGATTGGATGTGGGGGAGTTGCCCAAGTAGCTATCAGCAAGGTCTGTCAGGCAGAAGACACCTTCAAGGAAGTCATGATTGCCAGCCGTACCAAGTCCAAGTGTGATGACTTGAAAGCAAGCTTGGAAGGAAAAACTTCCGTCAACATCGAAACTGCCCAAGTAGATGCGGACAAGGTAGAAGAAGTAATCGCTTTGATCGAAAACTACCAGCCCAAAGCTGTATTGAATGTGGCCCTTCCCTACCAAGACCTGACCATCATGGATGCTTGTCTGGCGACGGGCGTGGACTACATCGACACGGCCAACTATGAGTGCGAGGACACCGAGGACCCTGAGTGGCGGGCTATTTACGAAAAACGCTGTGCAGAAGAAGGTTTTACAGCCTACTTTGACTACTCTTGGCAGTGGGCTTACAAGGAGCGTTTTGAAAAAGCAGGGCTGACCGCTCTTTTGGGATCCGGATTTGATCCAGGGGTGACCAGCGTATTTTCAGCCTACGCATTGAAGCATTATTTCGATGAAATTCATTACATCGACATCTTAGATTGTAACGGTGGAGACCATGGTTATCCATTTGCGACCAACTTCAACCCAGAAATCAACTTGCGTGAAGTTTCAGCACCAGGCTCCTACTGGGAAAATGGCAAATGGGTGGAAGTCGAAGCTATGTCGATCAAACGAGAATATGACTTCCCAGAAGTGGGTCAGAAAGATATGTATCTCCTCCACCACGAAGAAATCGAATCCCTGGCTAAGAATATTCCAGGTGTCAAACGCATTCGCTTCTTTATGACCTTCGGTCAATCTTACTTGACCCACATGAAGTGTTTGGAAAATGTTGGCCTCCTGCGAACTGATCCAATCAACTTCAATGGTCAAGAAGTGGTGCCAATCCAATTCCTCAAGGCATTATTGCCAGACCCAGCCAGCCTTGGTCCACGTACCGTTGGCAAGACTAACATCGGCTGTATTTTCACTGGTGTTAAAGACGGCGTTGAGAAAACCATTTACATCTACAACGTTTGTGACCACCAAGAGTGCTACAGGGAAGTTGGCTCACAGGCTATTTCTTACACAACTGGTGTGCCAGCTATGATTGGAACCAAGCTGGTTATGGACGGGACTTGGAAGAAACCAGGTGTCTATAACTTGGAAGAATTGGATCCAGATCCATTCATGGACTTGCTCAATCAATATGGTCTGCCTTGGCAGGTAGTAGAAAATCCTGTTTTGGTGGACTAGATGAGAATAGAACAAGTCCCAACACCAGCCTATGTCATTGACGAGGCTAAGCTGGTAAAAAATTTAGAAATTCTCAAGTCCGTTCAGGACCAAACAGGTTGCAAGGTCCTCTTGGCTCAAAAGGCCTTCTCCATGTATGCCACCTACCCCTTGATTAGCCAATATTTGGCTGGAACAACTGCTTCAGGTCTCTATGAAGCCAAGCTGGGTCGTGAGGAATTTGGCGGCGAAGTCCATGTCTTTGCTCCTGCCTTTAAGGATAGCGACATGGATGAGCTTCTGGAGATTTCTGACCACATTGTCTTTAATTCAGAGCGTCAGCTCCGTAAGCACGTGGACAAATGCCGAGCAGCAGGAGTGAGTATTGGTCTGCGGATCAATCCAGAATGCTCCACTCAAGACGAGCATGCTCTTTACGATCCCTGTGCAACAGGCTCTCGTTTTGGTGTTCGGATCAGTCAGTTTTCAGAAGACTTGCTTGACTTGGTGGATGGTCTGCATTTTCACACCCTCTGTGAGCAAGATGCGGATGATCTCAAGACCACCTTGGATGCTGTCGAGACCAAATTCGGTTCTTATCTTCATAATCTCAAATGGCTCAACATGGGCGGTGGCCACCATGTGACCCGTGAGGGCTACAAACTGGATGTCTTGACAGATTGTATCCGACGAATGCAAACCACCTATGAGCTAGAAGTCTATATCGAGCCAGGAGAAGCCATTGCTCTCAATGCAGGTTATTTGGTGACGGAAGTATTGGACATTGTTGAAAACGGCATTGAAACGCTTGTGTTAGATGCATCGGCTACCTGCCATATGCCAGATGTCCTAGAGATGCCCTATCGCCCACCGCTTCGCCATGGCTTTGAGGCTGGTGAAAAGTCCCATACTTACAGACTGTCTTCCAATACCTGTCTGACGGGGGACATCATCGGCGACTATTCCTTTGAGAAGCCTGTGGAGATTGGAGAGAGGCTCTACTTTGAAGATATGGCCATCTATTCATTTGTTAAAAACAATACCTTCAATGGTATTGGACTACCTAGCCTAGCCCTCATGGATAAAACAGGTGACTGTCGTATTATCAAGGAATTTGGCTATGATGATTTCAAGAGGAGGTTATCATGATAGGAACACCCAAAGCAGCAGGATTCCGCATGCCAGCTGAATATGAGGCTCATCATGGGACCCTCATGATTTGGCCGACCCGTCCTGGCTCATGGCCCTTCGATGGTCAGGGGGCAAAAAAAGCCTTCAGCCAGGTTATCAAAACCATTGCTGAAAGCGAGCAGGTCTATCTTTTGGTAGATGAGGCTCACCGTGAGGAAGCCCAATCCATGCTGGGTGATGACGTAACCTATCTGGACATTCCCACAAACGACGCATGGGCTCGGGATACAGGGCCGACGATTTTAGTGGATGGCAATGGCAGAGCTCTGTCTGTCGATTGGTCTTTCAATGCCTGGGGCGGAAGCTATGACGGTCTCTATCAGGACTATGCAGCCGATGATCAGGTGGCTAATTGTTTCAGTCAAGCACTTGGTCTACCTATCTATGATGCCCATCCCTTTGTTCTTGAGGGCGGAGCTATTCACAGTGACGGAGAAGGTACTATTCTTGTCACCGAGTCCTGCCTACTCAGTCAAGGCCGAAATCCCCACCTGACCAAAGACCAGATTGAGCAAGTCTTGTTAGATAGCCTTGGAGCAGAAAAAGTCATCTGGCTCCCCTATGGGATTTACCAGGATGAGACCAATGAACACATTGATAATGTAGCCGCCTTCGTTGGCCCAGCTGAGCTAGTCTTGGCTTGGACAGATGAGGAGACAGATCCACAGTATGCTATGTCCAAGGCTGACTTGGAAGTCCTAGAAAACGCCACAGATGCTAAGGGACGTCGGTTTACCATTCACAAATTGCCCATTCCTAGCCAGCCGATTTTGGTAACAGAAGAAGATTTGCCAGGCTATGTCTATGAAGCGGGGGAAGAAGAACGAACGGCAGGCGAACGCTTGGCGGCCTCCTATGTCAATTTTTATATCAGTAACGGAGCGGTCCTGGTACCGCAATTTGATGATAAGCATGATGCGGTGGCACTTGAGATACTAGCTCCGCTATTTCCAACCAGAAAAGTCGTCGGCATACCTGCACGATCCATCTTACTGGGGGGTGGAAATGTTCATTGTATTACCCAGCAAATCCCTGCTTTTAGAAAGGAGACAGAATGAGAAATGTTACTGTGGCGGCTGTGCAGATGCAGTGCAGTCAAGAGGTAGCGGATAATCTGGCAACTGCAGAGCGTCTGGTGAGGCAGGCAGCAGGTCAAGGAGCACAGATTATCCTTTTGCCCGAACTCTTCGAGCGGCCCTATTTCTGTCAGGAACGCCAGTATGACTATTATGACTATGCTAAACCTGTAGAGGAAAATGATGCAGTTCAGCACTTTATTCCTATAGCCAAAGAGTTGCAGGTGGTTTTGCCCATTTCCTTCTATGAAAAGGATGGAAATAGTCTTTACAATTCAATCGCTGTAATCGATGCAGATGGGACTGTGCTTGGTGTTTACCGCAAGACCCACATCCCTGATGACCATTACTATCAGGAGAAGTTTTACTTTACGCCGGGCAATACTGGATTCAAGGTCTGGAATACCCGCTATGCTAGGATTGGAATCGGTATCTGTTGGGACCAATGGTTTCCAGAAACCGCTCGTTGCCTAGCATTAAATGGAGCGGAACTCCTCTTTTATCCGACAGCTATTGGCTCTGAGCCTATCCTGGATACAGATAGCAAGGGTCACTGGCAACGAACCATGCAGGGACACGCAGCGGCCAATATTATGCCTGTCATCGCAGCCAATCGTATCGGTTTGGAAGAAGTAGAGCCCTCTACGGAAAATGGTGGTCAATCATCAAGCTTGCAGTTTTACGGTTCCTCCTTTGTGACAGATGAAACAGGAGCCGTTTTATCTGAAGCGGGCAGGGAAGAAGAAAACATTCTTTTGGCAACCTACGATTTGGATAAAGGGGCACGTGAGCGACTGGCTTGGGGCTTGTTCCGAGATAGACGGCCAAACCTGTACAAGAAAATAATAGAATGACAATGAGCTAGGTTAACTAGCTCATTTTTGAGTCGATAAGGAGGGGCTTCTTCGTTTGAAGTATTCATCGCTTTTAAGTGTTATTTGGAAAGATAAAAGAGTCTGATTGTAGGGTTATGCTTTATTAACGTATGCTTTTTTGCAAAAATCTGATAAAATGGCTTTTATTTTCAGACCAAAGAGAGTATAATTGGAGTATTATAATCAAGTAGGAGGTACTTATGGAAAAAAGCTTTATCCACCAACAAGAGGAGATTTCTTTTGTCAAAAATACGTTCACGCAATACCTCAAGGACAAGCTAGAAATAGTTGAAGTCCAAGGGCCTATTTTGAGTCGTGTAGGTGATGGTATGCAAGATAATCTTTCTGGTATTGAGAATCCTGTTTCAGTTAAGGTTAAGTTGATTCCAAATCATACCTTTGAAGTTGTGCATTCCTTGGCCAAATGGAAACGTCATACATTAGCTCGTTTTGGTTTCAATGAGGGAGAAGGGCTTTTTGTACACATGAAGGCACTGCGTCCAGATGAAGACTCACTAGACCCAACTCATTCGGTGTATGTGGATCAATGGGACTGGGAAAAGGTTATTCCAGAAGGGCAACGCAATATCTCCTATCTGAAAAGAACGGTAGAATCAATTTATAAAGCGATTCGTCTGACGGAGCTAGCTGTGGAAGCGCGCTACGATATTGAATCCATTTTGCCAAAGCAAATTACCTTTATCCATACGGAAGAATTAGTCGAGCGTTATCCTGATTTGACACCAAAGGAACGTGAAAATGCAGTTTGTAAAGAATATGGCTCGGTCTTTTTAATTGGTATCGGAGGTGTATTGGCTGATGGGCAACCACACGATGGCCGTGCTCCTGACTATGATGACTGGACAAGTCATTCAGAGAGAGGCTATAAAGGTCTAAATGGTGATATTCTTGTTTGGAATGACCAGTTAGGCACTGCTTTTGAGCTTTCTTCAATGGGAATTCGAGTGGATGAAGATGCCTTGAGACGTCAAGTGAAGATTACAGGGGATGAGGATCGTCTTGAATTGGAGTGGCACAAATCACTCTTAAATGGTCAATTCCCGTTGTCTATTGGTGGGGGCATTGGTCAATCACGTCTAGCCATGTTCTTGCTTCGTAAAAAACACATCGGAGAGGTTCAGTCCAGTGTTTGGCCTAAAGAGGTCAGAGATACTTTTGATAACATTTTATAATAAAAGGCTATTTATTTAAAAGGGCACCCCAAAGGTTAGGCATAACATCTAACGGTTGGGGTGCTTTTCTTGTGCCAGTAACCCACGAAGATTAGTTAGAGATTTATCGATCGTCAATAAAGATAATGGATGCGATGAAACTCAGATTCTCGATGACAATAGAAAACCCCAGTCCTGTAGAGGTCTGGAGTTTAGTGTGATAGGTTTATTTAAAAGAATCAGCCCACTCACCGCCACGGAAGATAGGAACAACCTGCCCATCAGCAGTGATACCATCGACATCCATGTGTTCTGAACCAATCATGAAGTCAACGTGTGCTGTCGAACGGTTAAGTCCAGCAGCTTCTAGTTCTTCTTGAGTCATTTCAGTACCACCGACGATTGAAAAGGCATAGGCTTGACCGATAGCCAAGTGGTTTGAAGCATTTTCATCAAATAAGGTGTTAAAGAAGGTTAGACCTGATAGTGAAATTGGTGTTTTATGTGGTACAAGGGCAACCTCACCAAGAGCGCGTGCTCCTTTACTTTCTTCCACCAATTTTTTGATAGTTTCTTCCCCTTTTTCAGCAGTCACTTCTGTGATTTGACCGTCTTTAAAGGTAAACTTCATGCCTTCGATAACTGTTCCAGCGTAGCTGAGTGGTTTTGTGGATGACACATAGCCCTCCGCACGTCGGAAATCTGGCGCTGTAAAGACTTCTTCTGTTGGCATGTTAGCGATGAACTCTTCTCCTTGAGCATTGACTGAGCCAGCTGCTTCCCAAAGATGGTTTTTAGGCATACCCAGGGTCAAGTCAGTACCTGGTGCGGTGTAATGCAAGGCATCAAATTGGTATTTATTGAGGAGCTCTGCTTTTGCCACTAAATTTGCTTGATGGTCATCCCAAGCTTTGATTGGATCTGCTTCGTAGACACGATTTAGCTTGAAGATAGCATCCCAAAGCGCATCGACTTGTTCTTCCTCAGTCGCAAGATCTGGAAAGACAAGAGCTGCCCATTCTTTGCCAGCAGCGGCTGCGAGATTCCAGCTGACCTTGTTTGCTTGAGTGGCTTCACGTTGTCTAGATAGTGCCATAGAAGTCGCTTGTTGCGCTTTTGACAAACGGTCTTGATCAACACCAGCAAAAGCATTTGGGTCAGAAGAACGGATAAAGAGACGGCTAGCTTTTTTATCCAAGAAGTAATCAGACTTAGCCACAACATAATCAGCCACATTAACCACGCGGTCTTCATCGGCATGGAGTAATTTTTCCCGAGTGATGTTGTCATCTAGGTAGTCAACCACCACTTCAGCCGCACCATGGGCGTAAGCAGATTGAACCAAAAGACGGGCAAACTGAGCCTGTTCCACATCGACATTCATGATAATGGTATGGCCTTTTTTGACACCAAGTCCCTTAACAATAAGCAGGTCTGCATATTTCTTTAAATTTTCTTCAAAATGAGGTAAAACCATGAAAAACTCCTTTTTGTGTGTTTATAGATACCCTTTTACTTTAGCATAATATAAGAAAATTCTCAACGGAAAATCTGGTCAATTGTTTGCCTAAAGCCTCTTTTCATGGTAAGATAGATAAGTATTAAGCAAGGAAGAGGAACGAACATGGCCTTTGGGGACAATGGTAAGCGTAAAAAAACGGCATTCGAAATTTTAGTACAATTTGTTGTGCTTTTGATGATTTTTATCACTCTTGGAGGAGTGATTTTTAGTGCCATCAATATTCTTTCAAGGTAGTTGAATGATGATAATAGCAGGGCAGAAGCTCTGCTTTTTATCAAGAAAAGAGAAAGGAAAGAAGGACGAGATGCGTGCTCTGACACGGATTAATTTTTTGGTTCATAGCGGGAAAGTTAGCCGTTAATGATGGGATTGAAGTCCTTTAAAATTGTAAATTATGTCAATGTTTTTAGATACTGCCAAAATCAGTGTTAAAGCTGGTCGTGGTGGAGATGGAATGGTGGCTTTTCGTCGTGAAAAGTATGTGCCTGATGGTGGTCCTTGGGGCGGTGATGGTGGTAAAGGTGGCTCAGTCATCTTTAAAGTAGACGAAGGTTTACGTACGCTGATGGACTTCCGCTATAATCGCAAGTTTAAGGCGCAAGATGGCGAAAAAGGCATGACAAAAGGGATGCACGGTAAAGGCGCAAAGGATTTGATTGTCCTTGTGCCACAAGGGACAACTGTTCGTGACGCGGAGACAGGTAAGGTTTTGACGGATCTTGTTGAGCATGGTCAGGAATTTGTCATCGCACGTGGTGGTCGTGGTGGTCGTGGTAATATCCGTTTTGCAACTCCGCGAAACCCTGCCCCAGAAATTGCTGAAAATGGTGAACCTGGGGAAGAGCGTCAGCTTGAATTGGAATTGAAAATTCTTGCTGATGTAGGGTTGGTTGGCTTCCCATCTGTTGGAAAATCTACGATCCTAAGCGTGGTATCAGCTGCTAAGCCTAAAATTGGAGCCTATCACTTTACCACAATTGTGCCTAACCTTGGCATGGTGCGTACTAAGTCGGGAGAAAGTTTTGCCATGGCAGACCTTCCTGGTTTGATTGAAGGGGCATCGCAGGGTATAGGCTTGGGAACACAGTTTCTCCGTCACATTGAGCGGACGCGAGTGATTTTGCATGTTATTGATATGTCGGCTTCAGAAGGTCGCGACCCTTATGAGGACTACGTGCAGATTAATACTGAACTTGAGACTTACAATCTTCGACTGATGGAACGTCCTCAGATTATTGTGGCTAACAAAATGGATATGCCAGAAGCAGAAGAAAACCTTAAGATTTTCAAGGAAAAATTGGCTGCTAATTACGATGAATTTGACGAGCAACCTATGATTTTCCCTATCTCATCTTTAGCCCATCAAGGCTTAGATAATCTTTTGGAAGCAACAGCAGAGCTACTTGATCGGACAGAGGAATTCCTACTTTACAGCGAAGAAGACATGCAAGATGATGAGGCTTACTATGGCTTTAGTGCAGATGAGCGTCCTTTTGAGATTACTCGAGATGACGACGCTGCTTGGGTGCTTTACGGTGAGAAGTTGGAGCGTCTCTTTGTCATGACGAATATGGAACGCGATGAGTCCATCATGAAATTTGCGCGCCAATTGCGTGGGATGGGTGTTGATGAAGCCCTTCGCGAGCGTGGTGCCAAAGATGGAGATATTGTTCGTATCGGTAACTTTGAATTTGAATTTGTCGATTAACGGCACCTGTAAAGCAGCCGTTGTTTGCCTTTGATAACAGGGAAAAATCTGATTGACTAGAGGAGTTGATGATGGGAGATAAACCAATATCTTTTAAGGATAAGGATGGGAATTTTATTTCAGCAGCTGATGTTTGGAATGCAGAAAAGTTAGAAGAGCTATTTACCCTTCTCAATCCTAATCGTAAATTTCGCCTAGAGCGTGAAAAATTAGCCAAAGAACAAGAAAAGGAGCAGGCCTAGTGCCGCTCCTTTTATATATTACTCAGTTCATTCAATGAATCCTCAGTTAGCTGGAGCTTCCTATTGACAACATCATCAATAAAGTTTCGGTCGTGAGAGACGGAAATAATTGCTCCTGGGAAATTGATTAATAATTTCCTGATTTCCGGTTGTGAGGTGGGTGAGAAATTCCTGGTGGGCTCGTCCAAAATGAGGACGTTTGCCCGTTCTAAAACCATCTTGGCAAAGAAGAGTTTTGCCTTTTGCCCACCTGATAAATCTAGCAGAGGATGAGTGACTTCTTCACGGGTAAACTTGAGACTGGCTAGTAAGGTTCGCGCTTTTTCTTCAGAGGTCTTTTGACTGAGAAAGGCTAGCGCAGATAATTGACCATCTAGGCTATCTTCGTAGTCCTGAGGCATATAGCCTAGACGGACATCAGCTCGCGCTGTCAAATCGGCAAGGATAGCCTTTAGCAGTAAGGTTTTACCAATGCCGTTTTTCCCAGTGATGACCAGTTTATCTTGTCCAAATACCTGTAAATTGACTGTTTGCCCTGTCGATAAATGCCGACCTTCCCAATTGAGGATAAGTTTACGATGAGGCAGGGGAGTGATGTGAGAGAAAAAGAGATTGATAAAATCATCGCTATCAGGAATGTCTGTAAAGTTCTCCCTTTCTCGGTCAAATCGGCGCTCCTGTCCTTTAAGGGCATGCATCTTTTTCGCAAGGATGCGGCCAATAGCACTATTTTTAGTGGTTCGTAATTGGTGTTGGGCACGCTGCTGGATGCGTTTATTCTTAGCACTTTTCTTAGCGTATTCATCACGTTCTTTATGGGCAATCTGGAGTTGCTTTTCAAAAGTATTCTTCCGCCAAATCTTATAGCTAGCATAATCCATCTTTTGATAAGTTGCCTTGGCCTCCCTACGTTTTTTGACTAATTCGAGATGCAGAATGGCTGTTGCTGTAGCTTCTAAAAATTGTTCGTCGTGAGAAATAAAAATGATGGTTTGTTGGCTTTGGCTAATAAAGCGCTCCAGCCAACGTAAGGTATCCAGATCCAAGTCGTTAGACGGTTCATCGAGAAGAATGAGATCAGGCTCATAGCTGAGCAGTTTGATTAGCTGAAGTTTTAACTTTTCACCGCCTGATAGGCTGGCTAAGAGTTGATGCTTGGCTTCAAAAGTCGCCAAATCAAGCTCGAGATCAGTTGCCAAACGATACAGCAAATTCAGATCCATGAGGTGATCATCTGCTTCTTGATAGAGAAAATCGTTGACAGTCATGCCCTTTATGGCTTTGGGGAGGTGCTGAGGAAGATAGGCCACATGCTTAAAGTGATTGGTCATGTTTCCTTTGCAACTAAAATAAGTGCTTGTAGCATCTGGCTGATGGAGAAACTGTAGCAGAGTGGATTTTCCGGTCCCTTCTTCACCGATAATCGCTAACTTGTCGCCAGTATTGACGACGATATTCAGATTCTGGATCAAGGTTCTTAAGTCCTTTTGGTGTTTGATGGTGAGGTCTTGAAGTTGTAACATAGCTGTGCTCCTTTTGTGTCCCTGTTCAGTAGCAGACAAAAACTCTTTACCTGTATCAAGTAAAGAGTTTTTAGCACAGCAAAAAAGCCTCGAAGTAAAGAGATAAGAGCGCACTAAAAAACAAACTTGATCAGGTAGTATCTTTTTAAATAGCTCCGCTAAGACGGAAGACCTTTTTCAACCTTTTGATTTAAGGTTTTAGTCGATGAGCTATTTTATGTGACAGAATCAATCTTGTTTCTTAGTTGTCCACGGCTCCATTCCTCCTCATATTGGTCATAGATAGCTTACCAAAAAATGAAAACGGTGTCAATCGCCAACCTGTAAATTTGTCAAATAGCATATAATATGGTAAGATGATAAGGTTGAATTCTAGAATGTGAAAGTTATTATGCGTAAAATTGTTATTAACGGTGGTAAGCCACTGTCGGGAGAGGTGGCTGTTTCAGGAGCAAAAAACTCTGTTGTTGCCCTGATTCCTGCGATTATATTAGCGGACGGAGTCGTTACCTTAGATGGCGTCCCTGCTATTAGTGATGTCGATGCTCTCATTGAGATTATTGAAATAATGGGGGGCAGTGTCGAGCATGAGGGTGAGACGCTCACGATTGACCCAAGAGGTGTCAAGGACATGCCCATGCCCTTTGGTAAAATCAACAGCTTACGTGCCTCCTATTATTTTTATGGAAGCCTTTTAGGTCGTTACGGTCAAGCGACAGTCGGCTTACCCGGTGGTTGTGACTTAGGCCCGCGTCCAATTGATTTGCATCTCAAAGCCTTTGAAGCTATGGGGGCTACAATCAGCTATGAAGAAGATGCTATGAGAATTGCTGCTCCAGAAGGACATCATATTCACGGTGCCCATATTTATATGGATACGGTTAGCGTGGGTGCTACGATTAATACGATGATTGCAGCTGCAAAAGCAGAAGGTCGTACAGTTATTGAAAATGCTGCGCGTGAACCTGAAATCATTGATGTGGCTACCTTACTGAATAACATGGGGGCTCGTATTCGGGGAGCGGGTACGGATGTGATTACGATTGAAGGTGTTCAAACCTTACACGGAACACGTCACCAAGTTATCCCGGATCGTATCGAGGCAGGGACCTACATTGCAATGGCTGCTGCAATCGGTAAAGGCGTTCGGATTACTAATGTGCTTTATGAACACCTAGAATCTTTCATCGCAAAATTAGATGAAATGGGTGTTCGGATGACTGTTGAAGAAGACAGCATCTTTGTGGAAGAGCAAAAGGATCTTAGGGCGGTAACGATAAAAACAGCACCCTACCCAGGGTTAGCGACAGATTTACAGCAACCGCTAACGCCATTATTACTTAAGGCAAAAGGGCACGGGACAATCATTGATACCATTTATGAAAAGCGTGTCAACCATGTACCAGAAATGGCTCGTATGGGTGCGGATATTAAAGTTGTCGGCAGTCGAATTGTTTATTCGGGGCCGAATCGCCTACAGGGAGCATCTGTTAAGGCGACGGATTTACGCGCGGGAGCAGCTCTTGTGGTGGCTGGTCTTATGGCTCAAGGGAAAACGGAAATCGCAAATGTCGAGTTTATTCTTCGTGGGTATTCCAATATTATAGAAAAGCTAGTTGCCTTAGGAGCAGACATCCAGCTTATTGAAGATTAATATAGTCGAGCAACGCTCGGCTTTTTATGTCAAAATACAGAAAACGCTTGCATAGCGATTGAAAGTCTGCTACACTAATGACGATTAGAAGAGGAGGCTTATTATGGCAAAACAAACAGATATTAACTTGAGACAGGCCATTATCTATTCCCTATATGTCCGCAATTTTTCGGAAGAAGGGACCTTTAAAGCGGTCATTAAGGAATTGGATCGCATCAAGGAATTAGGAGCGGATATTATCTGGTTTCTTCCTTTCTATCCGAATGGTGAAGTAGCAAGAAAGGGCAGTGTAGGCTCGCCTTATGCCATTAAAGATTATCGAGATGTTTCTCCTGAGATGGGGACCTTGGAAGACTTTCAAGAGCTGGTTGCAGAAATCCATGCGCGTGATATGAAAGTTATGATTGATATCGTCTACAATCATACTTCGCCAGACTCTTTTTTGGCTGCTGAGCATCCAGAGTGGTTTTATCACAAAGCAGACGGTTCTTTTGGCAATCGCGTCGGGGACTGGTCGGATATTATTGACTTAGATTATAATAATCGTGGTCTTTGGGATTATCAGATAGAGACGTTGAAGCTTTGGATCAATCGTGGTGTCGACGGTTTTCGTTGTGATGTGGCGCCCTTACTACCTCTTGAATTTTGGCAAGAGGCACGTCAAGAAGTCTCTAAAATCAAGGGTGATGTGATTTGGCTTTCAGAAAGCATAGAACTAGACTTTATCAAGCACATGCGTGCTCAGGGCTTGACGGCTCTTAGTGATGGGGAGATTTTCCAAGCTTTTGATATGGCCTATGATTATGATGTTCGTCACCTTTGGGTAGCGTATTTGGAGGGACGCTTACCCTTGTCAGCTTATATTAATCGGCTAAATTTACAAGAGGTCATTTTCCCAGCAAACTATATCAAACTCCGAAATTTAGAAAATCATGATAACCGTAGGGTTGCGGACTTAGTGCCAAACCATGACCGATTGTTGCAGTGGACAGTCTTTAATTACCTGCAAAAAGGAGCGGTGCTTATTTATAATGGTCAGGAACACAAAGCAGTGACGATTCCTAGTCTTTTTGAAAAAGATCCTATTGACTGGTCTGGACAGGATATTTCACCGATACTCTCCAAGCTTGCAAGGCTTAAAAAGACCATTCCAAGTCAAGCAGAGTATGACCTTCAAGTGGACGATGAAAACGATACGCTTGTTTTAACTTATCAGACCAAAGAGCAAACGCTTGTCGGTGTCTTTTCCTTTAAATGTCAGGAAGCAGATGTCAAGGTTCCGCTATCGGATGGTCGATATGAAAATCTTTTAAATAGTGATAATATAGAGGTTTTTGACGGTAAAGTAAGGATTGGTAAAAAAGCAATTATCCTTAAAACCGTTAGTGCTTAAAGGTTTTTTGAAAGCCTTTTAAAAAATTTTTTAAAAATAGAGCAGAAAACGCTTGCATTGAACGTTCGAATCTGCTATACTTGGTCTTGTAAAAAATAAAAACTCTTATGGAGGAACCCATTTATGAAATGGAATTGGAAAAAGTTTGCCTTTGGTGCAGTGACATTGACATCAGCAATGACACTTGCTGCTTGTGGTAGCTCATCAGAAAAATCAACGGATTCGTCATCAGATGAGCAGACATTGGTTGTATCAGTAGATACAGGTTATACAAAATATATTGATTCAATCAAAGAAAAATTTGAAAAAGAAAATGGCGTTAAGATTGAAGTCAAAGAAGAAAGCATGACTGAGACGCTTGACAAGCTTTCTACAGATGGTCCTACAGGAGCAGCTCCTGATGTGATGATGGCACCATATGACCGCGTTGGTGGACTTGGTTCAGAAGGACAAATCGCTGAAGTTAAACTTGGCAATGAAGCTGAGTACGATGATACTGTTAAGAGCTTGGTAACAATGGAAGGCACTGTATATGGTGCGCCAGCGGTTATTGAAAGCCTTATCCTTTACTACAATAAAGACCTTCTTACAGAAGCGCCAAAAACCTTTGATGAGTTGATGGCACTTCAAGCAGATAGCAAGTACGCTTTTGAAGGCGAAAGCGGAAAAGCAGTTGGTTTCCTTGCTAACTGGACAAACTTCTACTATGCTTATGGCTTGACAGCTGGTTATGGTGGCTACGTATTTGGTAAAGATGGTACAGACGCATCAGATATCGGTCTTGACAATAGCGGAGCTGTTGAAGGGTTGACTTATGCTAAATCTTGGTATGACACATGGCCACAAGGTATGCAAGATACTACCAAAGCTGGTGATTTTATCGGTGAGCAATTCAAATCAGGTAAAACAGCGGCTATTATTGATGGTCCTTGGGTAGCAGCATCATTGACTGAAGCTAAAGTGAACTGGGGAGCAGCAGTTATCCCAACACTACCAAATGGTGGAAAATATGAAGCCTTCGGTGGCGGTAAAGCATGGGTTATTTCTAGCTACAGCAAAAATGCAGAAGTGGCACAAAAATTCCTTGACTACGTGACAAATGAAGCAAACCAATCAAGCTTCTACGATGCAACTCAAGAAATTCCTGCAAACGTTAAAGCGCGTGAATACGCTACAAAACAAGGTAATGAATTGACAAGTGCTGTTATCGCACAATTTGCTGACGCTCAACCAATGCCAAATATTCCACAAATGGCTGAAGTTTGGGAGCCAGCAGCAACACTATTCTTTGATGTAGCATCAGGAAACAAAAAAGCAGAAGAAGCTGCTAAAGAAGCAGTAACGACTATTAAAGAAGCTATCGAACAGAAATACGCTGAATAATCCTAACATGAAAAGCTGTTCAGAACGATCTGTTCAGCTTTTTATCTCTTTATTTCAAGGCTGAAGTAAGGAGATAAGAAGCTAGAAATAAAGGAGATTTAATGAATAGAGAAGCCATTTTTCACCAGTCAGACTCTCACTATTGTTTTGCACTTGACGAGCATTCCTTGGTGATTCGTTTGCGAATGGCAAAAGCAGATAAAAAATCCCAAGTAACATTGGTCTATGGCAATAAATACCAATTTGCTAAAAAACACAAAGAAGCACCGCTGACTTATCTTGGCTCTGATCGGCGTTATGCTTATTTTCAAGTGACACTGACCTTATCAGATACTCGGTTAGCATATGTTTTTCATATTCATCATGAAGGGGAGTCGCTCTACTATAGTGAGACTGGCTTAACCTCAGGTTATGATTTTGACGGTGCCTACCAAAGCTATTTTCAAATGCCCTACATCAATGCTATTGATGTTCACAAAGAAGTGACTTGGTCCAGCCAAGGAAGTTTCTATCAAATTTTTGTTGATCGCTTTGCGATAGGAGATGACCGGACTAAACCACATGTGACGATGGCTTGGTCGGAAAAGCCTAAGCCACGTAGCTTTGCAGGAGGCGACCTGAGAGGTATTACAAGAAAACTGGATTATTTAGAAGATTTAGGTATTGGTGCTATCTATCTCACGCCAATTTTCAAATCCCTCTCAAACCATAAATATGATATTAGTGACTATTACTTGGTTGACCCTCATTTTGGAGATAAGGCAGATTTGAAGGAGCTAGTGACAGAGGCACATAAGCGAGGGATTCGCATTGTTTTAGATGCTGTCTTTAATCACTCAAGTGACTTGCTTCCAGAGTTTCAAGACGTCGTGGCGCATGGCAGAGCTTCAAGGTATTACGACTGGTTTATGATTGACGGTGATTTTCCGCAAGCAAAACCACTGAATTATCAGACTTTTGCTAGTGTATCAAGTATGCCTAAATGGAACACGTCAAACCCCGAAGTACAGCACTATCTCCTTGATATTACACGCTTTTGGATGACAGAAGTCGACATTGACGGTTGGCGACTAGATGTCTCTGACGAAGTCTCTCATGACTTTTGGAGACGCTTCAGAGCTGAGGTAAAAAGGATAAAATCAGATGCCATTATCATAGGGGAAAATTGGCACCAAGCGTCGTCCTACTTACAAGGCGACCAGTTTGATAGTGTAATGAATTACGCATTCAGTCGCTCAGTCATCTCATTTTTGATGGATGAAGCCTTCACAAAAGAAGATTTTGCATCAGATTTGACGGGGAT
This sequence comes from Streptococcus plurextorum DSM 22810, assembly GCF_000423745.1. Lineage (GTDB taxonomy): Bacteria > Bacillota > Bacilli > Lactobacillales > Streptococcaceae > Streptococcus > Streptococcus plurextorum. The sequence goes on from NZ_AUIO01000003.1 coordinate 26,759, forward strand.
TTTGATGCAATATACTAGACAAGTGAATCGTATGAATTTGAATTTGCTAGATTCTCACGATACCCATCGCTTGATCACTCAACTCAAGGGAGACCACGACAAGTTCTTGGCAGCTCTAGCACTCCTCATGGTTTTTGAGGGAAGTCCTTGTATCTACTATGGGACAGAAGTTGCTTTAGAAGGCGACTATGATCCTGATTGTCGTAGAGGTATGCCTTGGGAAAAAGCAGATGCAAATAATCCCTTGTGGCAACAAGTACGTTGTTTGCTACAATTGCGGCAAAATGAATTAGCCTTACAAAAAGGTGAGACACGTCTGATTACCTCGGGAGACTTCCTTCAATTAGAACGAGCCTATTTAGGAGATAACATTATGTTGTATCTAAATGATGAAAACGTTTTAAAAGACCTCCCAGAAGGCCATGTCCTCTTTTCACACGGTTTAAAAGATGGTAAACTAGGAACATATGGAGTTGTGATTATCAAACATAGCGCGTCTCCACTCTCACAAGAGTTGCTGTCATTAAAAAGTGCAACTCATGCTGATTAGTTAAGAAAGGATTAGACTTATGACAAAGTCAACCACAACAAAAAATCCCACAATAGCAATGCTTTTGGGAATTATCCCTGGATTGGGACAATGGTATAATGGGCAAAAAGCCAAAGCGCTTTTGCTAGGATTATTTTTCCTGTTGGAAATTGTTGAATGGGTAACTTTTGGGATCCCATCATTGGTAGGTTTGGTAACATTAGGTGATAAGCCTATGGTCGACCACTCGCTATTTCTTTTGATTAAAGGTTCAATGCAATTGATTGTTGCCTTGGTCACTGTTATCATTCATGCGGCAAGTATGAGAGATGCCAAGCAAACTGCGGAACGTTTGAATCGAGGCGAAAAAGTTCCGATGACCTTTAAGGAAACCTTGAACAGTATTTATGAAAATGGTTTTCCTTATTTGCTGATTATTCCAGCCTATCTAGCAATGGCATTTGCGATTGTTTTCCCGGTTGTTGTAACGCTCTTTATTGCCTTTACAAACTATGATTTCCGTCACATTCCACCACAAAAACTATTGGATTGGGTTGGCGGTAAAAACTTTGTTAATATGGTATCCTTGAGCACTTTCCGCAAGGCTTTTGGATCCGTTTTGTCTTGGACGTTTATTTGGACGTTTGCTGCATCGACACTTCAAATTGTCATCGGAGTTGCGACAGCTATTATTGCTAACCAATCCTTTATCAAAGGGAAACGTATTTTTGGGGTTATCTTCCTTTTGCCTTGGGCGGTTCCAGCTTTTATCTCTATCATGAGTTTTGGTAACTTCTTTAATGACTCTATCGGAGCGATGAACGTTCAAGTTCTTCCATTTATTGAAAAACTTCTCCCATTCCTTGATTTTGGTATTATTCCTTGGAAAACGGATGCAACCTTTACCAAAATAGCCTTGATCATGATTCAAGGTTGGTTAGGATTCCCATATATTTATGTCTTGGTTTCTGGTATTTTACAATCTATTCCAGCAGACCTTTACGAAGCGGCGACAGTAGATGGGGCAACCGCATGGCAAAAATTCCGTAAGATTACCCTCCCGATGGTTCTAGCTGTTGCAGCACCAACCTTTATTTCACAATACACCTTCAACTTTAACAACTTCTCCATCATTTACCTCTTTAACAACGGTGGACCAGGTTCTGTTGGTGGAGGTGCAGGTGCGACGGATATTTTGATTTCATGGATTTATAAATTGACAACTCAAACATCGCCACAATTTTCAATGGCTTCAGCGGTGACCTTGGTCATTTCATTGATTGTTATTTCGGTGTCTTTGATTAGCTTTAAGAAATTCAATGCTTTTGATATGGGGGATAAATAAATGACGAAACCTCGTGTGACAAATTCACTAAAAATGAAACGTTTCTGGACACAATTCTGGACTTACTTTTATTTAGCAGTCTTATCAGTCATTATTCTATTTCCGTTGGCGGTGACCATTAGCTCAGCTTTTCGTCCAGGAAATGTAACAGCCTTTACCTTAGATTTTGCTACTGAATGGACCTTTGCAAATTTTGAGCGTTTGTTCAGTGACACCTTATATGGAAAATGGTATCTTAATACCTTGATTGTAGCTGTTTTGACGATGGCGATTCAAGTGACTGTCATTACCTTGACTGGATATGCTTACAGTCGCTATAACTTTATCGGTCGCAAGAAGAGTCTGATGTTTTTCTTGATTATTCAGATGGTGCCAACAATGGCAGCCTTGACAGCTTATTTTGTAATGGCTTGGCTATTTAATGCTCTCAACCAATATTGGTTCCTTATCCTTATCTATGTGGGTGGAGGGATTCCGATGAATGCTTGGTTGATGAAAGGTTACTTTGATACGGTGCCTTACGACCTCGATGAATCAGCTAAGCTAGATGGTGCAGGGCATTTCCGAATCTTTTATCAGATTGTACTTCCATTGGTACGTCCTATGATTGCTGTACAAGCACTCTGGGCATTTATGGGACCATTTGGGGACTACATGCTATCAAAATTCTTGTTGCGCTCACCAGAAAATTACACGGTAGCAGTAGGTCTACAAACCTTCATCTCAGATGCTAAAAACCAAAGAGTGACGCTGTTTGCGGCGGGAGCTATTCTGATTGCTGTTCCAATCTCTGTCTTGTTCTTCTTCCTACAAAAGAACTTCGTTTCTGGTTTGACCAATGGGGGAACTAAAGGTTAGGAACTTTTATGACTTAGAAAGCACTTATGCTGTTGGGTAAACACATAGGTGCTTACTATTATGATTAGAACTTGAAAGGAGCCAGACGATGAAAGTGCCATTTCCCTTTTCTTATTTTGGGCATATGATAAAGCCCAGAAAGATTTTTGATGGTCGCAATTCTTATAAGTGGTGGCAGGTATTAGTGCTGGTCATCTTTCTCAATAGTTTGATTTTATTTCCTGTCAGTCTTCATTACGCTAAGCTTGAAACTTATGATATGGAAAGGATTGTGACGCGAGGTCTTGCTTCTGTTACGAACGAAACCTACCATACCTTACAAGAAGGTAGTATTGAAGACGGGCGTTTTACAGGAACTAGCCAGTTTTCTGAGACAGAAGAATCTCTGATAGCTGTCTTACCGAGCAAAGAGCTAGAAGAGGTTGCACTTAAGAATGGCAAATATGTCTTATTACTCAAAGAAGATAGGTGGCTGTTTTCCTATCCAGACGGCCAAGTGCTAGAAGCCCCCTTATCTGGAAATAAGGCTTTGTCGACCTTGAAAACGGCTAAAGATGTTCGAGCCTTTGTTAATAATCAGTGGTTTTCAAGTCACAAACCTCTTGTTTTTCTCTTTTTGATGATGGTTTATACAGCGCTTCTCTATGTTGGAACTCTTCTTCTTTTGGGGGCAGGAAGCCTTACCTTATATGTGACTAGAAAAGCTAAGATTTTTGATTTGAGAACTTTTGGAGAATGCCTAGGCCTTTTGGTCAATTGTATGGGATTACCGAGTTTGTTGGCCCTTGTGGCTGCTGGGATGGGGCTTGTTGATAATCCTATTTTATTGATGAATATTCAAGTTTTTGGTACTTTATTGGTATTGATGTTAGTCCTTTATCGTACAGGATTTAGGGATAAAAAGTAGACGAAAGGAGCTGCTATGGTTACAATTAAGGATGTTGCCGAGAGAGCAGGGGTCAATCCCTCTACAGTTAGCCGCGCTCTGAAAGATAGTTCGACCATCTCTCAAAAAACAAAAGATCGTGTCAAAAAAGCTATGCAAGATCTGGGCTATGTTCCAAACGTAGCTGCCAAGATGTTAGCGAGCGGCCTCACACATGCTGTGGGCGTCATTTTTCCCCCCTTGTCAAATGAGGAACGTGTCAGTCATCCCTTCTTCATGGAAATTTTAACGGTTATCAATGACGAAGCGAAAAAACGTGATTTCACAGTATCGATTGCGACAGGCACCAGTGTTATTGAACTTCAAAAACAAGTAGAACTCATGTATCGGCAACGATTGGTAGATGGTTTTATTGTGCTTTATTCGTCCACAAATGACCCTGTACGTCATTATTTAATGAATAATAATATTCCATTTGTCATTGTTGGGCAGCCAGAAGAGTTTGAAAATGAAGTGACTTATATTGACAACGATAACCAACTGATGTCAAAAACGGCGGTTAATTATCTCCACGAAAAGGGTCATGATAGGATTTTATTTGTAACGGACGATTTGACTAGTGAGATTTTCTCAGAACGCTATCTTGGTTATACAAAGGGGATCATCAAGTCTAGACTTGAAGTTCATGAAGCTGTCCTCTTTGATCGTAAAGATGAGGAGTCTGTGGAACGCTTTTATCAGATTATTAAAGATACAAAGGTGACTGCCATGATTATTATTGATGATATGCTGGCGCTTAGAATTATGCAATTTTTATCATTTCGAGGAATTAATGTGCCTGAACACATGTCGCTCATTTCTTTTAATAATTCGGTTTATGCTAAAATCATGCATCCTTACTTGACGACTTTTGATATCAACGTTAAGAGTCTTGGGCGTTCTAGTTTATCACACCTTTTAGATATGGTTGAGAATAAGCTGACACATACGGAACGAGTGGTTATTCCTTTTCTTCTCAAAGAGAGAGAATCGGTGTGTGACTTGAGCCGTGAAGAAAAAATCTGAGAAAATCTCGGATTTTTTTGTGTTTAGGCTTGACTTATGCAACCGCTTGCGTTAAACTATAACTGTAACTGACAGAAAGGACTTATTTTATGACCAATCGTACTAGTGGCGTCTTAATGCATATCACCTCACTCCCAGGGAAGTTTGGTATTGGAACTTTTGGACAGTCTGCCTATGACTTTGTTGATTTCTTGGTAGAAACCAAGCAGACCTATTGGCAGATTCTCCCTCTTACAACGACAAGTTACGGGGATTCTCCTTACCAATCTTTTTCTGCCATTGCAGGAAATACCCATCTGATTGACTTTGACCTTTTAGCAGAGGAAAATCTTCTAGCAAATTTTGATTACCAGGATGTTAATTTCGGAGATAATCCAGAGCAAGTGGATTATGCTTTAATCTATGAAGCACGTCGTCCTATCTTGGAAAGAGCAGTCAAAAATTTCTTGAGCGATGACAAAGGCAAATTGGCCTTCCAAGAGTTTGAAAAAGCTAACTCTTCTTGGTTGACTGATTATGCTGAATTTATGGCTATCAAAGAACATTTTGGAAACAAGGCTCTTCAGGAGTGGGAAGATAAAAAAGTTGTTGCTCGCAATGAAGAAGTACTCGAAAAATACCGCTTGGACTTAGCAGAGCAAATTGACTACTTTAAAGTGACCCAATATTTCTTCTTTAGTCAGTGGAAGCAGTTGAAAGACTATGCTAATAAAAACCACATCAAGATTATCGGAGATATGCCCATTTACGTTTCGGCTGATAGTGTAGAAGTTTGGACCAAACCACAGCTCTTCAAACTAGATAGTGAGCGTAAGCCGCTTTATGTTGCAGGTGTTCCAGCAGATAACTTCTCTGAAGATGGTCAGCTTTGGGGTAATCCTATTTACAATTGGGAAGAACATGAAAAAACAGGCTACAATTGGTGGATTTATCGCATTCACGAAAGTTTTAAACTTTATGATGTACTGCGGATTGACCACTTCAAAGGCTTCTCAGACTACTGGCAGGTAGCAGGAGATGCAGAAGTAGCTAAAGTCGGTACTTGGGAACCAGGTCCAGGCTATGCTCTTTTCAAAGCTGTTAAGGAAACTCTAGGTGATTTGCCGATTATTGCAGAAGACCTTGGAAATATTGATGCTAAGGCTCGTAAGCTTCTAGCAGACTGCGGATATCCGGGCATGAAAATTCTAGAATTTGGCTTTTTCGACGTGACTGGAAAGAGCATTGATGCCCCGCATCGTTGTATTCCAAATTCGGTTGCCTATACAGGTACCCACGATAATGAGGTGGTCAATGGATGGTATCATAATCTTGAGCCAGAACAACAAGAATATGTCGATGCTTATACTCACCGCAAGCCAATTGAAAAGGTTAGCCAGGCTATGCTTCGTGTTCTTTTTGCGACAGTTAGTGATACAGCAATCGCTACCATGCAAGATATTCTGGATTTAGGTGAGGATAGCCGTATGAATACACCTTCGACCATAGGTGGTAACTGGCAGTGGCGCATGAATCCTGACGATTTAACCCAAGAACGCAAAGACTTCTTAACCAAAATGACATTACTATATCAACGAGGAAATGAAAACCATGATTAACTTTACAACATTTGCAGAAAGCAAGGCCAACAAGAAATTAGCAGATATGACCAATGAAGAAATCTATCTTCAGTTGCTCAACTATGTCAAATTGTCAGCGGCAGATATGCCAAAAAACACTGGTAAACGCAAGGTTTACTACATCTCAGCAGAGTTCCTTATCGGTAAACTCTTGTCAAACAACTTGATCAACTTGGGTGTTTACAAGGACATTCAGGCAGAATTGGCAGCGGCTGGCAAGTCTTTGGCACAAGTTGAAGACGTGGAACCTGAACCGTCACTTGGTAACGGTGGACTTGGCCGTTTGGCATCTTGCTTCGTGGATTCTATGTCAACACTTGCTATCAACGGTGAGGGTGTTGGTCTTAACTACCACTGTGGTCTCTTCAAACAAGTCTTTAAGGACAACCAACAAGATGCAGAGCCAAACTTCTGGATTGAAAACGATTCTTGGTTGATTCCAACGACAATCAGCTATGATGTACCTTTCAAAAACTTTACATTAACATCTAAATTGGACCGTTTGGACATCCTTGGTTACAAGAAAGACACTAAAAACTACCTCAACTTATTCGATATCCAGTCTGTCAACTATGGCTTGATTGAAAATGGCATCAGCTTTGACAAGACGGCTATTCAAGAAAACTTGACCCTCTTCTTGTACCCAGATGATTCAGATAAAAATGGTGAATTGCTCCGCATTTACCAACAATACTTCATGGTATCAAATGCTGCTCAACTTTTGATTGATGAAGCAATTGAGCGCGGTTCAAACTTGCATGACTTGGCTGACTACGCTTATGTGCAAATCAACGATACTCACCCATCAATGGTGATTCCTGAGTTGATCCGTCTTTTGACTGAAAAACATGGTATTGAATTTGCGGAAGCAGTTGCCATCGTTAAGAATATGACTGGTTACACCAACCACACTATCTTGGCGGAAGCCCTTGAAAAATGGCCACTTGAGTTCCTTGAAGAAGTGGTGCCGCACTTGGTTGATATTATCAAAGAATTGGATGCTCTTATTCGTGCAGAAATTAAAGACCCAGCAGTCCAAATCATTGATGAATCAGGTCGTGTACACATGGCTCACATGGATATCCACTTCTCTAACTCAGTGAACGGTGTAGCTGCGCTTCACACAGAAATCCTCAAAAACTCTGAATTGAAAGCTTTCTACGAGCTTTACCCAGAAAAATTCAACAACAAGACAAACGGTATCACCTTCCGCCGTTGGTTGGAATTTGCCAACCAAGACCTTGCTGACTACATCAAGGAATTAATTGGCGATGAGTATTTGACAGATGCGACGAAACTTGAGAAATTGCTTGCCTTTGCAGATGACAAGGAAGTTCATGCTAAGTTGGCGGAAATCAAACACAACAACAAGTTGGCTCTTAAACGCTACCTCAAAGATAACAAGGGTATCGAATTGGACGAAAACTCGATCATCGATACACAAATCAAGCGTTTCCACGAGTACAAACGCCAGCAAATGAATGCCTTGTATGTGATTCACAAGTATCTTGAAATCAAAAACGGCAACCTGCCAAAACGTAAAATCACTGTTATCTTCGGTGGTAAGGCAGCCCCTGCTTACGTGATTGCCCAAGACATCATTCACTTGATCCTCTGCTTGTCTGAGTTGATCAACAATGACCCAGAAGTCAGCAAGTACCTCAACGTTCACTTGGTAGAAAACTACAACGTTACTGTTGCTGAAAAACTCATTCCTGCGACAGATATTTCTGAGCAAATCTCATTGGCTTCTAAAGAAGCATCAGGTACTGGTAACATGAAATTCATGCTCAACGGTGCTTTGACACTTGGTACTATGGACGGTGCCAACGTTGAGATTGCAGAGTTGGCTGGCATGGACAATATCTATACATTTGGTAAGGATTCAGATACCATTATCGACTTGTACGACAAGGCTGGTTACGTATCTGCGGATTACTACAACGGCGATGCCAACATCAAACGTGCGGTTGACTTTATCGTCAGCGATGAAGTTCTTGCTCTTGGAAATGAAGAACGTCTTGGTCGCTTGCACCATGAATTGATTTCGAAAGACTGGTTCATGACCTTGATTGACTTGGCAGAGTACATTGAAGTCAAAGAGCAAGTCTTTGCAGACTACGAAGATCAAGAATCTTGGAACAAGAAAGTTGTTCACAACATCGCCAAAGCTGGATTCTTCTCATCAGACCGTACCATTGAACAGTACAATCAAGACATCTGGCACAGTAAGTAATCTAAAACAAAAGAATGTTCCTGAGCGGGAACATTCTTTTTGTAGTTTTTACCGTTTAGCCATAGAGACAAAGGTGACCTTGTCTGGTCGGTAGGTAATGGTGCCGTACTGGAAGGGGCGACCGTCTGCCAGGTAGGTGGTACTGGTGACGGAGACCACCATGTCGTAGCCTGCCAGGTCTAGCAAGGATTTTTCTTCCTCTGTCGCAAAGCGGAAGGAGATTTCCCGACGAGAATGGGAGATTTGCAAGCCCAGGTCTTCTTCTAAATAGCGATAGATAGAGCTTTCAGCGACTTCCTTGTTGAGATAGGGGACAATCCTACGGTCGAAGTAGGAGATTTCATATTCCAAGCGTTCGCCGTCAATAGTGCGGACCCGACCGACCCGATAGAGGTCGTTTTTTTCATCCACCTCCAGCTCCTTCATAGCAGGCTCCACTCCCTGTACAATATAAAGAGCAGTTAGCTGGGTGGAAATGTCATGGTGGGAGGAACGGTTGAGCTCACTCACCGTCTTTAGTTCAGACAGATAGGGCTTGCGGACCAAGTGATGATCCAAAATGATGGAGTTTCGCCCCTGGCGTTTTTGGATATAGCCGTCCATTTCCAAGAGAGATAGGGCCTTGCGAATGGTGTCCTTGGAATAGGAGTAGATGTCCATCAGCTCATTTTCGGTCGGTAGTTCCTGGTTGGCCTTCCAGATATCCTGTTCAATTTTTTCCTTGATGTCAGTGTAGACTTTTTTATACTTACTCATCGTATCGCTTCCTGGTCTTCCTATTTACTGATATAGTCATTTGAATTAGCTTTGATATTTCGTTACTTTGGGCTTGCCGTACTCTACGAAAGTGGGAGCGAGAAAGAACTCAACCATTCAAAAAAGTGTTCGTCTTCCCGCCCCCGAACAGTTGATTAGGCCAGATTTGAAGTGTTAAACACGAACAAATCTGCCAATCAACCACTGCGTTGAGCTGTTGACACTAATATTGAAAGGTGGTGCTGGACTTGAGCCCAGCCTTTTATTTCCAACCTAGAACACCCTCTAGGCCTGCCCTCAGTTCCTTGTCTGAAAGCTCTTCATTCGACTATAGTATAGCACAAAGTGTACTAAAGGTCAGTATTTTGATAACCGACTCGACTTTTCCGTAAAACATATAAAATTGTTACGGAAAACATTTGACAAATTCAAACGTTTCCGTTACAATAAGACTATCAAAAGAAAACGCTTTACAGAAGGAGGGGAAATGCACTTACTGACCATTAACGTTCATGCCTGGCTGGAAGAGGATCAAGAAGCCAAACTCGACATTCTTGCTCAGACCATTGCAGAGAAGGACTATGACCTGATTGCCCTACAGGAAGTCAACCAGCTCATGTCCGCAAAAGCGGTCACCAGAGACTTGCGTGAAGACAATTACGGCCTAGCCCTTCTGGACAGATTGCGGCGTTTGGGTCGAAGGGACTATTCTTATTTTTGGAGCAATTCCCACATCGGCTACGACATCTATGACGAAGGCATTGCTATCCTGACCAAGCTTCCTGTCTATGAAGTGGATAGCTTTTATTGCAGCCAGCACCAGACGGCTGACTCTATCCTATCTCGCAAGATTCTGGGCCTCACAGTTGCTTATCAAGGGCAGTTGGTGGATGTCTATTCCTGTCACATCAACCTACCAGATTGTGTCGGGGAGGACCAGCTAGACAATGTTCGCCAGATCGTCCAACGCAGTCAGTCGGGGAATTTGAAAATCCTCATGGGCGATTTCAACACCGATGCTCTGTCCAACAAGCCAGCCTATGAAGCCATCAAGAATCTAGGACTCTATGACAGCTATGAGTTGGCACTAGAAAAAGATTCGGGAATCACCGTTGAAAAGGCTATTGACGGCTGGTCAGGCCATGCGGAAGAAAAACGACTGGACTACATTTTCTTAGACCAGGAAAGACCTGTCCAATCCAGCCGCGTTATCTTTAATGGGAAACATAAGGATATCATTTCCGACCACTTTGGTGTGGAAGTAGAAGTAACAATTTAGGAGGATATATGAAAAAATTACTCAGTTTTGAATTTTGGCAAAAATTCGGAAAATGTTTGATGGTGGTTATCGCCGTTATGCCTGCGGCGGGTCTCATGGTCAGCATCGGGAACTCCATCCCGCTGATCAGTCAGGACTCTGAACTCTTGGCTCGTATCGGGAATATCATTGCCCAAATTGGTTGGGGGATTATCGGTAACCTTCACCTGCTCTTTGCCTTAGCAATCGGTGGAAGCTGGGCTAAGGAGCGTGCTGGAGGTGCCTTCTCAGCAGGCCTTGCCTTCATCCTGATCAACCTGATTACAGGTCACTTCTTCGGTGTCAGCACAGCTATGCTGTCGGATGCAGAAGCGACAGTTAGCACCGTATTTGGCACACAGATTCCAGTTTCAGGCTACTTTGTCAATATCCTTGGCCAGCCAGCCTTGAACATGGGTGTCTTCATCGGGATTATTGCTGGTTTTGTAGGAGCGACGACCTTCAACAAATACTACAACTACCGCAAGTTGCCAGATGTGTTGACCTTCTTTAACGGCAAACGCTTTGTTCCTTTTGTGGTCATCTACCGTTCTATTCTAGTGGCTCTTGTCCTAGCTGTCTTTTGGCCGCTTGTTCAGACAGGAATCAACGGCTTTGGTAAATGGATTGCTAGTTCTCAGGACACAGCGCCAGTCTTGGCACCATTTATCTATGGTACTTTGGAACGCTTGCTCTTGCCATTTGGGCTTCACCATATGTTGACCATTCCGATGAACTATACCTCACTGGGTGGCACCTATGAGATTCTGACAGGTGCCCAAGCAGGCACCCAGGTATTTGGACAGGATCCGCTCTGGTTGGCTTGGATTACAGACTTGATCAACCTCAAGGATTCTGGGGATATGACCCAGTACAACGATCTTCTTGCAACGATTACGCCAGCTCGTTTCAAAGTCGGACAAATGATTGGTTCCTCTGGTATTCTCATGGGCTTGACAGTAGCTATGTACCGCAACGTTGACCCAGATAAGAAGAAAAAATACAAGGGAATGTTCCTGTCATCTGCCTTGGCAGTCTTCTTGACCGGTGTCACTGAGCCAATCGAGTTTATGTTCATGTTTGCGGCTCTTCCGCTCTATGTTGTCTATGCGGTGGTTCAGGGTGCAGCCTTTGCTATGGCGGATCTTGTTGACCTCCGTATGCACTCATTTGGTAATATTGAATTCTTGACCCGTACGCCAATGGCGATCAAGGCTGGTATCGGTATGGATGTGGTCAACTTCATCTGGGTGACGGCTCTTTTTGCGGTTGGTATGTACTTCATCGCTGACTTTATGATTAAGAAATTCAACCTAGCAACAGCAGGTCGCAATGGAAACTACGATACAGAGACAAATGATATCGTTTCAAACTCTAATGTAGACACAGCAGATGCCAACTCACAAGTCGTTCAAATCATCAACCTACTTGGTGGTCGCGACAACATCGCAGATGTTGATGCCTGCATGACCCGTCTCCGTGTCAGCGTCAAAGATGTGGCACAGGTTGGTGATGAAAATGCCTGGAAACAAGCAGGTGCGATGGGCTTGATTATCAAGGACTCTGGTGTTCAGGCTGTTTACGGACCAAAAGCAGATGTTCTCAAGTCTGACATCCAAGATCTTCTGGAATCAGGCGTGGCTATTCCACGTACAGAAATCCTTGCGACAGAAGAAGTCGCTCCAGAAACGCAGTTCAAGGGTGTGACAGAAGCTGTCTTCTCCGTTGCGGATGGTCAGGCTCTCCCTATCACAGAAGTCAAAGACCCTGTCTTCTCGCAAAAAATGATGGGTGACGGCTATGCGGTTGAGCCTAGCTCTGGCAATGTCTACACTCCAGTATCGGGAGTAGTGACCAGCGTCTTCCCAACCAAGCACGCAGTCGGTCTCCTTTCTGACAATGGCTTGGAAGTGCTTGTCCATGTTGGCTTGGACACTGTAGCTCTTAATGGGGCACCATTCTCAACTAAAGTCACAGACGGTCAACGTGTGGAAGCAGGCGACTTGCTCCTAGTAGCTGATTTGGAAGCAATCCGTTCAGCAGATCGGGAAACCACTATCGTCGTTGCCTTTACTAACACAGCAGAAATCAAATCCGTCACACTTGAAAACCTCGGTCAAGTTAGCAAAGCTAGCCAGGTTGCCAAGGTGGAATTATAAAATGATCTATCTCTCTTTCTGATAGCAGTACACTAGGAGAGATAGCATCAAGATAATCCATTAAAGAATGTCCTAAAGGGGCATTCTTTTTGTGTTCTGTTTACTAAACTGTTATATAAAATATTGTATTTTGTGTTATAATGAGGACAAGGATTTTTGGGAAAGGTTATAAAATGGACATCTTAACGGCATTAGCAACTTTTTCGATGATTGAAACAGAACATCTGTACCTCCGTCCCTTTTCTTTTGCAGATGCTGAAGCTTTTTTTACAATCAGTCAAAATGCTGATAATTTGGACTTTATTTTTCCTCAACAAGAGACAAAAGCAGCGAGCGACTATCTGTTGGTTCATGGCTTTTTAAAGTCCCCGCTGGGTGTTTGGGCGATAGAGGACAAGGTTTCACAGTCTTTAATAGGTGCCATTAAATGTGAAAAAACCGACCTATTAAAACAAGAAACAGAGATAGGCTATTTTGTAAAGAAAGAATTTCAAGGCAGAGGCTTGGCTACTGAAGCTCTAAGTAAAGTAGCACGAATCTGTCTTAAAGCGTGTCGGTTTAAAAAACTCCATTTGATTACCCATTTAGACAATATAGCCAGTCAGCGAGTTGCAGAAAAAACCGGATTTCGGTGTGTTCGTCGCTATAAGGGAAGTGACCGCTACACTCACAAAGTACGTCAATATTTAGCATTTGAAATGACTAGGGGAGATGACCATGAGTAAGCACCAAGATATTTTAGATTACCTTGAGAATTTAGCTGTTGGTAAACGTGTTAGTGTCCGTTCCATTTCAAACCATCTAAAGGTGAGTGATGGGACAGCTTATAGAGCCATAAAGGAAGCCGAAAATCGAGGCATTGTAGAAACAAGACCTCGCTCAGGGACCGTTCGTGTAGAAAAGAAAATGCGGGTCCGCTTGGATAAGTTGACTTATGCGGAAATTGCTCGTATTAGTGATTCGGAAGTAGTTGCTGGTAGCAGTGGTATCGGCCATGAGTTTAGCAAATTTTCGATAGGTGCCATGACACGTGAAAATATTTTGCGTTATTTGGTTAATTCAGGCCTTTTGATTGTCGGAGATCGAGAGGATATCCAATTGCTAGCCTTAGAGCATCATAATGCGGTTCTTGTGACAGGAGGATTTCCAGTTTCAGAACGTGTTAAAGCTATGGCAGAGCAAACGGGTATACCTGTTATGGTAACGAGCTATGATACCTTTAGCGTAGCGACGATGATCAATCATGCCCTTTCAAATGCTAGAATCAAAACTGATGTCAAAACCGTTGATCAAATCTATCAATTTAAGAGCGATTATGGTTACTTGCTACATACGGATAAAGTCAGAGATTTTCATCAGTTGGTCAAAAAGGTTAACCATGTGAGGTTCCCGATTGTGGATGACACAGAAAAGGTCGTCGGTGTTGTCAGCATGAGGGATATTGCTGAGAAAGATGGAGATTTGACTCTGGATAAGGTGATGACGACTGTTCCTTTTACCACTAGACCAAGTGTTAGTCTTGCTAATATCAGCCAAAAAATGATTTTTGAAGACTATAATATGGTTCCAGTTGTTTCAGATGATCAAGAGCTCTTGGGTGTTATCACACGGAGACAGATTTTGGAAGGCATGCAAAATCTCAAACATCCCAACCTCCATACTTATAGTGAACAGATGTTGGCACACCTTCATCAGGAAAGCAGTGATTTTTCATTTGTGGTAGAGCCTTTAATGTTGGATCACACGGGACACCTAGCTCAAGGGGTACTGGCTGAGTATTTCAAGGAAGTGGCTTATCGGCTTTTAAATAAAAAGAATAAAAAAAATATTATTATTGACCAAATGATGATATACTTCTTAGAGGCTGTTCAAATCGATGATCAGCTGACTATTGCACCAAAAGTTGTCAATGAAAGTCGCCGCAGTGGGATTCTGGACATTGATATTTACCTAGAGTCGCAACTGGTAGCTAAAGCTATGGTGACAACCAAAATGACCTGATTAATGACATGAGAAAGGATAAAAAGACGCACAAGCGTCGTTAATGAACTATGATAACATTAAAATCTCAACGTGAAATTGAAGCCATGGATAAGGCGGGTGATTTTTTAGCCTCTATTCATATCGGATTGCGAGATATTCTAAAGCCTGGCGCAGATATGTGGGAAGTGGAAGAATATGTTCGACGTCGTTGTAAGGAAGAAAATGTCTTGCCACTTCAAATAGGGGTAGATGGGCATGTGATGGATTACCCTTATGCCACCTGCTGTGGTCTAAATGATGAGGTTGCTCATGCATTTCCACGCCACTACATCTTAAAAGAGGGCGATCTTCTCAAGGTCGATATGGTCTTGTCTGAGCCTCTAGATAAATCAATGATTGATGTCTCAACCTTAGACTTTGATAATGTCTCTGAGATGAAAAAATACACCGAAAATTATAAAGGTGGCTTGGCAGATTCTTGTTGGGCTTATGCTATTGGAAATGTCTCTGATGAGGTTAAACAACTCATGGATGTAACCAAAGAAGCCATGTATCTTGGCATTGAACAAGCAGTTGTCGGCAATCGTATCGGAGACATTGGCGCAGCCATTCAAGAATATGCTGAGCGTCACGGTTATGGTGTGGTCCGTGATCTTGTCGGTCATGGTGTTGGGCCAACCATGCATGAAGAACCTATGGTTCCAAATTATGGTGTTGCTGGTCGAGGGCTTCGCCTTAAAGAAGGTATGGTTTTAACTGTTGAGCCGATGATCAATACTGGTACATGGGAAATTGACACTGATATGAAGACGGGCTGGGCTCATAAAACGCTTGACGGTGGCCTTTCTTGTCAGTACGAACATCAATTTGTCATTACCAAAGATGGCCCAGTTATTTTAACAAGTCAGGGAGAAGAAAGAACCTATTAATCATGAAAAAGCCTAGTTTACTTGGTCGGTTACTAGACAAGTTACAGTGGCGCCCCTTACAGGTATTTTTGAGACATTATCGTAGTGCTGAAATGGATATTTCGTCGATTGCGGTGGCCTATTACCTAATGCTGACAGCATTTCCCCTTATTATCATTGCGGCTAATGTTTTTCCTTATTTGAATTTAGATTTGTCAGATATGCTATCTTTTGCAGAGCATCATCTTCCAAAATCACTTTATCTTATGGTTGACAGTGTCATTACTAATATTTTTTCAAAACCATCAAGCAGTATGCTTAGTATTGCTACCTTGACTGCTTTTTGGACAATGACAAAGTCTCTAACATCGCTTCAAAAAGCAGTCAACAAAGCTTATGGTGAAGCAGATCATCGTGATTTTTTGATTAGCCATTTCATCGGAGTTATGCTGAGTTTTTTGATCCTTTTCTTGTTGACCTTTGTTTTGTTGTTGACGACTTTTTTAAAGACAGGTCTGCAAGTCATTGGTCAATTTTATGGGCTTAGTCCCCATCAAGCACAGCTTGTCTTGGATTTGGCGCACCCTTTGACAACGCTAATTATCTTTACAGGTGTCGCGATTCTCTACTTCACATTGCCGAATGTGAAAATTAAAAAATTGCGTTTTATCCTCCCTGGAAGTATTTTAACGACTTTAACACTGACTTTGTTTAGTAATGTTTTTGGAGCTTATGTCTTGGACACTTTTACAAGGATGATTGATATAAAAACCTTTGGTTCAGTAGTGATTTTCATTATTATGCTGTGGTTTATTTTTGTGGCTTCTATCCTAATTTTTGGGGGTATTCTCAATGCGACTTATCAGGAATTAAGTAGCGGTAGCTTGGAGAGTAGAAGAGGAGATGTCATACAGATTATTCAAGAACGGCGTGAAAATAGGGAGTAGCACAATAAAGTAGAGAGGCACATGTATTTTACAGAAAAAAAGATGAAATTCATGTAACCCTTTCCAAAAAAGTGGTATAATACAAAGTAGGAAATATTTTGGAGGTGTCATTATGGCAGTAAAAGATTTTATGACCAAAAAGGTGGTCTACATCTCACCGGATACTACAGTTGCTCATGCAGCGGACATGATGAGAGAGCAAAAATTGCGTAGACTTCCGGTTATTGAAAATGATCGCTTGGTTGGTTTAGTTACTGAAGGAACCATGGCAGAAGCTCAGCCTTCTAAAGCAACTAGTCTTTCAATATATGAGATGAACTATCTGCTCAATAAGACAAAGATTCGAGATGTCATGATTAAAGATGTGGTGACCATTTCGCCATATGCTAGTCTTGAAGATGCCATTTACCTTATGATGACTCACAATGTTGGTGTTTTGCCGGTGTCTGAAAAAGGCTATCTGTCAGGCATTATTACAGATAAAGATATTTTTCGTACCTTCCTTAAGGTTTCAGGTTATGGTGAAGCAGGGATTCGCTTGCGCGTGTTGACCGAAGACAGTGTTGGTGTTCTCGAAACGATTGTCAAGACCATTTCGGACGAAAACCTCAATATCCGTCGTACAGTTATTGCTGATGAGAGTCACGGCAAAGTGGTTGTTGAAGTGCAAATTGATGGGGATTTTGATCTTGGTGTTTTGAGAGAAAAGTTGGAAGCTCACCGTATTGTCATTGACAGTCTTGAAAAAACACAGGCAAAAGCAGGTATTTAAAAAGAAGAACTTTAAAAGCATTAGCAACTTGGCTAGTGCTTTTTGAATGACTTTTTGATAAAATATAAGGCAGAACGTCTCTTGTGGTCTGATACAAGGGGTGATTATTTCCGAGAAAGTAACATGATGAAAACAGGTTTTTTAATATCTTTTGAGGGGCCAGATGGCGCTGGGAAAACAAGTGTTCTAGAGGCCCTCATTCCTCTCTTGCAATCTAAAATAAGTAATGATATCCTAGCCACTCGCGAGCCTGGGGGCATTGCCATTTCTGAAAAAATTCGCGATATTATCTTGGATGTTAATCATACTAATATGGACGATAAAACTGAGCTGTTACTTTATATTGCAGCTCGTCGTCAACACTTGGTTGAAAAGATTAAGCCGGCCTTAGCATCAGGGAAGATCGTTTTAGTGGATCGATTTATCGACAGTTCTCTAGCTTATCAGGGCTATGGGCGTGGTTTGGGACTTGATGAGATTGACTGGTTAAATGCTTATGCAACGGACTATTACAAACCAGATTTGACCCTCTATTTTGATGTCAGCTCAGAAATTGGCCTTGAGCGTATTGCACAAAATGCAGATCGTGAGGTCAATCGTCTAGACTTGGAAGCTCTAGAAATGCACCAAAAAGTTCGTATGGGGTATTTGAACATAGCAGAGCAGGAGCGTCAGCGGATAGTGACTATTGATGCTAGCCAATCTTTAGAGAAAGTGATAGAAGATTCTTATCAGGTCATTCTAGAGGCTTTAGAGAGAAAAAATAATGCAAATAGCTGAGTTACAACCCAGACTCTATAATCATTTTTGCCATATTTTAAAGAAAGAGCATCTGAGTCATGCCTATCTGTTTTCAGGAGATTTTGGATCGTTTGATATGGCGCTATTTTTGGCCAAAAGCCGTTTTTGTCAGAATTTAAGCGAAGGTATCCCGTGTGATGATTGCCGATCCTGTCGTTTAATTGCCAATCAAGAGTTTGCGGATTTAGTCATCGTGGAGCCACAGGGACAAATCATCAAAACAGATACCATTAGAGAGTTAACACGAGACTTTTCAAGGTCGGGACTTGAAGGAGAGAATCAGTTTTTTATCATTAAGGATGCGGATAAAATGCACAGCAATGCAGCGAATTCGCTTTTGAAATTTATTGAAGAGCCTCAAAGTCAATCTTATCTGATACTGTTAACTTCTGATGACAATAAGGTGCTTCCTACGATTAAAAGTCGTTGTCAGCTGTTTACTTTCCCAAAACAGACCTCCTACTTAGAACATCTCGTGATGCAACAAGGGCTTTTAAAGCGTCAAGCCAGTCTCATCGCTCAAGTGGCAACAAGCCTAGAAGAAGCGCGAAACTTATCTGAAAATAGCAAGTTTTTGGAGTTGGCACATGCCTTGGAGCGCTTTGCCAAACAGTTAGATAGAGATAAAGATGGTGCTTATCTTGAGGTGGCAAGGCTATCAGTCATCGCAAATGATAAAGATAACCAAGACTCGGCTTTTAGATGCTTAATCGTTATATTAGCCCAACAACATCAACCCCACTTATTAAGTCGCATCTATCAAGCCAGACAGATGTGGCAAGCTAATGTCACTTTTCAAAATGCCTTAGAATATTTTGTTCTCGGCTAAAAGATAGTAAGGAGAAGGAATGGACAAAAAAGAACTTCTATCAAAAATGGAAACTTTCTCCCAGCAGTTTATGGAAACTCTGGCAGAGTTTGAGGCAATCAAGAAGCAAGTTCAAGGAGTCTTTGAGGAAAATGCCCGTCTACGTATGGAAAATAATAGCCTCATAGAGCATCTCAAACAAGCCAGCAATGAAGAACCAGTCCACAATCCCTACAGAGGTCAGCAATATTTGGAGTCGATTTATGAAGAAGGCTTTCATGTCTGTAACGATAGCTATGGTCAGAGATTAGATGACAAATACCCAAGCTGTATGAGTTGTGTAGAGTTTCTTTACGGGGAGAGAGATGCAAGTACAAAAATCATTTAAAAATCAGACAGACTGTGGTACCCTTTATTTGGTGCCAACGCCTATTGGCAATCTAGCAGACATGACCTTCAGGGCAGTTGAAGTTTTGAAAACAGTCGATTTTATCTGCGCAGAAGACACCAGAAACACTGGACTTCTTTTGAAACATTTTGCTATTGAAACGAAGCAGATTTCCTTTCATGAGCATAATGCCTTCAACAAGATTCCAGACCTATTGGATTTGCTATCATCAGGAAAATCACTTGCACAGGTATCTGACGCAGGAATGCCCTCCATTTCTGATCCAGGTCATGATTTAGTGACAGCAGCCATCGAGGCTCAGATACCAGTGGTGGCGCTACCGGGTCCATCTGCTGGTTTAACAGCCTTAATAGCCTCTGGGCTTGCTCCGCAACCCCATGCTTTTTATGGCTTTTTGCCTAGAAAATCTGGGCAGCAAAAGGCTTTTTTTGAAAGAAAAAAAACCTATCCAGAGACTCAAATTTTCTATGAGAGCCCCCATCGTGTGTCAGGTACATTGACAAATATGCTAGCGGTTTATGGCGATAGAAAAATCACCGTTGTTAGAGAATTGACCAAACTCTATGAAGAATATCAAAGAGGTTCTATCTCAGAGATTCTTGCTTACTTGGAAGACCATCCGCTCAAAGGAGAATGTTTGATGTTAGTAGAAGGTCATACAGAGTCCGTAGAAGGGGTAGAAAACCTAACAACTCTATCTCCTGCTGCCTTAGTAGCGGAGCTTATTGCCCAAGGAAAAAAGCCAAACCAAGCCATTAAAGAAGTTGCTAAAACTTACAACCTCAATCGACAAGAGGTTTACAATGCTTATCACAACATTTAGAAAGAAAGTCATGACAAAATACCCTAATCTCTTAGAACGTTTTTTAACCTATGTCAAAATCAATACGCGTTCAGACGCTACAAGCCAGACAACCCCATCAACGCCAAGCCAGGTAGACTTTGCTCTTAAGGTTTTGAAACCTGAAATGGAGCGCATTGGCCTAGTAGATGTGCATTACTTAGAGCACAATGGTTATATTGTGGGAACGCTTCCTGCCAATGGACAAGGTTTTAACTATAAAATTGGCTACATTTCTCATATCGATACCGCTGATTTTAATGCTGATAATATCTGTCCGCAGATTATTGAAAACTATGATGGTGGTGCCATTGCTCTTGGGACATCAGGATATAGGTTGACCCCAAAAGATTTTCCAAGTCTGGACAAGTACGTCGGTCAGACGCTCATTACCACGGATGGGACAACATTGTTAGGGGCAGATGACAAGTCTGGTATTGCTGAAATCATGACGGCGGTTGAGTATTTGGCGAATCACCCAGAAATTGAACATGGGGAAATCCGTGTTGGTTTTGGACCAGATGAAGAAATTGGTGTCGGAGCGGATAAGTTTGATGTCGCTGATTTTAATGTAGACTTCGCCTATACCATTGACGGTGGACCATTGGGAGAGCTTCAGTATGAGACCTTTAGCGCTGCGGGTGCCGAACTGCGTTTTATTGGTCGTAACGTTCATCCAGGTACTGCGAAAGGTAGCATGATTAACGCTCTACAATTAGCCATGGACTTCCACCAACAATTACCTGCAACAGATCGTCCAGAATTGACAGAAGGTTATCAAGGTTTCTACCATCTGCATGGACTAGGTGGGACGGTTGATGAAGCTGTGAGTTCTTATATCATCCGTGATTTTGAAGATGAGGCCTTTGAAAATCGCAAAGCTGAGATGGAGCGTATCGCTGCTAAGATGAATGCTGAGCTAGGAGAAGAGCGTATCATACTTAAACTTCATGACCAGTATTACAATATGAAAAAAGTCATTGAAAAAGATATGACACCAGTTCAATTAGCTAAGAATGTCATGGAACAACTTGACATCACACCCATTATTGAGCCAATCCGTGGCGGGACAGATGGTTCAAAAATTTCCTTTATGGGAATTCCAACACCTAATATTTTTGCAGGTGGAGAAAACATGCATGGACGATTTGAATACGTCAGCTTGCAGACCATGGAAAAAGCCGTCGATGTTATTATTGGTATCAGTAGTTACAAAGATTAAATCTAGAAACAATTCTTAATTTATGATAAAATGAAGGAGGAGGCTAAGGGATGATTAAACTGTTTGGGAAAATCAGATATCACTGGCAGCCAGAACTGTCATGGTCCATCATCTATTGGTCCCTGACCTTTATGCCACTTTTTATTGGGATGTCATTGCTTTATGAAAAAATAGAAGTTCCAATGGTCTTCTTTGTCTTAGTTGCCATATTTGGGACCTTATTCAGCTTAGGGTTGCATCGTTATTTTATCATTGGAGATGCTAACTATTTGGAAATTGTTGATATCCAATTTTGGAAGAAGACAATTGTCGTGATATCAGACATCAAAAAGATAGAAGTGACCAAAACGACCTTATGCTTAATTTTGGCAGATGGTCAACATAAGATATATGCCATGCGAAAATGGCCTAAGAAGTATTTCCTGGATGCTTTAGCTATTCATCCCGATTTTGAGGGGGAAGTGGAGCTTCTGGACAATTTCATCAAGTTGGATTATTTTGAGCATTATCAAAATGATAAAAAAGCCCCTTAATCAAGGATAAGGGCTTTTGTTGGACATGATTTGACTGCTAATACCGCATTTGAGTCAGGTTCAGACAAGGTCAGACTGAGTTGATCACTGTCCGAAAATTTGACAATACCATCATCATGGTAGTCAAAAAGAGTTGAATAAGTTTGACAAAGCCCGCAGGCGATACATTTTTCTGGAATAAGAGATACTTTCATAGTATTATTGTAATATGAATTTTTTAAATTAACAAGGGAGAAGAGATGAGTAGAGATCCGTGGGAAGAACAAGTTTTTCCAGAACCCGAACATGAAGGAAACCGTCAGCGTCGACAGGAGGTTGTTAGAACGCCTGTTTTGACAATTTTGTTGAGTATTTTCTTTGTCATATTTGTTGGGATTCTATTATTTATTTTCTACACTTCAAATGGTAATACGAGTCGCGAGGAAGCAACGACAGGATTTTACGGCGCCTCCACCGTTGCCAACAATGACCAAGCAAACTCTACCACCACTACAACAGCATCAGAATCAGAGACTGAAGTAGAAACGACTCGTTCAACAACAGCCCTTGTCCGTAATGGTGGCACCATCGTGGTAGAAGCAGGCGAAGGTGCTAGTTCTATTGCAGCACGAGCAGGGATCTCCATGGAGACTCTCTATGCGCTTAATCCAGAGAAAATGACTGGTCCTGGAGGAACTTGGTATGCCAACCCAGGCGATGTGGTTTATATTAATTAGAAAGTAAATGATGTCAAAAATCAAAATTGCTATTGATGGTCCTGCCTCAAGCGGGAAATCAACTGTAGCCAAAATTATTGCCAAAAATCTAGGATATACTTATCTTGACACAGGGGCTATGTATCGGTGTGCCACATATCTAGCGCTTAAATACCAGTTGACTCAAGAGCAAGTTTCAGAGCTTCTGACGCATTTGGCTCAACATCCCATTTCTTTTGAAAAAGATGCTTCTGGTAATCAAAAAGTCTTACTAGGAGATAATGATGTGACACTTGCTATCCGTCAAAATGATGTGACCAACAATGTGTCTTGGGTGTCTGCTATTCCAGAAATTCGTGAGGAATTGGTGGCCCAACAACGTCGTATCGCTAGTGGCGGAGCGATTATCATGGATGGTCGTGATATCGGTACAGTGGTCTTGCCTGATGCAGAACTCAAGATTTTCTTAGTTGCTTCGGTAGAGGAGCGAGCGGAGCGGCGCTTTAAGGAGAATCAAGAAAAAGGCATACCAACTGATTTTGAAACCTTAAAAGAGGAAATTGCAGCGCGTGACTACAAGGATAGTCATCGTAAGGTTTCCCCTCTCAAAGCAGCTGATGATGCTATCACTTTTGACACAACAGGTATTACGATAGAAGGTGTTGTGAATTTTATTCAAGAAAAAGCGAAAAAAATCATTGACAAGGGTTAGTTATTTCTGCTATAATAGTAACAATGAGAAAAGCAGAAGTGAGAACTTCTCGCCTTGCGACTTAAGTTGTCTGGCCCAACATGTCAAATTTCAGCAGTGAAATAAAATGTGTGCGGGCTTGATTTATCAAGTCCGCTTTGTTTTTCTCTAAAAAAATGAAGAGGTGAAGATCATAGCTAAAAAGGATCTATTCATCAACGACGAAATTCGTGTTCGCGAAGTTCGTTTGGTTGGTCTTGAAGGTGAACAATTAGGTATTAAACCATTGTCAGAAGCTCAAGCGCTTGCCGATCAGGCAAATGTTGACCTGGTTCTTATCCAGCCACAAGCGACACCACCTGTTGCCAAAATTATGGACTATGGGAAATTCAAGTTTGAGTTTCAAAAGAAACAGAAGGAACAACGCAAAAAACAAAGTGTTGTGACCGTAAAAGAGGTTCGTCTTAGCCCAGTTATTGATAAAGGGGACTTTGAGACAAAGCTTCGTAATGGCCGTAAATTCCTTGAAAAAGGAAATAAGGTTAAAGTTTCTATCCGATTCAAAGGACGTATGATTACCCATAAGGAAATTGGGGCAAAAGTCTTAGCTGATTTTGCTGAGGCGACGCAGGATATTGCTATTATTGAGCAACGCGCTAAAATGGATGGTCGCCAAATGTTCATGCAACTTGCACCAATCCCTGACAAGAAATAACTTGTCACTGTAAATTATTTTAAGGAGAATTTTAAAATGCCAAAACAAAAAACACACCGTGCATCAGCTAAACGTTTCAAACGTACAGGTTCTGGTGGATTGAAACGCTTCCGCGCCTTCACATCACACCGTTTCCACGGTAAAACTAAAAAACAACGTCGTCACTTGCGTAAAGCAGGCATGGTACATGCTGGTGACTTTAAACGTATCAAATCAATGCTTTCACAAATGCGTTAATCAGCATTTGCACACTGATGTTAACTAACTGATTATTTGGAGGAAAATATAAATGGCACGTGTTAAAGGTGGCGTTGTTTCACGCAAACGTCGTAAACGTATTCTTAAATTGGCTAAAGGTTACTATGGAGCAAAACACATCTTGTTCCGTACTGCAAAAGAGCAAGTAATGAACTCTTACTACTATGCATACCGTGACCGTCGTCAGAAAAAACGTGATTTCCGTAAACTTTGGATTTCTCGTATCAATGCAGCGGCTCGTATGAATGGTTTGTCATACTCACAATTGATGCATGGTTTGAAACTTGCTGAAATCGAAGTAAACCGTAAAATGCTTGCTGACTTGGCAGTTAACGACGCAGCAGCTTTCACAGCGCTTGCAGATGCTGCTAAAGCAAAACTTGGTAAATAAGATACAAAGAAGTCTATTGATTTAGGCTTCTTTTTGTAATATGGAGATGTTGTGAAAAGACTTTATTTTTTAGATGGTTTAGGATCTCATGAAGGATACACAGTGAGATTTAGAGAACTGCTTGCGAAGAAAAAGATTGATCTGGTTTATTTGCCCTATCCAGAGAATGGCTTTACTAGCCAAGCGGACCTTTTAGAGTGGTTTAATGAGCAAGTTGATGAAGATAAGATTAGGCTGATGGGGTTTTCTTTAGGAGCTGATCTAGCAAATAGCCTGACTCGTCTATCTGAGAAAGTGCGGCAATTAATTTTATTAGATGGGGGTCTAAGGGTTCATGATTTATCAACCATGTCCTTAGATGACGAATTAGAGGAAGCTTTTAGCTATCTTGAAAGGTCAAAGACTAGAGATTTGGCTAACCTTATCGCTAAGGAAAAAGAAGGTAAGGAAGATTTTCCGCAGTTTCTCGAAGAGGCTATTCGTGACGCTTATGTGTTTGATTCAAGGGAAAATCAATACGTCCTAAAATTATCAGCTCAAGCTGTAGAGCATCTCATCATCACAAGACGAGAGTCTTGGCAAGGAAATGACACTCCCCTATCAGTTCCAACTGTGGTCATTTTAGCAGGTCAGCCTAAGCATTATGCAGAAGAGAAGCGGAAACGGTTATTGCATTTTTCAAATCTAGCGATTTATGAATTGAGCGAATCGGGTCATCAGCTCTATCTCGAAAAGGATGAAGAGCTTGCCTCCTTATTGGATAAGATGATTACCATATAAAAGTGTCTGGAAACATGTTTCTTGTCTTAGAAACGGAGTCTCCTCCAGATTTTGGAAGACCAAGATAAAAAAGTGGCTAGGGCAGGGTTCAGAGCATCAGAATCCTACCTTAGCCATTTGTTATAGTTTGAAATGGATGTTTTATAGTGACGAAGCGTCTTTTTTTGTACCGATAAAGCCCTTACTGATTAGTAAGATGTAACCGACTACGACATAGGCAGCAGCAATAATGGCTGAATTAATCAGCACGCGCTCTAACCCATACTTGTTCACATTGATAAAGAAGTACGCATAAGGACTATCTACAGCTCCTGGAATAGGCAATTTCATGACCATGCCATTGAAAATCGCAAAAGCAAAGTAAGCTAGTGGAACTATTGTCCAACTAAAAGGATCAAACCAACGATAAACCTTCTTGTTATCCAAGAAAAGGGTGTCTAAAATCATGCCAATAGGAGCGATATAGTGTACAAGGAAATTTCGAATATTCCAGTAGTCTTCTGGTTTGGCAATTGGAGCTAACATGAAATGATAGATGATACAAGTGATCATAATAGCCATAGTCACTCCACCTTTGATGCGAAGCAAACGTGGAGAAGTGTGACGAGTTCCTCCCTTACTTTCCAAAAAGATGAGGAAAAAGAGGAAGGAGAAAACAAGTGTGTTGGAGAGGACGGTATAATATAAGAGCATGCCCCAACCATCTTGATAGATTTGCATGGTGACACCAGCCAATCCACAGAGGGCAATAAGAAGGCGATAACGTTGAAGGTTTGACATGTGACTTCCTTTCTTTGATAATCAAACTATTTTACATTATACCATATTTTTACTTGACCTGACAGTTGAATAGCCTTAGAATAGAAAAAAAGAGATTAGGGGAGCGTATGGGGACACTTATTGATTATCTGAAAGAAAATGGGCAGACGCCATTTTCACAATTACCATTCAATGAACTGGATCTTGTTTGCCTAAACGAATTAGGCTACCTTCCTTTTGGTGAGCATTTGGAAGGTCATCAGAGAATGCGTTTTTCTGAGATAAAAACAATCTATCAAGAGCAAAAAGCTAATATTGCCTATGATTTTATGGTGACGAGAGAGCGTATTCAGCTGTTTGAAGCTGTATTAGACAGTTTGCGTTTTGCTGACTTGGAAATAGCTGACTATGTCAATGATGTCAATTCAGAGTTTGAAAAGCAGTTTGCTGCGATGGTTTTTTACCTGCCTGACATCCAGCATTGTCAAGTGGTCTTTCGTGGTACGGATGACAGCTTGATTGGTTGGAAAGAGGACTTTAAGCTAACTTATATGAGTGAAATTCCTGCTCAGCGTTCAGCAGTCACCTATCTACGGGACGTTTTGGAAAGCACGGAGCAATCTGTTTGTGTGACGGGACATTCAAAAGGTGGAAATTTAGCGGTTTATGCCGCCAGTCATCAAGAAGCTAGTAGACAAGCTCAGATTAAGCTCGTTATGATGTTGGATGCTCCTGGATTTAGCACAGCTTTCTTTCAAAAGCAAGGTTATCAAATGATTCGAGATAAGTTGATAGTGATTCGACCGAAAGATTCAATCGTTGGGGTAATGCTCCAGCTGGATGTACCAGCCTTAGTTGTCGATGCTCACTCTTTTGGCGTATCGCAACATTCGGTGATGACTTGGAAGGTTTCAGAACAAGGGTATTTTATGGGGGCTGAGCCTACAGCTTTAAGCAATCAGTTGAGTGGTACCTTTGATCAATGGATGGCAAATTTGAG
Source organism: Streptococcus plurextorum DSM 22810 (assembly GCF_000423745.1). Lineage (GTDB taxonomy): Bacteria > Bacillota > Bacilli > Lactobacillales > Streptococcaceae > Streptococcus > Streptococcus plurextorum. The sequence continues at coordinate 54,022 of NZ_AUIO01000003.1, forward strand.
TAAGTCAGAATTGAAAATGCTAGTTGATTTATTGTTTGATACTTTGATAGATAGTGGCATTGATAACTTGAACCACTTGAATCAAAGAGAAGGCTTAGGATCATTGCTAGTTGCTTTTGGCAAACTGAATCAGATTCATCGTAACAAACGGCAACTTATCCAAAAATCCTTATGGCAATTTCTAACAGCCTTTGCCCAGAATGGTCATGGAAACCCCATATCATTAAGGCAACCCCAAGCATTTTTAAAATCAAAAGTTCAAAGAAACCAATGACTCTAGGAAAAGATTAAATCATAACATGTGATCATCTTCTTAAAAGATTAGAAAACGACCAAAGAGATAGCGATGATAAATCAGCTTCCTTTAGTCGTTTTTTGATATTACTTTTTGTTTTTCGGGGGAATGCTTCTAACTGGTATAGCTACTTGGTGAAGAAAACCTTATTTGTTATTGAAGAGTCAGATGAAACGATAGGTGTCACATTTTGTGGCAGTATCAATGGATGATTAGTCAACTGCTATTGACATGAAAAATGTACAAAAATAATGTTCATGTCAATTGATTATCATTGCTCTAGATGTGCTGTCTTGCGATATTCAGTCAGTAGCTTTTGTGCGGTTTCTTGATTTCGTAATGTTGCTTTTAAAAAGTTTGGTAGCAAGTGTTTGACCTCTTTTTCACTTGCTCCAGCCAGTAGTAGCAGAGATTTAGCTTGTAATTTCATGTGCCCAGCTTGAATGCCTGTAGAAGTCAAGGCTTTGAGCGCTGCAAAATTTTGTGCTAACCCCAGCGAAAGAATAAGGCTTGCTAATGTTTTGGCTTTAGGCTGACCAAGGATTTGATGGGCAATTGCAACAGTGGGATTAAGCCCAATGGACCCTCCTTTAGTAGCAATCGGCATGGGCAGTGTCAGTTCTCCTAAAATCTGCTGATTGTCCTTGTCATAGCTCCACGTCGATAACCCTTGATAAGCACCGTGCCTGCTAGCATAGGAGTGGCCGGCAGCTTCGATGGCTCGCCAGTCATTTCCAGTCGCTAAAACAAGGGCGTCAATTCCGTTGAAAATGCCTTTGTTATGAGTGGCAGCACGATAAGGATCCACTTGTGCCAATTGACTGGCTAACTCAAATTTTCGCGCAAATTCTTCGGCCTCAGTTTTATCGCGACTCAAGAAGCGTAAATCCACATGACATTGAGCGGTTACGAGACTATCAGTAGCATAATTGGATAGAATAGCCATGAGACTTTTACCTAGGGAGAGCTCTTCAAGTCTTGGTGTTATAGCTTCTAACATGGTGTTAAGCATATTTGCCCCCATGGCTTCCTGAGTGTCTACGCTGAGGTAAACGATGAGAAAGTTTCCTTTTTCTTGCAACCAAAGGTCACGCGCACCGCCTCCTCGTTTGAGGATAGAAGGATGTGCTTGATTTGCTAAAGCTAATAGCTGCGCTTTGTGGTTAAGAATCTTCTGCTCGGCACTTTTCCTGTTAGAGACATCATAGAGGGCAACTTGTCCAATCATCAGGCGATTGTGAATGATTGTTTTAAATCCCCCAGATCGTCCGATAATCTTGGCAGCAAAACTGGCAGCGGCAACAACAGAAGGTTCTTCAGTGACCATGGGTAAATGAAAAGTTTCGCCATCCACCAAGAAATTTGGAGCGATAGCAAAGGGAAGCGAAAAAGTTCCTAGAGTATGCTCAACCATTTGATTGGCAGTATCAAGAGAAAGTTGCTGATTGTTTTGGAGCCACTCCAGTGTTTCTTGGGAGAGGAGGGGGGCGATATGTTCCTGTCTCTCTTTAGGTGTTCGTTTAGAAAATCCAGTCCAGTTAATTGTCATTTGCTTTGTAAATCCGTTGGTGTTGGTCAATATGACTGAGTCGAAAAGCACCAGTCTTGTAAGTCTCAAAAGAAGTTGATCCTTCTTGGTCAAGGACTAGTTCTTGATAAAAGAGTTTTTCATAGTCAGTAACAGACAAAGGGATACGTTGAGTTAAGCTATCAAGACGGTTAGTCTCTAGCATCTTTTCATAACCTGAGACAAGAGTAACAGAAAAAATTTCTGATACGGCACCTGACCCATAAGAGAAAAGGGCAATGCGATCTCCAGCTTTTAGTGTCCGACTCGTTTCCAGCAAAGACAAGAGTCCCAGGTAGAGAGAGCCTGTATAGATGTTCCCGACTTGGCGACTATAGGTGATAGACGATTCAAAGTTAGCCACTAGCTCTGCTTGCTTTTCTTTGGGTAACTCTCTTGTCATCAGCTTTTGGAGACCTTTGAGTGCTAATTTTGGAAAAGGGAGGTGCAAGCAGAAGGCTGTGAAGTCTTCTAAGCCCGATTGGTTACGCTGTTGGTATTCTTCCCAGGTAGTCTTTAAACTGTCTAGATATTGTTTGGTTGAGTACATGCCATTGACAAAAGGAGTGTCCGAGTAGTTTGGACGCCAAAAATCCATGACATCTCGAGTTTGAGCGACATTGTCATCGTTGAAAGAGAGAATCCGTGGGTTCTTAGTCACTAACATTGCAACAGCCCCAGCACCTTGGGTCGGCTCGCCGGACGCATGGATACCATATTTAGCAATATCAGAAGCGATAACTAGAACTTTGCTATCAGGGTTGGCTGCAACGTGGAGTTTGGCGTAATTGAGTGCAGCAGTAGCAGCGTAACAGGCTTCTTTAATTTCAATGGACCGTGCAAATGGTTGAATGTCAAGTAAGCTATGAACATAGATGCTAGCTGCTTTTGATTGGTCAATACCGGATTCTGTTGCTAAAATCACCATATCAATAGCTGCTTTATCTGCTTGATCTAGGATAGTTTGGCTAGCAGAAGCTGCTAAAGTGACGATATCTTCTGAAATTGGGGTAATACTGAGAGCGTCTAGCATTAGACCCACTGAAAATTTTTCAGGATCAACCCCTCTAGCCTGAGCCAAATCAGCCATATCTAGAACATATTGTGAGGTTGCAAATCCAATTTTATCAATTCCGATAGTCATTTTTTCTCCACTCATATAGACTTATTATGTATTTTTATTTTCCCATCTTATCTGTCAGAACAAGTAGGTATCTGACAGAATTTTCCATCATCCATTCTACCATATTTTGAAAAAAAGCCATAAGACCTGAGACCTAATTTTTTCGTTGGATTTTTGAAAGGATTTTCGGTAAAATAGCAGAGCGAAAAGGATAAGAAAGTGACTAATGATGACAAAAGCAGATCATATTTTTAAAAACAACATCAAAAAAATCCTAGAGGAAGGTGTTATGAGTGAGCAAGCTCGGCCTAAATACAAAAATGGTCAGACGGCAAATTCTAAGTACATCACTGGGAGTTTTGCTGAATATGACTTGTCAAAAGGTGAATTTCCCATCACTACCCTTCGTCCCATTGCCATCAAATCAGCTATTAAAGAAATTCTTTGGATTTACCAAGATCAGTCCAATAGTTTAGATATGCTTGAAGAAAAATATAAGGTACACTATTGGAATGATTGGGAAGTAGCAGGGCTGTCTGCCAATAATGGTGATAAGCGCTCTATTGGTCAGCGCTACGGAGCTATCGTCAAAAAGCATGATATCATCACAAAAATGCTTAAGCAGTTGGAGGAGAATCCGTGGAATCGCCGTAATGTGATTTCACTTTGGGATTATGAGGCCTTTGAGGAAACTTCAGGGCTACTACCTTGTGCCTTTCAAACCATGTTTGATGTGCGCCGTGTGAATGGGGAGATTTATCTGGATGCAACCTTGACGCAACGTTCCAATGACATGTTGGTAGCACACCATATCAATGCCATGCAATATGTGGCTTTACAGATGATGATTGCTAAGCATTTTGGCTGGAAAGTTGGAAAGTTTTTCTACTTTATCAACAACCTCCACATCTATGACAATCAATTTGAACAAGCAGAGGAACTCCTTCGCCGTCAGCCAAGTACTTGTCAACCGAGACTGCTTTTAAACGTACCAGACGGGACTAATTTTTTTGAGATCAAACCAGAAGATTTCGAGCTGATAGATTATGATCCTGTTTACCCCCAACTCAAGTTTGATTTAGCTATCTAAGGCCATTATTGAGTAGCTTAGCACATCAAACAGTGTTTAAATCAGCAATTTTTGGAGCTTTTTGGTAAACTAGACTTATGACAACTAATAAAAAAATCATTGCCATTTGGGCTCAGGCTGAAAATGGTGTAATTGGAAAAAAACAGACCATGCCCTGGCATCTACCTGCTGAATTCAAGCATTTCAAAGAAACCACGATGGGTCAGGCTATTTTGATGGGGCGGGTTACTTTTGATGGCATGAATCGTCGTGTCTTGCCTGGTCGTGAAATTTTGATTTTAACACACGATTTAGACTTTAAGGCAGATGGGGTAAAAGTTGTTCATTCTGTTGATGAAGCGATGTCTTGGTTCAATAGTCAAGATAAAAATCTCTATATTGCTGGAGGTTCTGCTATTTATAAGGCTTTTGAACCTTACTATCAACAATTGATTCAAACCACCATACATGCAACTCTTGAGGGAGATACTTATTTTCCAGATATTTCAAAAGAGAATTTTGTGCTCGTTTCTGAACAAGTGATTGCTAAAGACGATCAAAATGCATATGATTTTACGATTGCGATACTGGATAGGAAAGGTAAAGCTTAATGCAACGCAGTATTTTCGGAGTTTTCACAGCTTTTTTAGGGGTGATTTGTATTTTGGCAATAGGCCCAGCTCTGCGTAAAAAACGCTATGGTTTAGCTTTATTCTGTTTACTTAATGCTGTTACCAATCTTGTCAATACCATCCACGCCTTCTCAGGGACACTATTTTAGAAATTAGGAAAAAATACAATGGCGACAAATCGAAAAAATGACCACCATGTTTACTGCTCATTCTGTGGTAAAAATCAGGAAGAAGTACGTAAAATCGTTGCAGGGAACGGTGTTTTTATCTGTAATGAGTGTGTGGAACTATCACAAGAAATTATTCGTGAGGAATTAGCAGAAGAAGTTCTTGCTGACTTGACAGAAGTGCCAAAACCAAAAGAGTTGCTGGACATTTTAAACCAATACGTGGTGGGTCAAGACCGAGCTAAACGAGCTTTAGCTGTGGCGGTTTATAATCACTATAAGCGTATCAGCTTCACGGAAAGCCGTAATGAGGATGATGTGGATTTACAAAAATCAAATATCCTCATGATTGGCCCAACAGGTTCAGGTAAGACCTTTTTAGCACAGACTTTGGCTAAAAGTTTAAATGTACCATTTGCCATTGCAGATGCGACCTCTTTAACAGAAGCGGGTTATGTGGGCGAGGATGTTGAAAATATCCTGCTGAAACTGATTCAAGCAGCAGACTACAATATCGAACGTGCTGAGCGTGGTATTGTTTACGTTGATGAGATTGATAAAATCGCTAAAAAAAGCGAGAATGTCTCTATCACACGAGATGTCTCTGGTGAAGGTGTCCAGCAAGCCCTGCTTAAAATCATTGAAGGGACCGTGGCTAGTGTTCCGCCACAAGGTGGACGTAAACACCCTAATCAAGAAATGATTCAGATTGACACTAAAAATATCCTATTTATCGTTGGTGGTGCATTTGACGGTATTGAGGAAATTGTCAAACAGCGCATGGGAGAAAAAATCATTGGATTTGGACAAAATAACAGAAAAATCGATGATGATGCTTCTTATATGCAAGAAATCATTTCAGAAGACATTCAAAAATTTGGTCTGATTCCAGAATTTATCGGTCGTTTGCCAGTTGTTGCAGCGCTTGAGCAATTAACTGTTGAAGATTTGGTGCTGATTTTGACAGAGCCTCGAAACGCTTTAGTCAAACAGTACAAGACCCTCCTATCCTATGACGGTGTTGAATTAGACTTTGACCAAGAAGCATTGGAAACCATTGCTGCTAAAGCCATCGAACGCAAGACAGGAGCTCGTGGTCTTCGTTCCATCATTGAAGAAACCATGTTGGATGTGATGTTTGATATTCCTAGCCAGGAAGATGTTGTAGGGGTTCGTATCACTAAGGAAGCTGTGGAAGGTAAGGAAGCACCTATCCTTGAAACAGCTTAGGAGGTTTTATGTCAGATACATTTTTAAACACACATAATGCCTCACTTCTCCTTAGCGCTGCTAATAAATCACACTATCCTCAAGATGACCTGCCAGAGATTGCCTTAGCTGGGCGTTCAAATGTTGGAAAATCAAGTTTCATCAACTGTCTTTTAGGGAGGAAAAATCTGGCGAGGACGTCGAGTAAGCCAGGTAAAACGCAATTACTGAATTTTTTCAATATTGATGACAAAATCCGTTTTGTCGATGTACCAGGCTATGGCTATGCTAAGGTTTCAAAATCAGAGCGCCTCAAGTGGGGGAAAATGATTGAAGAGTATTTAACTAGCCGGGAAAATCTTAGAGCTGTAGTCAGCTTGGTTGACCTGCGTCATGAGCCCTCGGCGGACGATGTTCAGATGTATGAATTTCTCAAGTATTATGACATCCCCGTTATTATCGTAGCCACTAAGGCGGATAAAATTCCGCGTGGTAAATGGAACAAGCATGAGTCAGTTGTTAAGAAAAAACTCAATTTTGATAAATCGGATTCTTTTATTATTTTTTCATCTGAAACACGTCAGGGTTATGATGAAGCTTGGGAGACGATTTTAGGACATCTATGACAAAAAGCGAAGCTTAATCAGTTATCTGAAAAGGCTTCGCTTTTAATGTTGTCGTAAAGGGTGAATAGCTGGGAATCTAGGCTTCTAAGGGCATAAAATGGCCAACAATTTTACCGATAATACGCGGTCCTTCATCGTAAGGAGCAAACTTATCCTTATATTTAGGGTTAAGGGAAACCAGACGTAGTCCCTCCTCTTCACGATAAACCTTCTTGATGTAGGTCTGTCCATCCCAATCTACAGCATAAACAGCACCGTCATAATCAAAACCAGTCTGTTTGATGAGGGCAACTTCGCCGTTTAAATAGACTGGATTCATGCTATCGCCAAAAATCCAAGAGGCAAAGTCATGGTCTAATTCTTCCTCGTAAAAAACCGTGTCATAATTGCCATCGTTGTAGTATGAAAAGCCCCCACCAGCTGATAATTTTTCGTAGACTTTATATTCAAAACGTGGTTTGGCTAGGCGTCTTTGCTGATCGAGTTCATCTTTAGCAAAATTAATGACTTTTTCTTTTCTATCAGGATCTAATTGGTTAAAAATCTGCGTCAGTTTAGGGACTTGCGCACTTTGGCCGTAGAGAATGTAGTCGGTGCTTGTATCCAGAAGTGCTGCGATTTTACTCAGGCGTTGTCCAGTAGGGAGTGATTTTCCAGATTCCCACTTTGAGATGGTGCTATCAGATTTGTAGCCTAATCGCTTAGCGAGTTCGGCTTGTTCTAACCCAGAAGCTAGTCTCAATTGACGTAGTCGCTCTGCTATTTCCAAAGACATAAAAAACTCCTTTACAAAATGATAAGAAAATAATATCATATACTTGAAAAAAAATCAACATACCTGAAAAAAATTCATTCAGAGCGATTTTGTTTTGCAAAAATGGCTAAAAACCTGTAATATAGAAAGGATGATAAGTATGGAGGTCAGTTTTGGCTAAGAAAGAGATTAACATAAATAACTATAATGACGATGCCATTCAGGTACTGGAAGGGTTGGACGCCGTCCGCAAACGCCCCGGAATGTACATCGGCTCAACAGACGGGAATGGGCTTCACCACATGGTCTGGGAGATTGTCGATAACGCTGTTGATGAGGCCCTCTCCGGTTTCGGTGACCGAATTGATGTGACCATTAACAAGGACGGCAGTCTGTCCGTTTCCGACCGTGGACGTGGTATGCCCGTTGGTATGCACGCTACCGGCAAGCCAACCGTAGAAGTCATCTTCACCGTTCTCCACGCAGGTGGGAAGTTCGGTCAAGGTGGCTACAAGACATCAGGTGGTCTGCACGGGGTTGGTTCTTCGGTGGTCAATGCCCTGTCCAGCTGGTTGGAAGTGGAGATTACCCGTGACGGAGCGGTTTACAAGCAACGGTTTGAGCAGGGCGGAAAACCAGTCACGACCTTGGAGAAGATTGGTACCGCACCAAAATCAAAAACAGGCACAAAAGTAACCTTTATGCCTGACGACACCATTTTCTCAACGACTGATTTCAAGTTCAACACCATTGCCGAACGCCTGAAAGAATCAGCCTTCTTGCTCAAACAGGTCACCATGACCTTGACAGACGAGCGGACAGGTGAGCAGGAGGAGTACCACTATGAAAATGGCGTGCAGGACTTTGTGTCCTACCTCAACGAAGATAAGGAAACTTTGACACCTGTCCTCTATTTTGAAGGAGAAGATGCAGGTTTCCAGGTCCAAGTGGCCATGCAGTACAACGACGGTTATTCAGACAACATCCTGTCCTTCGTCAACAACGTTCGGACCAAGGACGGCGGTACCCATGAAACAGGGCTCAAGCTAGCCATTACCAAGGCTATGAACGACTACGCCCGCAAGACCAACTTGCTCAAGGAAAAGGACAAGAATTTGGAAGGCTCTGACTACCGTGAAGGTCTGTCTGCGGTCCTTTCTATCCTTGTCCCAGAAGAGCATTTGCAGTTTGAAGGGCAGACCAAGGACAAGCTAGGAAGCCCCTTGGCACGACCTGTGGTGGACGGCATTGTATCGGACAAGCTGACCTTCTTCCTTTTGGAAAATGGCGAGCTAGCATCTAATCTAGTCCGCAAGGCCATTAAGGCCCGTGACGCCCGCGAGGCCGCTCGTAAGGCCCGTGACGAATCCCGAAATGGTAAGAAAAACAAGAAGGACAAGGGCCTCCTATCAGGAAAATTAACTCCAGCCCAGTCCAAAAATCCAGCCAAAAACGAACTCTATCTGGTCGAGGGGGATTCAGCCGGAGGCTCTGCCAAACAGGGCCGTGACCGCAAATTCCAAGCTATTCTACCCTTGCGTGGTAAGGTTATCAACACCGCCAAGGCAAAAATGGCGGACATTCTTAAAAATGAAGAAATCAACACCATGATTTACACCATTGGTGCAGGTGTTGGGTCGGATTTCACTATCGAAGATGTCAACTATGACAAGATTATTATCATGACCGATGCGGATACGGACGGTGCCCACATTCAGACTCTCTTGCTGACTTTCTTCTATCGCTATATGCGACCTTTGGTAGAAGCTGGTCGGGTTTACATTGCCCTGCCGCCACTTTATAAGATGTCAAAAGGCAAGGGCAAGACAGAAAAGATTGCTTACGCTTGGTCTGACGGGGAATTAGAAGATCTCCGCAAGGATTTTGGCAAGGGCTTTATCCTCCAACGCTACAAGGGACTTGGTGAGATGAATGCCGATCAGCTCTGGGAAACAACCATGAACCCTGAAACCCGTACCCTTATCCGTGTCACCATTGAAGACCTAGCCCGTGCTGAACGCCGTGTATCCGTCCTCATGGGGGATAAGGTCGAGCCACGCCGCAAGTGGATTGAGGACAATGTCAAGTTTACATTGGAGGAAGCGACAGCTTTTACTAAATAATCTCAGGGAAATTGAGGTGCAGTATGGTTTTAGAAAATAAATTGGGGATTGAAAATTCGGCTGAATTAGCTCGACTTGAGGAACAAATCAGCAAGAGAAAAGCAGCTCAACTGTTTGAAACTGGTCAACTGTTCCAGATAGAAGTTGGGACTTTTACAGGTTTGGCACACATTCATCAGGCTCTATTTGAGGATATTTACGACCTTGCAGGCAAAATTCGTGACGTCAACATTGCCAAGGGGAATTTTCAATTTGCTCCTCGAATCTTTCTGGAGCAGTCTTTAGCCTATATCGACAAGCTACCTCACGAAACTTTTGATGAAATCGTTGAAAAATATGCGGATATGAACATTGCTCACCCTTTCCGTGAGGGAAATGGTCGTAGTATGCGTATCTGGTTGGATTGTATGCTGCGAGCTAGTTTGGGCAAGGTCCTTGATTGGAATAGCATTGATAAAGATGAGTATTTCAATGCCATGGTTAGAAGCCATGTATCAACAGGTGAACTCAAGTACTTATTGCTACATTCTTTGACTGATGATCTTGGTCAGGCTACTTATTTCAAAGGCATCGACCATTCCTATTATTACGAAGGATACAACCTCTATCGGACAGAGGATTTGTAACTCTAGCACAGACAGACTATGTGAGGTGTTTTATGCCAATACCTATTCCTAAACTTCCTAATCGTTTGACCCAGACTGCGAAGAACTGGGCAGATAAGCAGAAGGAGGAGCTGGCTCAGGTGGACTTGAAAGAGAAATTTGACCTGGCGCTCCAGTCTTGGAAGTCTAAAAAGACAGAAGCAGAGGCGGCTCAGCTTCTAGCTGATTCGGATAAAATGGAGGAATTTCTCCAAGGGGTTGAACTTAAACTGAAAAAGGTGCCTTTTGCTGGTGAGAATTTGGCTGTGGTGCCAGGGATGATTTCCCTTATCCGTAGCTATATCAAACGTGATTATCAGGAAGTTCCCAAGGGTGTCCTCTTGGCAACAGTTGGTGCATTGATTTATTTCTTTAGCCCTGTTGATGCCTTGCCTGACTTCCTTCTGGGACCTGGTTTGCTGGACGATGCTTTTGTGCTTGGTGCCTGCTTAAAACTCATCAAGTCAGACTTAAGCGACTTCCGTGACTGGCAAGCAAGCCAGACTAAGCTAGAGGAGTAGCTCTGCTATTTTCAAAAGGAGCAGATAATGAGACCAAAAGAAATTAACGCTATCATTCAAGCACAAACGGAAGATTTTTTTAAACAAGAAGGCTTGAAATATGTCAAAAAAGATATGGGATATGTCCAAAAAACTGATAAATACAGAGCAGAATACGGATTTGTATATTACGAATACCATCCTGAATATAGCTATGCTATTACTCTTTTTATACAACTTACAGATGTAGAAAAAATATATAATAAAATAGACGGTAGTAATATTTTAGGACCAACCTATGTTTTCAAATTATCTTACTTTTTAGATAAAAATAACTATATTAATAACAATAATCCCGAATGGACTATAAAACATCAAGAAGATATTGCTCCGTTTTCACAAGCACTGATGGATAACTATACAAAATATGTGAAAGATTTTATACCTTTCATCACACAACCAAAAAATATGCTCAATTTCTTATTAGCAGAAATTGAAACAGGGAAACGATATGCTATTCGTCAGGATAATTTTGCCAGAGCTTTAATTTTAATGAAACTTTTAAATTATCCTATGGAAGAAATTCAAACTAAATTAGCAGATTTTAAAGCCAAATTAGCTAACGTAGATGTACATATCAAACAAAAATACTATAAGGAATTAGATGATATCGTGACAGGTAATTGGGAGCAAATTGTAAATAATATGGACTGTATAAAAGAAATTGTAATAAAAAATTCTCCTGAAGATAATACACCCATTATTAATGTATTGGATAATGGCACTAGCTATTTATTATTTAATGAATGGCCTATGGATGATGACTATTTTTCTGATGATGAAATTGATAATTTTGAACAAATTTTATCATCAATTGTTGAAGCAAAGGCAATACAAGAAGATAGAGAAAGATTTGTCATAATGACCAATAATTTACAAAAAATTCAAAACCTACAGATTTATTTGGAAGAAAAAATAGGAAATACTTCTAAATATAACGACTCGCTATAAAATCATCAATGTTAAAAACTATACCAAAAAAGAATGGGAATAATTTTTAAAATAATTATAGAAAGATATTGAACAAATGTCTCAAATTCAAAACATGTCCCTTGAGGACATCATGGGAGAGCGTTTTGGTCGCTACTCCAAATATATTATTCAGGAGCGGGCTCTGCCGGACATTCGTGACGGTCTAAAGCCCGTGCAACGTCGGATTCTTTATTCCATGAATAAGGACGGCAACACCTTTGACAAGGGCTACCGTAAGTCCGCCAAGTCAGTCGGGAATATCATGGGGAATTTCCACCCGCACGGTGATTCCTCTATTTATGATGCCATGGTCCGCATGAGTCAGGACTGGAAAAACCGCGAGATTTTGGTGGAGATGCACGGAAACAACGGTTCCATGGACGGCGATCCGCCAGCGGCGATGCGTTACACCGAGGCTCGTCTGTCGGAAATGGCTGGCTATCTTTTGGCTGACATCGAGAAAAAGACAGTGCCGTTTGCCTGGAACTTTGACGATACGGAAAAAGAACCCACTGTGCTACCAGCTGCTTTCCCTAATCTCTTGGTCAATGGAGCGACAGGAATTTCAGCTGGGTACGCGACTGACATCCCGCCACATAATCTGGCGGAGATCATCGATGCCGTTGTTTACATGATTGATCACCCGACTGCTAAGTTAGAAAAGTTGATGGAGTTCTTGCCTGGACCAGACTTCCCAACAGGTGCCATTATCCAAGGGGCTGACGAAATCAAGAAAGCCTATGAAACTGGTAAGGGCCGTGTTGTTGTCCGTAGCCGTTGTGAAATCGAGCAACTCAAGGCTGGGAAGAAACAGATTGTCATTACTGAAATTCCCTATGAAGTCAACAAGGCTGTTCTGGTTAAGAAGATTGATGATGTCCGTGTCAACAACAAGGTGCCTGGCATTGCTGAGGTGCGTGATGAGTCAGACCGTACAGGTCTGCGGATTGCTATTGAGTTGAAAAAAGACAGCGATGAGCAAACCATTCTCAACTACCTCTACAAATACACTGACTTACAAATCAATTACAACTTCAACATGGTGGCCATTGATAACTTCACACCGCGTCAGGTCGGCTTGCAGAAGATTCTGTCCAGCTATATCGCCCACCGCCGTGAGATTATCATTGCCCGGTCTAAGTTTGACAAGGAAAAAGCAGAGAAACGCCTCCATATCGTAGAAGGCTTGATCCGTGTTATTTCCATTTTGGACGAGGTTATTGCCCTGATTCGTGCCTCTGAAAACAAGGCTGACGCCAAGGAAAACTTGAAAGTTAGCTACGGTTTCAGCGAGGAGCAGGCAGAAGCTATCGTGACCTTGCAACTCTACCGCTTGACCAATACCGACATTGTGACCTTGGAAAATGAAGAAGCAGCCCTACGCGAGCAGATTCAGACCTTGGCAGCTATTATCGGCGATGAGCGGACCATGTTCAATCTTATGAAGAAAGAACTGCGTGAGGTCAAAAAGCAGTTCGGCAATCCTCGTTTGAGTGAGTTACAAGATCAGGCAGAAGCGATTGAAATTGACACTGCCAGCTTGATTGTCGAGGAAGAAACCTTTGTCAGCGTGACCAAGGCAGGCTATATCAAACGGACTAGTCCGCGTTCCTTCGGTGCTTCAACGGTGGAAGAAGTCGGCAAGCGGGACGATGACCAGCTGATTTTCTTGCAGAATGCCAAGACAACCCAGCACCTCTTGCTCTTTACCAATCTTGGAAATGTCATCTACCGACCTGTCCATGAACTGACAGATATTCGTTGGAAGGATATTGGTGAACACCTGAGCCAGACCCTGATGAATTTTGATACCAATGAAGAGATTATCTTTGCTGAATTGGTAGAGAATTTTGACGAGGGGACTTATTTCGCGGTGACCAAGTTTGGACAAATCAAGCGTGTGGAGCGGAAGGAATTTGCTCCTTGGCGGACTTACAAGTCTAAGTCAACCAAGTATGCCAAACTCAAAGATGCGGATGATGTGGTCATCACCGTATCGCCTGTGGTCTTGGATGACATCATGCTCATGACAGAAAAGGGCTACGCTCTGCGATTTAACATCGAAGAAGTGCCAATCATCGGTGCCAAGGCGGCCGGTGTCAAGGCGGTTAACCTCAAGGATGAGGATGTGGTGGCTGCGGCCTTTATCAGCAATACCAGCTCTGTCTATCTCCTGACCCAGCGAGGTAGTTTGAAGCGGATGGCGGCGGAGGAAATCCCTGTGACCAGCCGTGCCAAGCGTGGCTTGCAGGTGCTTCGTGAACTCAAGTCTAAGCCTCACCGTGTCTTTGCGGCAGGTCCAGTCTTGACGGATCAGGGTGATTTTGACCTCTTTAGCACGGCAACTGAAGATGAAACGACTAGTCAAGTTCTTCATGTGCAGTCAAAAACAGGCAAACTCTATGAGGTCGATGTGACCCAGCTCAGCCTGTCTGAACGTACCAGCAACGGCAGCTTTATCTCAGAAACCATTTCTGATGAGGAAGTGTTGGCGGCATTCATTTTATAGCAAGCAAGCCCCCTACAAGGGGCTTTTTCGTGGCAAAAAGTCTTGATATACTACGTATACCAAGTATTGACTTACCAGTCAATACTTTAATCCATTAGTAAAAGGGGTTCAAGATGACACAGCAGTTTTCAAAAGCAGAAGCCAACGAGGCGATAAAAAAGAATTATAGGAAAGCTGAGAAAATTCTACAAAATAAGGATGATTTCGAGCGTTTCTTACAAAGTGTCGAGAAAAAATTACACCATGTGCCTGTTGTTGGTAGTGACCTGGCAGTTGTACCAGCTATGATTTCCTTGGTTCGACATTTTGCAGAGGGACGGTATCGCCATGTGCCGTTTGGAACGATTTTGGCAATTATAAGTAGCCTTATCTACTTTGTCTCACCAGTAGATGTTATTCCAGATCTGCTTCCTGTGGTGGGACTTGTTGATGATGCTTTAGTTATTAAGGTCTGTCTAGAAATGGTTAAATCTGACTTGGAAACCTATGATGAGTGGCGGATAAGAAATGGGTTGCTAGAGGAGAAAAGCAAGTAATTGTCAGAATATTCCTTGAACTTTTACATAAAAAACAGTACAATGTTTGAAAAAGTAAAGAAGGATGACACTATGACAGTAACAATCGACTGGGAAAACCTTGGTTTTTCCTACATGAAACTACCTTACCGCTTCATCGCTCATTTCAAAAACGGCCAGTGGTCTGAGGGGCAGCTGACTGAAGATGCGGAACTTCACATTTCAGAAAGCTCACCAGCCCTCCACTACGGCCAGCAGGCTTTTGAAGGCCTCAAGGCCTATCGCACCAAGGAGGGAAAACTCCAGCTCTTTCGTCCTGACCAGAACGCTGAGCGTCTGCAGCGAACAGCTGACCGCTTACTCATGGAGCCTGTTCCGACGGAGCTCTTCATCAAGGCCTGCAAAGAAGTGGTCAAAGCCAACGCAGACTATGTTCCTCCCTATGGAACCGGTGGCACCCTCTATCTCCGCCCGCTCCTCATCGGTGTCGGCGACATCATCGGCGTAAAACCTGCTGAGGAATATATTTTCACCGTTTTTGCCATGCCAGTTGGCAACTATTTCAAGGGCGGCCTGGCTCCGACCAACTTCCTCATCCAAGACAAGTACGACCGTGCGGCACCAAATGGAACAGGGGCAGCCAAGGTTGGTGGTAACTACGCGGCATCGCTCTTACCGGGCCAGTATGCCAAAAAGCAGGGCTTCTCAGATGTGATTTACCTGGACCCAGCTACCCACACCAAGATTGAAGAAGTCGGGTCTGCTAACTTCTTTGGGATTACAGCCGATAATGAGTTTGTTACACCAATTTCACCGTCAATCTTGCCCTCTATTACCAAGTATTCTCTCTTGTATCTAGCAGAGCATCGTCTAGGGATGAAGGCAGTGGAGCGTGAAGTCCTTGTCGAAGAATTAGACCAGTTTGTCGAAGCAGGAGCCTGCGGAACAGCAGCTGTAATTTCACCAATCGGAGGCGTTCAAATCGCAGACAAACTCCACGTTTTCCACAGTGAAACAGAGGTAGGACCAGTGACCCGCAGACTCTACGAAGAATTAACAGGTATCCAGTTCGGTGACATCGAAGCACCAGAAGGCTGGATAATTCCCGTAGAATTGTAAAAAAATAAAGCTTGCACTTGCAAGCTTTTTAGCTTTTCGATAAAATAAGAAAAGCGATATAAAAAGGATAATAAGATGAGTAAAAAAGACAAAAGAATAGAAATTCAGATTGTAGATGCTAAGGTGGAGCTTAATCACACAAAAGTTGATGGTTATGAACTTCTTGTAGCCAAAAAAGTAATTGGTCAGATCGCAGAGCTTGATGATCGTTTTGGACTTCTCAAGGATGGGAAAGTCGATAGTTTCTATAAGACTTTGGAACAGGCAATTGAAAAAATTATTGAAAATTATAACCTAAACCACTAAAAATACAATAAAAGGCTTGATTTTGTAAAGGAATTGTGTTACACTATTCCTTGTCTTGCGGAAAGATAGCGAAGAGGCTAAACGCGGCGGACTGTAAATCCGCTCCTTCGGGTTCGGGGGTTCGAATCCCTCTCTTTCCATATCTAAGATACTAAGGGCGTCAAACGCACAGTAAAAATAGGAAGTTGACAGCAAATCCTGATTTGCTAGGCGACTTATCTTTATTTACACAGCGTTTAGCCCGAGTTCATTTCAGAATACTATCTTAGAAAAATATTTTGGGGTATAGCCAAGCGGTAAGGCAAGGGACTTTGACTCCCTCATGCGTTGGTTCGAATCCAGCTACCCCAGTCTTGGTAGGCTCTTGCGAGTAACCTTGAAACATTAAATATATACCAAAACCCAGAATTGGCTGGGTTTTGTTGGAGGATTTTTTAGAATGAATGAATTTGAAGATTTGCTAAACAGTGTTAGCGAAGTGAACCCAGGTGATGTTGTCACTGCTGAAGTTTTGACAGTAGACGCAGGTCAAGCTAACCTTATCATCAGTGGTACTGGTGTTGAGGGTGTATTGACTCTTCGTGAATTGACAAACGACCGTGATGCAGACATCAACGACCTTGTAAAAGCTGGCGAAACACTTGAAGTGCTTGTTCTTCGTCAAGTTGTAGGTAAAGATACAGATACAGTAACTTACCTCGTCTCTAAAAAACGTTTGGAAGCTCGCAAAGCTTGGGATAAATTGATTGGCCGTGAAGACGAAGTTGTTACTGTAAAAGGAACACGTGCGGTTAAAGGTGGTCTTTCAGTTGAGTTTGAAGGACTTCGTGGTTTCATTCCTGCTTCAATGATTGACACGCGTTTTGTACGTAACACAGAGCAGTTCGTTGGTCAAGAATTCGAAGCTAAAATCAAAGAAGTTAACGCAGCAGAAAACCGTTTTATCTTGTCACGTCGTGATGTTGTTGAAGCAACAGCTAAAGAAGCACGTGAAGCAGTATTCTCAACAATTGCTGTAGGTTCAGTGGTTACTGGTAAAGTAGCTCGTTTGACAAGCTTTGGTGCCTTCATTGATCTTGGTGGTGTTGATGGGCTTGTTCACGTGACTGAGTTGTCACATGAGCGTAACGCTTCACCAAAATCAGTGGTATCTGTAGGTGATGAAGTAGAAGTTAAAGTTCTTGCGATTGACGAAGAAGAAGGTCGTGTGTCACTTTCTCTTAAAGCGACAACACCTGGACCATGGGATGGCGTTGAGCAAAAATTGGCAGCTGGCGATGTTATCGAAGGTAAAGTGAAACGCTTGACAGATTTCGGTGCTTTTGTTGAAGTATTGCCAGGTATCGATGGACTTGTTCACATCTCACAAATTTCACACAAACGTGTTGAAAATCCAAAAGATGCCTTGTCAGTTGGTCAAGATGTAACTGTTAAGGTTCTTGAAGTTAACGCTGATGCTGAGCGTGTATCACTTTCAATCAAAGCGCTTGAAGAGCGTCCAGCACAAGCTGAAGGTGAAAACAATGAAGAGAAACGTCAAACACGTCGTCGTTCACCAAAACGCGAAGTAAAACGTGACTATGAATTACCAGAAACACAAACTGGATTCTCAATGGCGGATCTTTTCGGAGATATCGAATTGTAATTAAGATAAAAGACTTGCAATGAACTGCACCCCAAAAGTTAGACAGAAAATCTAACGATTGGGGTGCTTTTCTTATGAAATTAAACACTAACGATAAAATCGAAATCTATCAGTTAAGACAATTCGGTTGGACTTGGTCACAACTCAGCCAACGATTTGATGTGAATAAGGCTCATCTAAAATACTTGGTTCGACTGATTGACAAACATGGATTAGACTGTGCTCAAAAAGGGAAAAACAACGACTATTCATTAGAATTGAAAGAGGAAATCATAAATGAAGTCCTCCTAAGAGGCCGTTCTCAACTAGAAGTTTCACTGGAGTATGTGCTGCCAAATAGAGGCACACTTCCCAATTGGATAGCACAATACAAGAAAAACGGGTATACTATTCTTGAAAAACCAAGAGGGAGACCGCCAAAGATGGGACGTAAGCGCAAGAAAACCTGGGAAGAAATGACAGAGTTGGAGCGACTTCAGGAGGAAAATGAACGCCTTAGAACGGAGGTCGCCTTTCTAAAAAAGTTAAAGGAGCTAGAGGAAAGGGACGAAGCCCTAGCGCAAGAAAGGCAAAGACAGTTAGCGAAATGGTCGCAGGAGGATTCCGATTAGACCTTCTTTTGGAGACTGCTAAGATGGCTCGCTCGACCTATTATTATCAGCTCAAACAACTGGCCAAAGAGGACAGGGATAAGGCTCTGAAGGCTGAAATCCAAGCCATTTATGATGAACACAAGGGCAATTATGGATATCGCAGGATCTATCTAGAATTACGCAATCGTTGCTACCTGGTCAACCACAAGAAGATTCAACGTTTAATGACAGCGATGGGCTTAAAAGCTCGTATCCGACGGAATCGCAAGTATTCATCATACAAAGGAGAAATTGGGAAGAAAGCTGATAACCTTATCAACCGCCAGTTTCAGGCTTCCAAACCTTATGAGAAGTGTTATACTGATGTGACCGAGTTTGCTTTACCAGAGGGGAGACTGTACTTGTCCCCTGTGTTGGATGGTTACAACAGTGAGATTATTGATTTCACCTTGTCACGGTCACCAGATTTGAAACAGGTTCAGACCATGCTTGATAAGGCCTTTCCAGCTGAATCCTACAAAGATACCATTCTCCATAGTGACCAAGGTTGGCAATATCAGCACCAATCTTATCATCACTTTTTGAAGACCAAGGGCATTCGTCCCTCCATGTCACGCAAGGGGAACAGTCCTGATAATGGGATGATGGAGTCCTTCTTTGGCATTCTCAAATCTGAGATGTTTTACGGTCTTGAGACATCTTATCAGTCTCTTGATGAGCTAGAACAAGCTATTACAGATTATATTTATTACTACAACAACAAACGCATTAAGATAAAACTAAAAGGACTTAGCCCTGTACAGTACAGAACTAAATCCTTTCAATAATTATTTGTCCAACTTTTTGGGGTCAGTACACAATGCAGGTCTTTTATTTTTCTTCTTTTCGTGGTATACTATTAGAGTCGCCACCCTTAGTGTAATGGATATCACGTAAGATTCCGGTTCTTGAGATGGGGGTTCGATTCCCTCAGGGTGGATGAACACCATGTAAAAAAAAAGCCTGTTAAATCAGGCTTTTTTAGAACGTAGGCCAACTTTATTTTCTGTTTAAACAAACTGAAAAGCTCTGCTAGTTTGAGATAGGGTTACCGATTTTGCGAGCGAAAGCGAGCCTCATCAGATACTTTTCGCCGTGGTAAAAGTGGCGAAAACATTAGTATCATACGCCACCAGGAATTTTTGAGACCTTAGGCTCAAAAATTAGGTATGGAATTCCGAAGGAAGTCGCTACCGTCCGCACCACTTAAGAAAAGTATCAAAAGAACTTTGTCTTCAATCTGAAAAAGCCTGATTTAACAGGCTTTTTTGTATCTTGTCCAAAAAGTTTTAGAATAGATGTCTGATTTTTTCAAAGTCGTCTTCTTTGAGATGTTATTTTTAGTCACTGATTCCTGTTTGCTCAACGTTTGTCAGGTGATTGTTTTTAAAAGTAAGAATCAGAGTCGCTCCTTTTTCCGTTTTTAGGCCACTAGACCAAATAGCTCTAATCTCTTCAATGTCAGAAGAATTTGCTTGGGACATGACATCTGGTTGTCCAAATTTATCAGAAATGGCTTTGAAAGTATCACCGGTTTGCTCACCATTGGTAATTTTCAGTGCATCAACATCAGATTTGCTCACGATTTCTTCACGATTAAAACGGAAATTGGAAATGCTACGGACGATGGTGCTATCTTGGAAAAGGTGGATGCTAACAGAGACTTGATCAAACTTCCAAATGTATTGTTCAAGAGTGACCTCACCAGCGGGGACAGATTGGTGTTCAGCAGGTTCGCCAAACATTTCTTTTAAAGTTGCTAAATTGGTCCCCCCTACAAAGTTTTCAGCAGCATTAGCGACTTTGATATCATTAAACTTTAAACGGATATCTTGATGGGCAGGAGTAGTATCTTGCTTAATGATGCTAGTGTCTAATTGTGTCTTAGTAGCTTCTTTTTTCTCTGTCGGTTTACATGCTGTCAGACCGGCTAAGGCTGTCAAAAGAGCCAGTGATTGTAATAGTTTTTTCATCATTAACCTCGTTTTGTGATAAATAGTTTGGGGGAATTCTTCATGGTTTGATAGAAAACATGGAAGATATCTGTCGCTTTTGATATAAATAAGCGAAAACAGATTTTAACTCAAGAGCTTCCAGTAGATTTGCTCTGGTGTAGGGGTATCAGGAACAAAATGAGTACTAAAGACAGGTGTTCTAATAGGGTTTAGCCTGTTGTCGTTGATCGTGTGATAATCTGTGATACTCGGAGACATTATACCATTTTTTTACCTCTCAAACAAGCTTCCCCCTGATAAGAGATTTATGTTGTACACCCGCTTGCAAGAGAGGTGTGTAGGCTGTAGTTTTACCATTGTAAGGACAGACGATGTGTTGAGAGATTTTTGTTTAAAAATATTTCTTTGGTTATTAATGATGTGTAACGTTAACTACAACAGCTGAAACGCCAAAAATAAAAACACCTTAAAAATGGCGTTTTTATGCGGTTTGTTGGCAATTTTTGGCAACAGTTGTAAAAGTTGAATCCTGTTTTATGGAGCCGGTGGGAGTCGAACCCACGTCCAAACATCTGCTAACACATTCGTCTACAACCATAGGTTATGTCTTGATTTAACTAATCTGCGGTACATAACTCAAACCTCAGACTAGCGAGCCTATCGTTCTCTTTTTAACTAGCTAGACAATAGTTAAACGTAGCTTGCTGTTTTAAGACCTTACGCAAAGCACAAGCAACCTTGGTAAAGTCACGTCTGCTGGTGTTTAGGCAGCTAGAGCGTAAGTGTTTGTATTTTTTGCAGTTATATTTAACTGAACGTTTACGCCGTCACGCGAGTCGCAAAATGTGCCTCATAATGCCTGTCGAATCCGTAACGACCCCTTATGAGTAATAATTCTTAGTAAGTATATCAAAAATTAAGTAAGCTGGCAAATATCAGCCTTATAAAATCAGGGGTTATCAGGAGATAGTTGCCTTTTTAGTAACATTTTTTAGAAAAATACGGTATAATGATAAGGTTACGATAGTTATAAATTGGGAAAGGGTAATCATGAAAAAAGAAATTTCCCCAGATATGTTCAACTACAATAAATTTCCAGGACCTGTTTTTATTCATTTTGATGATATTGTAAAATCGGATGATATTCAGTTTAAGGTTTTAGCAAATCATAAAGATGCCTTTGATGCGGATATTTTTGGTCAAAGGTTTGTTGAGTGGTTGTTAAAATATGACTATATTGTTGGTGATTGGGGCAATGAACAGCTGCGCTTGAAAGGTTTTTATAAGAATGATCGGTCTGTTGCGGGACATTTGAAAATTGCTCGCCTGGAAGATTATTTGAAAGAGTATTGTGCCTACGGGTGCGCCTATTTTGTCCTTGAAAATGTGGAACCAAAAGAGCTTGTTTCCGACGACGAGGCGACCAAACGCCGTCGTAGAAAACGTCGTAGATCATCTAGTGGAGTGAAGCAAGCGTTTGAAATGACCAAAATTGAGCGAGGAAAACGAGAAAATAGGCACTCAGATGACAGTGTTCCAAGAAATCGTGAGAACAAGCAACACTTTACCATCCGAAAGAAAGAGAATTAATCAATGACAGAAAATGTAAAAGTAGATCGACCGAAGCGTCGTCCGAAGTTAGAGGATATGCCAGGCTATAAGCCATCCATCTATGGTTTGACTCGTGATGAGTTGATTGACTGGGCTATGGAGCGGGGCGAGAAGAAGTTCCGTGCGACACAGATTTGGGATTGGTTGTATCGTAAGCGGGTCCAAACTTTTGAAGAAATGACAAATATCTCAAAAGAGTTTATCGCTAAGCTCAATGAGCATTTCTGTATTAATCCGCTGAAGCAACGGATTGTTCAGGAATCAAAAGATGGGACCGTTAAGTACCTTTTTGAATTGCCAGATAAGATGTTGATTGAAACGGTACTCATGCGTCAGCACTACGGTATGTCAGTCTGTGTGACTACTCAGGTCGGGTGTAATATCGGCTGTACCTTCTGCGCTTCTGGCTTGATTCCAAAGCAGCGGGATTTGACTGCGGGTGAGATTGTGGCGCAGATTATGCTGGTTCAAAAGTACTTTGATGATCGCGGTGAGGGAGACCGCGTTAGCCATATCGTGGTAATGGGAATTGGTGAGCCACTTGATAACTATAAAAATGTCATGACCTTCTTGCGTATCGTCAATAACGATCATGGTCTAGCTATTGGAGCTCGTCACATCACTGTATCAACTTCTGGTTTGGCTCACAAGATTAAAGACTTTGCTAATGAAGGGGTTCAAGTTAATCTTGCGGTTTCTCTTCATGCGCCAAACAATGACTTACGTTCTAGTATTATGAGGATCAATCGCTCTTTCCCGCTTGAGAAGCTTTTTGAGGCGATTGAGTATTACATCCAAACGACCAGTCGTCGGGTGACTTTTGAGTACATCATGCTTAATGAAGTCAATGATCATGTGGAAAATGCGCAAGAGTTGGCTGATTTGACTAAAAAAATTCGCAAACTCTCCTATATCAATTTGATTCCCTATAACCCAGTGTCTGAGCACGATCAGTACAGTCGCTCCACCAAAGAACGTACCGCTGCTTTTTACGATGTGCTGAAGAAAAATGGCGTTAACTGTGTCGTTCGTCAAGAACATGGAACGGACATTGATGCAGCTTGTGGGCAATTACGTTCAAATACCATGAAAGCAGATCGTCGTAAAGCAGTTGTGGAGTCAGCGGGTTAGTCAGATGGCTATTTTTGATAGACAAGGGGAGTTAACGTCCAGAGGGCGACGATGGTGTATGGCTTTTCTGGGGCTATATGTGTTGATTTTGGTTCTGCTTTGCTGGACGCCTCAGCCTTTTCAAATTGATGGTGTCAAAACGCCAAATGTTTTTCGGGTAGGGCAAATGGTCTTTCTCTTAGTTCCCTTTAACTCCTTTGTAGCTTTTGGGGAATTGGGGAGCTTTAAGGAAATCATTTGGGTAGTCGGGCAAAATCTGACTAATATCTTCCTGATTTATCCCTTAGTCTTAGGCTTGTTGTCCTCTTTTCCAAAAATCAGAAACATCAGTACTGTCTTACTCATCAGCTTTGCGATTTCTTTGACCATAGAGTCTGGACAGCTAGCGTTAGACTTGCTCATTGATGCCAACCGCGTCTTTGAAATTGACGATTTATGGACCAATACCCTAGGCGGTTATTTGGCTTATGTGACTTATATTTTGCTGACAAAGCGTATCAAATCTCTCGATTGAGAGATTTTTATTTGTGGAAGGAGTTTAGCATGCCTATCGAGCGTATCATGATTATAGGGTCTCCAGGTTCTGGCAAATCAAGTCTGGCAAAACGCTTGGCTGACAAAACAGGCTTGCCTTTGGTACATCTAGACCGATTAAACTGGCTGAATGACAAGGAGACCGTGACAGAGGATGTCTTTTTGGAGCATTTAACAGCTGAAATCGCCAAACGATCGTGGATTATAGATGGCAATTATGGCACTTCCATGGCAAAACGCTTGGCGCGTGCTGACATGGTTATCTGGCTTCAGGTACCGCGAGTCATTTGTCTTTACCGTATTGTCAAACGTTATGTGAAGAGCCTTTTTGTCAAAAATGGGGCAGGAAACCCTAAGCGCTTAGATTGGGACTTTATCCGATTTGTCTGGCATTTTCCAGAAAGCCAGTCACAAACGGAAGCCCTGCTAGCTGATTTTCCAAGTCTTAGGCTAGTAATTCTTTCTAGGAGGTTTGATCTGGATCAGCTTCTCAAGGCTATTGAAAAGGAATGTTATGAAAATTATTAAAAAACTTTGGTGGTTTTTTCTCTTGGAAAAGCGCCGTTACCTGATTGGGATTGTGGCCTTAAGTTTGGTGGCAGTGCTCAATCTTGTGCCACCGATGGTCATGGGCGCTATCGTTGATAAAATTGCCAGTCAAAACTTGACCGCAAATGACTTGGCAATCCATATCATTTATCTGATATTATCAGCGCTTGGTATGTATGGGTTGCGCTATGTTTGGCGCATGTATATTTTAGGCACGTCTTATCGTTTAGGGCAGTTGATGCGTTTTAGGCTTTTTGAACAGTTTACCAAGATGTCACCGGCCTTTTATCAAAAGTATCGTACGGGAGATTTGATGGCTCATGCGACTAACGATATCAATGCCTTAACTAGATTAGCTGGAGGAGGAGTGATGTCTGCGGTTGATGCCTCAGTCACAGCTCTGGTCACCTTGGCAACTATGTTTTTTAGCATTTCTTGGCAGATGACTGTCATTGCTGTATTGCCTTTGCCATTTATGGCTGTGGCTACTAGCCGTCTGGGTCGTAAAAATCATGAGAGCTTCCATCAGTCGCAGGCCGCTTTTTCTGAGCTCAATAATAAGGTTCAGGAATCCGTTTCAGGCATAAAAGTTACCAAGTCTTTTGGCTATCAAAAGCAAGAAGCAGCAGGGTTTCAAGTGGTCAACCAAGCGGCTTTTGAAAAAAACATGGTCTCTATGAAATACAACGCTATGTTTGATCCGCTTGTGATGTTGTTTGTGGGGGCAAGTTATGTGCTGACACTCTGGGTTGGTTCTTACATGGTCGAGGCAGGTCAGGTGACCGTAGGCAATTTGGTGACCTTTGTGTCCTACTTAGACATGCTGGTGTGGCCTTTGATGGCAGTTGGTTTTCTCTTTAATATCACTCAGCGTGGTAATGTTTCTTATGACCGCATTTCAGAATTACTGGACCAAGAATCGGATGTTTTAGACAGCTCGACGCCTCTTGCTAGTATTAGCAATGGTCGCTTGGACTATGCGATTGAGCATTTTGCTTATGAGGGAGAGCCGACACTTGAAGGCGTTCACTTTAGCTTAGAAAAAGGACAAACCTTGGGGCTTGTTGGTCAGACAGGTTCGGGTAAGACGACTTTGATCAAATTGTTACTGCGAGAATATGATGTCACCCAAGGGGCTATCCGATTAAATGGGCATGATTTGCGTGATTATCGTTTGTCTGATTTGCGTAGCCTGATGGGCTATGTTCCGCAGGATCAGTTTTTATTTGCCACGACTATCTTAGAGAATGTCCGGTTTGGAAATCCTGCTCTGCCATTGGACGACGTTAAAGCAGCGACCAAGTTAGCTCAGGTTTATGAAGACATCAAGGCCATGCCTGAAGGGTTTGATACGCTAATCGGAGAAAAGGGAGTCTCTTTGTCTGGCGGACAAAAACAACGCTTGGCCATGAGCCGTGCCATGATTTTAAATCCCGATATTTTGATTTTGGACGATAGTTTGTCGGCTGTTGATGCCAAGACTGAGCACGCTATTATCGAAAATCTGAAAGACACGCGTGAGAACAAGACAACCATCATCACCGCCCACAGGCTATCTGCGGTGGTTCATGCCGATTTGATTTTGGTCATGCAGGATGGAAAAATCCTTGAGCGAGGAAGTCATGAAGAGCTTTTAGCTCAAAATGGCTGGTACGCCGAGACTTATGCTGCCCAGCAGTTAGAAATGGAGGAGCTCTAATGTCAACGAAATCAAACCAATGGGCAGTCTTTAAACGGCTCCTGTCCTATCTGAGCCATTACAAGGGATTAACGGTTTTGGCTCTTGCCTTTCTTTTGGCAACGACGGTTTTGCAGACAGTGATTCCGCTTGTTGCTAGCCGTTTTATCGATGATTATCTGGGTAATGTCACCCAGAGAGCGGGGCTGATTTTAGTGGGATATTACCTGCTTTACCTGTTGCGTGCTGCCTTTTCTTATCTTGGCAATCTGCTATTTGCTCGTGTGTCTTACAGTATTGTCCGGGATATCCGTAGAGATGCTTTTGCTAATATGGAGCGTTTAGGCATGTCTTATTTTGACAAAACACCGGCTGGTTCCATCGTATCTCGTCTGACAAATGATACCGAATCTATCAGTGAGATGTTTTCTGGACTGTTGGCTAGTTTTATCTCAGCCATTTTCGTCTTTACGGTAACCCTTTACACTATGCTTGTCTTAGATATCAAGTTAACGGGTCTAGTAGTGATTTTTCTACCTTTTATCTTTATCTTGGTCAATCTCTACCGTAAAAAATCCACGAGTGTGATTGAGAAGACTCGCTCCCTCTTATCGGATATTAACGCTAAGCTAGCTGAAAGTATTGAGGGGATTCGCATCATTCAGGCCTTTAATCAGGAGGAACGCCTCAAAGCTGAATTTGATGCCATCAACGAAGAGCATGTCCTTTATTCCAATCGTTTTATGGCGTTAGATAGCCTGATGCTTCGCCCTGCTATGTCCCTTTTAAAGCTATTAGTTTACGCTGCTATCATGGCTTATTTTGGCCTGTCTGGTATGAAACTTGCTGTGACAGCAGGGACAATTTACGCTTTTATCCAGTATGCTAACCGACTCTTTGACCCGCTAATTGAGGTCAGTCAAAATTTTTCAACCCTGCAGACATCGATGGTATCTGCTGGTCGCGTTTTTAAACTGATTGATGAAAGCAATCATGAACCTGTTCAAGAAGAACACAGCAATGCTCAAGTGACGGAAGGAAACATCGCCTTTAAAAATGTTTGCTTTTCTTATGATGGCAAGCGCCAAATTCTAGACAATATTTCCTTTGAAGTGAAAAAAGGGGAAACAATCGCTTTTGTTGGACACACTGGCTCTGGAAAATCCTCTATTATCAACGTCTTTATGCGTTTTTATGAATTTTCACAAGGTCAAGTCCTGATTGATGGTCTTGATATCAGGCAGTATCCCCAGTCAGAACTCCGTAAGTCCATCGGCTTGGTCTTGCAAGACCCTTTTCTCTATCATGGCACCATTAAGTCAAATATCGCCATGTATCAAGAGGTGACGGACGAAGAAATCCAGGCAGCAGCTGCCTTTGTTGATGCTGATCAGTTTATCCAGAAATTACCTGAAGCATATGATACTCCTGTTTCAGAGCGTGGGGCATCATTCTCGACAGGTCAGCGTCAGCTATTGGCCTTTGCAAGAACAGTAGCCAGTCAGCCTAAAATTCTCATTTTAGATGAAGCGACGGCAAATATTGATTCTGAGACAGAAAGTATCGTGCAAGCTTCCCTGGCCAAGATGAGACAAGGGCGTACGACGATTGCTATTGCTCACCGTTTATCTACCATTCAAGATGCGAACTGTATCTACGTGCTTGACAAGGGGCGCATCATTGAATCTGGGACGCACGAAGAGCTATTGGCACTTGGCGGAACCTACTACAAGATGTATGAGCTGCAATCGGGTTCTTTAAAAAACTAGAAAGTAGCTAAATATAGTGGTGTTGCCTATCTGTGAGAGCTTCTTAGCAAAGATTAGAGAACTCCAATCCAAGAAGCCACTAGAACAGTCCCGTAACCCAATAGTAAAAATGGTAAAAAGGCAATGGTTTTACTGTTATTGAGTTTTAGCATATAGAAGACAATCCCAAGCAGACTTGCTATCTGAATAATCCAAAGAATTTGAACCACTGTTAGGCCTAACCCCAAACTGGCAAGGTAAAAAAAGTCGCCAGCACCGATACCAATATTGTTAATTAGGGTTACAAATCCTAAGAGGCAAAAGATTAGAAACGTCAGATTGGCAGGATAAAAGAGCAGAAGTAACAAGGTTAGGCCTAGCCAGATAATGAGCGGATATTCTTGAGATTTGATATCATAGCAGGAGAGAATGATTCCCAAAGTTACTGTTATAAGATAAAAAATGATTTCCATACTTAGTTATTCGATAATCTGAGTCAAAATGGTAAAATACACTCATCAGAGGCGAGGAGGAGATGCGATGGCAAAGAAATTATTTGTCGTGGGAGATATTCATGGTCAGTTTGATCTTTTGCAAGAATTGCTCAAGCATTGGGACAGAGAAAGTCAGGATTTGGTTTTCTTGGGAGATTTAGCAGATCGTGGTCCAAAGTCCAAAGAGGTTTTTGAGCTGGTGATGGATTTAGTGGCTAGAGAACAAGCAGTCTGCGTGGTTGGCAATCATGAGGACATGATGTTGCGCTGGCTAAAAAATCCAGAGGACAAAATGGACTGGTATCTGAGAAACGGCGCTAAAGAAACCTTCGATAGTTTATTTTACCCTGGTATTACAGCGGAAAAGACACCATTGGAAATTGCAGAGCTTCTTAAGACAGAGTATGCGGACGTTTTGGATTTCATTACCGAACTCCCGACTTATTTTGAACATCAATATGCTATCTGTGTCCATGCAGGTTTTGATTTGACCTTAGATAATTACCGAGAGACTTCTCGGTATGATGCGATGTGGATTCGAGAAGCTTTTTATCGGAGTTCTGTAGTGCCTGATAAGTTAATTGTTCATGGGCATACGCCAGTTATTGATATTCGTCAAGATAAACGTCAAACCCAAGTCCTCTATCAGAAGAATAAACTGAATATCGACGGTGGAGCTGTCTATGGCGGTAGCCTTCATGGGGTTATTATTGGCGAAGAAGGGCTGGAAGCAGATTATCAGATTTTTCATCCCCATTATCTTATTGATAACTAAAGGTCGTAAAAATAATGCAACCGTTTGCGAAAATCACTTGAAAAGAAGTGGTTTTTTTGTTACTATTTTTATATGAAAACCCTTTATGATGTACAACAATTGTTAAAGCATTTCGGCATCATTGTCTATCTCGGCAAGCGACTTTATGATATTGAACTGATGAAAATTGAGCTTCGTAGCCTCTATGATAATGGCCTGATTAACCAAGAAGACTATCTGGTTGCTGAATTGATATTACGACGTGAACATCGCTTAGAAATGGAGAAAGAAATAAATGACAAAAAAACTTTTAGGGATTGACCTTGGTGGAACCACTGTAAAATTTGGCATTTTAACCTTTGATGGTCAAGTGCAAGAGAAATGGGCTATTGAAACCAATATCCTTGGCAATGGGCAAAAAATTGTGCCTGATATTGTCGCTTCCATTAAGCACCATTTGGCATTGTATGGTTTGACCAAGGAGGATTTTGCAGGTATCGGTATGGGCTCTCCAGGAGCGGTGGACCGTGAGAAAAAAACGGTGACTGGTGCTTTCAATCTTGGTTGGGTAGAGACACAGGAAGTCGGATCGATTATCGAAGCGGAGCTGGGTATTCCTTTTGCTATCGACAATGATGCCAATGTGGCGGCACTTGGTGAGCGCTGGGTCGGTGCTGGAGCTAACAATCCAGATGTCGTTTTTGTTACCCTAGGAACGGGAGTCGGCGGAGGAGTTATTGCTGATGGCAATCTCATTCATGGCGTAGCTGGAGCTGGTGGAGAAATTGGTCATATCGTTGTTGAAACAGGCTCAGATGCTTTTGATTGTACTTGTGGTAGTCTAGGCTGTCTTGAAACAGTTGCTTCGGCTACAGGAGTGGTTCGTTTGGCGCGTCAAATGGCAGAGCAGTACGAAGGCGACTCTCCAATCAAAGCTGCAGTTGATAACGGCGATGTGAGTTCTAAAGCTATTTTTGATGCTGCGCAAGCAGGTGATGCTTTTGCTAACCGTATTGTTGATCGATTTACCTTTTATTTGGGGCTTGCAACAGCCAATATTTCGAACATTCTCAATCCTGATTCTGTGGTTATCGGAGGAGGGGTCTCTGCTGCGGGAGAATTTCTACGTAGCCGTGTGGAAGAACATTTCAAAAAATACACTTTCCCACAAGTTCGTCAAACCACCAAGATTAAACTGGCTGAGTTAGGTAATGATGCAGGTATCATTGGTGCTGCTAGTCTCGCACGACTTTTGTCAGGAGAGTAAGGAGTAGCCATGTCACCATTTTCAATGATTCTTTGGTTGATTATTTGTGTCTGGACACTCCTATTAGTTTGGAATTATATTCGTGTCCGTAGGGCGGCTACTTTTCTTAAGGCTGAGGAGTTTGAAGCGAAATTAAATGGGGCACAACTGGTTGATATTCGAAAACCAGAATCTTTTCAAAAAGGGCATATCCTAAGAGCTAGGAATTTACCTGCTGCCACCTTTAGCCAGTCTATTGGTGCGCTTCGAAAGGATAAACCGATTTTGCTCTATGATGAGACTAGAGGTTCTGATTTGGCGCGAGTCATCCTTTTGCTGAAAAAATCAGGTTACCGAGATGTCTATGTTCTAAAAAATGGATTTAGTCATTGGACTGGAAAAATTATTCGTTAAAAAGCTGGGTCTGCCCAGCCTTTTGTTGATTATTTTTATAGTACACAAATTGCCATTATTATAGCACAGACTTTCAGACCTGGAAGTTCTTACTGTGGTTATTAGTGATGGATTGGTGTATAATGGAAGTAGAAAAACGGTTACAAGGAGATCACATGACGGAGATTGATTACAAAAAGGTAACAGGACTCGTCCATTCAACAGAGAGTTTTGGATCGGTTGATGGACCAGGGATTCGTTTCATTATCTTTTTACAAGGTTGTAAGTTACGGTGCCAATACTGCCATAATCCCGATACTTGGGAAATGGAGTCCAATAAAGCTAAAGAGCGTACGGTAGAAGATGTCTTAGAAGAGGCCTTGAAATTCCGTAATTTCTGGGGGAAAAATGGAGGCATTACAGTTTCTGGTGGTGAGGCAATGCTTCAGATTGACTTTTTGATTGCCTTGTTCACAGAAGCTAAAAAATTAGGCATTCATACGACCTTAGATACCTGTGGATTTGCTTATCGTCCCACTCCAGAGTATCATGAAATTGTAGATAAGCTATTGGCCGTGACAGATTTGGTCTTGTTAGATTTAAAAGAAATTAATCCTGAACAGCACAAAGTGGTTACAAGACAACCCAACACAAATATTCTTAAGTTTGCCCATTACCTGTCAGATAAGAATATCCCTGTCTGGATTAGACATGTCTTGGTGCCTGGTCTAACGGATATCGATGAAGATTTGATAGAACTTGGAAAGTTTGTTAAAACCCTTAAAAATGTCGATAAGTTTGAAATTCTTCCTTATCACACTATGGGAGAATTCAAATGGCGTGAGCTAGGGATTCCTTACCCGCTAGAAGGAGTTAAGCCCCCTACCCGAGAACGTGTCCAGAATGCTAAAGAGTTGATGGAGACAGAATCTTACACAGACTATTTGAAACGTGTCCAACACTAGTCAGAAAATCTATTTAAAGAGGAAATTTCTGATGAGCTTGGTCTCCAAAAAGAGATTTATAGTATGGTAGGCCGACTTCTGCTTGATTTTAGGCTATGCTTTTTCCATTATGTTGCCACTTAGTATCGGCTTTTTAGTACGCTTTTTACTTTTCATTTTTAAACACTCAGTTGTGTTATGAGTGGACTGTCTAAGGTTGACCAGAGGTCGACCTTTTTCACTTTTTTGCTTAATTTCTTAAATTTTGCTAGAATATAGAAGAAAATCTTTTAAGAGGTAAATGACATGTCTAAATTTTTTGTTTTTGGTCACCAAAATCCTGACACAGATGCTATCGCATCTTCATACGGTTGGGCCTACTTGGAGCGTGAGGCTTTCGGTCGCGATGCGGAAGCAGTTGCCCTCGGAACTCCTAATGAAGAAACAGCCTTTGCACTGGACTACTTCGGTGTAACAGCACCGCGTGTGGTTGAATCAGCTAAGGCAGAAGGTGTTAGCCAAGTTATCTTGACTGACCACAATGAATTCCAACAGTCGATCGCAGACATCAAGGAAGTGGAAGTGGCGGCGGTTATCGACCACCACCGTGTTGCTAACTTTGAAACTGCAAACCCACTTTATATGCGTTTGGAGCCAGTTGGTTCAGCTTCTTCGATCGTTTACCGTGCTGCTAAGGAAAATGGTGTCACCCTTCCAAAAGAAGTGGCAGGTTTACTCTTGTCTGGCTTGATTTCAGATACCCTCTTGCTCAAATCACCAACCACTCATGCTTCTGACCCACAGGTAGCCGCAGAGTTGGCAGAATTGGCTGGGGTTAACTTAGAAGAATACGGTTTGGCACTTTTGAAAGCTGGTACTAACCTTGCCAGCAAGTCAGCAGAAGAATTGATTGACATTGATGCAAAAACCTTTGGCTTGAATGGCAATGACGTCCGTGTAGCCCAAGTCAACACCGTTGATATTGCGGAAGTCTTGGAACGCCAAGCAGAGATTGAAGCAGCGATGACAGCCGCTTCTGCAGCAAATGGCTACTCTGACTTTGTCCTCATGATTACGGACATCGTTAACTCAAACTCTGAAATCCTTGCCCTTGGAAGCAACATGGACAAGGTGGAAGCAGCCTTCAACTTCAAGTTGGAAAACAACCATGCCTTCCTTGCGGGTGCCGTTTCCCGTAAGAAACAAGTGGTACCACAATTAACAGAAGCGTTTAACGCATAAATACCTAGCACCTTCGGGTGCTTTTTTACTAAAGGAGAAACAATGTCCTATACAGTTAATTTCAAAGAAGTCGAAACGACGGGCTTGGAAACCAGCCCTGTCGCAGCTGTTTTGGCAGGTCTGCGTGCCAACGAAGCCCGCTATTTCTGGAACAAGTATAAGCAGGAGTTCGTGGTCTATAGCCCAGAGGAGAAGCCTGAAATCCTGCCCTTCATCGAGAAGGTCTTGACAGAGCGGGACATGAACTTTCCATATACCCCACTTAACGTAGCCCAGCTTGAAGTAGATGGCATTCTCTGGTCATTTGTCTTTTATGACAATGGCCTGGCTGTCAATGTCCTCTATACGCTAGAAGAAGGAGGCAAACGAGCAGTCGGATTCAAATTGTCAGACGGCATTGAGATTCCCAAAGAATTTGAAGGCAAATTCAAGTTTGCCCGCCAACGCTCCAAACTAGCAGGCGAAATCCGTGGTACCTTCTTTGTGGTCAAGGGAGAGTATTTGTAAGAAATAATCTGGGTTTTCCCAGATTTTTTGGTATAATGGAAAAAAAGATGAGAAAGTGAGACGTCATTTGCAAGAATTTTCGGTGGAACTTACCCTTAATCATCCAGACGATTTGCTAGCGCTTTTTGGAACGAATGAACGTCACCTCAAATTGATTGAGGATAATCTAGGGGTTATTATTCATGCCAGAACAGAGTGGGTACAGATTTTAGGCGACGATGAGGAAGCTGTCAACCAGGCTCGCCTAACAATTTCAGCCCTACTTGTTTTAGTCGGTCGTGGGATGATCATCAATACTTCAGACGTTGTTACAGCTCTTTCAATGGCTCAGTCAGGTAGCATTGATAAATTTGTGGCACTTTATGAAGAGGAAATTATCAAGGACAGTTATGGTAAACCTATCCGTGTTAAGACTTTGGGGCAAAAGGTTTACGTTGATAGTGTTAAAAAACATGATATTGTTTTTGGGATTGGACCTGCTGGGACAGGAAAAACCTTCTTGGCGGTGACTTTAGCTGTGACAGCGCTTAAAAGAGGAGAAGTCAAGCGTATTGTTTTAACGCGTCCTGCGGTAGAGGCAGGTGAGAGTTTAGGGTTTTTACCAGGAGACCTTAAAGAGAAGGTTGATCCTTATTTGCGCCCTGTTTACGATGCTCTTTATCAGATTTTAGGTAAGGAACAGACGACGCGCCTTATGGAGCGTGAGATTATTGAAATTGCTCCCTTGGCTTATATGCGTGGACGGACGTTAGATGATGCCTTTGTCATTCTTGATGAGGCGCAAAATACTACCATTATGCAAATGAAAATGTTCTTGACTAGGCTTGGTTTTAATGCCAAAATGATAGTCAATGGAGACATTAGTCAGATTGATTTACCAAGAAATGTCAAATCTGGTTTGATTGATGCTACAGAAAAATTAACAGCTATCAAGCAGATTGACTTTGTCTATTTTTCAGCCAAAGATGTGGTAAGACACCCTGTAGTTGCTGAAATTATCAATGCTTATGAAACAAAACCATCTAGGGAAGTTGCTCAACAAGCAACCGTTACTGGACAATCCAAATCGGGCTTAACCAGTTACGAAATTATTGGGGATTTACCTAAAAATGATGGTAAAGAAAACTGAGTTCTTCGCTGACTCAGTTTTTTTGTCTTTCAGTTAATCTACCCAAACCACGACGTCTTGACGC
Organism: Streptococcus plurextorum DSM 22810; assembly: GCF_000423745.1. Lineage (GTDB taxonomy): Bacteria > Bacillota > Bacilli > Lactobacillales > Streptococcaceae > Streptococcus > Streptococcus plurextorum. The sequence continues at coordinate 88,468 of NZ_AUIO01000003.1, forward strand.
GGTTTTCGTGAGCGTGGGTGTTTAGGATCTTTGAGGCGGAAGCCGAAGGAAACCATACTAGCAATTCCTTCCTTGTCCAGGTCTATAAGACCAGCATTAGCTAAAAGCTTATTGACCTTGTCATAGTTAAAGCCTTCGATAGGGCAGCTATCAATTCCCAACAAAGTAGCAGTTGTCATCATATTGCCTAGAGCAATGTAAGTTTGCTTAGCAGTCCAGTCCCACAGAGCACGTGAATCATCTGCAATCTTCATGTCGTTTTCTTGAAAAGACTTGTACAGAGGAAGGCGACTGTCAACTCCCGCCTTGTCTAAGCCTCGCCGGATTAAGCTCTGGTAGACAGCAGGGCTATCGTATCTGGCATCCTTATCTGCAAGTAAGAACACAAAGTGACTTGCCGTATCCAGTTGTGGCAAGGCCCCCCAAGCAACTGCTTTCAAGTCAGCTTTAATCGCTTCAAACGGACTGCCTGCTCAGCCATTCTCAAAGACCAGAAAACGCCAACATTCAAGTCCAATAGAGGAAGGGCTTAGCCAGGCAGAGTCTAGAATGGTCTCCATGTCGGTGCGGGAGATTTTTTGGTTATTATAGACACGAACAGCCACACGGCGGTCAAAAATGGCACGAATATCTTGAGGTAAGAGTTTCATTGCGAGCTCCTTTTTTTGAATTTGCCCATATTATACCGCTTTCAAATGGATTTGTCATAAGAAAGCAACAAGACTGTCTTGTGTTCCACACAAAGTTACATTACAATAGGAGTATGGATCTTAAGAAAGAAATTCAGCGACTCGCTCAAGAAATTGGCATTTCAAAAATCGGTTTTACCACAGCTGATGATTTTTCTTATTTGGAAAAATCGCTGCGCTTGGGAGTGGAAGAAGGGCGGACGACAGGGTTTGAGCACAAGGTGATTGAGGAGCGTATTTCTCCAAAATTATCTCTAGACTCCGCAAAGACGATCATTTCCATTGCGGTTGCCTATCCGCACAAACTACCGATTCAGCCACAAAAGACCTCCTATAAACGAGGGAAAATCACGCCCAATTCTTGGGGACTTGATTACCACTATGTTCTACAAGATAAGCTGGAACGTTTGGCGCGTGGAATCGAAGCCTTGACTGAAAACTTTGAATATAAGGGCATGGTGGATACAGGCGCTTTGGTTGATACGGCAGTGGCAAAACGAGCTGGGATTGGATTTATCGGTAAAAACGGTCTAGTGATTTCGAAAGAATTTGGCTCCTACATGTACTTGGGAGAGTTAATCACCAATTTGGAAATTGAGCCAGATCAGGAAGTCGCTTATGACTGCGGGGATTGTAGGAGATGTCTTGATGCCTGTCCAACCTCTTGTTTAATCGGTGATGGAACCATGAATGCTAGGCGTTGCTTATCCTTTCAAACCCAGGACAAAGGCATGATGGCCATGGAATTTCGCAAGAAAATCAAGACGGTCATCTATGGCTGTGACATTTGTCAGATTTGCTGTCCATACAATAAAGGCATAGATAATCCGCTAGCTTCTGATATTGATCCGGAGCTGGCTATGCCAGAGCTGATTCCCTTTTTAGACTTGTCTAATAGCAATTTTAAAGAAAAATTCGGCATGATTGCAGGGTCTTGGAGGGGAAAAAACATTCTCCAACGTAACGCTATTATCGCGCTGGCCAATGCGCATGACAGAAGTGCCATTCCAAAGCTGTTAGAAATTATTGATAAGCATAATAATCCCATTCATACCGCGACAGCTATCTGGGCGCTGGGTGAGCTGATCAAAAAGCCAGATCAGGTTATGCTTGATTTTATGCGAAGCCTTTCTTTAAAAGAGGAAGAATGCCAAAAAGAGCTCACTTTAGTCTTGGAAAAATGGCAGAGCATGTAAATTTATGGTAAAATAAATAGACTTTGAATGAAAGAGGAACCCCACATGGAAGTGGCTGAAATTCGCCAAAAAATAGTAGAAAACAAAGAGAAGTTGACTAGCTTCAGGAGGTCTCTTTGACCTGGATAGGTTAGAAGAGGAGATTGCCCTGCTTGAAAACCGCATGACAGAGCCTGATTTTTGGAACGATAATATAGCGGCACAAAAGACCTCGCAGGAACTTAACGAACTCAAAAATACCTACGAAACCTTTCACAGTATGGAAGAGCTGTCTAATGAGACAGAGTTGTATCTAGAGATGCTTGAGGAAGATGCTTCGGTTCAAGCTGATTTGGAAGAAACCCTGGAGAAATTAGCAGGGCTCATGACGAGCTATGAGATGACCTTGCTCCTTTCTGGACCTTATGATCATAACAATGCTATCTTAGAGATTCATCCAGGATCTGGTGGTACAGAAGCTCAGGACTGGGCAGATATGCTGCTTCGTATGTACACCCGTTATGGCAATGCCAAAGGCTTTAAGGTGGAAACCCTTGATTACCAAGCAGGAGATGAAGCGGGTGTTAAATCCGTTACCCTATCATTTGAAGGGCCAAACGCTTACGGACTTCTCAAGTCAGAAATGGGGGTTCACCGTCTGGTGCGTATCTCTCCCTTTGATTCAGCTAAGCGTCGTCACACATCATTTACTTCGGTAGAGGTAATGCCAGAGTTGGATGATACCATAGAGGTGGAAATCCGTGATGATGACATCAAAATGGATACCTTCCGTTCAGGAGGTGCTGGGGGACAAAACGTCAATAAGGTGTCAACAGGTGTTCGTTTGACTCACATTCCAACAGGAATCGTTGTTGCCTCTACCGTTGACCGCACTCAGTATGGCAACCGTGACCGTGCCATGAAGATGCTTCAAGCTAAGCTATATCAGATGGAGCAAGACAAAAAAGCAGAAGAAGTCAATGCTCTTAAAGGGGATAAACGTGAGATTACCTGGGGAAGCCAGATTAGATCCTACGTCTTTACCCCATATACCATGGTAAAAGACCATCGCACTGGTTATGAAGTGGCACAGGTTGACAAGGTTATGGATGGTGATATTGAAGGCTTTATGGATGCCTACCTCAAGTGGTTGCTTGATTAGAAGGAACCATCTGGGCAATATCATCTCTGTAGGCAAAAGAGTTGTCTATAGGATAGGCATCATTTGCTAAAGCCCCGCAAAAGAAAACATGTCGAAAGGAAGAGGGTAATTCCCCTAAAAAATCATATTATGGCTTTAATTGAAATACGTGATGTTACGAAAAAATATCATCGTTCAACGACAGCTCTTCGAGACGTTACTTTAAACGTTGACCAAGGAGAGTTTGTTTATATTGTCGGACCATCTGGTGCCGGAAAATCTTCATTTATCAAGTTGCTTTATCGTGAGGAAAAAGTAACCAAAGGAAGTCTCAAAGTTGGTGAGTTTAATTTGACAAACTTACGTCAAAAAGATGTTCCGTTTTTACGCCGTTCGATCGGTGTGGTGTTCCAAGATTATCGGCTCTTGCCACGTAAGACGGTTTTTGAGAATGTTGCTTACGCTATGGAGGTTATTGGGGAAAAGCCACGAAATATCAAAAAACGTGTGCCTGAGGTATTAGATCTGGTGGGACTTAAGCATAAAATGCGTTCTTTCCCCAATCAGCTTTCTGGTGGTGAGCAACAGCGTGTGGCTATCGCTAGGGCTCTGGTCAATAACCCTAAGCTATTGATTGCTGACGAACCAACAGGAAACCTTGACCCTGAAAACTCATGGGAAATTATGAATCTTTTGGAGCGTATCAATTTGCAGGGAACAACAGTTCTAATGGCAACTCACAATAGCCAAATCGTAAATACGCTTCGTCACCGCGTTATTGCCATTGAGGGTGGTCGTGTGGTGCGTGACCAAGAGAAAGGAGATTACGGATACGATGATTAGACGATTTTTCCACCATATGTGGGAGGCCATCAAAAACCTTAAACGTAATGGTTGGATGACTTTGGCCGCGATTTCTTCGGTAACCATTACCTTGACCTTGGTCGGTATTTTTGCAGCCGTCTTACTCAATACTGAAAAGCTGGCGCGTGGTATCGAAGAAAATATTCAAATTAAAGTTTTCCTTACAGTTGATACTTACGACCAGTCAACAGAAATCAAAAATGATGTTGGTGAAATTGTCACTAACGAGAATTATCAAGCCGTGCAAAAGGCCATTGAGGCCCTTGATAATGTTGAAAGTTTGACGTTTTCTAGTAAGGATGAGGAGTTGCAAAAACTTCAAGAGCGCATGGGAAGTGCTTGGAAAATGTTTGAGGGCGATGCCAATCCGCTTTCAGATGTTTACGATGTCAAGGCAACATCACCTGCTGCTGTGCCTGAATTAACAGAGCAAATTGCTAAAATTAAAGGTGTTGATCGTGCGGATTATGGTAAGGCCGATACAGATAAGATTTTCAAAATAGCAGCACTGATTCGGACCTGGGGCTTTATTGGTATTGCACTGCTAATTTTTGTTGCTGTATTTTTGATTTCTAATACGATTCGTATCACGATTATCTCACGCCGCAACGAAATTCAAATTATGCGTCTCGTAGGGGCGAAAAATTCTTATATTCGAGGCCCTTTCTTTATGGAAGGTGCATGGGTTGGTTTTTTAGGTGCTATATTGCCATCAGTAATTCTCTACATTGGTTATCGTTACACCTACGAAACCTTCCAAAGAAGACTATCCATTGAGAGTTTATCGATGTATAACCCAAATCCTTACATTTATTACGGGATTATTATTCTCTTTGTCATCGGTATTATTGTAGGATCAATGGGCTCTGTGATGTCTATTCGTCGTTATTTGAAAGCATAAAAAAAGCCCATAGGGCTGAGAGATTGAAGAAAGTCCATTTTGGATAATTTTCTTCAGTCTTTTTATTTGTCAAAAAACTCCTAGTGACAGCTTTGGGAGACAGTTTTCTAGGAGTCTAAAGATGACATTTATCGCTAGAGGTATTTAAAATCCGACACGACTCTTAAAACGTAACCTAGCGATACCTGTGCTTTCCGACTTTGCGAGTCAAGTGAGCCACAATAGCAGCCTTTTGCTCTGGTAAGTGGTGTCAACACTAGTATTTTCGCCATTCGGAAATGTTGAGACTCTCAGTTCAAAAATGAGGTACAGCATTCCCAATAAAGTCGCTACCGTCTACGCTACTAAAGAAAAGTATCACAAGGATTTTTTCTTATCTCAAAAAGGGATTAAAGGTTTTTTCATGTCCGATAGTAGTGTTATAACCGTGCCCTGGATAAACATCGTATCGACTGGGAAGTGTCAATAGCTGGGTTCGGATACTCTCAATTAAGGTGTCAAAGTCGCCAGTCGGTAAATCAGTTCGACCGATCGTTTCTTTGAATAAAGCATCTCCTGAGAAGACTAGTTTATCTTCATCAAACACGATGGAGACGCTACCTAGAGAATGTCCGGGAGTAGGCAACACACGAAATGAAAAGCCAGAAATGTCATAGATTCTGTCCGTTTCAAAAAGCACCTCAGCCGGAGTGACAATGACATCACCAAGTTCAGGGTGACGGGCAGAGCCGTTGTCTATTGGTGAGCCAAGCCAGTTTGCTTCAAGCGGAGACACATAGACTGGTGGACGGTCAAATGATTGACGGACTAACTCCACTCCCATAATATGATCGTAGTGAGTATGGGTCAAGAGAATAGCAGCGACAGGTTTATCTAGCTCTCTTAGTTTTTGCACGAGAGTTATGCTATCACTTCCTGGGTCAATGACGATTAGAGCTTGGTCGTTGGATAGGATGTAAGTATTCTCACCAGCAACGGTGTTGAGTTGTTTTAAGATATTCATGCTTTTAGTTTAGTAGAAAATAAGAACTTTGGCAAGTATGATTAACGCCAGGACCATTTCTTTTTCTCTTTTGGCATTTTCTATCTAAAAGGTTATAATAGAAAGTATGAAAAAGACAGATTTGACACGTTATGCTGTCGTGGATTTGGAAGCTACCAGTGCCTCTGTTCTTGGGAAAATTATTCAGGTTGGTATTGTTATCCTCCAAGGTGGAGAAGTCGTAGAAACTTATGAAACTGACATCAATCCTCATGAACCCTTGTCAGAACATATTATCCAATTGACGGGTTTAACAGACGAGCGTTTGGCAAAAGCACCAGACTTTTCACAGGTGGCACGAGACATTTATCAGATTCTTGATGGGTGTGTCTTTGTGGCCCATAACGTTAAGTTTGATGCAAATCTTTTAGCAGAAGAGCTTTTTATGGAAGGGTTTGAGTTACGCGTCCCTTTGGTTGATACGGTAGAGCTTGCTCAAATTTTCTTTCCAACTCTAGAACGCTATAATTTGACGAGTTTAGCAGCTGAACTGGCGATTCCATATCGTGATGCTCACACAGCTATTGCTGATGCACGTGTAACAGCGGCTATTTTCTTGCATCTGCAGGATAGGATTTCCAGCCTTCCTTTATTGACCTTGGAAAAGGTTTTTAGTTTCAGTCATTATTTGATTTTTGAGACTGGTCTTGTGATTCAAAAAGCGCTTGAGCGTCAAAAGAGTCTTCCTTTAGCAAATGATTTGCAAGAGGTTTCGGGGCTTGTCTTGAAAAAGGCAAAAGTCATATTACCTCCGCGTCAGTTATCGCAGGATTTTGAGACCAATCTAGCGCTTCTAGACTTAGACAATCGGCCGCAGCAGCAATTGTTTTCACAAAAAATCGCAGAGCGTTTTAGCGATAAGGGCAAGCCTGCTTTTATCCAAGCAGGAGCAGGGATTGGAAAAACCTATGGTTACCTTTTACCTCTTTTGGCTAATCCAGAGGTTGAACAGATTGTGGTGACCACCCCAACTAAGGTTTTGCAGAATCAGATGATGGCTAAGGAATTAAGACGATTGGAAGAAGTTTTTCATGTTTCGAGTCAGAGTCTGAAGGGGCATCAATCCTATATTAGTTTAGATAAATTTTGGCATAGTTTGCAAGTGGAGGATGATAATCGTCTCATCAATCGTTGCAAAATGCAATTACTTGTTTGGCTTTGTGAAACAGAAACTGGTGATTTGGATGAAATCGGTCAAAAACAACGCTATGAAGCCTATTTTGATAGCTTACGACATGATGGTGACATTGACGAAAAGAGCTTATTTAAAGATGTGGACTTTTGGGAGAGGCATTATGAAAGGGCAAAAAAAGTTAAGGTTTTGCTAACCAATCATGCTTATTTCCTAACTAGAGTAAAGGATGACAAGTCTTTTGTCTTAAACAAGACCCTGATTATTGATGAGGCTCAAAAGTTTTTCTTAGCCCTAGAGGCTTTTTCTAGAAAATCATTGGTTCTTAAAGACCTCCTAAAAGAAATCGACGACTGCCTTTCTCAAGCAGATAAGACATTAAAGAGACGATTACTAGAAGGACTCCAATTTGAAATCAATCACTTGGCACAGTCTTTCTCTGCTTATGCTCTCCAACCCTCTGAGGAGAATATCTCACAGATAAGGCTCTATCTCAAAGAACTCGATAGCCTTGATTTTCATGATCTTAGAATGCTGATGCAAGACGAAGCGGCTTTGATTTGGCTAGAAGAAGAGATGCTATCAGATTATAGGCGTTTAATGCTGAAAAGTGCGAGTTTGGATTTCTGGTCATTGTCTAAGTTTTTACCTGAAACAAAGAAAACCTATCTGATTTCAGCAACATTACAGCTCAGTTCAGAGGTGACCCTTGCTGATTTATTAGGCTTAGAAGATTACAGTATGGATAGGATTGAGCATTTGACGGAGGCTAATCAGAGAATTTTTATCGATAGTAGTATGCCAGACCTTTCGCAAGTTTCTGAGCGACGGTACCTTTTTGAAATTGCAGAACGGATACGGGAATTAGCGCTTTTAGGACGTCCTATTTTAGTACTTTTCACCTCAAATAAAAGTATGCTTGGCCTGTCTCAGATTCTGGATGACTGGTCTTGTCCTCATTTGTGTCAGCATAAAAATGGTTTGGCAGTCAATTTAAAACGTCGCTTTGAGCGTGGCGATAGTCAGATCTTATTAGGTTCGGGTGCATTTTGGGAGGGGATTGATTTTATCCAGCAAGAGCAACTGATTACCGTGGTCGTCCGCCTGCCTTTTGACAACCCACAAACAGTCTTTAGTCACAAGATGGAACGCTATCTCCGAAAACAAGGAAAAGATCCTTTCAAATCCTATAGCCTTCCCATGGCAAGAATCCGTTTGGAGCAGGCCCTTGGGAGAGCTAGCCGTAGGCAAAATCAAGAATCCTGTCTTGTTATCTTGGATAAGCGATTGGGAGAACGTCCTTATGGGAAAGAGATACAGGATAGCTTACGACAGGTAGCCCCTATTGACGACATAGATTTTCCAGAAATTCTGATTGAAATAGGTTATTTTTTTAGAAAAGTTTGATATAATAGGTGGTATCAATCTTATTTTGGAGAAGTCGGAAAACACATACTTACGACGATTTTTCCAAGTTCTCGTAAGAGACAAGGAGGTTTTATGGTGCTATTATCAAAACGTGTTCTAGCGATGGAAGAGAGTGTCACTTTAGCATCAGCTGCTAAGGCAAAAGCTTTACAAGAAGCAGGACGAGATATTATTAGTTTAACGGTTGGGGAACCTGACTTTGTCACCCCAAATCATATCTGTCAAGCGGCCATTACTTCTATTGAGAATGGTAGCGCTAGTTTTTATACGGCGGCATCTGGCCTACCTGCTTTAAAAGAAGCTATCGTCACTTATATGAAAAATCATTACGGGTATAGTGTTGATACCAATCAGGTACTAGCTGGAACAGGCGGGAAGTTTATCCTTTATGCTTTCTTTATGTCAGTGCTTAATAAGGGCGATGAAGTGCTCATTCCAACTCCTTACTGGGTTTCTTATGCTGAGCAGATTCAGTTAGCAGAAGGAAAGCCTGTCTTTGTTCAAACAGATGAAACAAGTGATTTCAAAGTAAGTGTCTCACAATTGGAGCAGGCTCGCACTGACAAAACTAAGGTGATTATCCTTAATTCTCCTTCAAATCCAACTGGCTCTGTCTATCATCGAGAAGAATTAGAAGCTATTGGTAATTGGGCTGTTGAACATAATATTTTGATTCTATCAGATGATATTTACGGTCGATTGGTTTACAATGGCACCCAGTTCACTCCGATTTCGAGTATTTCAGAGGCCATTCGTCAGCAAACTGTTATTTCTAACGGTGTTGCAAAAGCTTACTCTATGACAGGTTGGCGTGTCGGTTTTGCAATAGGTCATCCAGAGATTATTTCTGCTATGGCAAAAATCATTAGTCAGACCACCTCAAACCTGACAACTGCTGCCCAATATGCTGCTATTGCGGCCTTAACTGGTAGTCAGGACCCTGTGGAGGACATGCGTTTGGCTTTTGAAGAACGGCTCAATGTCATTTATCCTTTGTTAGCACAAGTGCCAGGTTTTGATGTCAGAAAGCCAGAAGGAGCTTTCTATTTCTTCCCTAATGTCAAGAAAGCTATGGCCTTAAAAGGGTTTGTTCATGTTACTGACTTTACAAATGCTCTTTTGGAAGAGGCAGGAGTGGCAGTGGTGACAGGAGAAGGATTTGGAGCGCCAGAAAATATTCGTATCAGTTATGCAGCTGATTTAGAAACCTTAAAAGAAGCTGTGGCTCGCATTAAAGCATATATGGAAGCATAAAAAGAGTAGGAAACATTATGTCTAGAAAATTGATTACCATTAACCAAGTAAAAGATTATGTCGGTCAAGAAGTTACCATCGGTGCCTGGGTTGCCAACAAGTCAGGCAAGGGCAAGTTGGCTTTCTTGCAGTTGCGTGACGGAACAGCCTTCTTCCAAGCAGTTGCTTTTAAGCCAAACTTTATTGAAAAATTCGGTGAGGAAGCAGGTACAGAAAAGTTTGATGTGGCAAAACGCCTCAGCCAAGAAACCTCTGTTTATGTGACAGGGATCGTCAAGGAAGACGAGCGTTCTAAGTTTGGTTACGAGTTGGATGTGACAGACCTTGAAGTCATCGGTGAGTCACAAGACTACCCAATCACACCGAAAGAACACGGGACAGACTTCCTCATGGACAACCGTCACCTCTGGTTGCGTTCTCGTAAACAGGTTGCTATCCAACAAATCCGTAACGCTATCATCTATGCGACCTATGAATTCTTTGAGAAAAATGGCTTTATCAAGTTTGATAGCCCAATCTTGTCTGGAAATGCGGCAGAAGATTCGACAGAATTGTTTGAAACGGACTACTTTGGTCAACCTGCCTACCTCAGTCAATCTGGTCAGCTATATCTTGAAGCCGGTGCTATGGCACTTGGTCGTGTTTTCGACTTCGGACCTGTTTTCCGTGCAGAAAAATCAAAAACTCGCCGTCACTTGACGGAGTTCTGGATGATGGATGCGGAGTATTCATTCTTGAGCCATGACGAGTCACTTGACTTACAAGAAGCCTATGTCAAAGCTTTGATTCAAGGCGTTATTGACCGTGCTCCTCAAGCCTTGGAAACGCTGGAGCGTGATGTAGATGCTCTTAAACGCTACATTGCAGAACCCTTCAAACGTGTGGCTTACGACGATGCCATTACCCTTCTGCAAGAGCATGAGGCTGATGAAGATACAGACTACGATCACATCGAGCATGGTGATGACTTCGGATCACCTCATGAAACTTGGATTTCAAACTACTTTGGTGTCCCAACTTTTGTGGTCAACTATCCAGCAAGCTTCAAGGCTTTCTATATGAAACCAGTTCCAGGCAATCCAGAGCGCGTGCTTTGTGCAGACCTCTTGGCACCAGAAGGATATGGTGAAATCATCGGTGGCTCTATGCGTGAGGACAACTACGATGCCTTGGTGGCGAAAATGGACGAACTCGGTATGGACAAGTCAGAATATGAATTTTACCTTGACCTTCGCAAATACGGTTCAGTGCCACACGGTGGTTTCGGTATCGGTATTGAGCGTATGGTGACATTCGTCGCTGGTACAAAACACATCCGTGAAGCCATTCCGTTCCCACGTATGTTGCACCGCTTGCATCCGTAAGTTAAGAAATTATAGCAGATTGTTTTAGCAAATAGCTTATTTGTTCAGATTAAAAGGAATCTCTCCCAGAGATTCTTTTTTAATTTGCTATTGACAAGGATAAAATACTTGTTATAATTAAATCATACAAAATATAATTGAGTAAATGGAGGCGCGATGACACTTATTCAGTTGCTAACCTTGTTTATGGAAGGTCTTTTATCCTTTTTATCGCCTTGTGTGTTACCTATTCTTCCGATTTATGTGGGCATTTTAGCAGGTAATAGTGACTCGAAAACCTATAAAAAAGGGACAGCGGTGTCGAACACTCTATGGTTTGTCGCTGGTATTTCTCTGACCTTCTTTTTATTAGCCTTTGCGTCTAATTACTTGAGTATTTATCTGATGAAGCACCGTATGGTCTTACAAGGGATAAGTGCTGTGATGATTTTAATGTTTGGCCTCTTCCAGATAGGTCTTGTAAAAATTCCTGCTTTTTTAAAGGAATTATCAGCCAAGCACAAGGTTTATCGCACGGGTATGAAGGTGACCCCACTATTAGCCTTACTCATGGGATTTACCTTTAGTTTTTCTTGGACACCTTGTATCGGACCGATTTTAGCTAGCGTCTTTCTGTATGCCTCAAGTCAGGGAGGCTGGGTTAGCACACTACTGATAGGGATTTACTGTTTAGGATTTATCTTACCTTTTGTCCTGATTGCTTTTTTCTCCGAAAGAATGCTTGCGCTTTTTAAGGCGAGTCAAAGGTGGCTTTATTATACAAAATGGCTATCAGGTCTTTTACTGATTGGCATAGCTGTATCATTACTGTGGAATATATTTTAGGAGGTTTCTGATGAAACGGTTGGATGCATTCATATTACTCTGCTTAGCTTGTCTAGGCTTATGTTTAGCAGGTTGTGACAGCTTGAAAAAGGAGCAATCTGAATCAAGCTCTGCTATGGTTCCTAGCTTAGGGGTTGGCGAACAGGCACCAGATGTAGAGATGGTAGCTTTTGATGGCAGTAAGTTAAGCTTAGCAGATTTAAAAGGTAAAAAAGTGTATATCAATGTTTGGGGAAGTTGGTGTGGTCCATGTCTGATGGAGATGCCAGAATTAGAAAAGCTCTATCAAGAATACAAGGACAAAGAAGATTGGGTATTTTTATCACTCGTTACGCCAAGTGATAAAGAACTAGGCAATAAAATGACTCGAGATGGTAGTAAAGAAGATATCATGGCAGTTGCTAATGACAAAGGCATTAGCTACCCAGTCTATTTCGATCAGAAAGATCTGTTTATGACAGCTTTTGCCGTTAGAGCATTTCCCTCTCACATTCTGATCAACTCGGATGGAACCATTGCTAGCTATAGTATGGGGAGTCTGACAAAAGAAGCCTTGCAAGCTGTTTTTGAAAAAGTAAGTTAAAAAGGAGTCGGAAGAACAGGTCCACTCTTTGAATTTTAGGTTAAGTCTTGATTTTGTGGAGACTTGTTGTCTCCGTCGCCTTTTTGCTATAATAAAGGCATGATTACGATTTTTAATCCCACTAAAATTACTGGGCATCCTTTTTTCAAAGATTTAATTAACTATTTAGCGATTCGTGATGATGTGATTTTGCGACAAATCAAACGTGATTTTCCTGATATTGCCAATTTAGACCGCTTATTGGAGATTTATATTCAAGAAGGTTACGTCTGTCGTGACAATAAACGTTACCACCTAACCCTCCCTCTAATCAATCGTTTAGAGCTTGTTACTTTAGATAGCCATATCATGGTGGATGTTGAATCCCCTATCTACAAATCCTTGATGTCCCTTCGCTTTGAGACACAACTCAGTAACCAAGCCAACACGGTCTTGATTGCTGAGTCGACAACGATTGCTCGCCGTGAGCTGACCTTGTCCAATTATTTTGCTAACCTTCGAACGGCGCAGCCTTTGTCTGCCGAGCAAAAACCACTTTATGATCTTTTAGGAGATGTTAATCCTGATTATGCTCTTAAGTATATGACAACATTTCTCTTGAAATTGGTAGATAAAAATCAGGTTGTCCATAGACGTCCAGATGTTTTTGTGGAGGCTTTAGAGCTTTTAGGTTACATCGAGAAAATAGCAGAGCAGACTTATGAGCTCAGAATGGCCTTTGATGCAGAAAAAATGATTTTTAGCGCATGAGAGCAGGTAACTGCTCTTTTTTTGACTATTATCACAATCATTTTGACTATAATTGTTTTATTTTTGACAACGATTGTTGTCAAAAATAAAAAGATGTGTTACAATAATCTTGTCAAAGAAAATCACTGAGGGAGGAAATGCCATGCTAGATAGAACCTTTATCAGATTGTTTAAAATGCTATATGGGATTAGGCGTGACATTAGTCAGAGGGAGATGCTTAGCCTAAATCAGCTACATGCTAAGCAGTTGCGGCTCTTTTTCCTATCTTTACTGATAAGCATATGCTTAGAGCTGCTTTTGATTGATGGGATTTTTGCCTTATCCGTTTTGGTAGCACTGGTGATTTTTTTCCTAGAAAACGGTCGATTAGTTAAGTCTCTACAGCTAGACAAGATTTTTGTCCGTAAAGAACAGCTAGCCTCAGCAAAGAAAAACATGTTACAGAAGACTTTCTGGGACACGCTGGTCTATTTACTTGTTTCTCTGGGAATAGGTTGGCTACTTTGGGAGGCTAATATTCCTCAAGAACACGGAGATCATTACCGTACTTATTGGCAATTGGCTGTACCGATAATGGTAGTGATGAACACAAGTCTTGGTTTTGTGACAGCTTATTTTGGCAATCGTCGCAAGATTATCCTGATATAGGGTTAGTCAGCGAAAAATGGAGGAAATGGAGAGTTGTCATGAAACAGCCGATACTCAATACGATGAGATAGCTTGTGGTTATTGATAGTGGTTTTTATATCGGTTACCAACTGCTACACTTTAAGACCATTACAGAAGCGACTATACTCCCTATCTGGATGGCTAATATCGTGATGAACAATTGCCTAAAAGATTTGGTTGCAACACAGAGGCAGAATTTAGAAGAGGGGAAAGGATAAGACTCATGACACAGGAAAATATAAGATCGACCTTTATGATTTCTAACCGTCATCTAGGAATTGCTTTAATAATCATTCAATTAGCTTGTGCTTTTTTGAGTGTGTTGCTCCGATACCTTATTTTAGGAGATTGGCACTGGATGCGGATGTTAGCATTTTTTGAATGGAGCTATTATTCTAGCGTGATATTCCCCGTATTTCTCATCTTATCAGACGAGAAAGAATTGACGAAAAAAGAAAGTGAGAATTGTTAAATGAAGACTGTTGAAAGCTTATTGACCAGACTACCAATAGCTCTTAGATTAGTGGTATGGCTAGTCTTAGTTGTAGGAGCGCTGTATCTGACTCAACCGACAATCGGTTTTATCTTTGAAATGCTCTATAAGGGCGGCTACGAGCTAGGCAAGTTTTTGGCACAACTTTTTTAAGCGAGGGATAACAATGACAACACAAACGGAATTGGTCAAAGCTACTTACACCACTAAAAAAGGCAGAGAAGTCGTTATTACTGGTAAGCATGTCTATAATGCCGTATCTGTCCTGTCTCTAATCATGCTCCTTTATATCGGCTTTGTTTGGTGGCAAAGAGGACAACTTTTATTAGATGGGGTTCTCTTACTAGGACCGATTGCTTCGCTAATAGGTGGCATAGTAAATGGTGTTAAATGGCTGTGCAACACAGCTAGAAAGTAAGGATCTTATGGCATTGGTATTGAAAAATCGGCTCAAAGAACTACGAGCTCGTGACGGTATTAACCAAACAGAAATGGCAAAACTTGCTGACGTTTCCCGTCAGACCATCAGCTTGATTGAACGTGAGGAATACACACCATCTGTTGTTATTGCTCTTAGGATTGCACAGGTTTTCAAAGAACCTTTAGAAAATGTTTTTAGCTTGGTAGAAGAATAGGAGAATGGGATGTCAAAAGGCTTCATCAAAAAGATAGGAATTGTTTTTATCGTAATAGGGACACTTTATTTAGCTTTGTCGCTCTATCTTTTCATTAAACGTGGCGGAGATGTTCCGCTCTTATGGACAATCTATCTGGGAGTTGGACTTTATCTAATCTTGCGTAAGCGCATCATCGATCAGCCAAAGCTTGCTTATCTTTTTATGATGTTACTGATGTTAGGGATAGTTTCGGCTCTTTTTATAGAGACTGATTTAGAGTTAGGCATGTTATTGCTTTCGGCATTTCTTTTGAATTGGGACTTGGACGACATCAAGAAGGGAGAGAAAAATGAGCTTAAAAATTAAGGAAAAAGACTCGGCTACTGTACGCATCTTAAAACAATTAGGGCAAGGAGCTATCATTGGTGCTATCATAGGTCTGGTACTAGCGGTATGTTTAGTGATGACAGAAGGCAAGTTATCTTTTGTTAATGAAGACTTGTTCTTTGAGGTCATCATTTGGGGGCTGCGTATTCTTGGCGTTTTAGCCACGGTTATTTCTATTGAGATGGGATTCCAAACAAAGAAGCTGGTTGACATTTATGAGAACACAGAGGACGATGATGCGTCAGAAGACCTTTATCGTAATCTAAACCTAAAGCACAACTATGCGACCATCTATAATGGTTTTGCAGTGCTATTTGCCATGATTACAATCGTCTTAGCTTATAAGTTTAAGATTGATGCAAATGGTGCTATCATGATGCTTCCTGTAACGGATTTTGCCAGCTTAATCTTGAGCTTGTTGATCCAGATGCGCCTACTTAAGCTTTATAATCGCATTCGTGGCATTGAGATGACGACAGTCCCGACTTTGAAGGAGCTGAAAAATAATGTTATGCGCATGGATGAGGCGGAAATTCAAGCCAATTATAAGATGGCTTATGATGTAGTACTTAATTTATCTGGCGTTATCTTGCCAAGTATCTATATGGTGCTACTGTTTATCTCTATCTTTTTCCAACGGGTTGAGATTTCAGGAATTTTGGTAGCAGCAGTCATCCATGGTTATATCATCTTTGCTAATTTTAAGATGGCTAGGGACTTTTACAAGTAAAATAGGAACCACTTTTTCCTAAGAGGAAGAGTGGTTTTGTGCTATAATGGGAACATGAGAATTGTATCAGGAAATTTTGGTGGCCGTCCTTTGAAGACTTTGGATGGTAAAAATACACGCCCAACTTCAGATAAAGTTCGTGGAGCGATTTTTAATATGATTGGTCCTTATTTTGAGGGTGGTCGTGTCCTTGATCTTTATGCGGGTTCAGGTGGGCTTGCTATTGAAGCTGTGTCGAGAGGAATGGCTTCTGCTGTTTTGGTGGAAAAACATAGTGGTGCTCAGGCTGTTATTGAGGAAAATATCAAGATGACCCAAAGTTCAAACCAGTTTACTCTTTTGAAAATGGATGCAGAGCGAGCGCTAAGTCAATTAAATGGTCAGTTTCATCTGATTTTTTTGGATCCCCCTTATGCCAAAGAGCAGATTGTAGCTGATATTGAAAAGCTAGATGCATTGAATCTGTTGGCAGAGGATGTGATGATTGTCTGTGAGACGGATAAAGCAGTGCAGTTGCCTGAGGAAATTGCATCTGTTGGCATCTGGAAAGAAAAAGTTTACGGAATCAGCAAGGTTACAGTTTATATTCATTGAGGAAAATTATGGCAACAATTGGACTTTTTACAGGATCTTTTGATCCTATTACAATAGGTCATTTAGATCTTATTAGACGGGCCAGCAGACTTTTTGATCAGCTTATTGTGGGGATTTTTTACAATCAGCAAAAAGCAGGTTTTTTTACCATCGAGCAGCGGGAGCAGATGATTAGGGAAGCTCTTGAGGATTTTCCAGGGATCAAAGTGATTAGCTCAACAGGTGAATTAGCCGTGGATGTGGCAAGGCGAGAGGGGGCGACACATCTGGTGCGTGGGCTTCGCAGTGCTGTTGATTTGGAGTATGAAGCGAATTTGGAATATTTTAATAAGCAATTAGCGTCAGAGTTAGAGACTGTTTATTTGCTAGCGACACATGCCTATCAACCGATTTCATCGAGTCGAGTGCGTGAGCTTATTTATTTTGGGGCTGATATAAATGGCTTTGTGCCCCAAAGTGTCATCAAAGAAGTGGAGAAAGCGAGAGAAGCGTGAGATTTTTAAAAAAGTACAAATGGTGGTTAGTGGGTTTTACGGGCATGGTTTTAATGTTGTTAGGGTTTTTCCTGCCGATTCCCTATTATATTGAGAGTCCAGGTGGTTCCTATGATATTCGAACTGTTTTGACTGTTGATGATCATTTTGATGAGGCTGATGGTTCTTATCATTTTGTTGCTGTGACAGTTGCCCCGGCAACGCCCATTCAAGTATTGGCGGCCTGGTTAACCCCTCATACGGAAGTCTCATCTGCAGAAGATACTACAGGTGGCGTATCTGATGAGGATTTCTGGCGCATCAGTCAGTTTTATATGGAAACGTCACAGAATGCAGCGATTAGCCAAGCCCTTACCTTGGCCGGTGAGGAGGTAAAACTAGATTATCTAGGGGTTTATGTCCTTAGTCTTGCTGAACATTCAAGCTTCAAGGGTATTCTTCATCTAGCAGATACAGTGACTGGGGTTAATGGGGAGACCTTTACGAGCTCACAGGAATTGATCAACTATGTGGCAAATCTTAATGTCGGTGATAAGGTTTCGGTACAATATATCTCTAATAATGAAAAAAAATCCGCTGATGGCAAGATTATCAAATTGGAAAATGGTAAGAATGGTATTGGTATTGGTTTAGTTGACCACACAGAAATTGCGAGTAATCACAAGATTACCTTTTCGACAGAAGGTGTTGGGGGACCGTCAGCAGGGCTTATGTTTACCCTCAGTATTTACGATCAGCTAATTAATGAGGATTTACGAAAAGGGCGTGTGATTGCTGGTACAGGTACGATTGAAAGCGATGGTTCTGTGGGAGATATTGGCGGTGCAGGGCTTAAAGTTGTCGCAGCAGCCAAAGCAGGTGCGGAAATCTTTTTTGTTCCCAATAACCCTATCGAAAAAGGGAGGGAAGCTGCCTATCCTAAAGGCAATAACTATGAGGAAGCTTTAGCTACGGCTAAGGAGATTGGGACAAATATGAAAATTGTTCCTGTAAAGAATGTTCAAGATGCTATTGCATATTTGAGGGAAAACGATTAGGAAAAAGTAGACCTTGGTCTGCTTTTTGTTTTTAAGGGAAAGTCCAGTTAGCTACTTTTTAAGTGAACAGATGGTAGCGACTGGCTTTGAAATACCCTACCTATTTTTGCGCTGAGGGTTTTAACAATTTCTAGCTGCCTAACTATCAGTGTTGATGCCGCTTTGTTCAGGGAAGGGAAGTCTCGCCAAATCCTGAACGAGCTCTTAAGCTAGCAGATCTTTTCAGCTTGTTTAAGGAGAAAATAAAGTTTCTCTATACTCTAACTCTCAGCGGATCGAAGTCTGCTTTTTGTTTTGCTCCAATAGCTAATAATGGGGATATTAGTTAATGCTAAAAGAGTGGTGCCAGGCCTTTGTTTATTTAATATTATACAAGATATGAGAAGGGTTGAGAAAAATATTAAAAAATGATATAAGGAGTTGACAAAACCGGTTTACCATAATATAATAACAGATGAACAAGATAGAGGTTAGGAGGGACTTGCTGATGTCTCAATCATTTTCTTTAGATCACTTTTCTTTGCAAGGAAAGGTTGCCTTGGTGACAGGAGCCTCATATGGCATCGGTTTTGCTATTGCATTAGCTTATGCTAAAGCAGGTGCGACAATCGTTTTTAATGATATTAGTCAAGAATTGGTTGATCTTGGGATGGAGGCCTATGAAAGCGAAGGGGTTGATGCGCACGGCTATGTTTGTGATGTAACAGACGAAGCTGGCATACAAGCTATGGTAGCTCAAATTGAGGCAGAGGTCGGGATTATTGACATCTTAGTTAATAATGCAGGGATTATCCGAAGGATTCCTATGGTTGAAATGACAGCGGATCAATTCCGCCAAGTTATTGATATTGACCTAAATGCACCATTTATTGTTTCTAAGGCTGTTATCCCATCCATGATTAGGAAAGGACATGGGAAGATTATCAATATTTGTTCTATGATGAGTGAGTTAGGGCGTGAAACGGTTTCAGCTTATGCTGCGGCAAAAGGTGGATTGAAAATGCTGACAAAAAACATTGCCTCAGAGTATGGAGGTGCTAATATTCAGTGCAATGGTATTGGACCTGGTTATATTGCAACCCCACAAACCGCTCCTTTGCGTGAAGTGAAAGAAGACGGAACTCGTCATCCTTTTGATCAATTTATTATTGCTAAAACACCTGCTGCACGTTGGGGAGAAGTTGCAGACTTGATGGGACCGGCAGTCTTTTTGGCCAGTGATGCTAGTAACTTTGTCAACGGGCATATTCTATATGTGGATGGAGGGATTTTAGCTTATATTGGGAAACAACCAGAAGTATGAAATACAAATGAATCATTTTAATGTAAGAAGGGAAAAACAATGAAAATTGCACTTATCAATGAGAATAGCCAGGCAGGAAAAAATAGCCTTATTTTTGAAACCCTAAAAGAGGTGACGGATGCTAAAGGCTATCAAGTTTTTAATTATGGTATGTACGGTCAAGAGGGAGAAAGTCAGCTCACTTATGTTCAAAATGGCTTATTAGCGTCCATTCTTTTAGTTAGTCAGGCGGCAGATTTTGTCATTACAGGTTGTGGTACAGGGGTAGGGGCTATGTTAGCAGCAAACAGTTTTCCAGGTGTTGTTTGTGGTTTTGCGGCAGATCCTACGGATGCCTATCTATTTTCACAAATTAACGGAGGAAATGCTATATCTCTGCCTTTTGCAAAAGGATTTGGTTGGGGAGCTGAATTAAATCTTAAACTTCTTTTTGAACGGCTTTTTGCAGAGGAAATGGGAGGAGGTTATCCTCGCGAACGTGCTATTCCAGAGCAACGAAATGCCCGAATTTTGAATGAAATAAAGGGAATGACTTATAAAGATTTGCTAACGATTCTTAAAGAAATTGACCAGGACTTTTTGAAGGAGACAATTTCAGGGGAGAATTTTAAAGCGTATTTTTTGGCGAATTGCCAGAATGAATCCATCGCTGACTACCTAATGTCAGTTTTGGAAGGATAAAATTAGAAGTGGGCGTGTCACCAGAAATTGATTGGAAAAACTCATCTCATGCTAATCGTATTGACAAGTTAGCATTGATAGATTAAAATATAAATTAAGTAAACCGGTAAAATAAAAAGCTAACGATTGACTTTAGAAGTCACAAAGTTAGTAGTGGCTAGTGTTTGGAAGACAGCCTTAACTTAGGGAAACAGTAGGATATTTTTGCAAGAGCGATCAGAGGAATCAAATTTTAACAAGGCATTAAGGGCATTTTGATAAGCTGTGTGGTGAACAATTTAGTAAATTGATTACTAAGTAACAACAGACTGTTGACCGAATTAGTCTTTAATGATAGTGAGTGATGTAAGAATAATATGTAAAGGAGGAATGCATGATAAAAAAAGTCTTGGTTGAGCCCATTGCTAAAGCAGAGCAGTTTAACAGTTCGTCACTTCTGAGCAAGAAAGAAGTCGAAGACGCCATAAAGTTGGCAGTTCAACAACTTGTCATCAATTGTGATTATTTTGGTGAATCGTTTCCAACACCGGCGACTTTTTCTAATCGTTATTTAAAGATGGACAATACAGAGTGGACTAATGGTTTTTGGACAGGAGCGCTTTGGTTAGGTCAGGAATATTCCGTGAACGACAAAATGAAAGCGCTGTCAAAACGGCATACAAAATCTTTTCTAGAGCGTGTTAACCAAAGGATTGAATTAGATCATCATGATTTGGGTTTTCTTTATTCTCCATCGACAGTAGCTGATTATAAATTATCAGGAAGTCGTGAAGCCCTGGAGGCCTCACTTTTAGCGGCAGATAAATTGATGGAAAGGTATCAAGAAAAAGGTGGCTTTATTCAGGCTTGGGGGCAGCTTGGTAAAGCCTCGGATTATCGATTGATAATAGATTGTTTACTGAATTTGCAATTGCTTTTCTTTGCCTATGAACAGACAGGCGCTGCGAAATACTATGAAGCAGCTGTTAATCATTTCTATACCTCTGTTAACACGGTTATTCGAGATGATGCTTCGACCTTTCATACTTACTATTTTGATCCAGAAACAGGACAGGCTATCAAGGGGGTTACGCGCCAAGGATTTAGCGATGACTCATCTTGGGCACGTGGGCAAGCTTGGGGAATCTATGGTATTCCTTTGACATATCGCATGATCAAAGACCCGGCTTGTTTAGAGCTTTTTAAAGGGGTTACAAATTATTTTCTAAACCGACTTCCAGAGGATAATGTTTCTTATTGGGATTTGATTTTCACTGATGGTAGTGGCCAGGCTCGCGATTCTTCTGCGACAGCAGTAGCAGTTTGTGGTATCCATGAAATGCTCAAATCTTTGCCAGAAACTGATGAGGATAAGGAGACCTATAAGTATGCGATGCACACCATGTTGCGGTCATTGATTGGCCATTATGCTAATCGTGACTTAGCTCCAGGTCGTCCATTACTTCTTCATGGGGTTTATTCTTGGCATTCAGGAAAAGGCGTAGATGAGGGGAATCTTTGGGGAGACTATTATTACTTGGAAGCATTGCTTCGTTTCTATAAAGATTGGGAATTATATTGGTAGGAGGATAAGATGACAAGACCAAATATTGTAATGGTTCGTATTGATGAACGCTTGATTCATGGACAAGGACAGTTGTGGGTGAAGTCTTTAGGATGTAATACGGTCATTGTAGCTAATGACACGGTCAGCGAAGACAAGATTCAGCAGACATTGATGAAAACAGTCATTCCAGAATCGGTAGTTATGCGTTTTTTCACCTTACAAAAAGTCATTGATGTGATTCACAAAGCTAATCCAGCACAAACGATTTTCTTAGTTATTAAAGATCTACAAGATGCATTGACATTGGTTAAGGGAGGAGTGCCAATCACGGAATTAAATATAGGAAATATTCATAATGCACCTGGAAAAACGCAGGTGACAAGGTCAATCTTTTTTGGCCCAGAAGACAAGGCCATCGTAAGAGAATTGAGCGAGGTCTATAAGATTCGCTTTAATACCAAGACGACACCTTCAGGAAACGATGGTGCAGTCGAAGTTAATGTATTGGATTATATTTAAAAAAATAAGGAGAATTATTATGACAATTAGTCTAATTCAAGCAGTGCTTATTGGTCTGTGGACAGCATTCTGTTTTAGCGGCCTATTGTTGGGTATTTATACAAACCGATGTATCGTCCTCTCGTTTGGTGTAGGTATTATTTTAGGAGATCTTCCAACTGCTTTAGCAATGGGTGCCATTAGCGAACTCGCCTATATGGGCTTTGGTGTTGGAGCTGGTGGAACAGTTCCTCCTAATCCAATAGGACCAGGTATTTTCGGTACCTTAATGGCAATCACCAGTGCTGGTAAAGTGACCCCAGAGGCAGCTCTTGCATTGTCAACACCAATTGCAGTAGGTATTCAATTCTTACAAACATCAGCTTATACCTTACATGCAGGTGCTCCCGAATCTGCTATTAAACACCTTCGCGCAGGAAACATAGCTAAATTTAAACGCGCAACAAATGGAACTATTGTTACTTTTGCTCTATTAGGCTTTACTCTAGGTTTCTTAGGTGCTTATTCTATGGATACCCTTTTGAAATTGGTTGAGTTAATTCCGCCAGTGTTATTGACTGGATTGAGCGTTGCAGGTAAGATGCTTCCTGCCATTGGTTTTGCGATGATTTTATCTGTGATGGCTAAAAAAGAGCTCATTCCATTTGTACTTCTAGGCTATGTTTGTGCAGCTTATTTACAACTTCCGGTTATTGGTATTGCTATTGTCGGTAGCATCTTTGCCCTTAAGGAATACTTTAATAAGCCAGCACAAGCAGCAGTGAAACAGGAGGAAATGCACGATGACTGGATCTAAATTAACTAAGAAAGATTATATTAACACTTCGCTACGAGCATTCTTCTTACAGAATGGTTTTAATTACAGTAACTACCAAGGAATCGGCTATGCCAATGTGATGTATCCAGCCTTTAAGAAGCACTTTGGTGATGACAAAGAGGGCCTGACCAAGGCTTTGGAAGAAAACTGTGAGTTCTATAACACTAACCCTCATTTCCTTCCGTTTATCACTAGCCTTCATTTAGTCATGTTGGAAAATGACCGTCCAGAAGAAGAAACGCGAGGCCTCAAAATGGCTCTCATGGGTCCTTTGGCAGGTATAGGTGACTCTCTATCTCAATTTGTGTTAGCTCCGCTGTTATCCACCATTGCAGCCTCTTTGGCCGGACAAGGTTTGGTTATTGGACCGATTATTTTCTTCCTTGGGATGAATACCATTTTAACAGCTATCAAACTCTTGACAGGTTTGTATGGTTACAAATTTGGGACAGCTATTATTGATAAATTGAGCGATCAAATGGCAACCATTTCTAAAGTGGCTAATATCATCGGCGTAACAGTGATTTCAGGCTTAGCTGTTACATTTGTTAAGATTTCTGTGCCGATTACTTTTGCCCCTGGCGAAGTCACAGAAGGTGCGAATCAAAAAATTGTTACCATCCAAGGGATGTTAGATAAAATTGCACCTGCCCTACTTCCAGCTCTATTCACCCTTTTGGTGTATTACCTCATTAAGAGCAAAAAATGGACAACCTATAAGTTGGTTATCTTAACGGTTATTATCGGTATTTTGGGTAGCTGGTTGGGTATTCTTGTTTAGACGATTATGGAACAAAAAACTCTCTACTATGTCATACTTATTCTAGTAGCTCTATCAACACTACTTCCCCTAATCACTCCTTATGTTAATCGTAAGCGACAGCAACGAGTATTTCAGGAGCAATTGGAAAAGCGTCAACGTTATTTAGCAACTTTACAGACTGGAGATGAGGTTATCCTCTTCTCTGGGCTGTATGGTAGGATTATTCGAATTAAAGATAGTTTGGTCGAATTGCAAATAGCAGAAGGCGTTACTGTTTATGTTGAAAAAGAGTCGATTATGGGGAAAGCAAAAGAACTACTTTTTGCGAAGTAGTTCTTCTTTCTTGCTTTGATTCTGACATGAAAAATGTCAGCAAAGAAGAAAAACAACTGAAGAAAACTCAATCATGTCCAGACGAGCAACAAGTGGTTAGTCATCTTGCCACTAAACAAAAGCCAGCTAAGAATAGTTTACCTCCTAAAGGAGAAAAATCAAGTTTTAATCTAAGCCCTTTAGGCTGATTGATTCTTGGAGGGCAGTAGAGGCTTTCAAACGCGGCAAAAGGAACTCCAAAATGACATTTGTTAGTGAAGGGGAGCTATGTAACTCCTCCTTTTTAGGGAAAGAGGCAGAGAAAGGATTTGTGATGCAAGAAAAATTCGGAGAAATAGTGGCTAATCAATCATCGGAGTCGGTCAAAGCTTATATTTTCACTCAACAAAACACGGCCTATCATCGCCTGCTTCGTTCTTGCCAAAAGTTATTGGATGACATTTTTATCTTTGAGGATAACTGGGATATGGAGCCTTGTTCGGTCGAGTATCAGCTGACCCCTCTTGATTGGACAGCTGATTGTCATGGGGATGAGGAATGGACTTTTATGCTCAATCGGCAGGAATACCTGTGGAAATTGGTATTGGCCTATCTGGTTGAAAAAGATTCGCGCTACATGGAGCAGGTTAAACGGTTTATCTTTAGTTGGATAGATCAGGTAACAGATTGGCACCCAAAAAAGACGAGTAGTCGTACCTTGGACACAGCTATCAGATGCTTGAGCTGGCTCAAGCTTTTTCCAGTCTTAATTGATTGGGGTGAGCTGAGCGAGGAAGAACAGTGGAGACTGTTAACCTCTATTCAGAGACAACTATCTTATCTCCACAGCCATTATCGCGCCAAAGATAGGCTGAGTAACTGGGGAATTTTTCAGACAGGAGCCATGCTTTTGGCTTATGATTATATTGGGAACAAGGTTAATTTAGAAGAGCTTCACTATTTTGCCTGTCAGGAAATTGAAGCACAAATGCAAACTCAGATACTAGAAGATGGTACCCAGTTTGAACAGTCTTTTCTCTACCATGTTGAGGTTTATAAACTGTTGCTAGAACTAGCATTTCTCTTGCCGACCTATCGAAAAAAATGGACTCTTCTTTTGAAAAAAATGGCAGATTATATCTTACAAATGACAGGTCCAGATGGCAGGTCAATAGCTTTTGGAGATAGTGATGTTCATTGTATGTCTGATATTTTACAGATGACTGCCATTTTTTTTGAAGATGGGATTTACCTAATAGATGATTCCGAGCTAGATATCAGTGTACTTTTCTTGGTAGGAGAAGAAGGTTTGCGTGTGTATAGTAGTCTGGTCAGTCAAAACCATCCGTCCATAGGGAAGTATTTTTCTGAATCAGGGCATAGTATTGTCAAAGCAAGTAATAGCTATTTATTTTTCAAATCAGGTCCTATGGGAAGTGCTCATAGCCATTCAGACCAAAATAGTTTTTGCTTTTATCATAAAGGCCAACCCATAGTGATTGATAGTGGTCGTTTTAGCTATCGGGAGTGTGAGGAACGTTATTTTCTAAAAAGCGCTTCAGCACACAGTAGTTGCATCCTTGATGGATGTCCCCCAGAGAAGGTGTCAGGTTCTTGGGATTATAAAGCCTATCCTCAGTTTGTTAGCCATGACTACAAGTTTTGTGACCATTGTTATTGGATGCAAGGAGTCTATCGAGCTCAAACGATAGAAGGTCTCCCTTACTGGCATAAGAGACAAGTCCTTATGGTCGGAAGTGATATTTTGTTAATCGTAGACAGTATTGATTGCTCGGGTCAGCATGAGCTGGAGAGCCAGTTGATTCTAGATGAGGGGGTCAAAATAAGTCACAATCAATTAAATGATTTGAGGTTGTATAGCCCGAGAGATTTTGAGGTGCAAAAAACGATACGCTCACGAAGTTATAATCAGCTCATAGAAACTAACAAAATGGTGAGAAAAGAGATTTTCCAAGATCGTCTAGTCACCTACACCTTATTGGCAGATCACACTATTCATATTAAGCAATTGCCAGTTTATCAGACAGATCACCGTTTGGTAAAAGAGGCGCTGGCTTTTAGCTGTCAGGGGAACAATCGAGACTGTCTTTTACTGCTTTCAGATAGTGACATTTATACAGGCGAAAAATTACTCCAAGTAGAAGATGTTAGACTAAGAGGTAAGTGCCTTGTTGTGGATAAGCAGACACAGCATATTATCAGACTCAGACATTAAGGCTACTAATCTAGGCATATGGTACACAAGACCTGCTAAAGAGGCAATAGTATGGTAGAATAAGGATAGCTAAAGGAGGTATCGATAAGATGTCAGGGAAGTATACAATTAAAGATATTGCAGAACTGGCTCAGACTTCAAAAACAACCGTTTCTTTTTACCTAAATGGCAAATATGAAAAGATGTCTAAAGAGACACGTGAAAGAATTGAGAGAGTGATTCACGAGACTGATTATAGACCCAGTGTCGTTGCGCGCAGCCTAAATTCAAAACATACGAAGTTAATAGGAGTCTTGATCGGTGACATTACGAATACTTTTTCCAATCAAATTGTTAAAGGCATAGAAGAAGAAGCGCATAAGAACGGCTATCAAGTTATCATTGGAAATAGTAACTACGATCAGGAAAGTGAAGACAGGTATATCGAAAGCATGTTGATGTTAGGTGTCGATGGCTTTATCATTCAACCGACCTCACATTTTCGAAAATACTCACGTATCATTGAAGAAAAGAAAAAACACATGGTTTTTTTCGATAGTCAGCTTTATGAGCATCGTACCAGTTGGATTAAGACGAATAATTATGATGCGGTATATGATGCGACTCAGCTATGTGTAGACAAAGGCTATGAAAAGTTTATCCTGATTACAGCTGACACGAGCCGTCTCAGTACGAGAATTGAACGAGCTACAGGATTTATGGATGCCTTGTCAGATTGTAAAAAAGATTTTCGGGATTTAACGATTGCGGATGAGCATACTGATATAGAGGAAATTAAACAGTTTCTTGGCAAAGAAGTCAATCCTGAGGAAAAGACATTGGTGTTTGTCCCAAATTGCTGGGCATTGCCACTAGTATTTAATGCTATGAAAGATCTTCAAATGGTATTTCCCCAGACAGGTCTTTTAGGCTTTGACAACACTGAGTGGACAAACTTTTCATCTCCGACCATTTCAACGATTGTTCAGCCTGCTTTTGAAGAGGGAGGAGAAGCTACAAAGGTGCTGATTGACCAAATTGAAGGTGACAATCAACTGGAAAGGCAACAGGTTCTAGATTGTACCGTTCACTGGAAAGAATCAACCCTATAAACCAGTAACCGAAGAGATGGCTAGAGTGTCATGGTTTAGGTAGTATTTCTGGTAGAAATAGTTACCTCTCACGATAAAACCATGACTCTCTTTGGGCTACTCACCTGATAATAGAGGTGATGAGGATAAGAATGGTGCAGAAAGCAGGCCGAGGTCTGCTTTTTATTTTGTCTTATGATATAATGAAAAAAAGACTTTTCAGGGGAGAAAAGCATGTATATTGAAATGATAGACGAAACAGGGCAAGTCTCAGAAGATATCAAGCAACAAACCCTAGATTTATTAGAATTTTCAGCTGAAAAATTAGGGAAACAAAATAAAGAAATGGCAGTTACTTTTGTGACCAATGAACGCAGCCATGAACTTAACCTAGCCTTTCGTGACACGGATCGTCCGACAGACGTGATTAGTTTGGAATATAAGCCAGAGACATCTATTGCTTTTGAGGCTGAGGATTTGGCTGATAATCCTGACTTGGCAGAGATGATGGAAGAGTTTGACGCTTTTATTGGTGAACTGTTTATCTCTATTGATAAGGCGCGTGAGCAAGCTGAAGACTATGGGCATTCTTTTGAACGTGAGATGGGCTTTTTAGCGGTGCACGGTTTCTTACACATCAATGGCTATGATCATTATACGCCTGAAGAAGAGGCAGAAATGTTTGGCTTACAAGAGGAGATTTTGGCGGCTTATGGACTTACACGACAATAATTCTCAAAAAAAATGGAAAAATATGGACTTGATATCGAGTCTCGAATTTGCTTCAACAGGAGTTCTAACAGCTTTTAGAGAGGAAAGAAATCTTAAAAAGCATCTTGTTTCAGGCATCCTAGTGACCATTTCAGGTCTCATTTTTCAAATCACAGCTCTGGAATGGTTATTTTTATTGCTTGCGATTTTCTTGGTTATTGCTTTTGAAATTGTGAATTCTGCCATTGAAAATGTAGTCGATTTAGCAAGTGATTATCATTTTTCCATGTTAGCTAAGAAGGCTAAAGACATGGCGGCAGGTGCTGTTCTTGTGATTTCAGGTTATGCTGTTTTAACGGGACTCATTATTTTTATTCCTAGAATTTGGAACATTTTATTTGGATAAGCGGTGACTGATGAGGGTGTTTGGATGATGAAAAAGGAAAAAAGGCGTATTCGATTACTCAAAAAAGGGCAGACCCGTTTTTGGCGTTTGATTTTTAGTCGTGTTTGGATTATGGCTTTTTTCATTATTCTTCAACTTCTTCTTCTCATGGCGACTTATCGATGGCTAGAAGGGTTTGAAATCATCGGGCAAGCCTTGTCCTCTCTTCTTGTAGCTGGTGCGGTCTTTTACCTTTTCAATAGTAAAATTGAAGCTACCGCAACCATGACCTGGCTCCTTCTTATCTTGATTTTTCCAGTCTTTGGAGCATCTATGCTAGTCTATAGTCAGTTAGATTTTGGCTATCGTGGGTTGAAAAAACGCATCAACGATTTGGAAAAAGAAGGCTTATCTTACCTACCTCAACAAGCAGAAGTGGTGCAAGAATTACAAGACGCGCATACGACCACTTATAACTTGGTGAAATACTTCAGGCGTAGCGATGGTTTTTATCCGGTTTACAAAAATACCCAATTAACCTATTTTTCCAGTGGGGAAGCTAAATTTGAGGAAATGAAAAAACAGCTTTTGTTGGCTGAAAAATTTATTTTTCTCGAGTATTTTATTATAGCTGAAGGTAAGATGTGGGGAGAAATATTAGCAATTCTGGAGCAAAAAGTCAAAGAGGGACTTGAAGTTCGCGTACTTTATGATGGTATGAATGAATTTACAACCCTTTCTTTTGATTATATTGAACGGTTGAAAAAACTAGGCATTAAAGCGCATGCTTTTGCTCCCTTGTCTCCATTTCTTTCTACTTATTACAACTATAGGGACCACCGTAAAATACTGGTGATTGATGGCAAAGTTGCTTTTACAGGAGGCATCAATCTGGCAGATGAATACATTAATCATATTGACCGTTTTGGTCATTGGAAGGATACAGGCCTTATGCTTCGCGGTGAGGCGGTTCAAACGTTCACTGTTCTCTTTATACAGATGTGGTCAACCTTAGAGCGAGATACTGGTTACACGTCTTACATAGCGGATCAAGTGGAGCCTGTAAAGAGCGATGGGTTTGTTATTCCTTTTGGGGACTCTCCTATGGACAGGGATAAGGTAGGGGAGAATGTCTATATCGACATTCTCAATCATGCTAGGGACTACGTCTATATCATGACACCTTATCTGATTTTAGATAGTGCTATGGAACACGCTCTTTGTTTTGCGGCTGAACGAGGGGTGGATGTTCGAATCATTATGCCAGGTGTTCCCGATAAGAAGGTGCCCTATGCCTTGGCTAAGACTTATTACCGTCGTTTGATGCATTCTGGTGTGAAGATTTATGAGTACACCCCAGGATTTATTCATGCTAAAGTCTTTCTATCTGATAAAAGCAAAGCTGTGGTGGGGACAATCAATCTTGATTACCGGAGCCTATATCATCATTTTGAATGTGGTGTTTACCTTTATCAGTCCTCTGTCTTAGCAGATATTAGCCGAGACTTTAGTGAGACCTTTGCTAAATGCCATCAATTGACGCAAGAAGATGTTGATCAGCGGCCACTCCTTGTCAAATTAACAGGAGGCTTAGCACGAATGGTAGCTCCTCTCTTGTAATTTTTGGTCATACCTGCTATAATGTAATCATGCGATGAGCCGAAGAGCTTCTAGGAGCTTTTTGCGCAGGGGAAATCATAAACGCAGGAGCGGATTTTGGTTAGTTGTGTGAACCTGCTAACCTCACTATTTAGTGCCCCATGACAACTAAAGGTTGTCACACAAAAAGGCAACGGAAGTCCGTCGCCTTTTTCTTTATTGTTTGATAGGCATAGATTAGTTGTCATTATCGCTCCTAAAAGACTTCTGGAGTTATAGTGTTAGTAGCACAGCCTATATGTACTAACAAATTCTGTAAGGGATTTAATAACCTTCTTACTTGTCACCCAAATAGCCTTAATCATACGCTGAAAAAGAACGATGATGTTTGGGCAGTGGGTGACGGTAGCATATCGTTTAGAGGATGAGGTAATCATGACAATTTCGTTCTTAGTTTTTGAAAAATTGTTAGGGCTTTTTCTATTGATGGGAGTGGGGCTTTTTTTAGCTCATAAAAACATATTGACAACAGATGTGACCTTGCAACTTTCTAAGCTTTTGACAAGATTTGTTGCACCTAGCTTGTTTGTCTCTTCGTTTATGACTACTGCATTTTCTTGGCAGAAGCTATGGCTCTTAGGAGTGACAATCCTAGCTGCTTTTCTCATTTTAGGGGTTCGTATGCTTGTTGTGCCTATGATTTTTAACAAAAATCGGATCATGGATAGGTATGCGACCCTTTACGCCAATGTTGGTTTCATGGGAACACCACTAGCCCTTGCAGTGGGAGGGGATCAAGCTGTGTTTTACATTTCTGGATTTGTGGTTGCTAACCAGATTTCCCAGTGGACTCACGGCGTATACATGTTATCAAAAGACAAAGGAACGATTCATTTAAAATCGGTGTTTATCAATCCTGCGACGCTTGCAACGGCTCTTGGTATCTGTCTTTTTATCCTCCCTCTGGAGTTGCCTCAGGTGGTGGTAGGAGCTGTTAAATCCTTTTCCAGTCTTAATACGCCATTATCTAATTTAGTTTTGGGCTCTTATTTTTATAAAGTAAGTCCTAAGAAAATTTTTCTTAATGGACCAGCTTATCAAACAGCTTTTTGGCGCTTATTGGGGACTTCCTTGATTAGTATTGTGATGATTTGGCTCTTACCCATTACAGACACAGATGTTAAATTGGCACTAAGTATCGCCTCAACAGCTCCTGCGGCTTTAAACACCGCTCTGCTTAGCCAAATATACGGAGCTGATTATGAATATGGGTCACGTCTGGTCTTGTTGACCACCACCTTATCCATTGTAACGATTCCACTGATGATGGGATTGGCAGGTATGCTTTATTTGAGGTAGCTTACGACTAAGCAAAGCTGAACTTCTATGACGCTTGTTTACAGATTGTAGAAAAATATGTCTTTGACATCATTTTCTGCAATCTTTTTTTCGTACTCTTAAAAGCAAAAAAACTCTTAAAAACACGGTAAAAGTGCTTCTAAGAGTTTAGGTCAGAAACCTGTTGCAGGAATCCTAAATGTTATGAATGGTTCAAGAAATTTCTGTCTTATGAAGGGGCAGAGTTTTTGATATTCTTAACCTTATTTGTCAAACTCTGCCTTACTTTTAACGTCTCCGTATTCTTCGGCTATTTCCTTAGAAAGAATAGCATCGTAGCTTGGTAAGTCGATATCTTGCCCGTACTTATTTTTGAGGGCGGTTGTTACTAAGCGGTAGGCTAGATTGGCGTTACGAGACAGGATAGGGCCGTGGAAGTAGGAGCCATAAACATTTTTGTAGTGAACGCCTTCAGTGCCGTCTTCTTTATTGTTGCCATTACCGTAGACAACACGTCCTAGCGGTTTTTCATCATCAGAGAGAAAGGTACGCCCTTGGTGGTTTTCAAAACCGTAGTATGTTTCGTCGAATTCCTCGTTATAGATTTTTATATCGCCGATATAGCGGTTCTTGTCTTGATTTAAGGTATAGTGCCCCATGACGCCGATGCCTTCAATGCGTACACCATTGGCTTGGATGTAATATTGCCCGAGTAACTGGAAACCACCGCAAATCGCAAGGACGACTTTGTTATCGGTGATGAAGTTGGCAATGGCTGAGCGTTTAGTGGGTAAGTCTCTAGCGACGATAGCTTGTTCATAATCTTGGCCACCGCCGAAGAAAGCGATGTCGTAATAGGTGTTATCAAAATCATCCCCAAGAGAAACGATATCAACGGTGACATTGGCGCCTAATTTTTCCCCCACATATTTGAGCATGAGGATATTGCCATTATCGCCGTAGGTGTTCATCAGGTTGCCGTAAAGGTGAGCGATGTTGAGGTCGTAGCGGTAGTCGCCAGCAGGAGATTTTAGTGAGGTATAGGTCATTAGTTCATCTCCTTTCCAACGATGTGTTTGCTTGCAAGCAAGTCACGAAAAGCTAGCATGGCTGTGTAGGTAGCCAGGATGTAAGCATGTTTGGCTTCTTGCTTCTCAATCAAGGCCAGAATGTCCTCTAGCTTTTCAGTTTCAGTGATTTTGCTTTCGTCGTAGCCAGTCACACGTAGCCTGCGGGCAATTTCGGAGTGGCGGACGCCCCCGGCATTGATCTGGGTGATTGTCATATCCCTAATTAACTCAAAATGCGCATCCCAAATCCAAGAGGTGTCGATCCCGTCAGCATAATTGGCATTGAGAAGAACCGATAAGCTAAAGGGGTAATCCGCTAATTTAATCATCTCAAGAGCTTGAGTGGCGCCGACTGGATTTTTAATCAATACCAGAGTGCAGGATTTATTGCCGATTTGAAAGGTCTCTTGACGACCAAAGACAGCACGGCTTTTATCAAAACCAGCTTTAATCAGCTCTGGAGCGATGCCGAAATATTCGGCCACAGAAACTGCAGCAAGAGCATTATAGATGTTATAAAGCCCCCCCACCTTAATCTTGTAGTCTTGTCCATCAATAACAAATTCAGAGCTTGTATTAGTGATTTTGGTCAATGCTGTCAGTTTGTAATCCAGTTCTGGACGCTTGAAACCACACGATAGACAGATATAATCGCCTAGATTAGCATAGGTATTAAGGGTATAGTGAAGGATGTTTTCACAGTTGGGACAGACGATACCTTCGGTATTGTAGTGAGCAAGAGCCGGTTCCGCTTTTTCAGTGTCAAATCCGTAGTATTTGATCGGATTACTCACCTTGGTCGAGTTGAAAAGCGGGCTATCCCCATTCGCTAAAATGGTTGCAGCTGGTGCTTTAGCTGCTCCGTCTAGGATCATCTGATAGGTTGTATAAATCTCTCCATAGCGATCCATCTGATCGCGGAAGATATTAGTGAAGACAAAAAGAGATGGCGTGATGTAGTCTGTGATTTTTGAAAGACTGGCTTCGTCAATTTCTAACACCGCAATTTTTTTACCAGACTTTCCTTTTTTTGCCGTTAAAAAGGTTGAGGTGATGCCAGTAATCATATTGGCACCGCTTGGGTTAGTCAGTACCTCTCCAAAGGCTTCTTTTAAGATACCTACAGTTAGAGCAGTAGTGAGTGTTTTACCGTTTGTCCCTGTGACCACAACAATTTCGTAATCTTTGGCTAATTGGGTCAAAAGGGTAGGGTCGCATTTGAGAGCAACTTTGCCAGGAAGGGTTGAACCACGTCCTAACTTTGATAAGATAACATGTGTCATTTTTCCAGCAAAAATGCCTAAAGTTGTTTTTAATGTCATGGCATTATTTTACCACAAATACCAGAGAGAGTTAAGGAAAAATGGTTACATTTGTGGTATAATGGAAAAGAATTTACGAAAGAACGCATGATATTATGAAACTATTGTCACATATAGACGCAGGATTCTGGACTTCTTTAGTTGCCAATCCTTGGGTAATTTTTATTAATCTGCTTGATGTTCTCATTGTAACTTATTTGATTTATCGTTTTATTAAGGCATTGGCTGGGACCAAGGTCATGACCCTGATTCAAGGTGTTGTTTTTTTTGTCCTGACTAAGATTGTTGCCGAGTGGCTAGGGCTTACGACCATCTCTTATTTGATGAATCAGGTGATTACTTATGGGATTATTGCTGGAGTCGTTATTTTTGCTCCCGAAATTCGAGTAGGGTTAGAACGCTTTGGACGCGCTAGCAATCTTTTTATGGCTAACCAATCCGCTAAAGATGAAGAGAAATTGATTGATGCGCTATTGAAATCAGTTGGCTACATGGGCCCTAGAAAAATCGGTGCCTTGATAGCTATTGAAGGGTCACAAACCTTGCGTGAGTACCGCATGAGTGGCATCCCATTAGAGGCAGATATTTCGAGCCAACTATTGATTAACATCTTCATCCCAAACACTCCTTTGCATGATGGTGCGGTAATCATAGAAGGCAAAAAAATCATGACGGCATGCTCTTACTTGCCGCTATCCGAGTCTCAGGCTATTTCCAAAGAATTCGGCACCAGACACCGTGCAGCCATTGGTTTGTCTGAGCATACCGATGCGGTAACTCTCATTGTTTCTGAAGAAACTGGTGCCATATCTGTGGCTTATAAGGACAATTTTATCCATGATTTATCGTTGGAGGAGTTGGAAAAATTACTGCGTAAGCTATGGATTACCGAGGAACAAGCAGAGCCTTTCTGGAAACAGTGGTTTGGAGGTAAGAAATCATGAGGAATCGCCTGTTCAATAAAAGGACGGGACTTATTTTAGTGTCTTTCCTATTTGCTATGCTTCTCTTTTTGACAGCAACCGTCAGCTCTTATAACAGCACACAGCAACAAATTATGCAGACGGCTGAAACCTATAGCCATACTTTGGAAAATATTCCGATTGACATCAAATACGACAGCGATAAGTATTTCATCTCAGGCTATTCTTACGAGACAGAAGTTTATTTGACATCGACCAATCGTCTCAAGCTAGACACGGAAATCAATAGTTCCACCAGACACTTTAAGGTGGTTGCTGATTTGTCTCAACTGAGTGAAGGCACTCATAAAGTGACTTTAGAAGTAAAAGAATTACCAGATGAGGTCACAGCAACTGTGACTCCTGAAATCATGACGGTTACCATCGGCAAAAAAACGGCGGAAACTTTTCCTGTTAAGATTGATTTAGAGGAATCATTGTTTGCGGCTGGCTATGAATTGGATAGTTATGAGCTGACAGATAAGCTTGTTGAAGTAACTAGTGATGAAACCACGATTGGTCAGATTGATCATGTAAAGGCTGTACTACCGGATGGTTTGAGCCTGTCGTCTGACTATAATGATAAAGTCACTTTGCAAGCTGTTGCGGCAGACGGTCGTATTCTTCCAGCAGTCATTGAGCCTGCTAAGACAACTTTAAAAGTTAAAGTGCACAGCCTGACCAAGACGGTGCCAATTAAGGTTGTCTACACAGGAACCATGGATAGTAGTGTCTCTGAAATCAATAATACATTGTCTCAGAGCTCTGCCTTAATCCAAGGAAAGAAAGAAGCACTTGATCAAGTGAAGGAAATTGTTGTGACAATGGATATCACATCGGTCACAGAAAGTGTGATTTTAAGGCAACCGCTTAAGGCAGATCGTGTTCTAGTCTTACCAGATGTTGTTGATGTCACGCTGAACGTTGTTAAGAAAAAATAATCATTGGTCTTAATCTTAGGTGAGGTTATTTAGGGAGGTCATTTGCTCTGCTGATGTTAGAAGCTGTCAGAGTCCCAAGGAACCTCTAGACCTTAGCGACGTTTTAGTGATAATAGGATAGATTAAAGAAAGGAAATGTTTGGTTGCGACTATTAGCAACTAGACCCAAGCAAGACAGTCAGTGATAGACAGTTGATTTTGATGTGAATACACATGGTCGTTTTTCTGTTTTTTATCAGATTTGTCAGGCTTTTGGTATCTTATAGTGGGTAAATATTTTGGAACGGACGGTGTCCGTGGTGAAGCAAATGTTGAGTTGACGCCTGAATTGGCGTTTAAATTAGGACGATTTGGAGGCTATGTTCTCAGTCAGCATGAAATAGGTCGTCCGAAAGTTTTTGTGGCGCGAGATACGCGTATATCAGGTCAAATGCTAGAGTCCGCTTTGATTGCTGGTCTTTTGTCAGTTGGCATTGAAGTCTATCAACTAGGAGTGCTAGCGACACCTGGTGTCTCTTATCTGGTACGTACAGAAAATGCTAGCGCAGGGGTCATGATTTCTGCTAGTCACAATCCTGCACTTGACAATGGTATTAAGTTCTTTGGTGGCGATGGTTTTAAACTAGCAGATGATCAGGAAGCTGAAATTGAAGCTCTCCTAGATGCCGCAGAGGATACTTTACCACGTCCATCCGCGGATGGCCTTGGAACCTTGGTTGACTACCCAGAAGGAGTCCGTAAATACGAAAAATTCTTGGTGTCAACAGGAACTGATTTGGAAGGCTTAAAAGTAGCACTTGACACAGCTCATGGTGCAGCTACCAGCTCAGCCAGAAATATTTTCCTTGATCTAGGCGCTAATATTGCGGTTATTGGTGATAAGCCAGACGGTCTCAATATTAATGATGGAGTCGGCTCAACCCATCCTGAAAAGCTACAAGAGATGGTCAAAGAGAGGGGGGCTGCTATTGGCCTAGCCTTTGATGGGGATAGCGATCGTTTGATTGCTGTTGATGAAAAAGGTGACATTGTCGATGGTGATAAAATCATGTATATCATTGGCAAATACCTGTCTGAAAAAGATCAGTTGGCGCAGAATACCATTGTAACGACTGTGATGTCAAATCTTGGTTTCCACAAGGCCTTGGATCGTGAGGGGATTAAAAAAGCTGTAACAGCAGTTGGAGATCGCTATGTGGTTGAGGAGATGCGCAAGTCTGGCTATAATTTGGGTGGAGAGCAGTCTGGGCATGTCATCATCATGGATTACAATACAACAGGCGACGGTCAGCTGACCGCTGTGCAATTAACCAAAATCATGAAAGAAACAGGCAAGAAACTGTCTGAATTGGCAGCTGAAGTCACCATTTACCCGCAGAAACTGGTCAATATCCGTGTGGAAAATAGCATGAAGGACAAGGCTATGGAAGTACCTGCTATTGTGGCTGTTATTGACAAAATGGAGTCAGAAATGGCTGGAAATGGACGTATCTTGGTCCGTCCAAGTGGGACTGAGCCACTTTTACGCGTCATGGCAGAAGCACCGACCGATGCAGAGGTGGATTACTATGTGGATACCATTGCAGATGTGGTGCGTTCAGAGATTGGTATTGCCTAATAGGACAGGACGACCGAAAGGTCGTTTTTGTCAGCTTTGCTTTGTCGCTCAGCTATTTCTTGAAACTATGGTATAATAAAGAAAATCAACAAAAAGTGAGAACTCAAATGACATTCAAATCAGGATTTGTGGCGATTTTAGGTCGTCCAAACGTTGGGAAATCAACCTTTCTCAACTATGTAATGGGGCAAAAAATTGCGATCATGAGCGATAAGGCTCAAACCACCCGTAACAAGATTATGGGCATTTATACGACAGAAGAAGAGCAGATTGTCTTCATCGACACGCCGGGAATCCATAAGCCTAAGACAGCCTTGGGGGATTTCATGGTGGAGTCTGCTTACAGCACTCTGCGTGAAGTGGACACGGTGCTCTTTATGGTGCCAGTGGATGAGACGCGGGGCAAGGGGGATGATATGATTATGGAACGGCTCAAGCAGGCCAAAGTTCCAGTTATCCTCGTTGTCAATAAGATTGACAAGGTCCACCCAGACCAACTCTTGGAGCAGATTGAGGACTTCCGTCACCAGATGGACTTCAAGGAGATTGTGCCTATTTCTGCCACTCAGGGCAATAATGTCAATCGCCTCATGGAATTACTCAAGGAAAACTTGGAGGAAGGCTTCCAGTATTTCCCAGCAGACCAGATTACCGACCACCCAGAACGCTTCTTGGTGTCTGAGATGATTCGGGAGAAGGTCTTGCACCTGACCCGTGAGGAAATCCCGCACTCTGTTGCAGTTGTTATCGAGTCTATGAAACGCGATGAATTTACCGACAAGGTCCACATCCGTGCGACGATTATGGTGGAGCGTGATAGCCAGAAAGGTATTATCATCGGCAAGCAAGGGGCTATGCTCAAGAAAATCGGCTCCATGGCCCGCCGTGATATCGAACTCATGCTAGGAGATAAGGTCTTCCTAGAAACCTGGGTCAAGGTCAAGAAAAACTGGCGTGACAAAAAACTCGACCTCGCCGATTTTGGTTATAACGAAAAGGAATATTAAGAAGGTTAAAGTAGATTGCTGAGCTGAGCTCAGCAATTTCTGTGAGGAGGATAAGTATGCCCGAATTACCTGAGGTTGAGACGGTTCGTCGTGGTTTGAATCGTTTGGTCAAGGGAAAGGTCATTGCCGAGGTAGAGGTGACCTATGCTCCTATGATTAAGACTGGTGTGGATGCCTTCTGCCAAGACTTGATCGGTCAGGTGATTTTAGATGTGGCTCGTCGAGGCAAGTATCTCTTGATTTACCTGACGGATCATGTCCTCATTTCCCACTTGCGAATGGAGGGCAAGTACAACTTCTTTCCAGATCAGGTGCCTGCCAACAAGCACTTTCATGCCTTTTTCACCTTCACAGACGGTTCAACCTTGGTCTATCAAGATGTCCGCAAGTTTGGGACTATGGAGCTGCTGGGCAAGGCGGATGTAGCAGCCTATTTTCTCAGTCGCAAAATTGGTCCTGAGCCGACGGAAGCGGATTTTGACTTAAAAGAATTTGCAGTCAAGTTAGCCAAGTCAAAAAAGCCCATAAAAGCTCATCTCTTGGACCAGTCTTTAGTGGCTGGTTTGGGCAATATCTATGTAGATGAGGTCTTGTTCAGAGCTCAAGTCCACCCTGCTCAAGCAAGTAATCAGCTATCAGCAGAGCAGGTGGCAGACCTCCGTCAAGCCACCATAGCAGTTCTGCAATTGGGAATCGAAAAAGGTGGCTCAACCATTCGGACCTATAAAAATGCCTTGGGCATGGATGGGACCATGCAGGATTATTTACAAGTTTACGGAAAGACAGGGCAGGCCTGTCCCCGTTGCCAGACAGAGATTGTCAAAATCCAGTTGGGCGGACGGGGGACACATTTCTGTCCTCAGTGTCAGGTGAAACATGGCTAAAATTATCGGTTTAACAGGCGGTATCGCTTCAGGAAAATCAACGGTTACAGGCTTTTTGCGAGAACAGGGCTATCCAGTCATCGATGCGGATGCGGTCGTTCATGAATTGCAGGCCAAGGACGGAAAACTCTATCAGGTCCTAGTAGATTGGCTAGGGGATAACATTCTTCAAGTGGATGGTCAACTTAATCGCCATTTCCTATCGACGCTCATTTTTGGAAATCCAGATAATTTGGCGAAATCAGCTGAATTACAGAATCCCATCATTCGTCAAGAATTGGCCCGCTTAAGAAATCACGCCCTAACAGAGTATCCCTTGGTCTTTATGGATATTCCTTTACTTTTTGAGCAGGAATATGCATCATGGTGTGATCAAGTTTGGTTGGTTTATGTTGACAAGCAGACGCAAGTCAAGCGCCTCATGGCTCGCAATCACTTAAGTCAAGAAGATGCAGAGCTCCGCATCTCACGTCAAATGCCCTTAGATCATAAACGTCTCTTGGCAGACAAAATTATTGATAATAGTGGAGCGCCTGCTGAAACGCTTAGGCAGGTATCACAGTATATTAAAACATTATGAAGGCAGTCTGAGACTGTCTTGTTTTTGATTTTGGTCTGTGCTAAAATGAAGAAAAGAACATCGAGGTGAATGATGGAGCTGATTTTACGAGATATTCAAAAGCGATTTCAAGAGAATGAAGTCTTAAAAGGAGCCAGTTTTACCTTTACTTCTGGTCAAATTACAGGTCTTCTTGGTCGAAATGGTGCGGGTAAGACCACACTTTTTAATATTCTGTACGGGGAGTCCCTTGCGGATGCTGGAACGTTTGTGATCGTAGAAAATGGTGTAGAGCGTCCGTTGACACATCAAGATATTGGGATGGTCTTTTCTGAGAATTACTTGCCTGAGTTTTTAACCGGTTATGAATTTGTCAAGTTTTATATGGATTTGCATGCTACTAATGCTGATAAAACGGTTGATGACTACCTCGATTTTATGGACATTAGCCAAGCAGATCGGCATCGCATCATAAAAGGCTATTCAGACGGGATGAAGAGTAAACTCTCTCTGCTATGTATTTTGATTTCAAAGCCTAAGATTATTCTTTTAGATGAGCCTCTAACGGCTGTGGATTTGGTGTCAAGTATTGCCATTAAGCGGCTACTTATGGCATTAAAAGATGATCATATACTGATTTTGTCAACTCATATTATGGCTTTAGCAGAAGATCTGTGCAATCAAGTGGCGGTGCTTGATAAAGGACGCTTAACGGCTCTTGAAGTGGATAAGACGCATGAGCAGTTCGAGACCAAGATTCTGCAAGCGTTACAAGGAGATGAATATGACGCATGAGTCCATTTTTCGAGTCTTGTTTCAAGCACGGATTGCAAAAGGTTACAATAGCCTGATTTATTTTTTGCAGAAGATTCCTTGGCTAGGTAAAAAGGTCCCGAATCGATGGTATCAAGCAGATGGTAATAAATTTCTGGTGATGTTGATTAAACTCTGCCTCTTACCGATTCAAGTTTTTGGGAATACAGTTTGCTATGTCTTTTTTTGTAGTCTAGCTGCTAGTATCCTTAGAGAAGTGCTGAGGGATATGATTGGTCATCTACCCTCACTCAACCACTTGATTCTAACGGTCATGGTGATTTTGTCAGTTTTTCTACGTCCTCTGATTCTAGATGTGAGGCTGATGGATGGCAAAGATGTGGAGGCTAATCAAGCCGTTCGTATTTTCGGCATTGCTCCAAGAAGTTATTTTCTCGTCCTAGAGCTGACAGAATTTATACGAGGCATCTTGGCGAGGACCCTTGTTTTTGGCTTTTTCTTTCTGATTATGGGTCGCCCTTTTTGGCAAGGAATAACTTTTGCTCTATTTTTGGCAGGAAGTCGTCTAGGGTTGAAGATGCTGTGCTTGCAGTTTTTCTATATCAATAAAAACCTGGCAGATAAGGTTCTGACACAGGTACAGATTTGGGGAAGCCTGCTCATGTGGGGGATAAGCTCAGCGCTTGTTTTTTTGGGTGAAAGATTTTCCCCTCATCTATTCATGGGTATACCTGCAGGGGTGATAGGCTGTGTTTTATGGCTTTTGTCTTATGCTGTTTTAAGACGAGATTCTAGACTGGATTCTCTAGCGCGTCGCCTGATAACTCACCAAGCCGTCAAAGAGGCTGCAGAAGCAGCTAATAATATTGAAACCATCTCCGTTCAAGTCAAGGACAAGGCCATTGTTATGGATGAGAAAAGGGATGCTTCTCTAATCAAACGAACGGGGGTGTCTTATCTCAACGCACTTTTCATGTCACGGCTCGGCAAGCATCTGAATAAGGGTATTAACATCCGACTTGGGGTAATTTCAGCTATTGGTTTGATGACGGTCTTGATTGGCTACTTGTCAAAATCAGGGCAGGTGGTGACAGAGGATAGAGTCGCCTGGCAGTGCCTTTTTATTACAGTCATAGCAGGCTATTACCTTTATGTGGGGGAGTCTTATATGAAATTTTGTTTTTATCATTTAGACAGGCCGTTGCTTAAATATCACTTTTATCGCAGACCCGATGTGATTTTAGCCACTTTAACAACACGCTTTAAAAGTTCTCTTTTCCATAATTTTCCAATATTTGTCTTACTGAGTCTGGTTTACTGCCTGATTT
Source organism: Streptococcus plurextorum DSM 22810 (assembly GCF_000423745.1). Lineage (GTDB taxonomy): Bacteria > Bacillota > Bacilli > Lactobacillales > Streptococcaceae > Streptococcus > Streptococcus plurextorum. The sequence goes on from NZ_AUIO01000003.1 coordinate 130,383, forward strand.
ATATTTCTTTTTTCGATTGGGAAGTGGCTGGTCTGTTCCTGATTATCCTAGGACAGATGATTTCGATGGTGTTCTTTAGTCTTTATTTTCTCTATCTCTACTTTCTCTTGCAACCTTTTAATGACGGGATGCAGTCAAAGAGTAGGATATATAATATTTTGAGAGGGATTTTAACCTACGGAGCCTATCATATTTTTCGCTTAACAGAGGTTGTCTCAGTGCCAGTTTTAGTTGGTATCATGGTCTTATTAAGCCTTTTTATCATCTTAGGCTTTTATGCGGTGCTCCGCTATGCCCCGAAAACCTTTAAGTTAAAACCATAGAAGGACAGACTTTGAGAGAAGCTGTCTTTTTAGTCTTGGCGCAAAATATGGTATAATATTATCAGAAAATTAAGCGAGGTAAAGAAAATGTCGACAGTTACGATTGCCAAAAGTGCAGATAAGGATATCGTCTTTCAGCTTTCTATGCTTAACCGACACGGTTTGATTGCGGGTGCAACGGGAACTGGGAAAACAGTTACCCTAAAGGTCATTGCAGAGCAGCTGAGCTTAGCCGGAGTGCCCGTTTTTTTGGCGGATATTAAGGGGGATTTGACCAATCTTGCTAAAGCAGGTCAAGTTGGTGAAAAACTAGCAGCAAGGCTTGACAAGCTTGGTATTGTTGACTACGAACCGCAGGCATTTCCTGTGCGTCTTTGGGATGTTTTTGGAGAAGCGGGTCATCCAGTTCGTGCGACGATTTCAGAAATGGGGCCATTGTTATTGTCGCGATTATTAGGCTTAAATGATACCCAGTCTGGGGTCTTAAATATTGCCTTTAAAATTGCAGACGACAACGGGTGGTTGCTAATTGATTTGAAAGATCTACAGGCGCTTTTAAGGGAAATAGCGGAGCATGCTAGCCATTATGCAGCAACTTATGGGCATATTGCTAAGCAATCTGTCGCTGCCATTCAAAGAAGCCTCCTTGTGTTAGAGCAGGAAGGAGGAGAACTCTTCTTTGGAGAACCGGCCTTGGACTTAACTGATTTTATGGCGCTTGATGACAATGGGCAAGGTGTCATCAATATTTTAAGTGCAGCCAAGCTCTTTCAAGCCCCTACTCTTTATGCGACATTTTTACTTTGGTTATTGACAGAGCTCTATAGTAGCTTACCAGAAGTTGGCGATCTTGAAAAACCTAAATTTGTCTTTTTCTTTGACGAGGCTCATCTGCTCTTTAAAGATGCTCCTAAAGTGTTTGTTGAGAAAATTGAACAGATTGTTCGTTTAGTTCGCTCAAAAGGAGTCGGTGTCTTTTTCATCACCCAAAATCCTATGGATTTGCCAGAAACAGTCTTGGCTCAGCTAGGAAATCGCGTTCAACATGCCCTCAGAGCTTATACCCCCAAAGAGGTAAAAGCCGTTAAGACCGCTGCTGAAACCTTCAGACAGAATGATGCCATAGATGTTGCGACAGCTATTACAGAGTTGCAAGTTGGTGAAGCCCTCATTTCGATGCTAAATAGTGATGCACAACCAACAGTGGTCGAAAGAGCGTTTATCATGCCTCCTAAGAGTAGTTTTGACGTCTTATCAACTCTAGAAACACAAGCTTTGATAAACCGTTCACCATTGGAAGAAAAATATCGTCTCAGCTTAGATAGAGAATCTGCCTATGAATCTTTAATCGCTAAATTGGCAGGTGAAGAAGAACAAGCTCGTGAGATTCAAGCTAGGAAAGCAGCTGAAAAAGAAGAAAGAGCCAGAGAGAAAGAAGAGTCAAGACGGCCAAGAAAAACAGCTGTTGAAAAAGCAACAGATAGTTTTATCAGCTCTGCCATGCGTACGGTCGGAAGGGAATTGATTCGCACTTTGTTTGGTAGTCTTAAGAAACGTTAGATGATGATGCCTGTTAATTGGAAGAAAAATTTGCTCATCGCTTGGTTAGGAAGTTTTTTAACAGGTGCTAGTTTTTCTTTGGTCATGCCTTTTATGGCTTTGTATGTTGAAGAGCTAGGTGTCCCATCAAATCAAGTAGCTCTTTATGCTGGTTGGGCAGTGGCTATTGCTGCTATAGGTCAAGGTCTGTTTTCACCGATTTGGGGGAGACTAGCGGATCGCTATGGGCGAAAACTCATGATGATTCGAGCTGCCTTGGTGATGACCTTCACGATGGGAGGCTTAGCTTTTGTCCCCAATGTTTTTTGGTTGCTCTTACTCAGGTTATTAAATGGTATTTTTTCCGGGTATGTTCCAAACGCAAATGCTTTAATAGCCTCCCAAGCACCAAAATCAGAATCAGGTCAAGCGCTTGGTAGTTTGGCGACGGGAGTCATTGGTGGCAGTCTGATTGGTCCCCTTTTTGGTGGAGCACTTGCAGAGTGGATGGGAATTCGAAATGTCTTCTTATTTGTTGGCGCTCTCCTTTTTTTAGTGACACTCTTGACCATTTTTTTCGTCGAAGAAGAGGTGGAGCCTGTTACAAAAGAAGAGCAGTTGCCGACCCTTAAAGTTTTTCAATCAGTCAAAGATGGTCAGATTTTGATAGGCCTTTTTATCACTAGTATGATTATTCAGATTTCTGCTCAGTCTGTATCCCCTATATTGCCACTTTATATTCGTTATTTGGGATACACCAAGAACCTTATGGTGATGTCTGGACTGATTGTTTCGGCGATGAGCTTTTCAGGGATGCTATCAAGTTCTTTATTTGGACGAATCAGTGATAGAGTTGGTAATCATAGGTTTATACTAGGAAGTTTAATTTACTCTTGTATCATTTATCTCTTTATGGCCTTTTCGACGCATGTCTTACAGTTGGCAGTATTACGGTTTCTTTTTGGATTTGGAACCGGGGCCCTTATGCCATCTGTCAATGCTTTGCTGACAAAAATCACCCCAAGACAACACATTTCAACTATTTTCAGTTATAATCAGATGATGACAAATTTTGGACAAGTCATTGGACCATTTGTTGGTTCGACAGTAGCCAGTATGATGGGCTATCGCTGGGTCTTTTATATCACCTCAGTCATTGTTTTGGTTAACTTTTTCCTTTGTCTAATCAATTTTAAAAAATATCTTAGAAGTCGAGAAATCTAGTGCGTGTAAAAATTACTCTCAAATGTCAGGAATGTGGTAGTAAAAACTACCTGACCAGCAAAAATAAACAAAATCACCCTGAAAAAATTCAAGTCCCTAAATATTGCCCTAAAGAGCGAAAAGTAACCTTACATCTTGAATGCTAAAGGGATTTGTGGTAAACTAGTAAGGACAATTCGAGGGGGAAACTCATGTATAACACATTATTGACCATTTTATTGGTTCTATCCGTTATTTTAATTTTAGCCATTTTTATGCAACCACAGAAAAACCCAAGTTCAAACGTTTTTGATTCTTCAGGTTCAGAAGCTCTTTTTGAACGGTCAAAACCGCGTGGATTTGAAGCTTTTATGCAACGCTTTACCGCGATTTTAGTCTTTTTGTGGCTTGTAGATGCACTTGTCTTGGCAATTCTGTCAAGTCGTTAACGTTGACATAGAAAAAATGGGCTGGGAACAGTCCATTTTTACACTTTTTAAGAAAGCAATATATGAAAGAACACATTATTAACTATTTAAAAGAGCATGGCAAGTCTAGTGTTAATGACCTAGCTAGTGCTCTTGATATGGCAGGTGCTAAGAAATTCCCTGCCTTGATTAAAGAAATCTCTAAGATGGAGAGTCAAAAGGAACTTCGCTTTTCAGATGATGGCAGCATTAGCCTGCGCAAAAAGCCTGAAAAGAAAGAACACATCACTATTCAAGGGATTTTCCGTGCCAATAAGGCTGGTTTTGGCTTTTTGACGGTTGATGAGAATGAAGACGACCTGTTTATTGGTCGCAATGATGTTGGTCACGCTATTGATGGTGATACGGTCGAAGCGGTTATTAAAAAACCTGCGGATCGTCTCAAGGGCACAGCGGCAGAAGCTAGAGTGGTTGGCATTGTTGAGCGTAGCCTAAAAACGGTTGTTGGGAAATTCATCTTAGATGATGAAAAACCTAAGTATGCTGGCTATATAAAATCCAAAAACCAAAAAATTCAACAGAAAATCTATATCAAAAAAGAGCCAGTGCTTCTAGATGGTACAGAAATCATCAAAGTGGATATTGATAAGTACCCAACACGAGGGCATGATTATTTTGTTGGTCAAGTCCGTGATATTGTTGGGCATCAGGGAGATGTGGGGATTGACGTCTTAGAAGTGCTTGAGAGCATGGACATTGTGTCCGAATTTCCAGAGGATGTGCTTGCTGAGGCCAATGCAGTACCTGATGCACCAAGAGAGAAAGATTTGATTGGTCGTGTGGATTTACGGCAAGAGACTACCTTTACGATCGATGGTGCGGATGCCAAAGACTTGGATGATGCGGTTCATATCAAGCGACTAGATAATGGCAACTTTGAACTAGGTGTCCATATCGCTGACGTGTCTTATTATGTGACAGAAGGTTCAGCTCTTAATCGAGAGGCGATTGCGCGTGGGACATCTGTCTATGTCACTGACCGTGTGGTGCCGATGTTACCAGAGCGCTTGTCAAATGGCATTTGCTCGCTTAATCCAAATGTGGACCGCTTGACTCAGTCAGCGCTTATGGAGATTGACACCAAAGGGCGTCTGGTTGATTATCAAATCTGCCAGTCCGTGATTAAAACCAAGCACCGAATGACCTATAGCCGCGTCAATGATATCTTGGCTGAAGATGCGGAAGCCTTAGAAGAATATGCTGACATCGTGACTGACGTGAGAGATATGGCGACCCTTCATAAGATTTTAGAAGCCATGCGTTTGCGACGTGGAGCTCTTAATTTTGATACGGCAGAAGCTAAAATCATCGTCAATGACAAAGGCATGCCTGTTGATATCGTGATGCGTGAACGTGGGACGGCAGAGCGGATGATTGAGTCCTTTATGTTGGCAGCCAATGAATGTGTAGCTGAGCATTTTGCCAAATTAAAGATGCCGTTTATCTACCGTATTCACGAAGAGCCAAAGGCTGAGAAACTACAAAAATTTATTGATTTTGCAAGTGTCATGGGGGCAAAAGTACATGGAACTGCTAATAAAATGAGCCAGTCTGCTTTGCAGGATTTCATGCGTTCGTTTGAAGGAAAACCAGGCTCAGAAGTACTCAATATGATGCTTTTGAGATCCATGCAACAGGCACGTTATTCTGAGCATAATCATGGTCATTACGGACTTGCAGCTGAGTACTACACGCATTTTACCAGTCCAATTCGTCGTTACCCAGACCTCTTGGTTCACCGTATGATTCGTGAGTACAGTAAGAACAACTCTCAAGAAACCAAAGATCACTTCGCTCAGGTCGTGCCAGAGTTAGCAAGCTCATCATCCAATTTGGAGCGTCGCGCCATTGATGCGGAACGTGTGGTTGAAGCCATGAAAAAAGCTGAGTATATGGAAGAGTATGTTGGGGAAGAGTTTGACGGTATTATCTCTAGCGTCGTTAAATTCGGTCTCTTCATTGAGCTACCAAATACCATTGAAGGCTTGATTCACATCACGACGTTACCCGAATTTTATAATTATAATGAACGCACCTTGAGCCTTCAAGGTGAGAAATCGGGCAAAGTTTTCAAGGTTGGGCAACCAATCCGTATCAAACTTGTTAAGGCAGACAAAGAGACTGGCGATATTGACTTTGAATACCTGCCAAGTGATTTTGACGTGGTGGAAAAAGTGGCCAAGGCTAACAAACGAAATCGTCGGGAAAGTTCACGTGACGATAATAGAGCCAAGTCTGCTAAAGGATCTGGCTCAGACCGAAAAGGTGGTAAGGGAAAATCAAGCGCTAAGCGCAGCCATTCTTCAACGAAAAATAAAAAGCCTTTTTACAAAGAAGCTGCCAAGAAATCAGGTAAGAAAAGAAAATGAAAGGAATTGACTCCGTCCAATTAAACCATGAAAACGAATCAACTTCTGAGGTATCAGCTAGATGATTACCGTTTGGTTTGACGACTGGCGGACTTGGTGTTTTAGATGCCTAAAGGACTCTCTGACAATGTTCTTGCTCAAAATAAAAAAGCAAGGCACGATTATAGTATCGTCGATACCTTTGAAGCGGGAGTGGTCTTGACAGGAACAGAGATTAAGTCTGTTCGTGCTGCTCGCATTCAGCTTAAGGACGGCTATGCCCAAATCAAAAATGGTGAGGCTTGGTTAGTCAATGTTCATCTTTCTCCTTTTGAGCAGGGAAATATCTGGAATCAAGACCCTACACGTACGCGTAAGCTCCTTCTCAAGAAAAAAGAAATCGCAAAGCTGGAAAATGAATTAAAAGGAACAGGCATGACCTTAGTCCCTCTTAAAGTTTATTTGAAAAATGGCTTTGCTAAGATTTTGATTGGTCTGGCAAAAGGAAAACATGACTATGATAAACGCGAATCCATCAAGCGTCGAGATCAGGAACGCGACATTAAGCGCGTCATGAAAAGTGTAAACGGGAGATGATAGAGGAAAAACTTGACGACAAAAGATGGCAAGTGAGTCATCTTCAATGGTGACCTAGTAGGCAATGTACCGACCCTGTTAGGCCTATCGTTGATAGCTGTTGAGGTTTTCCATTTTGCTCATGCTGGTACAGGAGAGTCAGAACCACTGGCTCAGACTGAAGACAAGGTTCTTTTGATACTTTTTTTAGTGGTGCGGACGGTAGCGACTTCCTCCTTAATCCCATACCTCATTTTTGAGCCTAAGGTCTCAAAAATTCCTGGTGGCGGAAATACTAGTAATCACGCCGCTTTCACTAGGTCGAAAAGTATCTGATGAGGCTCGGTTTCGCTTGCAAAATCGGTAACCCTATCTCAAACTAGCTGAGCTTTTCAGTTTGTTTAAAACAGAAAATAAAGTTTGTCTACACTCTAAGGCTGGCTAACCATTGGTTACCCAGCCTTTTATTTTTAGGATTTAAAAATCAGAAACTTACTGATGAGATAGTTTGTGAGGACAATTAGAATTTGTCCCAGGATGCCAACAATAAGATTGACTTGTTTAAGGTCGTTATTGACAAATTGTCCGATGATATTAGGGAAGCTTGTGACAAGTAGCAAAGTTAAGAGGACATCAATCGCCATAGAAGATAGGCGAGCTAGGAAAAATTTCACAAGTCTTACCAAGCGCCCCGCAGGTAACTGAGCAAAAACCCAGCTATCGTTGAGTACAAACGCTAGCAAAATAGCCAGTCCATTAGCAAGAGCCGTCGCAAAGAGTGCCTGATCAGTCACATCAAACAGGACTGTGCGTATCAAAAGGTAAAAAAGGGTCGTTATCACCCCAGCAATCAGATAACGGATCAGATCATGATGAAAGCATTTTTTAATAATATTCATAATCCTATTTTATCAAAAATGGAGAAATGCGCCAAATAATAGGGTCAAGATCAGTTACAAAGGAGAATTATTTGTATATTTTATAGATATATGTTATAATATTCGTGGGTAGTTACCCAAATAATGGAGGATATGATGAAAAAGATTCTTAAATTGGTCGCAATGACCTTGCTTGCTGTCGTATTAACGGCATGTTCCGGTAATAAATCGACAACAAATACCAATGCTGAAACAAGCACATCTGAAACAACGACAAGTGCAGTTGCTGCGGTTACAGAAACCTACAAAATGACACAGTCCGTAGATGGAGGCTCTCAAGATATTTACTTTATCGTCACTTATCGAGAAGAAGAATATGAGGCTTTAGAAATACGATATGAAACGAAGTTTTCGGCTGATATTGCAGAATTGCTAAAAGCGCAAGGGCGTGAAGCTGTTGAGCAAAACTTTAATGACAACTTGGACGCTATGATTCCAGGAACTAATCTGTTTAAAGAAATGGATGGTGTGGATGTCGTTTCAACAGTAGATGATCAGTTCGTTTGGCATCTGACAATTAAAATGGATCCTAAGGTGGTTAATTTTGAGGAACTCAGCGCCACAAGCTTTAGTTTTCTAGCAGATATCAAAGATACCTCACCAAAACAATTACTTGCAGGACTCAACCTTGTTGGTTTCCAAAAAGTTTCAGAGTAAATGGTCCAAGCAACCTCTTAGGGGTTGCTTTTTTGATTTTCTAATGGTAGAATAGTCAAGTTGCTTAGCAACCCTCGGTACTTAATCCCCTTTGACCGAGCATATTACAAGCGGTAGAGCCGCTAAAGAGGAGACTTTTATGAAACAATATACCGTTCGCGATTTGGTTCAAATGGCGATAGTGGCAGCTATTTATGTCGTACTGACAGCAATGCCTCCACTTAATGCAATCTCATCTGGAATGTACCAGTTTAGAGTGTCAGAGATGCTTAATTTTCTAGCATTTTATAATCGGAAATACATCTGGTCAGTGACGCTTGGTTGTATGATTGCTAATAGCCCCGCAGTCAATCCCATGAGTCTTGGGACACCAGATATTATTATCGGTGGCTTGTCCACGCTAATATTTGTGACTTTGGGAGTTATCTTATTTACCCCTTATAAGGACCAAGAGCTTTTTGGTGGTCTTTTTGATAAGGCACATTTCTTTTTCGCTGTTTTTTTTGCGGCAACCATGTTTACCATTGCTCTAGAATTAAAGGTTTTTGTAGGCCTCCCTTTTCTGTCAACATGGTTATGGCTCTTCATAGGTGAATTCTCATCACTGTTGTTTGGTGCCATCGTTATTAAAAAGTTATCACATCGCATTGATTTGACACTATAAAAGAGTAGCTGAGGCTACTCTTTTTTGGATTTTTCGATATAGGCTAGTTTCTGCTGGCGATTCTTCCGTTTTTTAAAAAGGGCTTCCGCAGACATGGCATCTTCCTTGCTATCGAACGTTTCTTGATAGAGGAGTTTCACGGGTAATCTGGATTTAGTGTATTTGGCGCCCTTTCCAGAATTATGAGCCTTGAGGCGTTTTTCAATATTAGTCGTGTAGCCTGTATAGAGCGTGCCATCAGCACATTCGAGCACATACATATAGGCCTTTTTACTTGTTTGAGGCTCTGCTTTTTTGCCAAAATAAATGGCAAAAATCTCGTCAGTGTAATCGCCATTTGCCTTGTGAACAAAGAGTGGGGGTAAGATTTTCAGCCCGTCAGTTGAACCATCTTTGATAGCTTCGATAAGTAGCATGTTAGCTTCCTTACCTTCTTTGGGATAGACAAATTGTACACGTTTTGGTGCGAGCTTATAGCGACGCAGGGTATCAATGATGTCAAGAAAGCGATCGGGTCTATGAACCATAGCTAGTCGACCGTTTGACTTTAGAGCATGTCTAGAGACTTGGCAGATTTCGTCTAAATTGGTCGTGATTTCATGGCGAGCCAAAAGATAGTGTTCGGATAGATTTTTTTTAGAAGTTTCACTAGCCTTGAAGTAAGGTGGGTTGCAGAGAATCAGATCTACTTTGGATCGAGGGACATGGTTTAGCAAATTTTTCAAGTCATCGTTGACCATAGTGACTTGCTCTTGTAAATCGTTGAGCAGAATAGAACGTTTGCCCATGTCTGCTAAGCGTTCCTGAAGCTCAATTAGGGTAATGGGAGCTTTGGTTTGGGTACTTGCAAAAAGCCCTACTGCCCCATTTCCTGAGCAGAGGTCCACAATCAGTCCTTTACTTGGAATCTTTGGAAAGCGTGATAGGAGAACGCTATCAATAGAGTAGCTAAATACCTCTTTGTTTTGAATGATTTTGACATCTGTTGAAAAAAGCTGGTCAATTCGTTCGCCCTTTTTTAAGTCTGTTTTTTTCATTCTTTCATTATAACAGAAAAAATGGTAGAATGGTTGGAGATAATGTCAATGAATGGAGAGTGGAATGTTTTACGCTTACTTACGTGGCTTGGTCATGTTTTTGCTTTGGATTGTTAATGGAAATGCTCACTTCCACAATACGGATAAGATTTTGGATAAGGATGAAAACTACGTCTTAGTGGCTCCGCACCGTACGTTTTGGGATCCAGTTTATATGGCTTTTGCGGCTCGTCCTAAGCAGTTCATTTTTATGGCAAAAAAAGAACTGTTTCAGAATCGCATGTTTGGCTGGTGGATTCGCATGTGTGGAGCCTTTCCAATTGATCGTGAAAACCCTGGTCAAGAGGCTTTACGTTATCCTATCAATACCTTGAAAAAAGGCAATAAGAGTTTAGTCATGTTTCCAAGCGGCAGTCGTCATTCGACAGATGTTAAAGGAGGAGTGGCGATTATTGCTAAGATGGCTAAGGTGAAAATTATGCCAGCCGTTTATCAAGGTCCATTAAAATTTAGTGGTCTCATAGCTGGTGATCGTGTTGATATGAATTTTGGTAAGGCCATCGATATTTCAGACATTAAAAAAATGAATGATGAAGGTATCGCAGAGGTAGCCAGTCGTATTCAAGCAGAGTTTGACCGCTTGGATGCTGAGACTAAGGCTTTATCAAATGGTAAGCGTGTCAATCCTCTTTCTTATTTGGTTCGTATTCCAGCAGGCATTCTGGCTGTTATTATCGTTATCCTTACCTTTATATTTAGCTATGTAGCCAGTTTTGTTTGGAAACCGTGGGAAAATAAATAGCATATCTTTATGTGACATCGCCTTTTAGGGCGATTTTTTTTATTTTTTACGAATAGTTAACTGAAGGGTTACTACAAGGTCCATTAGGAGGTTATATGGATAACATTCAAGAACTATTTAAAGCTTATAAGGTCAAGATTGGTATTGGAGCAATTTTGCTGGTTTTGCTAGGATTATTAACCCTTTTGGGTTCAAGATCAAATCAGCAAGTCCCCTCTTTTCCGCAAGCAGTGGAGACGACACAAGCGCCTGAATTATTAAGTGAGGAAAAGGTGAGCAGTGCTCCTGATAGGAGAGAAGAGAGGCTTTTTGTCGATGTTAAGGGAGCAGTAGTTGCTGAAGGGGTTTATGAGCTTGAACCTGGTAATCGAGTGACGGATGCCATAGAAAAAGCTGGAGGTTTTGCTGAAGATGCTGATAAAAAATCGGTTAATCTCGCTCAAAAATTGGAGGATGAAGCGGTCATTTATGTGGCAAAAATAGGCGAAAACCTTAATCCGATGGGGAATACGACTGATGCAGAAACAGGAGCATCAGTAGGTAAAGTGAGCCTCAACAAAGCCACAGTAGAGGAGCTAATGACGGTGTCTGGTATTGGTCAAAAAAGAGCGCAAGATATCATTGCTTATCGTGAGGAACAAGGAAAGTTCAAGTCTCTAGATGAGTTAAGCAATGTGTCGGGAATCGGTGCTAAGACTTTGGAAAAGTTAAAATCGGAGTTGACCCTTGACTAGTTGGCTAAAGATACCACCAATCTACTTAGCTTTTTTGATGATTTGGGTTTACTTTGCAGTCATGTCAGCACATTTTTTGGCAATATCAGGTCTGATATGTTTAGTAATCTGTCTCTTTCGTTCGTATCCTTTAAAAGACCTCTTACGGCCATTGCTGGTCCTTATGGTGTTTGGGGGCTACCTGGGTTTGTTGCAATGGCAGAGCAGGTATCAGGTGGATAAGTTACCAGATCGGTTGACCAGTATACAAGTGATTCCAGACACCATTTCAATAAATGGGGACCGCCTATCCTTTCAAGGGAAATCAGATGGGCAACGCTATCAAGCGTTTTACACACTAAGCTCCAAAGAGGAGCAAAGCTACTTTCAAAAGCTAGACCAGACGGTGATACTGGAACTTGATGCAGAGTTGACAGAGCCAGAAGGAAAAGGAAATTTCAATGGTTTTGACTATAAGACCTATCTCAAGACTCAGGGTATTTATCGTTTGGCACAAGTTAAAGCCTTGCACGCTGTTCAAAAGAGTCCCAAACTGACTGTAGTCGATCACTTGCATGAGTGGCGCAGAAAAGCTATTGTCTACATTGAGCAGACCTTTCCATCCCCGATGAGTCATTACATGACCGGTCTTCTTTTTGCCTATCTGCCAAAGGCCTTTGAAGAAACGAAGAATCTCTATACCAGTCTAGGAATTATTCATTTATTTGCTTTATCAGGCTCTCACGTGCTTTTCTTTGTTGCTACTTTTAGGTATTTGCTTTTACGAATGGGTTTCAAGAAAGGGCTGACTGACCTTTTGCTCTTACCTTTTTCTTTGATTTATGCAGGATTGACGGGCTTCAGCCTTTCTGTCATCCGTAGCTTATTGCAAATCAATTTGGCTAATCTTGGGGTGAAGGGATTGGATAATTTTGCCTTCAGTTTTATGCTGATGTTTCTTGTCGAGCCCCATTTTTTAGCTACAGTAGGTGGCGTGCTCAGTTTTGCTTATGCCTTTATCTTGTCTAGTACGGACAGTCGAAGGAGCAACTATCCTAGATTAGCAGAGATGTTGACCATCAATCTAGGGATTCTTCCGTTACTTTGTTGGTATTTTTCAAGTTTTCAGCCCTTGGCAATCCCTTTGACAGCTCTTGTTTCCATAGTCTTTGATAGCTTTGTTTTGCCACTGCTTAGTTTATGCTTTGTCCTATCTCCTCTGATTCGCCTTGATGCTTTTAACTGGCTTTTTATTGGTTTAGAAAATGGGCTGACGCTAATTGGTCAGTTATCACAGGGGCCTTTGATTTTTGGCAGTCCATCACTGTTAGTATTACTGTGTAGTTTGCTAGTCCTTGGCCTTCTATATGATGCTACAGTTCAGAAAAAAAGGATTATTAGACTTAGTTTACTTCTAGCTCTGCTATTTTTCGTGACCAAACATCCTCTAGAAAATGAAGTTACCCTACTGAATGTAGGTCAAGGAGATAGTATTTTGTTACGGGATATGTGGGGAAAAACGGTGATGATTGATGTGGGAGGGAAGGTGACATTTGAGGAGAAAGAGGCCTGGCGTCAAGGAATCACTGATAGTAATGCCGAACGAACAGTGATTCCTTACTTAAAAAGTCGTGGCATTGACCGGATTGATCAGCTAGTCCTAACACACACCGATCAGGATCACGTTGGTGATTTGGAGGAAGTTGTAGGGGAATTTGCGATTGGTGAAATTTTGGTTAGTCCAGGAAGCCTCACGGTTCCTGATTTTGTGAAGAGGTTAAAACAACTGGGTGTCCCTGTCAGGAAAGTCGAGGCAGGAGATAACTTAGCGATTATGGGGAGTCATCTGCATGTGCTATATCCTAACCAAATAGGGGATGGAGGTAATAATGACTCTCTGGTACTCTATGGCAAATTGCTCGATCAAACCTTTCTATTCACAGGCGATTTAGAAGATGGTGAGCTGGATCTTATCAAGACCTATCCCCATCTTCCCGTTGATATCTTAAAAGCTGGGCATCATGGCTCAAAAGGATCCTCTTATCCAGAATTTTTGGAACATATCGATGCTAAGATTGCTCTAGTATCAGCAGGAAAAAATAACCGCTACAAGCATCCCCACCAAGAAACCTTGGAGCGTTTTAACAAACAGAAGATGATTATTTATCGTACCGATCAGCAAGGAGCCGTTCGTTTTAGAGGATGGCGGAGCTGGCGAATTGAGACGGTTTGGTAAATTGGTGGAAGATAGTAGACAAATTATGCCCTAGTTTACCCCAAAGGCTAGCATGTGAAGGTTAGTAAATCTAGGAAGCTTTCGCAGACAATAATTCCCCTGAAATAGTAGGTTTCAGGGGAATTTGTGCGTCAACGGAATTTCTTGACAATGTGCTAGTGATTATCCAGTTTTTTTAAAGCTGTTAGAAAAGAAATCAATAAGAGTTACTCTTTTTCCAGAATAAAACGTGGAATGAAAAGGCTAGATAGAATAGATAGTAAGCCTATCCAAGTCAGAATAGCCATTGTCCAAGTGCCAGGAGGAAAGATAAACTGACCAAAAACAATGATAGCAATACCAGACCAAAAGGCGAGGGCATTATGAGGATTATCCTTGATGATAACAGTATCGCCATCAGCTACCTTAGAGCTAGATTTCTTACTGCCACGGATATAAATAACGGTTTCTTCAGTCAGAAGGTCCAAGTCTACCTCCTCTTTTTCCCAGATTTTAGCAAGTGTCCGATGCGTTGATTTGATATAGATAGGAGCAAAGGCGCGAATAACTTTGGTGCGACGTTTGACGGTAATAAGCATGATAAACCTCATAGATATAGTCCCTTTATTATACTCGGAATGACAGCAAGAGGCAAGTGGATGAAGTCAGGATAGAAGCTCTCATTTTTCGTTTTCTATGATATAATATTAGCTAGTAGAATCTGAGTGAGTTGATTTTGACAAGGAGTAAGGGATATTTGTATGATAAAATTGATTGCTTGTGATATGGATGGGACTTTTTTAGATGATGAGCATCGTTACGATGAAACGCGTTTTGCGGCTCTTCTTGATCAGCTAGAGGAGCGAGGCATTCTTTTTGCGGTGGCGAGCGGACGCTCTTTGATTTCTCTGGAGGAGCTTTTTTCTGCTTATCTAGATAGAATTGCTTTTGTGGCAGAAAATGGCGCAATTGTAACTTATAAGGGGCAAATCTTGAATCAGACATTGATGGAGAGCCACGATTATCTACCGATTGCTGCCAAGCTGGATGAGATGTCGGATTGCTATGGCTATATGTTGTCAGGGCGTCATGGTGCTTACGCACCTCCTACAATCAACAAAGATTTTTTAGCTAAAGCGCGCCAATATTATGCTCATATCCGTGTGGAAGACTTAGCCCAGGTCAGTGATCACGTCTATAAGTTAACAGCTCATCTAACAGCTCAAACCATATCAGAACGTGTTGAGGAGATTAGCCGTATCCGCCCAGGAATTCGAGCTGTGACCACAGGTTTTGAAGGGATTGACATTATTTTTGATTCGGTGAATAAGGCGACAGGCTTGGAAGCTCTTTGTCAGCATTTGGGATTAACAGCAGATCAGGTAATGGCATTTGGCGATAATGGCAATGATCTTGAAATGTTGGCATTTGCAGGCAAAGCTATTGCCACTGAAAATGCAAAAGATGAGGTCAAAGCAGTTGCGGATGAAGTCATTGGTCATTGCAAAGATCAAGCGGTACAAACATACTTAGAAGAGTGGTTACATGAATAAACAGATTAAATTATTAGCTTTAGATATGGATGGTACCTTATTTACAAGTGAGAAGACGATTACAGTCGCCAATAAAGAGGCTCTCAAAAAAGCACAAGCCTTAGGGGTTAAAGTTGTGATTACGACAGGCCGTCCTTTAAAAGCCATTGCGCATGTTTTGGAGGAACTCGATCTCAATCATCCTAACCAGTATAGTATCACATTTAACGGTGGCTTGGTTCAATCTAATGATGGCCAAGTATTAGGGAAAAGAGATATGGCCTTTGAGGAGTTAGAGCGTATTTATGCTGGTTTGGAGCCATTAGGCTTACCTATGGATATCTTGAGTGATGGAACAGTCTATAGTTTGAGCAGTCGTGGTAATTTTTCCCAGTATCGGAAAGCTAATCCTATGTTAGCCTTTGTAGAGCTAGAATCACTGTCTGACTTACCAAGAGATATTATCTATAACAAAGTTGTCGTGGTGACCGATGCTGATTTTCTGGACCAAATGATTCCTAACTTACCAGAAGTTTTTCATGATTGGTTTGAAGTTTTCAAATCGCGTGATATTATCCTTGAAATCATGCCAAAAGGCGTTCATAAGGCAACAGGACTGGCAATGCTAACTCAACATTTAGGATTACAGCCGGAGCAGGTTATGGCTATGGGGGATGAGGAAAATGACCTATCCATGATTAAGTGGGCTGGCTTAGGCGTTGCTATGGCAAATGCGGTCTCTGCTGTCAAGGAAATAGCTGACGCTGTGACTGATAGGACCAATGATCAGTCCGGTGTGGCAGAAGCTATTGAAACATATATCTTATAAAGGAGATTAGAATGGGATTATTTGATAAGTTATTTGGTTCTGCGGAACAAGGGACTCTAGAAAACGACTCTTCTATTGCTGAGGAAGTTGTTAAGGAAGCTAATAGTGAAGAAAATCAGGCAACCGTTACAGCAGTAGCAGCATCAGATACTGATAATGCTTTTTCAAGTGTTATGGCTGATTACTATGCTAAAAAAGAGCAGGCACGTCAAGCTGCTGAAAAAGGGGAAACCATTCACTTTGAAGCTGTAGAAACCCGCAAGGTTGAGGAAGTGGCGATTGAAGTGTCTACAGAGCTTGCGACGCCTGAAACTACCGAAGAAAAATATAATCGTAGCTTAGAGAAGACAAGGACTGGATTTGGTGCACGTCTCAATGCCTTTCTAGCAACTTTTCGTCAGGTGGATGAGGACTTTTTTGAGGAGCTAGAAGAAGTTCTTATCATGTCAGATGTGGGCGTTTCTGTGGCCACTCGCTTAACAGAAGCCCTTCGATATGAAGCCAAGCTAGAAAATGCTAAAAAGCCAGAGCAGTTGCGCCGTGTGATTATTGAAAAATTAGTTGACATTTACGAAAAGGATGGCGCCTTCAATGAAAAAATCAATTTTCAGGATGGTTTAACAGTAATGCTTTTTGTAGGGGTCAATGGTGTTGGAAAAACCACCTCAATCGGCAAGCTAGCTCACCGCTACAAAAATGAGGGTAAAAAGGTCATGCTGGTTGCTGCAGACACTTTCCGTGCAGGAGCTGTGGCGCAACTCCTTGAGTGGGGGCGTCGAGTGGATGTTCCTGTGGTGACAGGACCTGAAAAAGCAGATCCAGCATCGGTGGTCTTTGATGGTATGGAGAAAGCTGTCGCAGAAGGTGTTGATGTTCTGTTGATTGATACGGCGGGCCGCTTACAAAACAAGGATAACCTGATGGCGGAACTGGAAAAAATTGGTCGTATTATCAAACGTGTTCTTCCAAAAGCACCGCATGAGACCTTGCTTGCTCTGGATGCTTCTACGGGTCAAAACGCTCTTAGCCAGGCAAAAGAATTTTCAAAAATCACGCCACTGACAGGACTTGTCCTCACCAAAATTGATGGAACAGCTAAAGGTGGTGTGGTTCTTGCCATTCGTGAAGAACTAGATATCCCAGTTAAGCTCATAGGGTTTGGGGAAAAATTGGATGATATTGGTCAGTTTAACTCAGAAGATTTTATGACAGGGCTTTTAGCTGACATTTTATAAAGAAGATCGGAGCATCAGGTGCTTCGATTTTTTTGCCAATTGATTTAAGTTAGACTTAAGAAATCTTTAACCATAATTTAAGTTCCAAGCCTTAGACTGTAAACATATCAAAAATAGATTGGAAGTATTAATATGAAAAAACGTAAAATTCTTATTCCAACCTTGGCAATAGCAGCTAGTTTCGTGATGTCACATCAGGCTTCCGCTAGAGATTATGGTTACATAGACCCATTATACGGGTCAGATATTCAAGGGAAAAATACCTTGTCTACTCTAACGACAACATATACGAGCTATGATGGCATTGCTTATGGTAATCACTTTACAGAGACAGATAGTGAGGTAACATCGACAACAGAGGATACAGCTATCTATTCAAATGTTGTGGTAACGCCTGATACCAGCAACACCTATCCTGTTGGTCAATGTACTTGGGGAGTCAAAGAGCTGGCAACTTGGGTCGGAAATTATTGGGGAAATGCTGCCAATTGGGATGATAAAGCCCTTTCTCTAGGTTTTTCTGTAGGGACAACTCCGCAAGTGGGAGCTGTCATTGTCTGGGATGATGGGCTATATGGACATGTTGCTTATGTGACCGATGTGGATGAAAATGGCAATATTCAAGTCCAAGAAGCCAATTATGGTGGATCAGCCTATATGGCAGATTCACGGGGGATTGGGAACTACCGTGGCTGGTTTAATCCTCTTGCAACAAGTAATGGGGCGACCATTTCATACATTTATCCCCCTGCAACTGTTTAATGTCAAAATGAGCATGCAAGTCATGCTCATTTTTCTATGGCTTAATGAAAACATTTACACTAGTGTCTGCTCTGCTATTTTCCTCAAAGTATGATATAATAGCAAGGTTGAAATAAAATAAAAGGATAAACATGCTATGACTAACTTACGAAACGATATCCGCAACGTTGCTATTATCGCCCACGTTGACCACGGAAAAACCACACTCGTTGATGAACTTTTAAAGCAATCGCAAACCCTTGATGAGCGTAAAGAGCTCCAAGAGCGTGCGATGGACTCTAATGACCTTGAAAAAGAGCGTGGGATTACCATTCTTGCGAAGAATACGGCAGTTGCATACAATGATACCCGCATCAATATCATGGACACGCCTGGACACGCGGACTTCGGTGGAGAAGTTGAGCGTATCATGAAGATGGTTGACGGTGTTGTCCTTGTCGTGGATGCCTACGAAGGTACCATGCCGCAGACCCGTTTCGTTTTGAAAAAAGCCCTTGAGCAAAACTTGACCCCTATCGTGGTTGTCAATAAAATCGACAAACCGTCAGCGCGTCCAGCAGAAGTTGTGGATGAAGTGCTTGAGCTTTTCATCGAGCTTGGTGCAGATGATGACCAACTTGAGTTCCCGGTGGTTTATGCCTCTGCGATTAATGGAACTTCGTCTCTTTCTGACAATCCAGCAGACCAAGAAAAATCAATGGCGCCAATCTTTGACACCATTATCGAGCATATTCCAGCACCTGTTGATAACTCAGACGAGCCCTTGCAGTTCCAAGTGTCACTTCTTGATTACAACGAATTTGTAGGTCGTATCGGTATCGGTCGTGTCTTCCGTGGTACAGTTAAGGTCGGTGACCAAGTTACCCTTTCAAAACTTGATGGCACAACGAAAAACTTCCGCGTCACTAAACTCTTTGGTTTCTTTGGTCTTGAGCGTAAAGAAATCCAAGAAGCTAAGGCTGGTGATTTGATTGCTGTCTCAGGTATGGAAGACATCTTCGTTGGTGAAACGGTAACACCGACAGATGCGGTTGAACCATTGCCAGTTCTACGTATTGATGAGCCGACTCTTCAAATGACCTTCTTAGCAAATAACTCACCGTTTGCAGGTCGCGAAGGGAAGCACGTGACCTCACGTAAGGTTGAAGAGCGTCTTCTGGCTGAGCTTCAGACTGACGTTTCTCTTCGTGTTGAGGCGACAGATTCACCTGATAAATGGGTCGTTTCAGGTCGGGGTGAGCTTCACTTGTCTATCTTGATTGAAACCATGCGTCGCGAAGGCTATGAGCTTCAAGTGTCAAAACCAGAGGTTATCATCAAAGAAATTGATGGTGTTAAGTGCGAACCATTTGAGCGCGTTCAAATTGACACACCAGAAGAGTATCAAGGCTCTATCATTCAAGCCCTTTCAGAGCGTAAGGGTGATATGCTTGATATGCAGATGGTTGGAAATGGCCAAACGCGTATGATTTTCTTGATTCCAGCACGTGGCTTGATTGGTTTTTCTACCGAGTTCTTGTCAATGACGCGTGGTTACGGCATCATGAACCATACCTTTGACCAATACTTGCCATATGTTAATGCTGAAATCGGTGGCCGTCACCGTGGTGCCCTTGTTTCTATCGATACGGGTAAAGCAACAACTTACTCTATTATGCGTATCGAAGAACGTGGAACTATCTTTGTTAACCCAGGTACAGAAGTTTACGAGGGGATGATTATCGGTGAAAACGCTCGTGAAAATGATTTGACAGTCAATATCACAACTGCCAAACAAATGACCAATGTGCGTTCTGCAACTAAGGATCAAACCTCTGTCATCAAGACACCACGTATCTTGACGCTTGAAGAGTCAATCGAGTTCTTGGATTATGACGAGTACTTGGAAGTCACACCAGAGTCTATCCGTATCCGTAAGCAAATCCTTAACAAAAACGAGCGCGAAAAAGCTAATAAAAAGAAAAAATCAGCTGAGTAAGTAAGGTTGGAGGAACGCGATGTTCTATGCTATTATTGCTCTTTTGATCCTGCTTTATTACTTTTTTAGGGCACCAAAATCCATCAAAAACACCTTGAATGCTATTTTTCTAGTTGCTGCAGTGGTTATTCTAGGTGTCCTAGCAGTCTTATCCTTTCAGAAGATCTTATCACTCTCAGCAGAAATCTATGTTGCGGTAGGCATGATTGTTATAGGATTTCTGACTATTCGAGATATTTTAAACCTTTCAGAAAAAGAGTGATTATCGAGGCGATTTCACTCAGCAAATAAACCGACCTTCTTAAGAGGGTCGGTTTTTGTATTTTTCGATAACATTAGAGGTTTTTGCGTTTTTTAGCCTGGGTACTGAGGCTGATATCGATCTGATTAATCTGGCTGATTAATTTATTCGTGAGAGGCAAGTCTCCTTCAGCATGGCGTAAGTCAATCTCATAGACGAGGCTAAGTTTTTGCCCATGCTCGCTTGTCTTTAAGGAAATAAGGTCTACAGCGGAACATTCTCTGTCTAGGATTTTATGAATAGCTTCTTCCATGTGAGTGCTGTTAGCTACTGTGAGGGTCAAGAGGCGTCGGGTCTGAGTTTGTCCTTTGCTTTGTCTGTTTTCCAGGAAAAACCATAATCCTAAAAGGATAGCCGTTGCAACAATAGCAAGGACAAGATAGCCTGTCCCAGCAGCCAGTCCGATAATCATGGATAAAAAGATGGCCAAAAGTTCTCTAGAACCACTAGTAGCAGAACGAAAACGGATGAGTGAAAAGGTTCCTGCGACAGCAATACTGGTTCCCAAACTGCCATTGACCAAAAAGATGATTAGGGTCATGAGACTAGGCAAGAGGGTAAGGGTAACAATAAAATCTCGCGTGTAAAGGGTTCGGTATTTGTAAACAAAGGCTAAGGCAACTCCTAGTAATAGACTGGTTGCTAGCGCCAAAAAGAGAAGAATCGGATTTAGGGAGCTTGTTGAACTGTTAAAAATACTGTTGAAAAGATTCATCTTAGACACCTTGACTTTCTAGGTTGTGAGAGGCTCTTGGTTGGTAAAAGAGACCTTGGGATTTATGATAGGCAGCAGCGTATTTTGAAAACTTCATCTGAACCAAACCATGTCTGTCTAAAATATCTTGTAACCAAGTTGGCTTGTCAGCTGCAGCTTTAATTTCCATAATGATTTGATCATCTTCTAAAAGCGGCTTTCCGTGATTTCCTGCTGTGAGGGTAAGATCTTCGTCGCGATAACGCAAGCTACGATCAAAAGTGATTCGTACCTTATCTTCTAATCCTTTTCTTTGTTTTAAAGAATAACGATCATAGTAGATATAGATACGAGGCTCTAAGTTTTCGTAGCGATCACGTAGAGCATGAACTTCATTGACCAAGTTGTGATCGACAATAGAAGAATGACCTTTTCCTTGTGTCAAAAGTCTAGTAATAGCAACAGGATTAGAAACAAGACGATA
This sequence comes from Streptococcus plurextorum DSM 22810, assembly GCF_000423745.1. Classification (GTDB taxonomy): domain Bacteria; phylum Bacillota; class Bacilli; order Lactobacillales; family Streptococcaceae; genus Streptococcus; species Streptococcus plurextorum. Next base: position 151,701 of record NZ_AUIO01000003.1, read on the forward strand.
CTTATGACCAACGCCCTCGGCATCTTTTTGTTTGATTTCTAAAAAGGCTTGGCTATCATTAGCCGGAGCTTGTAAGTAGCTACGCATGCGAATTTTTTCGCGTCTATGCTTCTTATCAAGAGCATCCTTAATGACGTCAAAGTCTGGTGTGTCAAAATAAAGGTTACTAATAGTAGAAGTTGGAAATTCATCTTCACGCAGATAAGGAGCTAAATCAACAAGCAGTGCTTTTAGCTGTTGTTGCGAAAGGATGTATTTGGTTTCGATACGTTTGAAATTGGTTTGAATCGTTTGAGTCATAAGGGTTCTCCTAAGGTTTATTTTTGTCTGTTACTAAGATAAAGTAGGAAAGTAAAAGTTTTCTTAAAATCATCAGCCTCTTTTTTTGGATTAAGTTTTCTTTAGGAAATCTTTTAGGTTTATTTTAGGAGAGCTGTGTAAACTATGAGCATAACAAATGAAATGAGGAATTTTCTATGACATCCAAAAAAACAAAAACATTATTCTTTACAAGTTTAGCAGCACTTGCCTTGTTGACAGGATGTGCGAGCAGTACGCAGTCGTCGACAGCTCAAACCACGACAACAGGAACAGTCACGACAACAAGTAATACAACCAATACTTCAACTACTTATTTTACAGATGCTGATTATAATACTTCTTATGATGAAAGCACAGCTTCAAAAGTTAGCCTGTCAGGTAGCTCAGCGACAGTTTCTGGCGACGGTGTAGAGGTTTCAGGTTCTGTTGTCACTGTTTCTAAAGCAGGTACCTATGTTATCTCAGGAGAGTCTAAAGGTGTACAAATCCAAGTGACAGCAGCAGATAGCGACGAAGTGCACCTGGTATTGAATGGCGTTACTATGACCGGAGACAATGCAGCGATTTCTGCCACTTCAGCTAAGCATGTGACTATAACTCTAGCTGATGGCACGACAAATAGCCTATCTGATTCGAGCAACAATAGAGACTCAGATGCTGACGCCGCTCTCTTTTCTAAAGTTGATTTGACCCTAAACGGTAAAGGAACCCTTAATGTGACTGGTAAAAAAAGCAATGGTATCAAAGCTAATGACACCCTTCACATCACAGGCGGTACCTATAATATCACTGTAGTTGATGATGCCTTTAATGTTAATGATGAGCTAAACATTGCAGGAACGACCATGACTATCGAAGCAGGTGGTGATGCGGTTAAAGTTGACAATGACGAAGATTTGACTGTCGGTAATATGTATCTTGCAGATAATACCATTACACTTACGGCAGGAGATGACGGCATCCACGCTTCAGGTAACCTTGTCATTGACAGTGGCACCTACACGGTGACAAACTCTGCTGAGGGGGTTGAAGGAAAATCTATTACCATTAATGGTGGAAGCATTGACGTTTATGCGACAGACGACGGTGTCAATGCAGCAAACGCTAACGCTTCACAAGGTGATATCTTCTTTGCCATGACTGGCGGTAATCTCAAAGTCGAAGTAGGGCAAGGCGACACAGATGCCATTGACGCTAATGGTAATGTCTCAGTGACAGGGGGTACCATCGAAATTGTTGGGCAAGCTGGTTTTGACTACGATGGCACAGCGACCTTCACAGGCGGAACGATCATTATCGATGGTCAAGAACAAAGCCAAATCACCAATAGCATGATGGGCGGAGCCCCTCAAGGAGGTCCAGGACAAGGACGCCGACCATAAAGACAAGTTTCTATATAATGAAAAGGTTGACCAGTGGTCGACCTTTTTTGTGGTGTTGTAGCATTAGTGAATCAGAAAGCATGAATGCTAAGCATATGATAAGAGGATAGATACTCAGATGATTGGCGCGTAGAATTGACTGATGACAAGATTTTCCTTTTAGCAAATAATCCCTTAGTAGTTTCATTTTCAAGGAAAAGACTAAAACTCTTATTTTATCAATTAATCATAGACAAAGAAATGATTGTCAACAAATCATCATCTTAGCTGTCAGTCACCATTGCCAAATGAAGCACCTTGTCGTAAAATAGTGGTGTATTTAAAGTCATAGAGGAGGAAGGATGATGGCTTACCGTCAATTAAAATCAAGCGATCGGACTTTTATGAAAGGGCAGACGGATCGTATCCTTCATCAGATGAAGAGCAATGCGGAATATTTGGGAACTGTCCAAGCTTACGAAGCAGCTAAAGCTCGAATGAACCAAGCCTATTTGGCTATGGAGTTGGAAGATGACCCAGAGAAAAAGTTGCGACTGGCAAAATTAGTCGAAACATACACATCTCAGGCTCAGACGATATTGGATGATTGGGAAGAGAAAAACAGACGATATGAAAATAAGGCACGGAATGTAAAGTTACTTTTGTGGCTCACCTTGCTTTTTGTGCTCAGTTTTATCTTCCCTTTAAACATCATAGTGGCCCTTCTCTTTTTAGTCTGGTTTTATCGAAATTATCTTCGTCCAAGTAGGAATGGTCAAATGCCTCAAACTAGTCTAGTTCAGCATGAAGTGACAGAAGAGGAACAGTATGAAGCATGGCTGACGGAAAAGATCGTCACACTCAACAAGGACAAGCGTTCGTGGACAGAAACCATGCTTGCGAAATATGAAAAAGATGATTTTTTAGAAGACGTTGCAGCTGGTCGTTTTGATATCGATGAGCGGGATAAGAAAGCTGGCCTGAGCATTCTTCAACGCTACCGAGACATTTTAGCTGATATTGAAAAACTACCTGACTCTGACCAGAAAGCCTATTATCTGGATTTTCATCAGGAGATAATTGCTGATTTTGAAGGGGTATTTGACCAACTTCATATAGGGTAAGAAAACTGTTTCCAGTTTTTACGAAGGCTTTAAATCAATAGATTTGAAGCCTTTTGTAATTGGTTGGCTAGGAAAAATGGTGTTTGCTGTCCCTATGAATTAGATTTGTTTTATAGGTGTTTATCACAGATAGTTACCCTAAAAATTTAGACAGGGAAAGCATTTACAGGAGAGAAGTGACAGTTTTTAAAACCATTTTTCTCATGTTTATGATATAATACAATAGGTTAACTTCTAAGAAGTTCTTAATATTTGTTTCTAAAACTAATCATGACGTCACTAAAAGGAAGGTCCAGTCTCATGAAACAATTTTTAGTTAGAACCTTGTTATATTTCGTGATTATTCTTGTATTGATTTATCTTTACAGTTACATTGGAAGGAGTCAAGGTAGCTTTATCTACAATGAATTTTAGGAAGAAAGGATGTCCGTCATGCTACGTGATATGATTGAGCGCCTAGAACATTGGGCGCAGGTGCAGGAAGATTTTCCAGTTTATGATGTTTTAGGAGAGAGCCATTCCTACGGCGACTTAAAAAGGGATTCTGATAGTTTGGCAGCTCACATAGATAGGCTAGGTTTGACCGAAAAGTCACCTGTTATGGTCTTTGGTGGTCAGGAGTACGAGATGCTGGCCACTTTTGTTGGGCTTACAAAGTCAGGACATGCCTATATTCCAGTGGATCAGCATTCGGCGCTTGATCGTATTGAAGCCATTATGGCAATAGCAGAGCCGAGTCTCATTATTGCTATTGGTGACTTCCCTTTGGTTGTCAAAGAGATTCCTGTTTTGACTCTAGCAGAGCTACAGGCCGTTTTTGCCCAAGAAAATTCTTATACGATCACTCATTCCGTCAAGGGAGATGATAACTACTACATTATCTTTACGTCAGGGACAACGGGGCAACCAAAAGGTGTCCAAATTTCACATGACAATCTCTTAAGCTTTACTAACTGGATGGTGACTTCGGCTGAATTTGCTGTACCAGACAGGCCACAGATGTTGGCGCAACCACCCTATTCTTTTGACTTGTCAGTTATGTATTGGGCGCCAACCTTAGCTAAAGGAGGAACGCTTTTTGCCTTGCCAAAAGAGGTGGTGGCTGATTTCAAACAACTCTTTACAACCATCAATCAGTTGCCGATTGGCATTTGGACGTCAACACCATCTTTTGTGGATATGGCTATGTTATCGAATGATTTTAAGGCAGAAACCTTGCCGGATGTGACGCATTTTTATTTCTGTGGTGAGGAGCTGACGGTCAAAACTGCTCAGAAGTTACAGGAACGTTTTCCGAAGGCGCGTATCGTCAATTCCTATGGTCCGACTGAAGCTACAGTTGCTCTATCAGCAGTTGCCATTAGTCAAGAGATGTTAGCGACGTGTTCACGGCTTCCGATTGGCTATCCAAAGAGTGATTCGCCGACCTATATCATCGATGAAGAGGGTAATAAACTAGCAAGTGGTCAGCAGGGAGAAATCATTGTCACAGGTCCTGCCGTATCAAAGGGCTATCTTAACAATCCAGAAAAAACAGCGGAGGCCTTTTTCGAGTATGATGGGCTACCAGCTTACCATACAGGTGACCTTGGTTCTATAACAGATGAGGGGCTATTACTCTACGGCGGTCGTATGGATTTCCAGATTAAGTTTAATGGCTATCGCATCGAGCTGGAAGATGTGGCGCAAAACCTTAATAAGTCTAGATATGTCGATTCAGCAGTAGCAGTGCCACGCTACAACAAAGAACACAAGGTGCAAAATTTATTAGCCTATGTGGTGTTAAAAGAAGGGGTAGCCGAGCAATTTGATCGCGACTTAGACATCACAAAAGCCATCAAAGACGATTTGAAAACGGTTATGATGGACTACATGATGCCGTCCAAGTTTATTTACCGAGACAGTCTGCCATTGACATCAAATGGCAAAATCGACTTAAAAGGGCTTATCAATGAGGTGAATAGCCGATGATGTCTTTTGCCTCAACTTGGCCCCATTTGGAAGTTTATGGCAATCCCCTCTACTTCCTTTATCTGATTGTGGCTGTCTCACCAATCTTTATTGGGCTATTTTTCAAAAAACGCTTTCCGATTTACGAATCATTAGTTAGTCTTTTATTCATTGTCCTTATGTTGACGGGAACTGATTTAAAACAAGTGACAGCTTTTGTCCTTTATGTGGTTTGGCAAGTCATTCTTGTATACAGCTATAAGTGTTATCGAAAACATCAGGACAGCAAATGGGTCTTTTATTTGGCGAGCTTTCTAGCAGTTTTTCCCTTGATTTTGGTTAAGGTTTCGCCACTTATTCCTAACGGCCAAGACGTTTCCCTTTTTTCTTTCTTAGGGATTTCCTATTTGACCTTTCGATCGGTGGGGATGATCATCGAGATGCGAGATGGGGTACTGACAGAGTTTAGTCTGTGGCAAATGTTGCGATTTGTGCTCTTCATGCCGACTTTCTCAGGTGGACCGATAGACCGTTTCAAACGCTTTGATGAGAACTATAAGACCATTCCTGACCGCGCTGTCTTAATGGATATGTTGGAGCAATCCGTAAGCTATTTGATGCGAGGCTTTCTGTACAAATTTATCTTAGCCTATTTTTTAGGCGAGGTGCTGTTAAAACCACTTCAAGAGATGGCCATTAGTAGGGGCGGTTTCTTTAACCTTCCTACCCTTGGCGTGATGTATCTTTATGGCTTGTACCTCTTTTTTGACTTTGCAGGATACAGTCTTTTTGCCTTGTCGATGTCAAATCTCATGGGAATCACCAGCCAGCCCAACTTTGATCAACCCTTTAAGTCTCGTGATTTAAAAGAGTTTTGGAATCGTTGGCACATGAGTTTATCTTTCTGGTTTCGTGATTTTGTCTTTATGAGATTGGTTAAGGTTATGGTAAAAAATAAGGTTTTTAGCAACCGTAATACCACATCAAGTGTCGCTTATCTGATTAATATGTTGGTCATGGGATTCTGGCATGGGATAACCTGGTATTATATAGCCTACGGCCTTTTTCATGGTTTAGGACTGGTGATTAACGATTGGTGGATTCGAAAGAAAAAAACGATCAATAAAGAACGAAAAGCTCGCAACTTGGCCCCCTTACCAGATAATAAGTGGACAAGAGTAGTCAGTATCATTTTTACCTTCCATGTGGTCATGGCCTCTCTCTTACTATTCTCTGGATTTCTAGACAAACTTTGGTTTTCAAAACCATAAAAATAACTTGTTAAAGGAGTTTTCAAATGGATATTAAAGTAGATTTATTAGCGATTATTGATGACCTTTTTATGGAGGACGTCTCTGAGATGATGGATGAAGATCTCTATGATGCCGGTGTTCTTGATAGTATGGGAACAGTGGAGTTAGTTGTAGCCTTAGAAGAGCATTTTGACATTACAATACCTGTTTCAGAGCTTGGACGTGATGATTGGAACACAGCCAATAAAATCATTGCTGGTATTGAGGAATTGAGACATGCTTAAACGTCTCTGGCAGATTTTTGGCCCCCTTTTATGCGCTTTGCTCTTGGTTGTGTTGCTATTTGCTCTTTACCCAAGTCAGATGTGTCATTCCGTCAAAGCTGAAAAATCTGATGCTGTATCGCTGAAAGATCAGGTCTTTAAGAGTAAGTATGCTAAAATGAGGGCTTTGACTGATCCAGATCAAAACTTTGTGCCTTTTTTTGGCTCAAGCGAGTGGTCACGGATAGATGCTTTTCATCCTTCTGTCTTAGCAGAAGCCTACCATCGGAAGTACACCCCCTTTCTATTAGGACAGAGAGGGTCAGCTTCCTTGATGCATTATTTTGGCATTCAGCAGATTGAACCTGCTCTGGCAGAGAAACAAGCTATTTATGTGATTTCACCGCAGTGGTTTGTCAAAGAAGGGATTAATAAGCATGCGGTTCAAAAATACCATAGCAGCGGTCAGACCATTGACTTTTTAAAATATCAGACAGGAACAGCTTACGAGCGTTATGCAGCCTGTCGCTTTTTAGAAGTCGCTCCAGATGATAGTTTGAAAGATATGGTTGCTAAAGTGGCCTCAGGTCAACCACTCAGTGACTGGGATAGGAAGATTTTAGACCTTAGAAGTGCTATTTATGACAAAGAAGATGCCCTCTTTAGCCAATTGTCGACGGAGGATGCTTATCAGGAAAACATTTTACCTAAGGTAAAAGAGCTGCCAAAAGAATATTCCTCTGAGGCATTAGAGGCATTGGCGACAAAAGTTGGACGACAAAGTGCAACTAATAATGATTTTGGAATCATTAACACTTTCTATGAAAATCGTATTGCCAAGCACCTCAAACGTTTAAAAGGATCGCAAAAAAAACTTAACTATCTTCAATCGCCAGAGTACAATGATTTGCAGTTAGTCTTAAATCAATTTGCTCAAAGTAGAGTTAATGTTCTCTTTATCATTCCACCAGTAAACAGTAAGTGGTCGGACTTCACAGGGCTAGATACTGATATGTATCAACAGTCTGTTGCCAAAATAACCTATCAGCTTAAAAGTCAAGGGTTTACCAATATCGCTGATTTCTCTAAGGATGGTGATAAACCGTACTTTATGCAGGATACTATCCATATGGGATGGAATGGCTGGTTGGCTATGGATAAGGTCGTAGAGCCATTCCTTGACAATCCACAGCCTGCTCCAACCTATGTAATGAATGATCATTTCCTCAGCAAAGCTTGGGCTAATTATACTGGGGAACCGTCAGATTTTGTCAAATGATTTACAAAACACGAATATTTAATTCCAATAAATTCAAAAAATGCGCCTTTGGTGCGTTTTTTGCTATAATGAAGGTAGAACAATATAGAGGTAACTTATGAAAACAGATATTGAAATTGCTCAGAGTGTAGAACTAAAGCCCATTACCGAAATTGTGGACAAGGTTGGGATTGGTTTTGATGATATTGAACTCTATGGAAAATACAAGGCCAAACTATCTTTCGATAAAATCAATGCGGTCAAGGATAATCCGCTTGGCAAGCTGATTTTAGTGACGGCTATCAATCCGACACCTGCTGGAGAAGGCAAGTCAACGGTGACTATTGGTCTGGCGGATGCCCTGTCTAAAATTGGTAAGAAAACCATGATTGCCCTCCGTGAGCCTTCTTTGGGGCCTGTTATGGGAATCAAGGGCGGGGCTGCTGGTGGTGGTTTTGCACAAGTCTTGCCTATGGAAGACATCAACCTGCATTTTACAGGGGATATGCACGCTATTACCACGGCAAACAATGCCCTATCTGCCTTGATTGACAACCATATTCACCAAGGGAATACAATCGGCATTGACCAACGACGTATTATCTGGAAACGGGTGGTGGATCTCAATGACCGTGCTCTCCGTAAGGTGACCGTTGGCTTGGGTGGTCCGCTCAATGGTATTCCTCGTGAAGACGGATTTGATATTACTGTTGCTTCTGAGATTATGGCTATCTTGTGTTTGGCCACAGATTTGGCAGACCTCAAAGAACGCTTGGCTAATATCGTCATCGGTTATCGTTTCGATCGCAGTCCTGTCTATGTGCGTGATTTGGCGGTGGAAGGTGCTTTGACCCTCATTTTGAAGGATGCTATTAAACCGAACCTTGTCCAAACCATCTATGGCACGCCAGCCTTTGTCCATGGTGGCCCATTTGCTAATATCGCCCACGGCTGCAACTCAGTTCTCGCTACCACAACAGCTCTGCGATTGGCCGACTACACGGTCACAGAAGCAGGCTTCGGAGCTGATCTAGGAGCAGAGAAGTTCCTCGATATCAAGGTGCCAAACTTGCCCAAAGCCCCTGATGCAGTGGTCATCGTCGCGACTCTGCGAGCTCTTAAAATGCACGGCGGGGTGAACAAGGCAGAGCTTTCTAGCGAAAATGTAGAGGCAGTCAAGGCTGGCTTTGCTAACCTCAAACGCCACGTGGAAAATATCCGTAAGTACGGCATTCCAGCAGTCGTAGCTATCAATGAATTTGTGTCCGATACCGCGGCGGAAATTGCTGTTCTCAAAGAACTCTGTGCCGCAATCGGTGTACCAGTCGAGTTGACAAGTGTCTGGGCAAATGGTGCAGAAGGTGGAGTTGACTTGGCAGAAACAGTGGTTACGACCATTGAAAATCAAACAGCCAATTACCAACGACTCTACAAGGCAGATGATAGCTTGGAAGAAAAAGTGACCAAGATTGTTACGCAGATTTACGGTGGTTCGGGTGTGGTTTTCGAGAAGAAAGCCCGCAATCAATTGGCTGAATTTGCTAAGAATGGTTGGGACAAGTTGCCAGTCTGCATGGCTAAAACCCAATACAGCTTCTCAGATGATCAGTTTGCCCTTGGGGCACCGACTGGCTTTGACATTACCGTCCGTGAATTTGTGCCAAAACTGGGAGCAGGCTTCATCGTAGCTCTTACTGGAGATGTGATGACCATGCCAGGTCTTCCAAAAGCCCCAGCTGCGCTCAATATGGATGTGGCAGCAGATGGGACAGCTATTGGACTATTTTAAGAACGACAAAATCCGCCTTTTGAGCGGATTTTTCTATGCTTTATCGACCTGTTGGTAGGCAGCTAGGCCCAGTAAGATACTAGCCATCGGAAGCAGTGTTGTCATAAAGCCAGTATTCAAAGGCGAATTGAAGAAGAAATGCAGTCCTAGACTGGCAAGAATCCAGAATGCTCCCTTGGCTTTGGATAGACTTTTCTCTTGACCAAGCAGAGCAACCATACCAACCGCAAAGAGGAGGGTAAAGACCCAGTGGGTCCAACCAGCTTGACCAACTCGACCAATAATGGTTTCAAAGCCGTCTAGTTTGCCCATGAACATATCGCGGAAGGTAAACATGATGTCTTCAACAAGCTGGAAACTAAGACCTGCAATGATACCGCTGACCAAGGCATATTTTACAGTCATTTTTTTCGCAATCAGCAAAACCAAGAGGACAACCAGTCCCTTCCCAAACTCTTCCGCAAATGGTGCAGACACAGCAGCTCCCCAGTCATAGCGGAAATCATCACTGACCTTAACAATCTCAAGCAAAAAGTAGCCAATAGCTGTGTGACCAATATCAGAGAAAGCCACTCCAGCAGTCATCCCCAAAAGCCAACTTAAATGACTGACTTTTTTGGAAATAGCATAGCGTTTTTCCAAGTGACGGATGAGGACCAGTAAGGGAAGGAGATAGAGGGCTACCAGTGAAATGGTCAGTAGAAAGAGAGGGTATTTTTCTTCCATGCCATTCGGCTTGGCCAGTTCATCAAAAATCATCTTGCAACCACTGACAAAACCAAGGCAGGCAAGAATAAGGGCAAATTGACTTTTATAGGTATTCCATAGGTGTTTCATAAGATTCCTTTCGTATGCTTAGTAAAGAAGATAAGACAAGACTGTCAGACCGATGACATCAGCCAGACTATGAGCTAAAAAGAAGGGGAGCAGATTGCGGGGCTGGAGTTTTTGATAGAGAAAATGAAAGAGAAGCCCCACAATCAAGCCAAGACCAATTCCAGCTACCAAACCTTGATAGGTATGAAAACTAGACCGAACCAGGAGCGAGAAGGGAAGAAGCCACTTCCGATTATCTGGTTTAACCATAAAGCATAGCCCCAGAAAAAAGATTTCCTCGTAAAAGCCGTTGAGGAGAGAGTAGGCTAGTAGGGTGATGTCTATATTTGGAAAAAGGCTGAACATGGAGGGCATGACTGGACTTGTCAACTGATAGGTCAACAAGTGAAAAATATCCATACAGAAGGCCGCCAATCCGAAAATTACTAGAGTCTGTAAAGGAACCCAAGGTGTCCAGAATATTTGTTTTTTCAACTGAAAAATATCCACCTTCCGCCAGATAAGATAGGCGAGGGCTAAGCTGAGCCAGACCAGCTGGATCAGCAAGGCCTTGATATTGTCAAGAGGTGTAAAGGTCAAATTTTCCGCTAGGCTGGTTTGCTGAGTGAAGAGGCCGATACATTGTAAGGTCGAGTTGAAGATTCCCTCACCGAATAAAATCACAGCCACAACTAACAAATCCACTGGAGAAATATACTTCTTCTTTTCTTTTAACATAAGCATCCTTTCTAGTTTCTATCCCCAGTTTAGCAAATCCAACTATTCTCACCCTACCCGTCATCTGTTTTTTATCTGTTTTTTGCAACGATTGTCAAAAATCAGTTGAGCACTCAGACAAATAAGCCTATAATGGAGAAAGAAGAGAAAGGAAAGGGAGCAAGTATGGCACGCATTTTGGTACTGGAAGACGACCCTGTTATCAATCAGGTTGTCTGTGAGTTTTTGAAGGAAGAGGGGCATGAGGTCTCGAGTTTTATCAATGGCAGAGCAGCTTATCAAGCCAGCCAAGAGAGCCAGTTTGACCTCCTTATTCTAGACATCATGGTTCCCGAGATGACAGGCTTGGAGGTCTTGCAGGAAGTCCGGAAAACATCGACAATTCCCGTTCTCATGCTGACAGCCTTGGGGGATGAGTGTACCCAGCTCCTGTCTTTTAATCAGCAGATCAGTGATTATGTCACCAAGCCCTTTTCTCCCCTTATCCTGATGAAGCGGGTTGAGAATATTCTTCGACAGGAGCATCAGCCAAACCAGCTGGTGATTGGGGCCATTAGTCTATCTGAAAAGACAGGTATGGTTTATGACCAGGGCAAGCTGGTTTCCTTGACCCATAAGGAGTATGGCATTCTACACTATCTGATCAAGCACAAGGGCCGGATTGTCAGCCGAGACGGCTTGATGTTGGATATCTGGGGCTATACAGAATTGGATAGTCGCGTTCTTGACAACCACATCAAAAATCTGAGAAAGAAATTACCAGACCTTCCCCTAAAAACGGTCATTGGCCGTGGTTATCAGTTGGAGACCTAAGATGAAACTAGCCAAAAAACAATTCCTCATCGTAACCCTAATGGTCAGCCTTACTTCACTTATCTTGCTTGGTCTGCTCTACTATGCCATGCCTATCTACTATAATCAGGCTAAGAAGGATCAGCTCAGACAAGAGTATAACCAAGTTCTTAGTACCCTAGAGGGTCAGGACCAGGAAAGGATTCTCGCCAGTTTGACCGCCTACGACCAAGATTCTCCCGACCTACTTTTGACCCTCTATTCTGCCGATCAAGAGATTATTTACCCTTCGCAGGAAGAGAGCAGTCAGGAGCGGGGAAGCAGTTATCTGGAGCAAGGCCAGTACGATGAGATTGGCTCTTGGTCGGCTCTTGTCACTACAAAAGAAGGCAAGGAGTTGGTTCTCACAGCCGAATATGGCTTCTATACCTTATCAGGAGTCAGTCAGACCCTCTTGACCTTCTATCCCTTTGTGCTCCTCTTGATTATTGCCCTAGCTGTGACCTCGGCCTTTATTTACAGCCGCTTCTCAACTCGTAGGATTACCCATCTCTCTGTGACGACACGGCAAATGCAGAGCTTACAAGCAGGTCTGGTCTGTCAAGTGACGGGGCGTGATGAGATTGCTACTTTGGCTCAGGACATTAACCATCTTTATGGAAAATTGCAGAGCAGTATAGAAGAGTTGCGGGAAGAAAACGAGCGTAGCCTGGTGCGTGAGAAGGAGAAATCTGACTTTCTCCGAATGACCTCGCATGAACTCAAAACGCCCATTGCCAGCATGACCGGTCTGGTCGAGGGCATGCTTTATAATGTCGGGGATTTCAAGGACCATCAGACCTACCTAGCCAAGTGTCGTGATATCCTAGCTGAGCAAGCAGCCCTCGTTCAGTCTATCCTAGAAGCTACCACAGTGGATATGGCTATAAAAAACAAGGGAGAAGAAATAGCCCTTCACAGCCTGCTTGAAGAAATCCTGCCTTCCTATGTTGACTGGGCATTGTTAGAAGGCTATCCGTTTCAAACTGACTTGGAAGAAGTCTTTATTCATGGGAATCCGATCTATCTAACCAAGGCTCTAAAAAATATCCTGGACAATGCCTTTCGTTATACCAGCCCGCAGGCAAGCATCAAACTCAAACTCCAGGCCAATCAGCTTTTGATAGATAATCAGGTTTCTCATTTGCTCAGCCAGGAAGAACTTGACCAAGTCTTTCAGCCTTTCTACCGACCAGATTACAGTCGTAGCAAGGAGGACGGAGGGACAGGCATTGGCCTCTACCTGGTCAAGCAGATTTTGGACAGTCACCAGTTTTCCTATGAATTTTTCCCACTTGATTATCACACCATGCGGTTTGTCATTCGGTTTTAAGACATGAAATCCCTTATTTTCAAGGGATTTTTGTTATCCGTAGCAGAATTGTGCTAAAAATTTTCTTTTTTGATAGACTAGGGTTGAAAATAGCAAAAGGAGTATTTTATGGAACAGTATGATTTGTTAGTAATTGGTTTTGGTAAGGCAGGTAAGACCTTGGCAGGTAAGCTTTCTGCGGCTGGTAAAAAGGTTGCCTTGGTGGAGGAAAATCCTGCTATGTTCGGCGGTACCTGTATCAATATCGGCTGTATTCCAACCAAGACCCTCTTGGTTGCAGCAGATAAGAACTGGACTTTTGAGCAGGTGATGGAGCAAAAGGAAACTGTGACCACTCGCTTGCGGAACAAAAATGAAGCGGTCTTGAAAGGCAGCGGTGCCAATCTTTATCAAGGTCACGCGCGTTTTGTTGCGGACAAAGTCGTTGAAGTGTCGGCCGGTGAAGAGTCGATCCAACTGACTGCGGAAACGATTGTCATCAATACAGGTGCTAAGTCGCGCGTGCTACCAATTCCAGGTTTGTTGGATACAGCTCACGTGTATGATAGTACAGGTATTCAGAACTTGGAAACTCGTCCTGATAAGTTGGCTATTATCGGCGGAGGTAACATCGGTCTGGAATTTGCTGGACTCTACAGCAAACTCGGTAGCCAGGTGACTGTATATGAAGCCAGCTCTGCTATTTTACCAAGAGAAGAGGAAGTGGTTGCTAAGTTAGCCAAGGAGTATATGGAAGAAGCTGGTGTGACCTTTGTCTTGGGTGCGAAAATCGAGCAAGTAGCAGCTGCGAGCGAGCAAGTTGCTGTGACGGTAAATGGCGAAACGGCAGTCTTTGACGCTGTCCTCTATGCGACAGGTCGTGTGCCAAACACTGCTGACTTGGGCTTGGAAAATACGGCGATTGAGCTTTTGGAAAATGGTGCTATTAAGGTGGATGACTACTGCGAAACCACCGTTCCAGGTGTCTATGCAGTGGGCGATGTCAATGGCGGTCCACAATTCACTTACACATCCCTAGACGACTTCCGTATCGTCTTTGGCAAGTTGACTGGGACTGGAACTTACAGCTTGAGCCAACGTAAGTCTGTTCCAACCAGTGTCTTTATCACGCCTGTGCTGTCTCGTGTTGGTCTGACCGAGAAGGAGGCTAAGGAAGCAGGTTACGACTATATTGCTAATGAACTGCCAGTTGCTAATATGCCGCGTGCCCATGTCAACAATGACCTCAAAGGTATTTTCAAGGTTATCGTGGATAGGGAAAGTAAGCTAGTTCTGGGTGCGACACTATTTGGTCGCAATTCAGAAGAGCTGATTAACCTGATTGCTATGGCCATTGACAACCACATCCCTTACACCTACTTCAAAACACAAATTTTCACGCATCCGACTATGGCTGAGAATTTGAATGATGTCTTTAATTTTTAATCGTACCAGTAAAGGTTAGGACAAAGTCCTAACCTTTATGTTTTTGAGAAGGTGACTTAGGGAGATTATACAGAATTTTAGAAATAGTGGATTCCATCTCGTTTTAACCTTATCGGTGCTAGAGGTCTTTTTATTGTTTAAGAAGACAGCACTAAAACCCCTCTAGAGACTAGAGGGGCTGAAAGGAGGTGGGCGAGTTTAGTTGTGGCGAGCTCTATGTCCTGCTCTGCTATTGGCCCAAAAACGTGTCATGAAAAGGCAGGCGTAGCTGATGATAAGGTAGAGAGGTAAGTAGAGATTGAACCAGTCAGCGTACATGAAACCATAGAGAAATTCAAAATAGAGAGCCAAAAAAAGCGGGGTTAGATAGCCTTTTTTATCAAAGAGTCCTAGGCTTAGTCCCATTGTGGCAAAGAGTGCACTCATGTAGCCATAAAGGATTAGTGGTGCTTGGGGATTGACAAAAGCATTATTGACCCAAAGAGCAATCAAAAAGAGAGAGGCGCAGACCAAGGGAACGAGAAGTGGCTGCTTGAGCCAACCTTTTTGATGCATCACTCCCCCTATAACAGTGCCTAAAACTGTGGGGAAAAAGGCAAAGCCACCAATCATCAGGAGTGTTGACCAATCAAGGGAATTGCTCTGTGACAAAATGGCTTCTCCAATGCTGAAAGTAAGAACATGAAAGAGTGAAAAGATGACAGGAAACAACCAGAGCCAGCCCTTACGATGACAGAGAAATAAACTAGCGCAAAAGCCAATAATGGGAACCATCAGATAGAGGTAAATGAGTAGACCAATACCGATAGCACTTCCAAAAGGAATCATTAGTAGGCTAGTTGCACCGGCTAGCATTAGTCCAGAGATTACGGATAATTTCCACGGTTTCATGAGGAATCTCCTTTTGGTTTTTTACAATATTATTATATCTATTTGTAGAAGATATTTCTAGTAAAAAGGTTAAAATCAATAAATCAGATGAAACTTAAAATGAGTCAGTCAAGCGACAAATTTTTGGCTAAAAAACCCCACTCCTGAAGGAGTGGGTCAGAGTATCCTATGTTTTAAGGCAAAGGGCTATGCATTTGGTTTTGTTGTTTAATTGCCTGCGGTAGTGCTTTCGCTGGTGCTCTCTTCAGTAGTTGGCTGACTTTCTTCAGCTAATTGAGCAAAAGTGGAAACCTTAAAGAGATTGACTGTTGATTGCTTTTGGTGCTGGCTATAAATGCTTGTGGACTGGTCGCCTAATGATTCTTCAATTTGGATGAGCTTTTTAAGGCTATCAGTGTAAGAAAATTGAGAGACGTCAACTTTTTCCAAGCCATTCGCCGTATCAAATCGGAGCAAATCTCCTGTTTGAATGTTGTCACTGACCTCAAGCTGAAGGGTGGCGGCATTTTTGATAGCTTCTATAGCGAGGGTAGTGCTCTCATCAGGATTGGTAATTTCTAGACCAGAGTCCGTATAATAAAGACGGCCAGCATAGCTAGTATAGGTTGGTGTGATGTATGAGCCGGCTGTACGCATGGCTACAATCTGTTGGTTATTAGGAGATAAGAGATCTTGTCCCACCAATGAGTAGTTTTTGGTGTCGATTCCCATCAGATGTAGCAAAGTTGGTAAGCCATCAATCTCACCACCGAAGGTAGAACTGATAAAGCCTTTATCTGTTCCAGGGATATGTACCATATAAGGCACACGTTGTAACATGGCATTGTCATATTGGCTCCAGGTCTCAGAGTCTTTACCTAGCAATGGTGCCAGGCTTGGATTTCTGGAGTTGGAGATGCCGTAGTGATCTCCATACATGACAATGATGGAGTTTTCATAAATCCCTGTATCTTTAAGGTATTGGAAGAAGGCTTTGATGGAAGTGTCAAGATAATTTGCTGTTGCAAAGTAGCCATTGATGGTTTCGTCGTTTGTCTGTGCGAGTGGAAAGCCTTGTTCATCGCTATTGCCAGCTAAGCTATTGTAGGGATAGTGGTTTGTAACGGTAATAAACTTGGTGTAGAAGGGTTGCTGCATGCGTTCTAGGTATTTAATTGAATCAGCAAACATTGTCTTATCGTTTAGACCGTACTGGAAGGAATTGCTGTCTGTTTTTTCAGAGAAATAGGATGAATCAAAGAAATTTTGATACCCCCATTGCTTGTAGGCATTGTTTCGATTCCAGAACGAACCGACATTTCCATGGAAGACTGCGCTAGAGTAATTGCCGTTTTGAGCTAAAATAGTCGGTGCGGCAAATTGTGTGTTATCACCACCATAGTTCACCATGAAAGAACCATTAGGAAGACCAAAAAGTCCTGTTTCTAGCATCGTTTCAGCATCGGATGTTTTTCCAGCTTTAACCTGATTGAAGAAATTTGAAAAGGAAAAGGTTTCTTTGGAGTGGTACAGCGAGTTTATAAAAGGTGTTACCTCATAGTCTTGACCATCCACATTTAGTTTATAATCAATCAGAAACTGTTGGAAACTTTCAAGGTGCAAGACGATGACATTGCGGCCTTTAGCAATACCAAAATACTCTTGATTGGGTGCAGCATAGTGCTGGGACACATAATCTTTTACAGGAATGAGGTCTTCAGCCGAAGCACGGTCCCGTTCTTTTTGTGCTTGAATGGCTTGGTTGGTAGAGTAGATGCTAAAGGTAGGAAGTCCTAGGGCGCGTACGACGTAGGTATTTGAAAAGCCACGTGTTAACAACTCAGAACGGTCCAACTCAGCAATAAAGAGGTTAATGGAAAACATAAGGGCAGACAGTGCCGTTACGGCAATGCTGGCACGTTTATGAAATGGGCGATGGTCTGTGTGAATTTTCTTTTTCCAAAAGAGAAATCCAATGAGGAGATAGTCTAGAATATAAACAATGTCCCAAATTTGGAGGGAATCAAGCACGGTTTTCCCAAGACCTTCAGAGGTTTTGCGACTTGCCATAGCAGAGCTGAAAGTGATAAAGTCTGCAAACTCACGGTAATAAACAATATTCGCAAAAAGTAAGAAGGTTAAGAGAATGGACATGGCCCAAGCAACCAGATAAAAAGGCCTTTGACGTTTGATATAAAGGGCAAGACCTATGAGCAAAAATCCAACTGGAATAGGATTGATAATAACAAGGACCAGACGAAGGTAATACTGAATGGGCACCTCGACTGCTGCCAAATCCAAGTTAAATGCCATGAAGTAAGCCCAAATCGTTTTAAGGGTGTAGCCCAACAGCAGAAGTAGGATAAAACCTAGTCTGGTTGAGGCGACGTCCCAAAAAGAAGTTTTATAGCGTTTCAAAAGAATTTCCTCACTCATAGAGATAGTTTGTTTTTATTATACCATAAAACAAAATTGACAGGAATAAGTAGGTGAGGTGGCTAATTATCTGAATTTTTGCTATAATGGCTTTATGATGACATTAAAATTGGGAGAATCAGCTGAGAAACGCCTTAAATCTGGGGTTCAGTTGATTGATAGTCGTGATTTTTTAAATCAAACCTTTTCGGATGGCTTGGTTTCTCTAATCAATAGTCGCGGAGATTTTCTAGGGACAGCCTACCTTTCTATTCAGAATAAAGGGATTGGTTGGCTATTATCACGGGATCAGCTGTCCTTGACAGAGGGCTACTTTATCTCTCTTTTTGAAAAGGCTAAAGCGAAGCGCAAGCCATTTGAGGCTTCTGAGTTGACCACAGCTTACCGTCTCTTTAATCAAGACGGGGACGATTTAGGAGGACTAACCATTGACTTATACGGAGAGTTTGCTCTTTTTTCTTGGTACAACAGCTTTATTTATCATCAAAAAGAGCTGATTGTCGCTGCTTTTCAGAAGGTTTTTCCTGATGTTAAAGGGGCTTATCAAAAAATCCGTTTCAAAGGTCTAGATTTTGAGTCGTCTCATCTCTACGGAGAGTTACAGGAGGAGCCGTTTACGATTTTGGAAAATGGCGTCCGCTACTCTGTTTTTCTCAATGATGGTCTCATGACAGGTATCTTTCTAGACCAACATGAGGTCAGAGGGCGTTTGGTTGATGGCTTAGCCAGAGGAAAAACCTTGCTCAATATGTTTTCTTACACCGCAGCTTTTTCTGTTGCGGCAGCTATGGGAGGAGCGGTAGCGTCTGTATCTGTCGATTTGGCAAAACGGTCGCGAGAGCTCTCGCAAGCGCATTTTGAAGTCAACGGGCTGAGCACAGAAACGCATCACTTTGTGGTTATGGATGTTTTTGATTATTTTAAATACGCCAAACGCCACCAACGAACCTTTGATGTTATTGTGATAGATCCGCCAAGTTTTGCTAGAAATAAAAAGCAAACTTTTTCGGTGTTAAAAGATTATCATAAATTAATTGCACAAGCCTTGGAGATTTTGAATCCCAAAGGGACTATTATTGCGTCAACCAACGCTTCAAACATGACAGCGCAGCAATTTCGCAGACAAATCGAAAAAGGCTTGGGTCAAGCAAAATACCAGATTATAGACTTAAAACAGTTGCCTAGTGATTTTACAGTCAACAAGCATGATGAAAGCAGTAATTACTTGAAAGTATTTACAATAAAGGTAAACCAATGAAAATTATCGTTCCAGTAATGCCACGAAATGTAGAGGAAGTGCAAGCTATTGATCTTGCTAAGTTTGATTTGGCAGATATTATCGAATGGCGTGCAGATTATTTGCCAAAATCAGATATTTTGACGGTTGCACCAGCTATTTTTGAAAAATTTGTTGGTCGTGAGGTGCTTTTTACCCTGCGGACGAGCAGAGAAGGAGGCAATATTGACCTGACGGATGACGAATATGTCAGTCTCATCAAGGAAGTTCATGCCCTTTATCAGCCTGACTATATTGATTATGAGTATTTTTCACATAGGGATTGCTTTGATCAGATGCTTGATTTTTCAAATTTGGTACTTTCCTATCATAATTTTGAGGAAACCCCAAGTAATATCATGGAACTTTTTTCTGAGCTAACAGCCTTGTCACCGCGTGTGGTGAAGTTGGCTGTGATGCCTAAGACCCATCAAGATGTTTTGGACTTGATGAATTATACCCGTGGCTTCAAAACCCTCAATCCTGAGCAAAGTTATGCGGTCATGTCCATGGGAAAACTTGGTCGAATCACTCGTATTGCTGGGGATCTTATGGGTTCTTGTTGGTCTTATGCTAGTCTTGATGAGGTGAGTGCCCCAGGACAAATTCCCCTTCAGCAATTAGCTAAAATTTTGGAGGTGCTTGATGCAGATTGATGGACATACACGTTTGGCTGCGGTTGTGGCTAAACCGATTAAACACTCGATTTCACCATTCATTCACAATTTTGCCTTTGAAAAAACAGGCGTCAACGGCGTCTATGTCGCATGGGATATTCCTGAAAGTGAACTAGCAGAGACGCTTAGAAATATCAAGCGCTATGACATGTGGGGTGTTAATATTTCAATGCCTTATAAACAGGCTGTAATTCCTTACATGGATGACTTGACAGATGCAGCTCAGTTGATTGGTGCGGTTAATACGGTTATTCATAGAGACGGTAAGCTCATCGGGCATAATACAGATGGGATAGGCTTTTTCCGCTCCTTATCGACCTTTGCTGATTTTGAAATGAAAGGCAAAGCGATGACCATACTTGGTGGTGGGGGTGCTGCGACTGCTTTAATTGCCCAAGCTGCTCTTAATGGCGCTCGTCACATCAACATTTTCAACCAAACGGCCTTTCTAGAGGAGACTCGTCAAAAAGCACAAGCCTTGTCCCAACAAACAGGCGTTACCATTGATGTTTATCCTGTTGAAGATGTTAATCTTATTGAAGAAAAAGTGGCCGATAGCGACCTTTTTGTCAACGCGACAAGTGTTGGTATGGACGGCAAGTCTATGATTATTGGGGAAGATTTTGCCTTTCCAGAGGCTATTTTAGTGGCAGATGTCATTTATCAACCCTTTGAAACGCCATTTTTGAAGTTAGCGCGTCAACATGGTTTGAAAGCTATCAATGGTCTTGGAATGCTCCTTTTTCAAGCGGCAGCTGCTTTTGAGGAGTGGACAGGAGAGGCGATGCCGACAGAAGCCATTTGGCAGGCATTAGAAGAAAAGTACAGATAAGAGTTATACTAAGGTAGGGGTTGCATCATGAAATTACATGTTGATTTGAAGACCAATCCTTATGACATTATGATTGAGCGTGGATCTCTGGCTAGATCTGGAGAATGGGTACGCTCTATTCTTAATTGTCAGAAGATTGCGATTATAACGGATGACCAAGTCGGTCCACTTTATGCAGAAGCGGTGAAAAAAAGCTTAGAAGAAGCGGGTTTTCAGACCCTTCTATTTGAATTTCCAGAAGGCGAGGCCTCTAAAAACCTGACGACGGTCAACAAAGCCTATGACTATTTGATTGCCCACAACATGACTAGAAGTGACGGGATTGTTGCTTTAGGGGGAGGCGTTGTTGGAGATTTAGCTGGTTTTGTAGCCTCTACTTATATGCGAGGCATTCCTTTTGTACAGATTCCCACCAGTTTGACGGCTCAAGTGGACTCTTCTATAGGAGGCAAGACAGGGGTTAATACGCCTCAAGCCAAAAATAGTGTCGGTACCTTTACGCAACCTAAAGGCGTTCTTATAGATCCGGACGTATTGGTGACACTTGGTCAGCGTGAACTCATTGAGGGGATGGGAGAGGTTATTAAGTATGGTCTTATAGATGATGTTGAACTATGGGATTTGCTTGATAATCTCGATGGTAGCCCGCAGTCGATTTTGGACAATGCTGATGCCATTATTTACCATTCTTGCAATGTTAAGCGTAAAATTGTTGTTGAGGACGAGTTTGAAGGTGGGGTTCGGATGTACCTGAATTTTGGTCATACAATCGGACATGCTATCGAGCAAACGGCTGGTTACGGCAAGGTTATGCATGGCGAGGCAGTGGCTATTGGAATGGTTCAAATTTCTCGGATTGCTGAGAAAAAAGGCCTTATGCCAGTAGGCATGACTGAGCAAATCAGTGCTATGTGTGCTAAATACGGCTTGCCAACAGACCACGAACCCTGGAAGATTGATGAATTGTACGCAGCACTGACCCATGATAAAAAAGCTAGTGGTGCCAATATCAAAACTGTTATCGTCCCTAGACTTGGTAGCGCAGCCATTAATCAAATTCCAATAGAAGAAATGAAAGAGTATCTGGAGAAATAAAATGAGATATTTAACAGCAGGCGAGTCGCATGGCCCACGCTTGACAGCTATCATTGAGGGAGTGCCAGCAGGTCTCCCTTTGACAGCAGAAGACATTAACGGTGATCTTAAGCGCCGCCAAGGTGGTTATGGACGCGGTGGTCGCATGAAAATCGAAAGCGATGTGGTTGAAATCACAGCGGGAGTTCGTCACGGTAAGACGACAGGAGCTCCTATTACCCTTAATGTGACCAATAAAGACCATCAGAAGTGGTTGGAAATCATGGCGGTTGAAGATATTGAAGACCGCCTCAAGAGCAAGCGTCGCATCACTCACCCACGTCCAGGGCATGCAGACCTTGTTGGTGGAATGAAGTACCGCTTTGATGATTTGCGCAATTCCTTGGAGCGTTCTAGTGCGCGTGAAACGACTATGCGAGTTGCAGTCGGTGCAGTAGCAAAACGGATTTTAGCAGAGCTCGATATTGAGATTGCTAACCATGTGGTTGTTTTTGGTGGGAAGGAAATTGATGTACCAGAAAATCTGACTGTTTCTGAAATCAAGGATTTGGCGGCTAAGTCAGAAGTCTCTATCGTCAACCAGGAGCGTGAAGAAGAAATCAAAGCTTACATCGACCAAATCAAGAAAGATGGCGATACTATCGGTGGTGTGGTTGAGACCGTTGTAGGTGGTGTGCCTGTGGGTCTAGGCTCATATGTACAATGGGATACTAAACTCGATGCCAAGTTGGCTCAAGCAGTTGTTTCCATCAATGCTTTTAAAGGGGTTGAATTTGGTGTAGGTTTCAAAGCGGGCTACCATAAAGGGAGCGAGGTGATGGATGAAATCATTTGGTCAGAAGCAGAAGGTTATACCCGTCGCACCAATAATCTAGGTGGTTTTGAAGGCGGCATGACCAACGGCCAACCAATCGTTGTGCGAGGCGTCATGAAACCTATTCCTACCCTCTACAAACCGCTCATGTCTGTTGATATTGAGACGCATGAACCCTATAAGGCCACAGTCGAGCGCTCAGATCCGACGGCGCTTCCTGCAGCGGGTGTTGTGATGGAGTCAGTGGTGGCGACAGTTCTTGCTCAAGAGATTCTAGATAAGTTCTCATCAGACAACATGGAAGAATTGAAAGCAGCTGTAGCCTCTCACCGTCAGTACGTGAAGAACTTCTAGTTCAAGATAGAAATGAATCATTGATATGTCAAAAACCATTTATATTGCAGGTCTTGGTCTTATTGGAGGGTCGATTGCTCTGGGCATCAGACGTGGGCATCCAGATTATCAGATTTTAGGCTATAACCGTTCAGAAGCGTCGCGTCAGATTGCTCTTGAGCGTGGCATCGTTGATCGGGCAACATCAGATTTTGCCGAATTTGCCCCTTTAGCGGATGTCATTATCTTATCAGTTCCAATCAAGCAAACGATTGATTTTATCAAAGCTTTGGCAGATATGCCCCTAAAAGACAATGTCATCATCACAGATGCAGGTTCCACCAAAGCAGAGATTGTTCAGGCGGCGGAAACCTACCTAGCTGGTAAAAAGGTCCAATTTGTAGGCGCTCATCCTATGGCGGGTAGCCATAAATCAGGTGCCAATGCTGCGGATGTCACGCTTTTTGAGAATGCTTATTATATCTTCACGCCTTCACCTCTGACCAAGGAAGGAACGATTGCAGAATTAGAAGATGTCTTGTCGGGCTTAGGTGCTCGCTTTATCCAGATAGATGCAGAGGAACATGACCGTGTCACGAGTCAAATTAGCCATTTTCCTCATGTCATCGCCTCTAGCCTTATGGAACAGGCTGGCGATTATGCGGAGGCGCATCAGATGACTAATCATTTTGCGGCAGGTGGTTTCCGAGACATGACTCGTATCGCTGAGTCTGAACCTGGCATGTGGACGGCTATTCTTTTGTCAAATAGCGGAGCGGTTTTGGAGCGGATTGAGGATTTTAAGGCACGTTTGGATAAGGTCGCGCAGTTGATTTCTCAAAAAGATGAAGATGCCATCTGGACCTTTTTTGAACATGGTCGCAAGACCCGCCAATCCATGGAAATTCATAAAAAAGCAGGTGTTGATAGCTTTTATGACCTCTTTGTGGATGTCCCAGATGAAGAAGATGTTATCTTGCACATCTTGGAATTGTTACGAGGGACGTCTCTGGTTAATATCAGAATTAACGAGGAAAACCGCGAGGACATTCACGGTATTTTGCAGTTGACCTTTAAAACCGCAAAAGATTTAGAAAGAGCTAGTGACGTCATCCGTCAGGAGACAGACTACTCAGTTACTATTGCATAATGAGATAGAAAGGTTGTTTGGTTTAAAAAGTTTAAACTGAATAGGAATACACATCATGGAAAACATTTACGATTTAGCAAACGGTTTAGAGCGAGCAATCCGTGCCCTACCAGAGTACGAGGCCGTTAAAAGTGCCAAAAAGGCAGTAGAAGAAGATAGCGCAGCAAAGGCTCTTTGGGAAGAATTTTTAGTCGCACAAGGTAAAATCCAAAGTCTAATGGAATCAGGTCAAGTACCAAGCCAATCAGATCAAGAAGAGATGTCAGCCTTAGGAGAGCGTATCGAAGCCAATGTTGTTCTTAAAGCCTATTTCCAAAGTCAGCAAGCGTTGGGCATGTATGTCGGCGATTTAGAGCGTATTATCTTTAAACCTTTGCAGGAGTTGTCTGAATAAACAGTAACACAGTGGTGGAGAACATATGGCACGTAAAATAGGAATTATCGGAATGGGCAATGTCGGTGCTGCTGTTGCACACGGCCTAATAGCACAAGGTACTTTTGATGACTATGTCTTGATTGATACAAACGTCAACAAAGTAACAGCTGATGCTCTGGACTTTCAAGATGCCGCTGCCAATCTAGGATTTCAGGCTAATATTATCGTCAACGATTATCAAGCTCTGTCTGATGCGGACCTTGTCGTAGTGGCTCTTGGAAATATCAAGCTTCAGGACAATCCAAATGCTGATCGCTTTGCAGAGCTTCCATTTACCGCGGCTCAAGTGCCACAGGTGGCAGAAAACATTAAAAAATCGGGTTTTTCTGGTGTTCTGATTGTGATTTCAAATCCTGTTGATGTGGTGACTAGCCTCTTTCAACACCACACGGGCTTGCCTAAAGAGCAGGTTATCGGAACAGGGACCTTGTTAGATACAGCCCGTATGAAACGAGCGGTAGGGCTTCGCTTTAAGCTCAATCCGAGAAGTGTTTCGGGCTACAATTTGGGAGAACATGGCAATTCTCAGTTTGTCGCATGGAGTCAGGTACGTATCAAGGGACAACCTATTGAAAGTCTTATGGACAAAGCAGAGCTGGATAATTTGGCCACAGAAGCCCTAAAAGGAGGTCATACCGTTTTCTACGGAAAAAAATACACCAGCTATGGTATTGCTAGCGCAGCCATTCGATTAGCCTTAGCGGTCATTTCAGACAGTCACGAGGAATTGACAATCTCGCAATACTATGAGCCTCTAGCTACCTATCTGGGTTACCCCGCGATTGTGGGAAGAGCTGGTGTCATTGAACAAATCAGACTAGACTTGACAGATGAGGAAGGCGCTAAACTGACGGCTTCAGCTAACTATATTAAGAAAAAATTTGCAGAATCTTTGAAAGCATAACAATTAGATACAGGAGTCTTTGGGACTTTCTGTATTTTTTTACCACAAGGGTCAATATGACCTGCCAACAGTTTTAAGAGGAGATATTGCTTAGAGAAATGTTGGTGATTTTTCAAAAGAAAAAGGAAAACGAGGCAACAGCATGAGTGAGTGTACAGAAATTTTTAGAAATTTCTGTACTTATTTGCTATAATAGAAGTCACTATACGCAAGAGGTCTATTTATGAAATTACAAACAGCAGTAAACTCCCTTTCTGGAACGATTCGTGTGCCAGGTGATAAGTCCATCAGCCACCGCTCGATTATGTTTGGAAGTCTGGCAAAAGGTGTGACAACCATTCATGATATTTTGCGTGGAGAAGATGTTTTATCAACCATGCAGGTTTTCCGTGATTTGGGTGTCACTATCGAAGACGATGGTCAGGTGGTCAAGGTTCACGGTGTTGGCTTTGATGGTCTAAAAGCACCGAAAAATCGCTTAGACATGGGGAATTCTGGAACTTCAATCCGTCTCATCTCAGGCGTTTTGGCTGGTCAGGACTTTGAAGCAGAGATGTTTGGTGACGATAGTTTATCAAAACGTCCGATGGACCGTGTCACCATTCCGCTATCGCAAATGGGGGTTACGATTTCTGGCCAGACCGATCGTGATTTACCACCCTTAAAGATTCGTGGTAGCAAGACGCTTAAGCCGATTACTTACCAACTGCCTGTAGCTTCTGCTCAAGTTAAGTCAGCTCTTATTTTTGCAGCTCTACAAGCCGATGGCGAATCTCTTATCATTGAAAAAGAAAAAACGCGTAATCATACCGAAGACATGATTGTCCAATTTGGAGGTCAGATTTCAGTCAATGACAAGGAAATCCGAATTTCGGGTGGTCAAGAGTTTACGGCACAAGAGGTTGTGGTACCAGGGGACATTTCCTCAGCAGCCTTCTGGTTAGTAGCTGGGCTGATTGTGCCAAATGCTAAGGTAGTTCTTGAAAATGTTGGTATCAATGAAACACGTACAGGAATCATTGATGTCATCAAAGCCATGAATGGTAAGATTAGCCTGTCAAACGTTGATGATATTGCCAAATCAGCAACCATCACAGTCGAGACTTCAGAGCTTGTCGGAACAGAGATTGCAGGGGATATTATTCCACGTCTCATTGATGAATTGCCTATTATTAGCCTATTAGCTACCCAAGCTAAGGGACAAACGGTGATTCGTGATGCTGAAGAATTGAAAGTCAAAGAAACTGACCGCATCCAAGTGGTAGCCGATGCTTTGAACGCTATGGGAGCAGCTATTAGGCCGACAGAGGATGGCATGATTATTCAAGGGAAAACAACTTTTCATGGTGCTACTATCAATACCTTTGGCGATCATCGCATTGGGATGATGGCAGCTATTGCTGGGCTCTTGGTTCAAGAAGGGGAGTTGATTCTTGAACGTGCTGAAGCTATTAACACTAGCTATCCAGACTTCTTTAACCACATGGAGGCATTGATCAATGGCTAAGGTTTTAATCGGATTTATGGGAGCTGGCAAAACAACGATTGCTAAGGAGCTCGACTCAAACTATGTGGATATGGATGCTGTTATCAGTGATCGTATTGGCATGTCTATTGCAGATTTTTTTGCTAAAGAAGGTGAGCCAGCTTTCCGCCAAATCGAGACAGACGTTTTAGCAGAACTGCTGATGACAAATCAAGTGATCTCAACAGGTGGAGGCGTTGTGGTAACAGAAGGCAACAGACGACTACTAGCAGACAATGAACAAACCATCTATTTGCGTGCAGATTTTGAGACGCTTTACAATCGTATTGCAGCAGATAAAGCTAATATTCGACCTCTTTTTGTCAATAACAGCAAAGAAGCTTTTCAGGCGATTTTTGAGCAACGTCAAGCTTGGTATGAGGAAGCGGCTACTCAGATTATTGATGTGGCTGGAAAAAGTCCGAAGCAAATTATTGAGGAAATCAAATGAAAGTTGCTTATTTAGGGCCTAGTGGCTCATTTACTCATAATGTTGCCCTCAAAGCCTTTCCTCAGGCAGAATTGCTAGCGTTTGAAACCATTACAGAAGTGTTGAAAGCCTATCAAGATAAACTGGTCAGCTATGCGATTGTGCCTGTAGAAAATTCTATCGAAGGTTCTGTTCATGAAACAACAGACTATCTCTTTCACCAGTCAGATATTAAAGCAGTCGTTGAAATCATCCAGCCTATTAAACAACAATTGATGACTGCTGGTGACAAGAAGCCTGAAAAAATTTTTTCTCACCCGCAGGCGATTGCGCAAGGGAAAAAATATATCGGTGACCATTACCCAGAGGTTAAGCTAGAGACAACGGGTTCGACAGCTTCTGCGGCTCGCTTTGTAGCAGAACATCCCGATCAACCGTTTGCTGCTATTGCTCCGGAAGCAGCAGCAACAGAGTATGGGCTAACGATTATTGCAAAGGATATACAGGAAATTGAAGAAAATTTCACTCGTTTTTGGGTGTTAGGGGCTAGTGTGCCAACCATTCAATTACCATCGCTGTCAGAAAAAATGTCCTTAGCTTTGACCTTGCCAGATAATCTGCCTGGAGCTCTCTATAAAGGACTGTCTGTTTT
Organism: Streptococcus plurextorum DSM 22810; assembly: GCF_000423745.1. Taxonomy (GTDB): domain Bacteria; phylum Bacillota; class Bacilli; order Lactobacillales; family Streptococcaceae; genus Streptococcus; species Streptococcus plurextorum. The sequence continues at coordinate 179,593 of NZ_AUIO01000003.1, forward strand.
TGCGTGGCGAGGCATCGATTTGACGAAAATTGAAAGTCGTCCATTGAAAACCATGTTAGGAGAGTATTTCTTCATGGTTGATGTGGCTAATCAAGATAGGGAATTGGTAGGCTATGCCTTAGCAGAATTAAAAAGCTTAGGCATTCGCTATAAGGTTTTAGGGGAATACATCGTTCATACAATGGCTTAATCATGGGGAGGTACTATGGCAAATCGCCAATTAGAAAATCTAACGCATCATGAAGCTTTGCGCTATGATTATTTGTATAAAAATATCCATTTTTTAAACGATAAGGAAAGAGAAGAACTTGATTTTCTCATTGCAAAAGCAGAAGGTCATCTCCAGACAAGTGAGGATTTATCTCATTGGCAGGAGACGGATGAGGATGATTTGACGTTTCCTTCAGAACAAGAGTTATCAGGCTATTCTAGACGTGCAAGGACCAATCGCACTGATCAAAAAGCTAATCAGATAGATAGATTACCTGTTTACCCTAGCCCTAAGGAACAGAAATCAAAAGCAAAAGCTATTGTCGAGAAAAGGGAAAATGATCTACCCACTTTTGATAAGTTATCTAGGGATATCAAGGCAAAAAGGAAGAAGCGATTTAGCATCAAGCGTTTCTTTATTTGGTTGGGGCTAATCCTTCTTGCGACTTTAGTCGGTATGGTTCTAATGTTTTTCAAAGGGGTGCATGACGTCACTTCGGGCAATACAGCCTATGCTCCAGCTCAAGCAGAAGTGTTTAACGGTACGGATACATTAGACGGAACAAATATTTTGATACTTGGGAGTGACAAGCGTGTGACTCAGAACTTAGCAGATGCCAGAACCGATACCATTATGGTAATGAATGTGGGAAATTCATCTGGTAAGCCTAAGCTAGTCTCTTTTATGCGTGATACCTTAGTGAATATCCCTGGCTACAGTTCTGACAATACGATTACAGACTTGAAGTTGAACACTTCCTTTAATCTAGGAGAGCAAAATGGGGATCAAGGTGCAGAATTTGTTCGTCAAGTGCTCAAACATAATTTTGACATTGATATTAAATATTATGTTATGATTGACTTTGAAACATTTGCAGAGGCTATTGATACCCTGTTCCCTGAAGGGGTTGAAATTGATGCCCAATTTGAAACTGTCGATGGTCAAGTGGTGTCAGAAGTGGAAGTGCCAGATGATTTGGGCTATGCTCAAGGAGGAGCTATGTATCAGACCATCACTGCAGGCCTGCAACGGATGGATGGAAAGACCTTGCTAAACTATGCTCGCTTTCGCGGTGATGATACGGCGGACTTTGGTCGTGTCAAACGCCAACAACAGGTACTTTCGGCTATTATGAGTCAGGCTAAAAACCCAATTAAGCTGTTTACAGGCTCAGCAGCACTAGGCAAAGTTTATGCATTGACCTCCACTAATGTCTCCTATCCGCTACTCTTAAGTGAGGGCTTAGGGCTTTTCACAAAAGGCAGAGATAATATTGAGCAGATGACAGTCCCTCAGCAAGGAGACTGGGTCGATGCTTATGATGTGTATGGCGGTATGGGATTAGATATTGATCGCGATAAATATCAACAGCTTCTAGCTGAGATGGGACTCAGATAATGTGGTATAATAAGAGCAGGTCATCAGAGATTCAATAAATGGGTTTAACGGTATCGTTAGAACTCCATACAGTTATGAGAGGTATCATTGAGGTCAAGAACTTTTGACTTATCACATGATGCTAAAGTAATACGGTATAAGGGTCTAGGACGATTGTCCCAGACCCTTTTTGAATAGGAAAGGATTTTAAATGTTACGTAAAAATGATGTGATTACTGTCGAAATTGTAGATCTTAGCCACGAAGGAGCAGGGGTAGCTAAGGTCGATGGGTTGGTTTTCTTTGTAGAAAATGCTCTGCCTGGAGAGCGTGTCCAGATGCGTGTCCTTAAGGTTAATAAAAAAATAGGCTATGGCAAGGTTGAAGCCTATCTGTCATATTCTGATGACCGAAATCAAGATATGGACCTGGCTTATCTGCGTTCAGGTATTGCTGATTTAGGGCATTTGCGCTATGAGGCACAGCTTGATTTTAAAACTAAGCAGGTCAAAGACAGCCTTTATAAAATTGCAGGGCTAAGCGATTTGTCTGTTGCTCCGACACTTGGGATGGCAAATCCTCTTGCTTATCGCAATAAAGCTGCTGTCCCAGTAAGGAGGGTCAATGGGCAGTTGGAGACAGGTTTTTTCCGAAAACTTTCTCATGACCTGATTCCAATTGAGGATTTTTATATTCAAGATAAGGAAATTGACCGTTTGATTTTGGAGACTCGTGATCTTCTACGCCGTTTTGACATCAAGCCCTATGATGAAAAAGAGCAGACAGGTCTGATTCGCAATATTGTCGTCCGTCGTGGCCACTATTCTGGAGAGCTCATGTTGGTTTTGGTGACGACTCGTCCTAAGGTTTTTCGTATCGACCAGGTGATTGATTATTTGGTCAAAGACTTTCCAAACCTTGTCTCGGTCATTCAAAACATCAATGATCAGAATACCAATGCGATATTTGGCTCACAATTTGTGACCCTTTATGGGAAAGGCACGATTTCAGATACCATGTTGGGAAATAGCTATACTATTTCACCGCAGTCCTTTTATCAGGTCAATACGGAAATGGCGGAAAAACTATATCAAGTGGCTATTGACTTCTCAGAATTGACACCAGACAGCATGGTGATTGATGCTTATTCTGGTATTGGGACCATTGGACTTTCTTTTTCCAAAAGAGTCAAGCAAGTCTATGGTGTCGAAGTAGTGGCATCCGCTGTACAAGACGCTAGGGAAAATGCTAAACGAAACGGTATCGACAATGCGACCTATGTTTGCGCAAGCGCAGAAGAGGCTATGGCAGAGTGGGTCAAGCAGGGCATCAGACCAGATGTCATCTTAGTGGATCCTCCACGAAAAGGTTTGACAGAAAGTTTTATCACCTCTAGCGTCGCCATGCAGGCAAAAAAAATCACCTATATCTCCTGCAATGTCGCCACCATGGCGCGTGATGTCAAGCTATATGAAGAACTTGGCTACAAACTGACCAAGGTGCAACCAGTGGACCTCTTTCCACAAACACATCACGTGGAGACTGTTGCACTATTGTCCAAACTTGATGCTGAGCATCATATTAATCTTGAAATTGAAGAAAATGATATCGATTCGATTACTGTTAATAGAAATGCTACATATCCAGAAATCAAGGAATATGTATTTAATAAATTTGGTTTAAAAGTATCAAGTCTATATATTGCTCAAGTGAAGAGGAAGATGGGGCTTTCTGTACGTGAAAATTTTAATTTATCAAAAAAAGATAATAGTGAACAGAAAGTTCTTCTGTGTCCACCCGAAAAAGAAGAAGCCATCCTAGATGCTCTTCACTGGTTTGGAATGTTAAGTGAGTTTTAATAATAGATTATTACTTATAGGCAATAAGCAAGGATTTATTGTACTAATTTCCAGATTCATTGTTCATTAAAAAACGCATGAGTTAATTTATACAAACTCATGCGTTTTTGTCTAATTTTTGACATTATCAAGTTCAATTTTATTTTCAAATTATCCAATTTCGATATCCTCAGCTATTAGTGTTATAAAGTTAACATCTTGTCCACTGATGTTTTTTTTAGTTGAGATTGGAATTGCGTACGCATATACATAGTCTCCTTTTTTGAAAAAATTATCAGCTACACGCATTCTTCTGCTGAACTGTATGTTTACAATGTTTCCAGATGCATCTTTAATGCTGAGTACAATCCATTTCGAAGTGGTATTGTTTATTACTCGTGTAACCTCTCCTGCGACGAAAAACTTCGCAAAGTGCATTTGAGGTGCAAAACCAAAATGAAAATCTTCTTTTCTAAAGTATCTGGCCAACTCCGTCTTCTCAGGAGTAATGATGTCAGCGACATATCTTTGAGCTGGTTTACTACGGATATCGATGAAATTTTCTACATGTCCATAGACATGGATAGTAGTTCCTGTCTTCAATTCTAGGTGAAGTGCTATGTTTGAACAGTTAAAATGTAGATAGGTATGCTGTCTTCCGCCTCCATTGCGAATAAAAAGTTCGATGTCATAATTTGAACCGTTTGGGTTTAGATTGACGATCTTACCACGGGCGAAAATACGATTGCCGTCCTCAGGCTTGTTTTGTTTCGATGTATATTTGTTCATATTAATTTCCTCCTTTTACTCAATAATATACACAACAATAGATTGCCATATTTTCTATTTTATAAAAATCAGGAATCACAGAATATAGTTTGTCACGGTCACAGATAGGCGCCAATGTGATAGATTCAATACTGATACTGCCATTAGGGCTAGCCGATTATATGTGATTGGCATGCCTGAAGAGGTTGCTTTGTACTTATTTGAGCCTCGTAGTATATACGCATCATCTCGTAAATCGTGTACAAAGCCTATTCGATGATTCTTATAGACCTGGGGAGCTTCATGTTTTAATCGCTGATGTCCTTCCTCCCATCTTTTGATGAGAAGTGCTTTTAAAGAATTCTTAAAGGTAGGATTAGAATTGATTTTATCAAGATAAAAGAAATAGCTATCTCGCGAGTGTTGAGCTCGTAACGCGTGGAGGTTGATTTGGTTGTTCATTTCTTGAGGAGAGAAGACGGGTTCGTCATCCTTAATTCCTTCGAAGGTGCGCTTGACTACTGTCACGTCTTGCGGTAGGATGTACTGCAATTGTTTCTTTCCGCCTTTACCTCTCTTGACGTATACATAACAATTCCCATCCTCATCTAGTTTCATGTCTGAACCAGTAAGATTTTTTAGCTCATTTCGTCGAATGCCGACAACTTTTTGAAATTCCACAAGGCGTGAGAAGCGAGAGTCCAGTTCCTGTTTCTTCCCTTGCTCGTTGGACTCGCGTTGTCGTCCACGGACAATCTTATCGCTTGTTCTTTTCTGCTTGCGGATACGATTCAAATTGATGTCGACAGCTTTACAGATTGGGGCTAGATATGTGTGTATGGTTGCGGGAGTGTACTGTTTTGGATCATTTTTTAAATCGTCGTGATATCTTTGCAGGACTACCTCAGTGATATCCGAGATTTTTTTGATGTTATTTTCTTTTGCCCATTTTGCAAAACGTGTTGCTGAACGTTTATATGATGTGCGAGATGTATTATTTGTAACATCTTTTGTTGCTATTACAAAGATATCGTGTTTCAATGAATTTCTTTTTCTTGGCATTTTCTTTCTCCTTTCTTTGATACAATGCTTGTTATTGGTAAACTGCCTCCCACCCTTTTTAATAACGAGCTGGGTATGCTCTGAAAATACACGTGAGGCTGTCTATTAAGACTATCGTTTTAGAATCAGTTTCAGTGTTCACCGTCCCTTTTTCTTTGTATTTTCAAATGCCATTGATCTGGTTACTTCTTAAAACTAAAAAATACTATTAACTTTTACTAAACATTTTTTTTTGTACAAATTTCCTTGCTAAATGGTTATTCTGTACGTCGCTTCACTCCTTAGAATAACCATTTACGTACTTTCTTTTTTTTTTCAATTGCTTGTCAATGACAGCAAACAAATGAAATCAATATCGTACAAGATTGCTTTTTCACCGAGCCCAGTGTTCAATCATTGCCGATAACGTTTTTATCACCTCCATTTTTCAATTATTTTATAACTACATTATGACACTTTGGACGAAAGATAAAAAATTCAAGTTAACGTTAATTCATCTCGCTAATTGAACTGCAGTTTTTATAATTCTCGATAAATGTCATAATAGTACTAACTGATCAATAGAAAGTTTTTGAGGAGGTATATTATGTAAAAGGGAAAATTATAAATGTTATCGGCGATTTTAGTTTTTGTTTACAAGGAGGTAAATACAATGTTAGAAACACATGATTTAATCATTAAGCTGATTAAAAATTCAATTTATGATGCTGATAAAGCGGCTTTCTCGTTGGGAAAGGTCACGGATTTCGCGATTATTCCGGAAACATTCGATGATGATTATTACGGACTATTGCTTGAAGGTGGCGGGTGTGATATTTGTTTCAAGGTCTACTATGAAACTGAAGAGAAAGATTGCTTTGTTACGATGGATCTATATGATGAGCTTCATCCGTCAGTTCACTTCAGCTTTTCGTTTTCTAGTTGGGAAGATGATGTTTTAAAGTTTCAATCTGTATTAGAAATTGTATTGGACCACTATGCTTTTGGAAATTGGATTGGGTCTATGGCTGAGATTGAACAAAATGGTTTTGGAAAATTCATTGATATCAATAAGTCACACTAGGGAATAAAAGTTACGTGAGTTAAAGAAAAAAGGAGCGGTTGAAATGTGGTCATCACCGGCTCCTTTATTTTTAAATAGGAAATTAAATTCAGCATCAAATTCCTACATAGAAGCAAAAAATATGCTATAATACCAAAAATAAGTAAAGTTAACAAAAGTACAATAAACTAAGTAAAAGAACTAAGTAAATACGCAACGAGGGAGGTTAACCAATGCATAGTTGGTTGTTACCTAACTATGTAGTCGACATTGCTTGAGCTATTGAAATAGCTCCATTTACTAGAAAGAGGTGGACTTTTGTTTACAGACAAAGATAGATTATCAGAACGATCAAAGGAAGAAAGCGTCTATGAAATCGAATGGCAGCATGCTGCGGCCAACGATATTGACGCTTGTTTAACCCATTTGATCGTTTTTTTGCGTTCGTGGCTACTTGAAAATTCAATTTAAGAGCTTTCAATCATGTTCGACACTATTGCACAAGAATATAGAGAGTGCTTGCAAAATGAGAAAACTAAAGAGGAATGTTGGGAGACGACTATGGAAAAATTACAGAATACTAAAGATATTTCAAATGAAGAACGAGATTACATTAAAAATGAAACAACTGTCATTAAGTTTATGAATGAGCTTGAAAAAGCTCAAATTGCTAATATGAACACTGAAGAGCATTTATTAACAGTAAGAGATTTGGTAAAAATCGTTATTGATGAAACGAAAAAACATTTGAGCTTGATTTATCAATATGGATTTGAAGAAAATATTGATGAAACTTCTATTGCGATTGCAAAATCTCGGATTCGAGGATTTTGTAGTTCTGTATTTAATATATTATTAAAATTTCGAGATTATGAAATTAATAATGAAATTTCAGTTGCGATAAACGAATTAATTCAACTTCGGCGAACTTCAGAGGAGCAGATAGAGAATCTTTGGAAAGAAGAAATGAGGAAAAGAACGGAAAGAAATATGCAGAGTATGAAACAGAAAAAATATCAAAAGGAAATAAAAGACAATGTTTATCAAATTATGCATTCTATCAATACGTTACCAATTGCTGAATTGGAAAAAATGGTTGATTCAGCCGAGTTTCCATTTCAACATAATTTTATTAACGCAATGATTGACTACAGGAAGGAGCGGGATAAGCTTTATAATAGGTCACAGACACAGAGTAAGGAAGGCAAAAGTAAGAAGTGTATAGTTGAATTACTTATTGAAGCTACCGAAAAATATTACAATGATATTTACTATCAAGCAAAATCAAATAATGAGATTACGTCTAAAGATTTGTTATCAGAAATAGATAAAATTATTATATATGAGAAATCGATTCTTACAATTCTGCATCAACTGTTTTCAGAAGCTCATTTTGATGAATTTATACAATCTATACATACATTCGCGAATTTAAGATCTGATATTCAAAAAAAAATTATTAATTTTGGGGCCGAATTAGATGAAAATAAGAAAAAAAGCGACCTCGAGAGAAGTTGCTTTACATAGATTAGACTAATAAGTAATCCGTTATTTTTGAATCAATTTCTTTTAATGAATAATGAATTGCAAATTTACATCAATGAATCTTTTGAGCTATCTTAAAGTCAAAATAATTTGTTTTACAGCATTAATAACTTCGTTCCGCTTATTTGTCGGTATTTCAGACAGCAATACAATTAGATCGTCAATGTTTTCGTCTTTGCTTATCTGCATATCAAAAAATGTTTGAACGTCAACTTCTAAGGCATCGATGATTTTGTGCAACGTATTTATTGTGATGTTGCTTTCTTTAGTTTCAAGTTTATTGATGTAATTAAATCCCAATTCAGCTCTTGCTTCAAGTTCAGTCTGTGTCAATCCAGCTTGAAGTCGAAGTGTTTTGACTCTTTTTGCAATGTATTTTTGTAAATTGTTTATCATATCATTATCATACAAATAAATAATTCAAAAAAACTGACATATGTGACTTAAAAGCTAACAAAACTGTTGTATATGACTGATTTTGGTGTTAAAATAGTATAAAAGTTTGATTTGTTATCTGAGGAGTTTATATGAATAATAGATTTTTAGCCCAGTCTCATGGTTCTATCCGTAAGTTAAAGGCTTACGGTGCTGTCGGCGTCTTGTCTATCGGGATGATCACTGTCACTGGAAATACAACGGCCTACGCAGAAGAAAATGTCGCAGCACCTACAACTGAGGTTGTCACCAACGCCACTACGCCACAAGTAACGACAGCTCAAGTAGAAGAAGCGCAAGCCCAAGTAGATACTGCTCAGGCAACGCTTACACAGGCAACGAGCGCAGTAGCGACCGCTGAGCAAAGTGTTGCAACCGCTCAAGCAGAAGTAAACACAGCAACGGCTGAGGTTACAGCCCAACAAGCGCAAATCGTTCAAGCTCAAGAAACAGTAGCTACTAATCCATCAGTGGAGGAAGCTACCAATCAAGTTACAGCGGCTCAGGCTACTGTCGCAACAACACAAAACCAAATCACAGAGACCACTAACCAAGTCTCTACCCTCCAAAATGAGGTCGCTACCGCTCAAACTCAAGTAGACGCCGCAACTCAAACAGTCTCTAACGAAACCAAAGCGGTAGAGCAGGCGCAAGCCCAACTCAACCAAGACAATGCAGACCAAGCCGCTGCACAAACCGCAGTCACAACCGCTCAAACTCAAGTAGATACTGCTAAGGAAACGGTTGCTACAAAAGAAGCGGCAGTCACAACAGCGCAAGCTGATGTTAACACGGCAACCACCAAAGTCACAGAAGCGACCACAGCTCTCAACGCAGCTAAGGCGGCAGATGCCAAACGTCAAGCAGACATTACTGCAGCTCAAGGCGAAGTCACAACGGCGCAAGCAGGTGTCACCACTGCCCAGTCTAACCTCAATACAGCGAATACCAATCTCACAACGATTCAGAACAATATCACTACAGCGGAGACAAAAGTAGCCAATGCAGAAAAAGCTCTAAGCTCCATCTTCACCATCCAACTTTCTGAAGCTTATAAGACCAACCTAGTTAACTTCTACAAGTCCCGCTATGTCACTAAGGATAAGACAGAAGAAGCGCGAATTTGGCAAATTTTGGAGGCGGAGTCTCGTCGTTTGATGAGTGAGCGCATCGATAATAAAGAGTTGCGTAAGCTTCGTGAAGCGTTGAGTGCAATCGAATCAAATAATCGTGTAGTTGTGTCGGTTGATGAAAATGGTTTGAATGGGCTAACTGATGCGGATCGTTTGGAATTAGCACAATTCGCACAAACCACAATCAACGACCTCCGCAATCAATTCGGATTGACATCTAAGGCTCTTATCTCGACAGGTTCAATGAACATTGCGGACATGGTGGCAAAAGAATACCTTCGTGATGACTGGGATGCAACCAAAGGTCATGACCGTGACGCTATCTTGCGGGTGAAAAATGCAACGGGACAAGCATTGGATGAGGATTTTTCTCCTCAGTTAACAACGTTTAATGACAATTATACGATGACGGAAATCAAAGGGGTTGTTGCAACCTTCCTTACAAACATGATGTTGTTTGATTTCTCCCCATCGCAACATTTCGGACATGCCATCTCTCTATTGAACTTGGACTCTAAGTTCTTACAAGATGAGAAGCATGATCAATACTTCGGTTTGTCTGGCTACACAGGTTCTAAAAACTCAGGCTTCTTGTTGGAGTTCACAGACAAGGTGGTGACACCTCAAGTAGGTGGCACGGCTATCCCTAACCCAATCTCAAAAGAAACCTTAGAAGCAAACCTTGCCAAAGCCCAGTCTGACCTAGCAACAGCTCAATCCAAACTCGCTCCTGCACAACAAGCAGTGACAACAGCTACGAATAAATTGCAAGCAGCGCAGGGTACATTGAAGTTAGCCCAAGATGCACTAGCTAAAGCGAAGGCTGTCCCGGTTAAAACCCCTGCAGCACAAAAGGCTTTGGATGCTGCAAAAGCTAACCTAACAGCAGCGCAATCAAAATTAGCTACTGCTAAGACTGAACTTGCTGCTGCAAAAACAGACTTGACGAAGAAAGAGCAAGCCTTGGCAACGGCTCAAAACACCTTGCGTCTCGCAAACGCAGATGTAGCAACCAGCCAAGCCAACTTGACTACTCAACAGAACGACCTGAAAGCAGCGCAAACAGCTCTCACTCAGGCACAAAGCAACCTGTCAAGCAAACAATCTACCCTTACAGCAGCCCAAAACCGCTTAACGGACCTCAACAAAGCCTTGGTAGCAGCCAAAGCTCAAGTCACTGCTGCACAAGCAACTCTGAAAACAGTTCAAGGTTATGCGAATACTCTTGCAAAACTCCAAGCTGACTTGCAACCGCTCTTGACTACACAAAAAGAGGCTCAAGCAAAACTAGACAGTGCCAAAGCCAAGCTCAATACCCTCAACTTGGAGAAGCAAGTAGCGCGCGCCAACTACGACACAGCTCTTGCTAACCTTAAAACCCTCCAAGCTCAGTATGATGCCTATCAAGCCTACTTGACTGCCCAAGCGGAAGCAGAACGCCTAGAACGCGAACGTATTGAAGCAGAGCGCAAGGCAGAAGAAGCTCGTATAAAAGCTGAACAAGATGCTAAAGCGAAGGCAGAGGCGGAGCGTCTGGCGGCAGAAGCGAAGGCTAAAGCAGAAGCAGAGCGTCTAGCTAAAGAGGCTGCTGAAAAAGCTCGTCTGGAAGCAGAGAAAAAGGCTCAGGAGGAGGTAGCTCGTCTTGAGGCTGAGCGAATTGCTGAAGAACAGGCTCGTTTAGAGGCTGAGAAAAAAGCTCAAGAAGAAGCTGCTCGTTTAGAAGCTGAACGCTTAGCTGCAGAAAAAGCAAAACAGGAAGCTTTAGCTAAAGCTGAGGCTGAACGTCTTGCAAAAGAAAAGGCGGAAGCAGAGCGCTTGGAACGTGAACGTGTTGAAACAGAGAGGGAAGCTGAACGAAAACGCCAAGAGACAGAGGCAGCGAAGATTGAGAAAGACAAAGAAAATCAACCTCTCGAAACACCTGCTGAGGAGCCGTTGGTGACTGCTAGAGGGGAATCACTTTATCTTGAGTTACCTACGTTTGACATAAATGCCTTCGTCAAAGAATTGCAGAGTAAAGGTGTTCAACCAGAACAGATAGAGAAATCAGTAATCTCTGTACCGCCAACTTCTATAGTTGGACTAGCGGTACCTTCGAAACCCAAATCGGAAAAAGTAGTAGCACCTGGGGTTTATTCAGCAACTAGCGAAAACTCTACTGAGGAGGCAGTGATCTATAGTCGTTCAGAGAAGACTAAAATACTACCTGAGACAGGTTCAGAAAATAATTGTTTGCTATCGGTTGTAGGTGTGGGATTAGCAAGTTTAGGATTAGCGATTGTATATAGAAAAAAGTTAGGAGATATGTAATATGACAAAGCAAGAGTGGTTAGAAGCGTTTGAGACCATTAATGGTCGTCGCCCTTCCACACAGGAATTTCATAATGCAAAAATAAATGGCGAGTTTCTTGATGATACGAATGATTCATCGGATAAAACCTGTCCAAAATGCCAATTATTAAATACGACTGGAAGTCCATTTTGTTCTAATTGTGGTGCAAGAATGGATGGGACAGGAAGAGCTTCGATGGATACGGCTAATGATATCGTCGGTGGAATTGCCAATAAAATTAATTCTGTGACAGGTGGTGAGGGCGCAGTCGAGCTCCGAATGCGCGATTTATTTAGTGATGTTTTTAAGAAACACACTAGAGAAGAGGCTGAAAATCTTTTTGCATGTGGTTCAAAAGCAACTACTCCAAAACCAGAAGATATTTCACGTGAATGGCCAAAACCCTGGTACTTTGCACGAGTATTTGGTGTATTGCTATTATCCGCACTCATGCTGTATTTTATGTATGTGACTTTCAATAATTGGAATATGTTACCTGGATTAATGTTTGTAGCAGCCATGGCAGGCGCCATACCAATCTTATTTTTCTATTTCGAATGTAATTCTCCACGAAATATCGATATTATGACCGTCTTAGAAATTTTTTTGATTGGAGGCTTACTCTCCTTATTGGCAACGCTCGTACTCATACAAATCTTTCCAAGTGGAGTGGGGGATTTCTTCCCTTCAATGATGACGGGAGTCCTTGAAGAAGTTGGTAAGCTTGTCGCCACCGCGTATTTTGTTAATAAATTCACCGATAAAAGATATATTTTGAATGGTTTATTGATTGGTGGAGCGGTAGGAGCAGGTTTTGCAGTATTTGAAACGGCAGGTTATATTTTCAATAGTTCTTTGGTTAATTATGAATCAATTAACGGGACACTTCCTGTTTTTAATCCTGATCCGTCCTCTGCAGTTGGAACAGCCATTTTAAGAGGTCTTTTAGCATTTGGAGGTCATGTTGCATGGGCGGCAATTACTGGAGCTGGTCTTATGATGGTTCTCAAAAAACAAAATAGTTTTGATTGGTCAGCTTTGTTTACTGGCGAAAGTTTACGTTTTCTAGTTTTAGTAATTATTCTACATGGAATTTGGGATATGAATTTGACAAATTCCATTGGAGGTGAGTATATAAAATTAGCTACTCTTTGCTTATTAGCCGTCATAACCATAATGATTATCATCAACCGTGGGCTGAAAGAAATTAATGATTTAGGAAAAAACCTTCCAATTCCACTTGGTATAGAAAATACTAATGAAGTGTTATAGAGAGCAGAAGATTTATTATGGAGAATAAGAAAAATTACATCATCATCGCTATCCTACTATTACTAGCCATTTTTCTATTTAATAGGAAGCCATCTATTGAAGAGCAATTAGTGGGAACCTGGACAGGCAACCAAAATGGATTTTTTGTCTTTCATGAGGATGGAACCGGCGAGACTGATGGATATTATTTTAGTTGGACTGTATCTGAGGGAGTTATCTATATGGATCTTTGGCTAAATGGTGAAGAGGATGGTCAGATTGATGGGGTTATGCCTGTGACATCTGACAAACTAACACATCTCCAATTTGATTTGAGCGAAGAGCTCGGATGGAGTGGTGAGGAAGAAATATTTTTGAAAGTAGCTGATTAGGGAATAGCTATTTAATGAGAATGAAACGAAAAATGATTATTATTTTTAAAAAAGGAGACAACAAATGAAAAAGATGATACTGACTTTGCTTTTATGTGGAGCATTTTTAGCAGCATGTAGCAATAAACCGACAGATGGGGCGGCACCTTCAGTACCTGCTGAATCAAGTGAAAACATTGCGGAAACGAGTGCGGAAAATGGTACACAGACTGAAACAGATACAGAAACTGAAACAGATACAGAAACTGAGACCTATAAATTGGTTCCATACAATGAAGTTCACGAGTTTAAAAATGCTAAGGCATCTAAAGGTGTTCTGGATGATGAAGGGATTTATCGCTATGACTTTTTGAATGAGGACGATGCTGTCTATGACATGATGTCCTATGAGGAGGTAGAGGATATTTATCCCGTTCAAGAACAGGAAAAGATTGAGGTGACTTTGGGGACTAATTTTACAATTGATGATTATAATTTCAACTTAGATGGTTTGACCCCAAATATTCTTTACAAAAATGTTCTTCGTGAAGAGAAAGAGAGCATGTTTAAAGATATGTTAGAAAATGGAGGAAGTTCAGCCGGCTCCATTAGGTTACCTTCTCAGATTGGGGAGACATCAAAACCGATATCTATTAATTACACAATGCTGAACACCCAAAAAAGGGAAGTAAACAAGAATGATGCGAGAATAAAAGATATCAGCGTTGAACACTATGGAAAGATAATAAGTGGAACAAAAGAAAATCTTGGAGCTAGAGTTGCTTATGAGGGAATAAATTTGTTCATTACGAGAACTCAGTTTATCGAAAATGTGAAGATTAATAACCCTATTTTTCACGACGAGAATTTCTACTACGGCAAAGAATTTAACAAAGAATACAAAGATGTAAGTATTTCTTATTTTCTTGATGCAGGTAAGGACGGTGATATAGATACTGATTTTGACAATTCATTCGTAACATTTAAATTCGAAGATGAAATTTTAACTTCCATCGATCTTAAGTGTAAGGAATCCTATTTAAATTTAGAAGTAGAGTAGCGCATTTTTTGGGTATATGAAAAGGAACACCCGAAGTTTTGTACCAAGGGTGTTCCTTTATGCTCGTTCAAATTTAGCTATACAGCTATCTGTTTAGAACTGCCATGGCTTGTGCTGCTATAATATGGATAAGACTACATTAGGAGAGAAGCATGGAACATCAGTTAGATTATTGGCAATTTTCCGAAGAAAATCAATATCTGGATCGAAAATCAGCGTGCAAGAAACCATCCGAGTTACTTAAACATTTAATTGCCTTTGCCAATGCGGACGGCTGTCAGTTCGTTATTGGTATCGAAGATGAGAAACAGGATAATATTATCACTGGTTTCAAGGATGGCAGAGCTTACCCACTTGAGGATTTCAAAAAGATTGACCGTGAGATGCGAGAGACACCACTGGACTTATCTTTTGAGGAAATCCCTGTGGTCAATCATAAGGAAGAAGATGACCTGATTTTGTTTATTTCAGTAGCATTATCATCAAATCGAGTAATTGCTGCGCCAAATGACGAGGTTTATCTTCACACAAGATAGTTTGGGAAAACAATTCTCTGATTTAAGTACTTTAAATACAGACGAGCAAGCTATTGTTCATTATATGTACAATTTAGGGGATAAGATGACAACGGTTAAAGCAATTGGACTATCAGGAAGAAGTCGGAAGTTCATTGTAAAAACTATGAGGAATTTACAGGAATTGGGCATTGTTGACTGGTATGGTGCAAATAAAGATGATAGAAACCAGTACTATACTTTGGCTAGAAAATAGTCTCCCTTTTATGAAGTAGGACACAGTAGGATATAGAAGGATACATAGAAATAAAATAGTGTGAACTTTGGTAATCTCTAGCTCAATTTCTTTATTTTTTGGTAAAAGTTCACACTATTTTGATGGAATCTATTCAAACTTATTGAAATTTCGATTTCTGAAAATGTGGGAAAACGCTGATTTTATCATCTTTTGAAATCTAATGAAATGAAAAACTGTCAAACCAGGTCTTAAGAAAGCTCGTAAAGCTAGCCAGTTCTCAAAACGTTAATATACCGCGATATATCAACGTTTCAGAGCACTCAAGAGTTTACCTCATGGGTGCTTTTTTCGTGTTTTTTTGAAAAGTTCACCTCAAAATTTACCTTATTTTTACCTTATTGTTTCAGAGAGTTTAAGGCAAATTCTCCAACCGCCATAGGGATGACATTGGAGGTATTGACATAAATTTGAGTTGTAGTGGTATCGCTGTGGGTTAGAGCCTCTGAAATAGCTTCTAAGCTCATACCTGCTTGTTTAGCAAGTGTTGCACCAGTGTGCCGTAATTTATGAGGTGTAGCGTGTGTCAAATATGGGTGACGATTTTTAACTGTTCTCATCTTATTGTTAAGATAATCTGCGTGTAGGGGTTTATTTACGTTTCCTTTAGTATCTACATAGGAAAATACAAATTGCTCAGAGTTCGTAATGATACCAAACTTTGCAAGTTCACGCCTTTGTTGTTTTTTCCAACTAAGGAGAAGTTGAAGTAATTCAGCTGAAATAGCAAAGATTGTTTTCTTATTCCCTTTAGTTGCTTTCGTATCGCCATATCTGTCTAGTGCCTGGAGTAGCTGAATTTGAGATTTTTCAAAGTCAATGTGTTTCCATTGAAGAGCGTAGCTTTCGGATTTTCTATCTCCTAAGAAGAAGGTAAGATAGAAGAGTAAATAATCTTTGAGAGAAATTTTTTCATTAGCCAAATCCTCTTGGAAGGCTAAGAACCATTCCTGTAACTGCTCATGTGTTAGGTAGAGGTCTTCATCTCGCCTAGCTTCTGCCAACTGGATTTTCTTGGTTGCTTTGATACGACGCAAGGTTTTAGCGATTTTATTTGATTCTATATATTCTAATTCCTCTGCCCAATCAAATATGGAAATTACATAACTTCTCAAGGTCTTGAAATTAGCGTATTCATTAGCTTTAGCAGTCATCAAGTTTAGAATAACTTGCTTGTTCTGATTGAGAAATTGAATAGTGTAATTACCTAACATAGGTAAAATATGTTTTCTGAAACAATAGTTAAATTTTCTTGTCTGAATATCAAAGGGGAGGTCGTAAGCTCTACCGACATTTCCTTTACCAAATACTTTTTTGAACATTGGAGAAGAGGCTAAAATTAGACCAGAAGAGTTGTCAGCCCTACTCATGACACAAAGTGAAGTATGGAGAGGGTGAAGTCCTCTCTCAACACATTCGATGGATGCGTAGAAGGATTTCATATCAACAAAAGCAATATCGCTACGTGGTTCTTTTGAATAGTCGATATAGCCCATACTATTCACCTTGTTTTTAGTTTTGCTAGTTCATCGACCAATTCTGTCAGATGATCTGTTACGTCGAATTCTTTTTTTTCAAGAGATAAGATAATGCGGTCTTCCTTGAGGTAAATCATTTCTTTAACAAACTTTAACATCTCTACCCTCCAATCACCGGCATGAAGTGCCCTACAACCTTGCCAACAATTCTGATTTCATCTTCAGAGGGGATAAATTTCTCGGCAACATCTGGATTGATAGAAACCATTCTAAAGCCATCTTCTTCACGATAGAGTTTCTTGATGTAGAGAGCTCCATTCCAGTTTAATGCATAGACAGCCCCATCATAATCAAATCCAGTAGCTCGAATCAACGCAACCTCTCCGTCTTTATAAATAGGTTCCATAGAATTACCAGAAATCCATGTTGCTATATCGAATCCTGTATATTCATCTTCCGAATAGACAGTCTCAGTTTCAAATTCATCGTAGAGACCTTCACCTGGACCAGCAGATAATTGAACTTCAGAAAGCACCTGATAGGAGAACAGTGACACAACATTCTCAGCAATGGATTGAGATGCTAACAGTTGTTCAACATAATCCTCGGCAGCTAATTTATTTTCATATGTGAGTAGAAGATAGTTTTGAACGATAGTATATTCAGATTCAAAAAAAGATTCCTCTACGTCGAAAATATCAGCAAGTATTGAAAGATTTTTTTGATTTGGTTTGGTTTTTCCGCTTTCCCAGGCACTAAAAGACATGCGACTAATATTCAGTTTTCGTGCTATTTCAGCTTGTGAAAATCCTAATTCTGTTCTTTTTTCTTTTAATCGTTTGGGTGAGAACATTTCAGCCTCCTTGTAAGTTTAATAACTTATAACCAGTTTACAACAGATTTTTTATTTTGACAAGTGGAAATGTTAAAGTATAAAAGATTTTGTTCACCAATTTGTTCAACCTTTTAGAATCAAAAGCTACTGAGTAAGTGATAATATCTTGATTTTCCTAGATTTTTTTACTTATTTCGACTTATTTTAACTTAAAATTCTCTGCAGTGGAGATTAAATCAGTTTATTTTAATTCGGATTTTATTTTTTTATTTTATTGGCATAATATCTTTTGAAAATCATTATTGTATTGAATGAAGGGACATTAACGTTTTGTTGATGTCTTTTTTTGTTTATTACGATTTAAGAATTTCAATAATTTAATTGAAAAAAGGATAAAATTATGAATCAACTGAATGATATTTCACAACACAATGAAATTGCTATCGCAAAAATACTTAATGCACCAGGATTGAATAAAATTTTTTCAGTTAGTCAGAATTGTGTGCCAACTAAAGTCAATCCCATTTTAAAGAATGAAGCACTTTTTGATTTAAATGATTGTTCATTATTTATTGAAAATTACTCAACGAAATGTTCTTTAAAACTTCGTGTTTTTAAAATGCTTGATTTTTTAGTTAAATGTCTCTCGGACATAAATGAATATAAAAAAAATGAAAATGAGAAAATTGAAACGGTTATTCAATTTAGCTTGGATGAATATGCTTATCTGCTAGGGAAAACAAAAATAAAAAATGATTCAACAAGAAAAAACGTCAGAAGATTAATTAATGAGGCTTTGGAAATAATCTATAGTATTTCAATTGAATCTTCAGAAAAACGAAGTGGAAATAAAGTGAATTTTAAAAAGATGCGTATTTGTCAAATGTACGAATGCAAAAATAGTATTTATACATTCGTATTTACTGAGTCGTTTGCAAGATATTTGTTATCTAGTTACGTCATGAGTTTTCCAATTTCATTGTTTAGGCTTGACGAACGTAATTCGAACGCTTATTCCCTTGGAAGAAAATTAGCACTTCATCAAAGTATAAATAACAATAGAAAGAAAGGGACGAATAAAATAATATCGGTAAAAAGTTTATTACAAACTGCACCAGATATTCCATCGATCGAGACAGTTCGTGCTAAAAATGGTTCGTGGACAGAGAGAATTGAAGAAAAACTCGTAAAATCTTTAGATATATTAGTAGAAAATGGTGTACTTGAATTTTGGAATTATTGTAACTCGAAAGGTGTTGAACTTTCTGATGAACAGCTTAATGAGTTTGGACATTACTTTATATTTGAAAATTTAAAGATTGAATTTTCAGTAAAAGGGATTTAACAATGTATTTAAAATGAAAAATTTGGGGTATGTTTAGTGAGGTGCTGGGGTATATATAGCGAGGTAGAGGGGTATATATGATGAGGTGAAAAATTTTTAATCGGTTGATTTCAAAGGCTTTTTTCGTGTACAAATTATTCAATACTAATAAAACTAATAATGCGGCATTATCACCAAATTTGAAATTTGGTGAAATGCTAAAATGTTCCCGTAAAAAGAAAAAGTCGACTTTCTTTTTTACAGGAATGATTTAGAAAGGTAATAAAAATGTCAATTGATCAAATTAAATCTCAACTGCGAGATTATGTAGATGAAATTACTGTACATAGTAAAAAAGGTGATAGAGAAAGCTATATCTGTCCATTATGCGGAAGCGGAAATGGTAAGAACAAATCAGGTGCATTTTTTATTTCGAAAGAAGGACTGAGATGGAAATGTTTTGCATGCGATAAATCGGGCGATATACTCGATCTTATCGGTTACGTAGAAGGAATTGATGAATTCACCAGTCAATTGAATCGAGCAAAAGAAATGTTTAATATTTCGGCCGATTTTTATTCTAATAATTTAGATCCAATTATTTTTCAACAAAAGAATCAAATTGGAGAAAAGATGGAAAATACTGAGAAACAAGATTATACATCTTTCTTTAAGGAAGTTCATGCTAATTTACATAAAACAAATTATGCGTACCAAAGAGGATTAAGTGATGATATACTTAGAAAATTTATGATTGGATATGTCGAAAATTGGAAGCATCCGAATGCGCCAGAAAATATTTCGGGAAGTCCTCGTTTAATCATTCCAATTACGAAAGATAGTTATTTTGCTCGTGATACACGAGATGTTATTCCAGATTTTCAACAAAAGTATGCAAAAACTAAAGTGGGTGGATCTAACATCTTTAATGCTAAAGCAATAAAAAGTAATTTGAATCAACCAATCTTCGTTGTTGAAGGAGAAATAGATGCTTTAAGTGTCATGGAAGTTGGAGCTGTTGCTGTTGGTTTGGGGAGTACAAGCAATATTCAAAAGTTTATTGATTTAGTATCCGATAATGAGCTTAAATGCCCATTACTCCTTGCATTTGATAGTGATATTGCAGGAAAAAATGCTCAAGAAAAATTAGCAAAAAAATTAAAAGAAAAAAATATTTCGTTTAAGTTCGCCCGTTTGGTTGATGGAGATATCAAAGATCCGAATGCAATGCTAATGAAAGACAGAGAGACTTTTTCAAAACTTGTTGCAAAAGCACTAGAAAATTCAAAATCAGAAAAAGAAAAATATTTAAATCTCTCTGCGGGAAAAAATTTACAAAACTTTGTTGATGGAATTACTGATAATGTAAATACACCATATATTCCAACAAAGTTTAAAGGATTGGACGAACTTCTTGATGGTGGGCTTTATGAAGGACTGTATATTGTTGGTGCAATTTCATCTCTTGGCAAAACAACTCTTGTAACTCAAATCGCAGATCAAATCGCAGAGCAAGGATATGATGTACTAATAATAAGCTTAGAAATGGCAAGAAATGAGATTATTGCTAAAAGCATTAGTAGAAATACAATAGTTGAAGTAATCAAAAATGGTGGTAATACAAGAAATGCAAAAACTGTCCGAGGAATAACGACAGGACGAAAATATCCAAACTATAACGAGACAGAGTTAGAACTAATAAAAACAGCGATAAACAGTTATGGTAACTTTGCTGATCATATTTTTATTGTTGAGGGGATTGGCAACATCGGTGTGAAAGAAGTACGGACAATGGTTGAAAAGCATATTCAATATACGGGAAACACGCCAATTCTAATAATTGATTATTTACAGATTCTAGCACCTTTTAATGATCGCGCAACAGATAAACAGAATACAGATAAAGCCGTATTGGAATTGAAACGCATTAGTCGCGATTTTAAAATGCCTGTCATAGGTATATCTAGTTTTAATCGAGATAATTATAATAACCCAGTTGGTATGCAGTCATTCAAAGAAAGCGGTGCGATAGAATATTCAAGCGATGTACTAATTGGATTACAGTTTAAAGGTGTTGGAGAAAGTGGATTTGATGCAAATGAAGCAAAAGCTAGAAATCCACGCGAAGTTGAATTAGTAATTCTCAAGAATCGGAATGGACAAACTGGTACAAAACTAGAATTGGATTTTTACGCAATGTTTAATTACTTCGATGAAAGGAACAAATAATGGTTGATTTTACAAAGCTAAATAAAATATCGAAAAATGAGACTACGAAAACTAAAAATGGAAACGATACAATTCTCTTACAGAAGATAGATTCTTACAGTCCTCTACAACACAAAGTAGACTTAAATCAAAAAAAAGATGATTTTTATAGAAAAATTCATGAGGAATCACGAGCAATTAGAGTCGAAGTACAATCATATATGTCAATTATAATGAAAATGATTGACGAAGAGATTCCAATCAGTAGGATATTGGCAGAGGTATATTTCAAATTAATGAATTTATCAAAAAATCCGATGGAAACGAGGGAGAGGCTGAAGTATCTAGCACATGAGAAAAATAATGAGATTGCAAGAATTGTACTGTTTGAACTCGTTACCATACTACTAAATAATATGAAAGAGGCGTATATACAAAAACAGTCAGATGATGTTGGTGAAAAAATGCGTCGAGAAAATGCAATGAAAAGGCACGAAGAATTACTAATTCAACTGTCTGATAAAAAATAATTAAACTTAAGCACTGAGGGAGGTACGAATGTCTTTAGCAATTCTAAAAATATTAAACAAAGTTTTTCCAACTACCTCCCCGACTTCGGGAGGTCTTGAATGGATGAGTTAGCAAGATTTATCGAAGAAATGCTTGAAAAATATGGTAATAAAATAGAAGAAGTGGACGCAAGTGAAAAATTGAGTATTGAAGAATAAAAGTATATAATACTTAAAGAACGTGAAATTGTGTCCAAACTTTTTAGGAGGAAACAAATGATAAAAAAGAGAGCGTATATCTATACCCGTGTTTCAACAGGTATGCAAGTTGAAGGTTATTCACTTGCTGCACAAGAAGAAAGAATAAAACAATACGCAAATGCATTCAATATTGAAATTGTTCAAACTTATCAAGATGCTGGAAGGTCAGGAAAATCAATTTTAGGTCGAGAACAATTTTTAGAGATGTTGAATAATATAGAATCAGAAAGAGATAACATTGATTGTGTCATAGTTTTTAAGCTGTCTCGTTTTGGAAGAAATTCAGCTGATACGTTGAAATCACTTGAAATCATGGAAAACCATAATGTTCATCTTATATGTGTAGATGATGGTTTAGATAGTTCGAAGGATGCCGGTAAATTAGTTATTACAATACTATCAGCAGTAGCAGAGATGGAGCGAGAAAATATTCTAGCTCAGACGATGGCAGGGAGAAAGCAAAAAGCTCGTGAAGGTAAATGGAATGGCGGTTTTGCACCAATGGGGTATTCGATTTCGCAAGGAGTTTTGCAAATCAATGAAGAAGAAGCGGAATTAATCAAAATGATTTTTGATTTGTATGCTAATACTGATATGGGTTCAAATAAGGTAGCTCAGCATTTAGTACATTTAGGAGTTACTAAACCAATCCGACAAAATGGAAAAACACCGTATTTTTCAGCAAATGTTATTCGAAATATTTTAAAAAATCCAGTTTATAACGGTAAAATTGCATTTGGTAGAAGAAAATCAAAATTCGACTCTAAAACTAATAAAATCAGAATAGTACCTTCAGATAGTTACATGGTTGTTGAAGGTCAGCATGAAGCACTAGTAGACGATGCTCTATGGGAAAAAACTCAAGCAAAATTGAAGGCACAAAGTAAAAAATACGAAAAAGTAAATAGACCAAAGGGTGAACACATTTATTTACTGTCTGGTATTGTAAAGTGTCCATATTGTGAAGCTAGTCTTTATGGAAATATTTCAAAAAAGAAGAATAGAAACAAAGATGGGGAATATTACAAACACTATTTCTATTATTCTTGTAAACATAGAAAAATGATGGATGGACATAAGTGTACATTTACAAAACAGATAAAAATGGAAGCGTTAGATCGGGAAGTATTGACAATAATAAGTAAAATTGTTAGCGAGCCATCATTTGCGAAAAAACTCCAAGAAAAGATAAATATACAAATTGATACTGAAGAAATTGATAAAATATTGGAGCAATATGAAACCCAGCTACGTAAATACCTTTCAACAAAACTATCATTGATGAGACAGATTGACAATCTTGATTATGAAGATCGTCATTATAATCAGAAATTCCAGGATTTAAATGAACGCTTGGATAGTATATATGACATGATTGAAGAAGTTGAAAGTTTAATTGAAGAGAATAAAGAAAGGAAGGAAGTAATACAAAGAGAAAAAATGACTGCTGAAAATGTGTATAGCATCTTATTAAAGTTTGAAACTCTATTAGCAGTAATGGAGGATATCGACAAGAAACGATTTTGTCAATTACTAATTGAGAAAGTTGAGATTCGAGATGAGAAAAATGATAGTGGAAGATGGGTAAAATCTATAATATTCAAACTTCCTATTATTGAAAAAGATTTGGAAATTAGTTTGGACAATAACGAGCACGTGGAGTGTGTAGTGTTGCTACAACGAAGCAACGGGTAAAAATCCTTTATTTTAAGCACTTTTTCAAGCATTTTGTCTTTATTGAAAAGAGTGATTTTGACATAAAAAAGGTGCAAAAAAAGTCCATTGATGTGAACGTCTGTTTGGATGTCGACTGCGTAGACAAAAAATAGATACGTCATAAAATATAATAGTTCAGCGAGAATATGTTAATCATTGTTCTCGCTTTTTTACATTTAGAGAGGAATTATGCAAGGAATAAAGCTGGGCGATTTTAGAGTGTGAATGAGAGGTGAGTTACTTTTGTCATATTTAGAGAATAATACCTCAAATTATAAATGGAAAAATATATGAAAATAATTTGTTTTCAAACAAAAATATATTATAATAACGTTATAACATGTTGTTGAGTTGATTAATTTAAAATCACTGAGCACTCATTATAAGGTGCTTCGTCTCTAATATTTATCGTGAAAAACTATTTTGTGATTTATATTTGGTTATGTTTTTGATATGGTGAAAGAGCAAACTGATTTATAGTTAGTTTTTATTTTATAAAAACAAAAAAAGCACCGAATCGGTGCACAAAATTGGGGCTCTATAATTTCTGTAGTGGGTAACTCCCCCTTCTGATATTATAGGGCTTTTTGACTGTATGAAAAAAGTCCTATATGACTTATAATGAAAAGCGACCAAACCATCATTAGAAAGACTCATATGGAACTTCTTAAGGATACCACAGATTTAATCGGATTAAAAGACAAAAATATTAAAATCCTTCTCGTTGTACACCTTCACACCCACATCGAAATACGGGCAAAGTTGGACTATCAAGCGCCTGACTGCCCTCATTGTCAGGGAAAAATGATGAAATACGATTTTCAGAAAGCTTCAACTATCCCACTCCTTGATATCCA
>NZ_AUIO01000004.1 GCF_000423745.1 Streptococcus plurextorum DSM 22810
GCTAGAAGTAATAAGGCTTTTCAATATCGGGAATATTCCCATTCTGAGAAACACATTCAGAATAAGGAAGCCAAGCAAGAGATAGCAGAAAGGGCTGCCCAACTGATAGAAGATGGAGACACGGTATTTTTAGGTCCAGGAACAACAGTGGCCTTTCTGGCTGAGGCCATTAAAAATCCTCGCCTAACAGTTATCACAAACTGTATGCCTGTTTTTACCATCCTATCTCAAAAAAAGACCGAGGAGTTTCAAGTCTTTCTTCTGGGGGGAGAATATCGCCAAGTGACAGAATCTTTTGTAGGAGAAATTACCAATACAAGTTTAGAAAAAATGCGATTCAGCAAGATTTTCTTTTCAGGTAACGGACTTAAGGGAACTGATGTCATGACCTCTACCCTAGCTGAAGCCTATACGCAAAATATTGCCATTAAACATTCTTTAGAAAAATATCTACTGCTAGATGCCTCGAAAATTGGAAAAGATGATTTTACTTCCTTTTGTGATTTGAATGATGTAACTGCTCTAGTGACCGATATGAATGCAAAGGATGAAAATTACCAATTATTAAGTAAGCACATCGAAATTATCACTACAAAATCATAAAGTTATCAAAACCAACAGCGGAATGTTGGTTTTTTGTTTGCATACGAAAAAAACAAACAAAAATAAAACAAAATATGTTGACTTTGTGTTTGTTTGGTTGTATAATTTAAACATAAAAAAGCAAAAACGCTTTTCTAAGTTTTGCAAAACAAAGATTTTCTGCCAAATATGGCTACAACTTTCTATTTTTGTTAGGAGATAGGTTATGACAATCATTATCGGTGCTGATCCAGCGGGCTCAAAACTAAAAGACGTTATTAAAGATTATTTGCTAGAAAAATCATATGACTTTAAAGATGTCAGTGATGGAAGTGATTTTGTTGATACAACTTTGGCAGTAGTTGCAGAAGTTAATCAAGAGGAAGGAAATCTTGGCATTGTGATTGATGCTTATGGTGTTGGTCCATTTATGACCGCAACTAAAGTCAAAGGCATGATCGCTGCAGAAGTTTCAGACGAACGTTCTGCCTATATGACAAGAGGACACAACAATTCGCGTATTATTACAATCGGTAGTGAGATTGTAGGAGAGGGAATTGCTAAAAATATCGTTAAAGGATTTGTTGAAGGTGAGTATGATGGTGGCCGTCACCAAATTCGTGTCGATATGCTAAATAAAATGTGCTAATTGTTGTAAACAAAGGAGAATAAGAGATGAAAATTGCAATCGGTTGTGACCACATTGTAACCTATGAAAAAATCGCTGTGGTAGATTATTTGAAAAATCAAGGATATGAAGTATTGGACTTTGGGACTTATGACAATGTTCGTACTCATTACCCAATCTTTGGTAAAAAAGTTGGTGAAGCTGTTGCAAGCGGACAAGCAGATTTGGGAATTTGTATTTGTGGAACAGGTGTTGGAATCAACAATGCTGTAAACAAGGTACCTGGCGTTCGATCAGCCTTGGTTCGTGATATGACCTCTGCACTCTATGCAAAAGAAGAGTTAAATGCCAACGTCATTGGTTTTGGAGGAAAGATTACAGGTGAGTTGCTCATGTGCGACATCATTGAAGCCTTCATTAAAGCAGAATATAAACCAACTGAAGCAAACAAACGTTTGATTGAAAAGATTGCTGCAGTTGAAACGCTCAATCAAGAGCAGGCTAATCCAGAGTTCTTTACGGAATTTCTTGAAAAGTGGGATCGTGGAGAATACCACGACTAGGAGGCTCACATGATTTTGACAATCACTTTAAATCCGTCGGTTGATATTGCCTATCAATTGGATACCTTTCATTTGGATACGGTCAATCGAGTAGAAAAAGTTCAAAAAACAGCTGGTGGTAAGGGGCTCAATGTTACACGAGTTTTGAAACAAATCGGTGAAGATGTTGTAGCAACAGGCTTTATTGGCGGTGAGATTGGAAGCTATGTCAAGAAACAACTCACTCGAAATGATATTAAAAATTCCTTTGTGGAAATTGGAAATGAAACACGTAATTGCATTGCGGTCCTTCATGATGGCAAACAGACGGAGATTTTAGAACAAGGACCAACTATTCAAGAACATGAAGCCTTGAATTTTATTGAACACCTTGAAATCATTCTGAACAATGTAGATGTTGTTGTTATTTCAGGAAGTTTGCCTAAGGGACTTGCTAGCAATTATTATGTTGAGATTGTAGAACTTTGTAAAAAACGCGGTGTAGCTGTTGTTTTGGATTGTTCTGGTGAAGCGCTGAAAAACGTTTTAGAAAGCCAGCAGAAGCCGACAATTATTAAGCCGAATACAGAAGAGTTATCACAACTGATTGGTAAAGAAGTTACTGATGATATTCAAGAGTTGAAATCAGTTTTGTCCGGTCAACTTTTCCAAGGAATTGATTGGATAGTTGTCTCATTAGGGGCACAGGGGGCTTTTGCCAAGCACAATGACAAGTTCTATCGTGTCAGAATTCCAAAAATCAAAGTCGTCAATCCAGTAGGATCAGGAGATTCAACTGTTGCAGGTATTGCAGCAGGTTTGGTACATGCTTTACCTGAAGCAGAATTATTAAAAAATGCTAATGTTTTAGGCATGTTAAATGCCCAGGAAGAACAGACAGGTTACGTCAATTTAGAAAATGCAGAATCGTTGTATTCTCAAATCGAAGTCGAAGAGGTATAATATGGTAGTAACAGCAGACAAAAGAAAATACATGGAAAAAGTAAGCGATGAAGCAGGTATTATTTCAGCTTTAGCTTTTGACCAACGTGGAGCCCTGAAAAAAATGATGGCAAAACATCAGACAGAAGAACCTACTGTGGAGCAGATGGTAGAACTAAAGAAACTAGTTTCAGAGGAATTAACACAGTTTTCTTCCTCAATTCTGTTAGATCCTGAATTTGGTTTGCCAGCATCACGTGCCCGTGACGAACAGTGCAGTTTGCTTTTGGCTTATGAAAAAACTGGCTATGATACCAGCTCTACTAGTCGCTTACCAGATTGTCTAGTGGAGTGGTCTGTAAAACGACTAAAAGAAGAAGGGGCAGATGCTATCAAGTTCTTACTCTATTATGATGTCGATGGAGACCAATATGTCAACCTTCAAAAACATGCCTATATTGAACGCTTGGGTTCAGAATGTCAGGCTGAAGGTTTACCATTCTTCTTGGAAATTTTGAGCTATGATGAAACGATTGAAGACAATGCCAGTGTGGAATTTGCAAAAGTCAAACCTCGAAAAGTAAATGAAGCCATGAAAGTCTTTTCGGATGAACGCTTTGGAGTGGATGTTCTCAAGGTAGAAGTACCTGTGAATATGAATTTTGTAGAAGGCTTTGGAACAGGGGAAGTCGTTTATACAAAAGAAGAAGCAGCCGAATATTTCCGTCAACAAGAAGCATCAACTGACTTACCTTATATTTATCTAAGTGCAGGTGTTTCTGCAAAACTCTTCCAAGATACTCTAGTGTTTGCACATGAAGCAGGTGCTAAATTTAACGGTGTTCTCTGTGGTCGTGCAACATGGGCAGGTGTTGTGCCAGTTTACATCGAACAAGGTGAAGAAGCAGCACGTGAATGGTTACGAACTGTTGGTCGTGAAAATATTGAAGGACTGGATGCGATTTTGTCTCAAACTGCTACTTCTTGGCTAGAAAAATAATATAAAAAATAACCATTTTCTTAAAAGAAAGGGTTTACATTTTTTGAGAATATGCTATAATAATCTCATCAGTAAGAATAGAGTGGATTGTAACTAATTCGATTAGGCAAGACTACAAATGGATTTGAGAGTAGGATATTCTCGGTTTGTTTGTAGTCTTTTTTTGCTTAAAAATATAGGAGGAATATATGTTTAGGATTATACAGTCACTAAATAATAACGCTGCTCTGGTAAAAAATGAACATGGGGAACAGGCAGTCGTGATGGGCTTAGGTATAACCTTTCAAAAGAAAAAGGGAGATTTAATTGTTAAGGATAAGATAGAAAATATTTTTTCACTGAAAAATGATGAAGCCAAAGAAAATTTTCTAACCTTATTAAAAGATATTCCCTTAGATTTTATTTCGGCAACCTACACGGTTATTAATCATCTGGTAGAAACTTATCATTACCCTGTACAAGAATATCTATATGTGACACTGACAGATCATATCTATTGTGCATATCAGGCGGTTTTAAAGAATACTTATCAAGAAAGTAAGTTACCCAATATTTCAGCCGAATATCCATTAGAATATAAAATGGCGCGTGAAGCCTTAGCTATGTTTCGTGAAAAGTTGCTAAAAGATTTTCCGAATGATGAGATTGGTAGGATTGCACTTCACTTAATCAATGCAAAAGGTGAAACAATTCATCCCACTAGTGAAGAACATGACATCAGTAAGAAAATTATTGCTGAGGTTGAACAAATTTTGATAGAGAATGGGATTAAACGCACAAAAGAAAATAGCAATTTTTATGATCGCTTTATGATTCATTTGTCCTATTTTCTGAATTACTTAGATAGATCCCATCAGTCAAATGAATCGATTGCTAGTTTGGAACAGTACATCAAGCTCCAGAATCCAAGAGCCCATCAGGTTGGAAGTCAGATTTTTGAGATGATTACATCATTGGTTGATGAGCCAGTAAATGATAGTGAAAGGTTCTATATTGTACTACATATTCAACGGTTATTGTAAATCAATTCAATTTTAAAAGGAGGTTCATATTATGAACAGAGAAGAAATTACGTTATTAGGTTTTGAGATTGTTGCATTTGCTGGTGATGCACGTTCTCGGTTGATGGAGGCACTGGCTGCTGCTCAAAAAGGTGATTACGCAAAAGCAGAAGAACTAGTTGAAGCTGCCAATGCTTGTATTGTTGAAGCCCACCATGCTCAGACAAGTTTGTTGCAGAAAGAAGCGGCTGGTGAGGATTTAGCCTTTAGTGTGACGCTCATGCATGGTCAAGACCATCTCATGACGACATTGTTATTGAAAGATATGATGAGTCATATGATTGAACTTTACAAACGAGGTGATAAGTAATGAATAAATTGATTGAATTTATTGAGAAAGGGAAGCCTTTCTTTGAAAAGATTTCGAGAAACCCTTATTTAAGGGCTATCCGTGATGGTTTTATCGCAGCTATGCCAGTTATCTTATTCTCAAGTATCTTCCTATTGGTAGCTTTCGTGCCTAATATTTTTGGATTTACTTGGTCTGATGAAGCAGTTGCGGCTATCATGAAACCTTACGGTTACACAATGGGGATTGTAGCTGTCCTAGTTGCAGGAACGACCGCAAAATCTTTGACAGATGCTTTTAACCGTCAATTGCCAAAAACCAATCAGATTAACTTCATTTCAACCATGATTGCCTCAATTTCAGGTTTCTTATTACTAGCCTCTGATGGTATTGAAGGTGGATTTGCCAATGGTTACATGGGAACTAAGGGACTTTTGACAGCCTTTCTAGCTGCCTTCATTACGGTGAATATCTATAAGACCTGTGTGAAAAACAATGTCACCATTCGTATGCCAGACGAAGTTCCACCGAACGTATCACAGGCGTTTAAAGATGTGATTCCATATGCATTGTCTATCTTTGTCTTGTATGGAATTGATCTTGTGACACGTCAATTCCTTGGAACAAA
Source organism: Streptococcus plurextorum DSM 22810 (assembly GCF_000423745.1). Taxonomy (GTDB): domain Bacteria; phylum Bacillota; class Bacilli; order Lactobacillales; family Streptococcaceae; genus Streptococcus; species Streptococcus plurextorum. The sequence goes on from NZ_AUIO01000004.1 coordinate 5,673, forward strand.
CGTTGCTGAGGCGATTCTGAAATTATTTGAGCCTCTATTTACAGCCGCAGATGGTTATGTTGGTATTACAATTATCTTTGGTGCCTATGCTTTGTTCTGGTTTGTAGGGATTCATGGTCCATCTATTGTGGAACCAGCAATTGCAGCCATTACTTATGCCAATATTGAAACCAACTTCCAGCTTCTACAAGTGGGTCAACATGCGGATAAAATCCTGACTTCAGGTACTCAAATGTTTATCGTGACAATGGGTGGTACAGGTGCTACCTTGGTTGTGCCATTCATGTTTATGTGGTTGACTAAGTCTAAACGAAATAAAGCAATTGGACGTGCTTCAGTTGTTCCAACTTTCTTTGGTGTAAACGAACCGATCTTGTTCGGTGCACCACTTGTACTCAACCCAGTATTCTTTGTTCCATTCATCTTAGCTCCAATTGCTAACGTATGGATTTTCAAATTCTTTGTTGATACGCTAAAAATGAACAGTTTCAGCGTTAACTTGCCATGGACAACTCCAGGACCATTGGGGATTGTAATGGGGACAAACTTTGCTCCACTTGCCTTTGCACTAGCTATCTTGTTGGTATTTGTCGATGTACTTATCTATTATCCATTCTTGAAAGTTTACGATGAGCAAATTCTCGCTGAAGAACAATCAGGGAAAGTTGAAAGTAGCTTGAAAGAGAAAGTGGCGGCTAACTTTAATACTGCCAAAGCGGATGCTATTCTTGAAAAAGTTGCAGTCGATACCGAAATTTCTGAACAAACCAACGTGCTGGTACTTTGTGCAGGGGGTGGTACAAGCGGATTGCTTGCCAACGCTCTAACTAAAGCTGCAAAAGAATATGGTGTTCCAGTTACAGCTACAGCAGGAAGTTATGGGGCGCACCGTGAGATTTTGCCAGAGTATCAATTAGTCATCCTTGCACCTCAAGTAGCATCAAACTACGATGATATGAAACAAGAAACCGATGCATTGGGTATTAAACTTGCCAAAACTGAAGGGGCTCAATACATTAAACTCACTCGTGATGGTCAAGGTGCTCTTGACTTTGTCAAACAACAGTTTTAATCAAAGGGGGTGGGAGTGAAATCTCCAACTCCTACCCCTATATTTATTTTTGATAGAAGAAGGTAGGCATATGGTTAAAACATTACCGAAAGATTTTGTATTTGGTGGAGCAACTGCTGCATATCAAGCCGAGGGTGCTACACAGACGGATGGAAAAGGTCGTGTTGCATGGGATAAGTATCTAGAAGATAATTACTGGTACACTGCGGAACCAGCTTCTGATTTTTATAATCGTTATCCAGTTGATTTAGAACTAAGTGAACAATTTGGGGTAAACGGCATTCGTATTTCAATTGCATGGTCTCGTATTTTCCCAACAGGCTTTGGAGAAGTGAATCCAAAGGGAGTAGAGTACTACCATAAATTATTTGCGGAATGCCATAAACGTCACGTAGAACCATTTGTAACGCTTCACCATTTTGATACACCAGAAACGCTACATTCTAATGGTGACTTTCTAAATCGAGATAACATTGAACACTTTGTCAATTACGCAGCGTTTTGTTTCAAAGAATTCCCTGAAGTTAATTACTGGACAACCTTTAATGAAATCGGCCCAATTGGTGACGGTCAGTATCTTGTTGGGAAGTTCCCACCAGGTATTCAGTATGATTTAGCTAAAGTATTCCAATCTCATCACAATATGATGGTTTCACATGCCAAGGCAGTTAAGCTCTACAAGGATGCTGGTTATAGTGGAGAAATTGGTGTTGTACATGCATTGCCAACGAAATATCCTTATGATCCAACCAATCCAGACGATGTCCGTGCAGCGGAACTTGAAGATATTATTCACAATAAATTTATCCTAGATGCAACATACTTGGGTTACTATTCTGAAAAAACACTTGAAGGTGTTCGCCATATTCTGAAAGTAAATGGTGGGGAATTAGACCTTCGTGATGAAGACTTCGCTGCCTTAGATGCTGCAAAAGATTTGAACGACTTCTTGGGCATCAATTACTATATGAGTGATTGGATGAAAGCTCATGATGGAGAAACTGAAATTATCCATAATGGCAAAGGTGAAAAGGGAAGTTCTAAGTATCAAATCAAAGGAGTTGGTCGTAGAGAGTCTCCAGTTGATATTCCAAAAACGGACTGGGATTGGATTATCTATCCGCAAGGTCTTTATGACCAAATTATGCGTGTGAAAAATGACTATCCAAACTATAAGAAAATCTACATCACTGAAAATGGTCTAGGTTATAAAGATGAATTTGTAGATGGTACAGTCTATGACGATGGTCGAATTGATTATGTGAAAAAGCATTTAGAAGTGATTTCAGATGCTATCTCAGATGGTGCCAATGTTAAAGGGTATTTCATCTGGTCCTTGATGGATGTATTTTCTTGGTCAAATGGATACGAGAAACGATATGGATTGTTCTATGTTGACTTTGAGACCCAAGAACGCTATCCAAAGAAAAGTGCTTATTGGTATAAAAAAGTAGCAGAAACACAGGTTATTGAATAAAAATAATACAAGGATGCCTAGCTCAAGTTAGCATCCTTGTTTTCATATAAGGGAGGCAACTTTTATGCTCGAATTAAAAAATGAGAACTTAACAGTACAATTTTCTGAATTAGGTGGGCAAATTATTTCTATTAAAGACAAGGATGGTATCGAATATCTTTGGCAAGGCGATCCGACCTATTGGAGCGGTCAAGCACCAGTTTTATTTCCGATTTGTGGAAGTTTACGAAATGATTGGGCTATCTATGAACCTGCAGAAAGGCCGACATTTACAGGCACAATTCCAAGGCATGGACTTGTGAGAAAAATGATGTTCAAAAATGTAAATAGTACTGAAAACTCTTTGGAATTTTCCATTTCATCAAATGAGGAAACTGTCAAAAATTACCCTTTTGAATTTGAACTGTCCATTAACTACTCACTACTTGGCAATACAATTCGAACTGAATATCGGGTGAAAAACCTTGAGGGACATAGAAAGCTACCTTACTTTATTGGGGGTCACCCAGGTTTTAATTGTCCCTTGTTGGACGGTGAGAGTTATGAAGACTATTATTTAGAATTTGAAAAAGTAGAATCTTGTACAGTACCTAGAAGTTTTCCAGAAACTGGCTTACTTGATCTGCGAGACCGCCGGCCATTCTTGGAAAATCAAAAGACCTTGGACTTGTCCTATAAACTGTTTGAGCACGATGCCATAACATTGGATCAATTAGTATCACGAAAGGTAACTTTGAAATCCAAAAACCATCAGAAAAAACTTTCGATTGCATTTGATGATTTTCCATATTTAGTGATTTGGTCAACTACAAATCAGAGTCCCTTTATCGCTTTAGAGCCATGGAGCGGACTCTCTACATCACTGGAAGAATCTGACATATTCAATGCCAAACGAAATATTAGTTACGTTGCTCCAAAAGAAGTTGATACAAAACATTTTGATATTATTATTGAGTAAATACCATAGTTAAGTAATTTAAATATTCTACGGAAAACACTCAAAAACCCCACTGGCTGAATAAGTCAGTGGGGTTTATTGCTTAATTTAATATTATGAAAAATTAAATTAAGTGTTGAAGGGGTTCAGCTGTATTTTGAGAAATCTTTATCAATGAATTAATTACAAGATGATAAAGCGATACAAAAATCGTAGTAGATGTATTCCTATGGGGTATGATATACTTAGTGAGAGAGGACATTACATATGCTTGTAATCTCGAAAATATTTTTGAGCAGAATGAATTATCAATTTGAGTAAAAGTAAGAAGATTTATTAAATAGGTGTTAGCTTATGAATGATTGTGATTTCAAAGATTTTGTAGGAAAGAATTTCGCTGATGAATTACCAGATGATGACTCTAAAATAATGATTCATTTTCATACTATGATACTTGAACTTGGATCAATAATTGCTGCACTTGAAATAGTAAAAATTGTAAACGATGAGTGGCATGATAGAGTAGTGCAATCATCTATTAGATATGATATAGTACGAAATGTAACATATGAATCTTTATTTTATAGAGTTGTCTTCGGTATAACTAAAATTTTTGATATCAGAGAAAAAAATGGTATTTTTAAGATTCTATCTAAGTTGAGACATAGTACCAAAGATAGATCTCTTTTATCAATTTTGAGTACCATTCAAGAGGGTATTGATAAAGAACAAAAAATATTGATGAAATCAAATTGCTTCGCGACAAACTCTTGGCTCACTTAGATAAAGAGATGGTCTTTTCAACAGAAAGATTAGGCATTGGTATTCTATACTATTATTTTGAGGCGATAGAAATTAAGTCCATATATACGGCTTGTATCGAGTTATATAATGCTTTATATGGAGATAATCAGCAACAAGTCGAACTTCCTAAAAGAGAAATAATTTTGAAAAGATTTTTTCTTGAAGAATAACTCGTATTGATTAGTTTTTTTGTCTTCTTATATCGATAAATTTATAAAATACTTGACCTATCATTTTGAATTTGATTAATAAATTATCCATCTATAAGATAAAGTAGGTCAAATTAGTTTGACCTACTGATGACTAGTCTATTTTATGGTATTAATTGGTGTCGATTTTATCCAAATCAGAGGATTTTAGTCCATTTTCATGGAAGTTTCATTTTCGTAAATGTTGATATAACGGGATTTGTAAGGGGTGAGAATTCTTCGTTTTCAATAGCGAAATTCTCAAAACGTTAAGAACCAGCTACATTACAGCATTTACAACACTTCATGGTTCACACCATGGAGTGTTTTTTGATGATTTTTTAGCAAAATTCACACCAAATTCACACCATTACTTTTTAAGATTACGGTAGGCGATTTCTCTAACTGCCATTGGAACAACATTTGAAGTGTTGACATAGGTCTTGGTTGTGAGGGTGTCGCTATGCGTGAGAGCCTCTGAAATGGCTTCTAGCGATGTTCCTGCTTGCTTATCAAGAGCAACACCGAAAAGGAGGACGTCCACGCCGTCTAAGTCTGGAAGAGCGGCTCATCATGACCTTGCGCTACTTACGCTATTATCCCACTCAATGCTTGTTGGCATTTGATTTTGATGTAGGCATGGCAACTGTCAATGAGACCATTACATGGGTAGAGGACACCCTTCGTTCTTCAGGTCTCTTTGATTTAGACCACTTGGAAGCACCTAGCGCTACTGTTGCCATTGATGTCACTGAAAGTCCTATTCAACGCCCTAAAAACCAAAGCAAGTATTATTCTGGTAAAAAGAAAAGACATACCATAAAAACTCAAATCATGCTTGATTTGACTAGCCATCATGCTTGTCAATTGGCTTTTTCAGATGGCCATACGCATGATTTTACCCTTTTTAAAGAGAGTATTGGCTATAGTTTGCCCCAAAGTACCCTTGTTTTCGTAGATTTAGGGTATTTAGGCATCTTGAAATTTCACGAAAATACCTTTATTCCTGCTAAGCGTTCTAAACATCCTCCCTTAACCCAAGAGGATAGACGGTTGAATCAAGAGATAGCTAAAATCCGTATTGAAGTTGAACACTTTAATGCCAAATTTAAAACCTTTCAAATCATGGTACAGCCTTATCGTAGAAAACGGTTTGAATTAAGAGCTGAGTTGATTTGTGGTATCATCAACCATGAGATGATGTAGTTACCGAACAAGTCTAATAACTGTTCAGCATAAGTCATTTTTTCTCGGAAGATGCAAGTTTGTATACTGGTGTTAAGTTCTTTTTGGAATAATTGTGTTAAATAAGAAGAACAGGGGATAGCTTGAGCGACTTCTTCTAATGTGATAGGCTGGTGTAGATTTTCTGTAATATAAGTTTGTGCTTTATTGACAAAAGGATGGATGAAAGCTGGTTCGGATGTATTTGATGGGCTTGTTTTCCTCTTTTTTCGCTATGACCATTTGGTTTTCGTTTTCATTTCCAATGGAGGACTTCCTTCTTGAAAATACCACGGTCAGCCAGTCGATAGAGAGTTCTCATAGAACAATAAATCCTATCTGGATAAGTTCCTTTAATGACATCAAGGCTCCAGCTTTGATCTAAATGAGTTTGAATAAAGTCTTTTCTGCTTGCGACAGACTTATTTTCCTTCGACCGTAGCGTTTCTTATTGGCTTTGTAGTGTTCATAATAGTCCGTCTTTGTAGTAAGCCTCTATCATTGCGAGTTCATTTGTGGTTCATGGGTATAGGTCATTTATGTTAGTTCCTTTCAGACAAATGTGGTAATTTATCTGAGCCTAACATAGATGACTTTTTCTGTCTAGTTTAGTGTAACCTATTCAATCTGCTGTGATGGATGCAATAGGATACAGACTGGTGAGATGCCTTACTGCATTATTAATGGTGTGGGACTGTTTGTCTTCTAGCTTAATGCCAGTGCATAGCGTGTCTGGCGTTCTACCAAGGTCAAAACAACTGCTTCAGCTTTGGTTTTCTTGCCAAGAACTAAATCAATCTCCCAATACCCAAATTCAGAACGGTCATTGATACACTCTGGACGTTCTTCGATAGACTTACCTAAAGTCTTCCGATTCGTCTTCGTGACTTTCTTAGAACGTTTTCTGATACTAACCATCTGAGGCAGATCGATTGGTTTAATAGCTAACAGCCCTTCTTTGATATAACGATAAATCGTTACGGATTTTAGCTTTCAAGGCATCTCCTAATTGTTTAATGAACCTAGCGGAGCAATCATTCAACTTGAGATAAGAACACTTTTGGCGATTGGTTTCATAGACACCTTGTCCACCATCAGCGAAATAGGCGTTGAAATAAGTTCGTTTCCCATTCTTATCCTGTACCTGATCTACTGAACCACGTTTGATTTCTCGACAGATTGTGGACCGGTGACGACCCAGAAGCCGAGCGATTTCAATTGGTTTCTTTCCCGTTTTAAGATAAGCAACAATTTCACCACGTTCTGTGGCTGAGAGATGAGAATAGGACGATTTTCTGGTAGAATGAGTGTTGGACATGTTCATCTGCTTTCTATACTGAGTTGGGGAATTCTAGTATATCAGACGAACATGTCTTTTTTTGTTGCACTTCACTTTACAACGCGGGGAACAAATAAAATGGCAAAAAATATTACAGATGCAACGTTTGAGTCAGAAACAAGTGAAGGTCTTGTTTTGGTGGACTTTTGGGCAACATGGTGTGGTGGTGTGGTCCATGTTTGATGCAAGCACCAATCTTGGAGCAATTATCAAATGAATTGAGTGAAGATGAGCTAAAAATCGTAAAAATTGATGTGGATGAAAATCCAGCAACAGCTCAAAAATTCGGCATCATGTCAATCCCAACCCTCCTCTTTAAAAAAGATGGACAAGTGGTCAAACAAGTGGCAGGTGTTCACAATAAACAACAACTTCTTGCTATCGTGGCAGAATTGAGCGCTTAATGTTTATAAGAAAAACCTTAGAAACTGTGAATTCTAAGGTTTTTTTGCTTAATCTAAATTGACTAATCTAGCATTTTCGATTCCCAAGAAGGTTAAAATGACCTTGGCAGCACCACCGTAGAGTGTAGCCATTTCACCTAATTCACTGTTTTCGATGCTAAGGTGCTGAGCAAAAGCACTCGGAACTTCAGCCTTTAGGACAGCAATCAGTTCAGGATTTTTTTGGAAGATGGAACTGTTGATAATGATTAAATCAGGGTCGTAAAGCATTGCTAAATCATTGACACCAATAGATAGTTCCCAGATTTTTTTGTGAACGATATTTCTTACGATAGAATTGTCATGTTTGAGTTCATGAGTGATTAAGTCAGAATCAACGTTTTGAATATCTGTTTCTGCTGAAAAAAGTTCATAAATAGCTTTATTAGAGGCGTATTTTTCTAAGCATCCGCGATTGCCACATGGGCAACGATGCCCGTTAGGATAAAGAATGGAGTGACCGATTTCACCAGCTTGACCATGAGATCCTGTCTGGAGTTCTCCTTTTTGGATAATACCTGCACCAATACCTGAGTGGATACTGATACTAACCATATTTTCTCGACTATTTTTTGAAAAGGTGTATTCACCCAGAGCCGCTAAGTTGGCTTCATTTTCTAAATAAATAGGATATGATATAAACTTCTCGAGTTCTTCCTTTAAATTAATCTTATCCAAATCATAGGATGGTGTGAATTGAATTGCATTCTCAAGAACGATTCCATGGATACCTAGGCAAAGGCCAATAATACCATGTGTAGTCTTTGGCAGGGATAGTGTTGTCAGTTTGTTGATGACATTTAATGTAGCAGAGATGACGTTTTCTGTGCTTATAGGCGCCTTTTCTTTGACCTGATGTATAGAATGCCCATTGAGATAGGAGAGCATGCCATGGACATAATTACTTCCAATGTCTACAGATAGGGCTAGTCCAGCTTCGGGGTTGAATGAAAGATTGATTGGTTTACGTCCGCCACTTGTTCCAGCATCTCCAATACTACTTTCAAAAATAAGCTGTCGCTCGATAAGTGCTGATGTAATAGAAGACACGGTGGCTTTATTTAAGCCAGAGTGGTTAGCAATATTGGCACGCGAAAGTGGTTGATGGTTGATAATGGTTTTTAAAACGAGAGCTTCATTTTGCTCTCGAATGAGGTATTTATCTGCGATCATAAGCAAAGATCTCCTTAATGTTACTATTAGTTTATACCAAAGCTAAAAAAAAAACAAGATTTTTCAATGAAAGCGCTTGACAAAAATAACATGAGGCGTTATACTGCTATTGTAAGTTAGTTCATCGAACAAACAAACTAAATTTAAATAATTTTAATAAAAAGGAGAAACTTTATGACTTATTTTCCAAATGTAGGAAAAGTTCAATTTGAAGGACCTAAAACTACAAATCCCTACGCTTTTCGTCACTACAATCCAGAAGAAGTAGTGGAAGGGAAAACCATGCGTGAGCATTTGCGCTTTGCCCTTGCTTATTGGCATACAATGACTCAAGACGGATCTGATCCATTCGGCTATCCAGTGAACCAGCGTACATGGTTTGGTGCTACTCCAATGGAAACTGCTCATAATCGTGTTGATGCTTTCTTTGAAATACTTGAAAAATTAGATGTTGATTATTTCTGTTTCCATGATATTGACATCGCACCAGCTGGTGACTCTTTGGAAGAATTCTTTGCTAACCTTGATGAAATCACTGATCACATCAAAGTAAAAATGGAGGAAACAGGCAAAAAATTGCTTTGGAACACTGCAAACATGTTCTCACACCCTCGTTTCAATAACGGTGCTGCTTCTTCAAATAACGCAGAAGTCTTTGCTTACGCAGCTGCTCAAGTTAAAAAAGGTCTTGACCTTTCTAAAAAACTTGGTGGCGAAAACTATGTCTTCTGGGGTGGACGGGAAGGTTATGAAACTCTTCTTAACACAGATATGAAATTTGAACAAGACAATATTGCTCGTCTTTTCAAAATGGCAGTTGCCTATGGTGAGAAAATTGGTCACAAACCACAATTCCTGATTGAGCCAAAACCAAAAGAACCATCAAAACATCAATACGACTTTGATGCTGCAACAACTATGGCTTTCATTCAAAAACATGGTCTTGAAGGTGACTTCAAACTTAACTTAGAAGCAAACCACGCAACACTTGCAGGTCATACATTTGAACATGAGCTTAACGTAGCGCGTGATTATGATGCACTTGGTTCAATTGATGCTAACCAAGGTGATGTTCTTCTTGGATGGGATACAGATGAATTCCCAACAAATATCTATGATACAACATTTGCAATGCTTCAAATCCTTGATAATGGTGGTCTAGCACCTGGTGGTATCAATTTTGATGCTAAGGTTCGTCGTTCTTCGCATGAAATGGATGACCTTCTCTTTGCCCACATTGCAGGTATGGATACTTTTGCACGTGGTTTGAAAGCAGCAGCTAAACTTCGTGAAGATCGTTTCTTTGAAGACCTTAAAGAAAAACGCTACGCTTCTTATAAAGAAGGTGTTGGTGCTCGTATTCTTGCTGATCAAGAAGATCTTGAAAGCTTAACTGCATACGCTCTTGAACATGACAATCCTGTTCTTGAATCTAGCCACATTGAATTAGTGAAATCTCAATTGAACGATTATCTTGTTTAATCTTAATTATTAATGCTGAAGGAGCATGTCGTTGTAAGGTCAGCGATATGCTCTTTTTATGAAAAAAGGAGGAACACATGTCTTACGTATTAGGAATTGATCTTGGCACAAGCTCCTTAAAGGGACTCTTGGTTAATCAATCAGGAAAAGTTGTGGCTTCAGCGTCTGCTGATTATGGCTTAATCCATTTACAACCTGGTTATAGCGAACAATATCCCAGTGATTGGGTAGTCGCTTGTGATAAGGTATTTGAAGAATTGGTTGAAACGGTCTCTGATTTTACGACTGGGCTCGAAGGAATTAGCTTTTCTGGTCAAATGCACAGTTTAGTGCTTTTAGATGAAAATAGTGAGGTTTTACGTCCAGCGATTCTTTGGAATGATACACGTACAACGGCTCAATGTCGTACGATTGAAGAAAAACTAGGTGATAAACTTCTTGGAATTACTCGTAACCTTGCATTAGAAGGTTTTACCCTTCCTAAAATTCTTTGGGTTCAAGAAAATGAGCCAGAGGTATGGTCTAAGGTGCGTCAGCTCATGTTGCCAAAAGATTATTTAGGATTTTACTTAACTGGAAATTATCATACCGATTTATCTGATGCTGCAGGTACTCTTCTTCTAGATGTTGAGAAGGCAGAATGGTCAGAAGAAGTGGCTAATACCTTTGATATCCCGCTCAGCTATTTGCCAAAAGCAGTGGGAGCTTCAGAACAGGTAGGTACTGTGCGTGCTGAGTTGAAAGAACGTTTTGGCTTGCAAAAAGAGGTTAAAGTTTTTGCTGGTGGGGCAGATAATGCTTGTGCAGCAGTCGGTGCTGGAATTCTCTCAAGTGAAGTCGGTATGGCAAGTATTGGAACTTCTGGTGTTTTCCTTTCTTATGAAGGGAAAGAGACGCCTGATTATGAAGGAAAATTGCATTTCTTTAATCATGCTCTCAGTGATAGTTACTACTCTATGGGGGTAACTTTGGCGGCTGGTCATAGTCTTAACTGGTTCCGCGATACCTTTGCAAAAGGGCAGAGCTTCTCAGACTTACTGGCACCAATTAGCCAAATCCCAGCAGGTAGTGATGGCTTGTTGTTTACACCATATATTGTTGGGGAACGTACTCCTCATGTTGACAGCAGCATTCGTGGCAGCTTTATTGGAATTGATACCAGTCATACCTTAGCGCATTTTTCTCGCAGTGTTCTTGAAGGCATTACCTTCTCATTGAAAGATTCTCAACGTCTTATGTCTGAGGTAGCAGGAAAAACATTTACACGAATCGTTTCTGTTGGTGGAGGCGCTAAAAACAAAGATTGGCTTCAAATGCAGGCAGATATTTTCAATGCTGAAATTGTCGCCTTGACAGCTGAACAAGGTCCGGGACTCGGTGCAGCCATGCTTGCAGCTCTTGGATGTGGATGGTTTAAAGACATTGAAAGCTGTGCAGAAACCTTTGTCGAGTACACAGAAGCAGTCAAACCAATTCCGGAAAATGTCGCTGTTTATGCTGACGTTTATGAAGATTACAAACGCATTTATCCAAATGTCAAAAAGATAAAATAGAGTATTTAGAAGGAGGAAGTAATAGAGACAGTAAAAGAAAACATGAGGAAAAATAGACTATAAGTAGCTATAGTGTAGAAATTAAATATGGAGAAAGGAGGGAAGTAGTGAGTAGGGACAAGGCATAGTTATCAAAAAAATAAAAACACTTAAAATATTTTTATATTTATCAGATAGCAAAATGATTATTATTTAATGTAGTTTTCATTTAAAGAGTATGAATAAAGTACGATTAAGTATTATGAAAGGGACAAATTAAAATTATGAAAATAAATTTAACAAAACAACCGGGACCAGTAGTTTCTAAATATATTTATGGTCATTTTGCGGAACATTTAGGCCGCTGTATCTATGATGGACTTTATGTCGGTGAAGATTCTTCCATTCCAAATATTAATGGAATGCGCACAGATGTCGTTGAAGCGCTAAAACAAATTCAAATTCCCGTACTTAGATGGCCGGGAGGTTGTTTTGCAGATGAATATCATTGGAAAGATGGTATTGGTCCAAAGGAAAATCGTAAAAAAATGGTGAATACCCATTGGGGCGGTGTAACAGAGAATAACCATTTTGGAACACATGAATTTTTTGAATTGACTCGTCAATTGGGTTGTGATGCTTACATCAATGGTAATGTAGGTAGTGGAACTGTTCAAGAGATGCAAGAGTGGGTCGAATATATGACTATGGATGGCGAATCTCCAATGGCTAACTTAAGACGTGAGAATGGTAGTCAGGACTCGTGGCGTGTTCCATTTTTTGGTGTAGGAAATGAAAGTTGGGGTTGCGGTGGTAATATGCGACCAGAGTACTATGCTGATGAATACCGTCGCTATCAAACATATGTTCGTCAATATGGAAAAGATAAAATTTATAAAATTGCTTGTGGCCCAGCTGTAGATGATTATTATTGGACAGAAGTATTAATGAAAAACGCGGGGCGTTTTATGGACGGTCTTAGTTTGCACCATTATGCAATGACGGGTGCGTGGGAAGATAAAGGTCCAGCAACTGGTTTTGAGGAAAAAGAATGGTGGTCATTAATTAAACATGCTCAATATATGGATGAATTAATTACACGTCATTCCGCAATTATGGACCAATATGATCCAGAAAAACGAGTAGGATTAATTGTGGATGAATGGGGAACTTGGTTAGCGGTTGAACCAGGGACAAATCCTGGATTCTTATATCAGCAAAATACGATTCGTGATGCAATGGTTGCAGCTATGACTTTGAATATTTTCCATAAGCATGCAGAACGTGTTTATATGGCAAATATTGCACAAACAGTAAACGTTCTTCAATCAATGATTTTGACTGAAGGAGATAAGATGGTAAAAACTCCAAGTTACCATGTGTTTGATCTTTATAAAATTCACCAAGATGCAGAATTAGTTTCTTCTTATGGTGAAGAAGACGCCACAGTTTCTTATACAGTGACTCGAAAAGATGGGAAACTTGCGATTTCATTGTGTAACTTCTCTTTGACTGAACAAAAAGCAGTAACATTTGAGGGGACATTTGCTTCAGAAATTTTATCAAGTCAGATTCTTACTGCTGAAAAAATGGATGATTGTAATGATTTTGAACATCCTAATAAAGTTGCACCAAAAGAATTCACGTCTTACCACTTAAGTAATGAGGCATTATCTGTAGAAATAGCACCGATGTCTGTTGTTACAATTGTCGTAGCAGAAGGATAGATTAATTTAGGAGAATATCCGAAACAGTATTATTTCCTTTGAACATGATTTATCAGTCTTTTTAATATGTTTATGGCGAATTTAAAGGAGAACTATATGAATTTATTGAAAGAAACTTTTACACTAAATAATGGTATTGGTATTCATAAAATTGGTTTAGGAACGTGGCAATCTGCACCTGAGGATGCTTATAATGCTACTCGTTATGCTTTAAAAAATGGTTATTTACATATTGATACGGCATATGTTTATGGTAATCAAAGAGAAATAGGACAAGCTATTAAAGATAGTGGTATAGATCGTGCAAAACTGTTTATCACTTCAAAGATCCCTGCTGAATGGAAAACTTATGAGGAATCTATAAAAGCGATAGACGAAAGTCTAGAGCAACTAGGTGTAGATTATATAGATTTAATGCTTATTCATGCTCCTCGTCCATGGTCAGAGATGTTTGAATATCCGATTGTCAATCGTTACTATGAAGAAAACGCCGAAATGTGGCGAGCTCTAGAGGATGCTTACAAGATTGGTAAATTAAAATCCATTGGTGTGTCTAATTTTGATGTAGATGATTTAGAACATCTTTTAGAAAAAGCTACTGTTACTCCAGCTGTTAACCAAATTATTTACCATATTGGTAATACCAATCCGGAAGTTTTAGAGTTCTGCCAGAAGAATGGGATTCTTGTTGAAGGTTATTCCCCAATTGCGACAGGGCGTCTTTTAGGTAATGAAAAAATTGAAGCTATTGCTCAAAAATATAATAAATCAATTCCTCAGATTTGTATCCGTTATTTGCTTGAAAAAAATATCTTGCCATTACCTAAATCTATTCATGAAAATTATATCATTCAGAATGCAGATGTATACTTTTCGATTGACAAGGATGATATGGACTATTTAGATAGTCTTTAATCTATGGTATAGGAGGTGATTGTATTGCGAATCTGTTATGGTTGTGATATTAAGGAAGAAATGACTAATCTTGATATAGAGAGCTCTATCGCCTTTCAATTAGCAATGGAAATTGACCGTGTTAATGAGAAGGAGTGGTTGCGCAGACGGCAGATTTGTGAACAATGTCCGTGGCGAATAGGAGCGACTTGTGGAAAATGTGGATGTTTTTATCAATTTCGAACAGCTTTAAATAACAAAAAATGTCCAGATGGAAAATGGTGAGACGGTCAATATAGAATAATGATAGAAATTGTAGGGGAAATAAAATGAATCCATATTTACCACTATCAGAATATGTTCCAGATGGTGAACCTCATGTTTTTGGTGACAGAGTTTATGTCTATGGAAGCCATGACAAATTTAATGGGTTTGCTTATTGTTTAAATGATTATGTCTGTTACTCCGCTAGCATAGATGATCTTACTTCTTGGCGCTATGAGGGAGTTATCTACAAAAAAACAGACGATCCAGAGAATCTATCTGGTGAAATGTGTCTTTATGCCCCTGATGTTGTTCGAGGTGAAGATGGACGTTACTACCTTTACTATGCTTTAGATAAACTACCGATAATATCTGTCGCAGTATGTGATAGTCCAGCTGGTCAGTATGAATTTTTAGGATATGTAAAATACAAAGATGGTATTCGTCTAGGAGAGAAAGGAATAGAAGACCCTCAATTTGATCCAGCAGTATTTATAGAAAATGGAAAGGTTTACCTGTATACAGGATTCGGAGGATTTAATGATCCTGGTCGTAAAGGCATGATGGTTACAGTTTTAGATAGTGATATGTTAACTATCATAGAAAATCCTACTTTTATCATGCCTTCAGAAGCTTACGCAAAAGGGACCGAATTTGAGGCTCATCCATTTTTTGAAGCGCCATCTATACGTAAAGTTGGAGATGATTATTATTTACTCTATTCATCTGTTGTGATGCATGAACTTTGTTATGCTAAAAGTAAGAGTCCAACGCAGGACTTTCATTTTGGAGGAGTAGTTGTTAGTAATAATGATATCGGAATAAGTTCCTATAAACCTGCTAATAAGCCTATGTATTATGGTGGCAATAATCATGGTGGTATTGAGAAAATTAAAGATCAGTACTATGTGTTTTATCACCGTCATACCAATGGGAGTAATTTTAGTCGTCAAGGAATGATTGAACCAATAAAAATACTAGAAAGTGGAGAAATTCCACAAGTAGAAATGACATCTCAGGGGGCTAGGGTAAAACCTTTTGAAGCTACAGGAGAATTTTCCACAGCAATTGCGTGTAATCTTTTTTGTAATGTGGAAGAAATGTATTCAGCACCATTTGATCTTTGGATGAATAACGATTTCCCTAAAATTACACAAGATGGGAGTGATTTGTATCCAGAAGAATCTTATATTGCTAATATGAGAAATGGAGCAACTGCTGGTTATAAATATTTTAAGTTCAATCAAAATCATACGATTTCGGTAAAAACTAGAGGATATGCCATAGGAAGTATGGAAATTCGATTATCCGTGGATGGTCCAGTACTGGGTGAAATTCCTGTTGGCTATACTAATGTGTGGGTTGAAAAATCTGTTGATATAGATTTCCCTAATGGTGTTTTTCCGCTTTATTTATCGTACAAAGGTTCAGGCAGCGTTAGTGTTTTATCATTTAAATTTTAGTTTGCTTTTGGGGCAAAAAAAATTTAAAATAAATTAAAGAAAGCGCTTTACAAAGTTCTTAAAAAGTTGTATACTTTATTTAGTAAGTTTAGCGAACAAACAAACATTAGAGATAATTTCTTATATTGGTTTATAATTGGTAATAAGTTTAACAATTATCGTAACGATGGTTAAGGATTTTGGGAAAGGGGGTATTGCCTAGGATTTAGGAAATCCTTACTCTGTAGTTACAAATATCATATATTTATTTTTTGAAAGGAAAATAGACATGAAAAAAACTTTAAAATTTTTAGCAGTTATTTTAGGTGTTCTATTGGTGCTTATTGGCTGTGGTGGAAAAAAAGATGCTGGGGAACAAGCTGTTAATAAAGATGGCACAAAACAGTTCACTGCATTCAATGCTGTTCCAGGTACAGAAGTTCCGGATAACTCTCGATTAAATGATGTTTTTGCAAAAGAGTTTGGTTGGCGTGTCAAAGTATCTTGGTTAACTGGTCAAACTGCTAAAGAACGTATTGGTGTTATGGTTGCTGGAGGCGAGTATCCTGACCTTGTAGATGCTTCTGATGGGCGTCAAGCAATGATTGATGCGGGTGCTTATGTGCCGCTAGAGGACTACCTTGATGATTACCCTAACTTGAAAGCGACATTGTCTGATGCACAGTGGGAGAAAATTAAAGCTGATAACGATGGTCATATTTATACTATCCCACAATTTGCACAAAGAGATGGTATGGTTGACCTTTCTACTCAAGTAAACGGAGAAGCTTTTTGGATTCAAAAACGTGTATTGAAATGGGCAAATTATCCTGAAATCAAAACTGTTGATGAATATTTTAAACTGATTAACGATTACATGGCAGAACATCCAACAACTGATGATGGTCAAAGTCATATTGGTTTTGAAATCATTTCTGATGACTGGCGTTCCTATGCATTGACAAACCCACCAATGTTCTTAGCTGGTTATCCAAATGATGGTACTGCAATTGTTGATTTGGAAACACGTGAAGCAAAACTTTATGATTTGATTCCAGAAGCGAAAACATACTATAAAATTTTGTCTGAACAATATGCTAAAGGTGTCATTGACCCTGAAACATTTACAGCAAAATACGATCAATACATTGCTAAATTATCTTCAGGTCGCGTTATTGGTTTTGTTGACCAAGGTTGGAATATTGATGCGGCTGAAAATTCATTGATTTCACAAGGTAAGGACGATTTGACTTGGGCACCACTTGATTTGACAATTGATCCTAAAGTACAGCCACAATATCGTGAAGGTCCAG
The DNA here is from genome assembly GCF_000423745.1 of Streptococcus plurextorum DSM 22810. Classification (GTDB taxonomy): domain Bacteria; phylum Bacillota; class Bacilli; order Lactobacillales; family Streptococcaceae; genus Streptococcus; species Streptococcus plurextorum. The sequence goes on from NZ_AUIO01000004.1 coordinate 22,984, forward strand.
TGTTGAATACTCAAGGTGGTATTGGTATTACTGTAAGTTGTAAAGATGTTAAAGGTGCTCTTCAGATGCTTGACGATATGACTTCAGAAAAAGGAATGATTCTTCGTAACTGGGGTGAAGAAGGTACTGACTATCATGTAGATGAAAACGGTATGTTCTATCGTACTGATGAACAATGGAAAAACTGGAAAGATACAGATTATGTAAATAAAAATAGTGTTGCTTTTGGTTACATGCCTGGATATAAAGGCTACCTTCCAGATGGTAAAAATGCTGTTTGGGCAGGTGAACAACAAGCTGAGTTTGAAAAAACATTATCAGATATTGATAAAGAGTTGTTAAAAGCTTACAATGTGCCTAATTTTAATCAAATGTTACGTCTTCAAGATCCAGTAGCACCATGGTTCCCTATTTATACTGCTTCTAACAAATGGACAACGGCTGACCCAGCGGGTCTTGCTAACCAAAGTTTGGGAGACATCCGTATGAAATGGCTTCCTAAAATCATTATTGATGGTCCAGATGCTTTTGAAGAAAACTGGAAATCTTATGCTGCGGAGTTTGAAAAAGTAGATTACAAAGCAATTGAAAAAGCGTTGACTGAAGAAGTAGATCGTCGTTATAAGTTGGAACAAGAGATCCAAAAGAAAGTTGACTAATTCCAAATAAAGAAAGCCGAATGTACTTCAATTTGGAAAGCATTCGGCTTATATTTTATAGAAAAGAATGAATAGGAGGTAAAAAATGGCAAAAAAACAAAAAACTTCAGGGAATAAAACTTTTTTTCAACGTATGATGTTGCAAAAGGATTTGTGTTTATTGGCTCTGCCATTTGTTATCTATGTAATATTTTTTAACTATACTCCACTTGTGGGGTGGGTAATGGCCTTTCAAAGATTCCGTCCAGGTCGTGGTTTCTTTGACCAAGAGTGGATAGGATTTGATAATTTTAAATTACTTTTTTCGGATGATAACTTTTTGAGAGTTGTACGAAATACTCTTTGTATGAGTTTGTTAAATTTAACTCTCGGATTCATTTTTTCAATTGGTTTTGCCATTTTGCTTAATGAAGTAAGAAATAAATGGGTAAAAAAAGCAATGCAGACCATTTCTTATATGCCTCACTTCTTATCTTGGATTATTGTAACAGGAATTGTAATGGATGTGCTGAGTACTGAGAGTGGTATTCTCAATCAGTTGTTAATGACTTTTAATATCATTGATAAACCAATCAGTTTTCTTTCAGAACCTAAATATTTCTGGTGGATTGTTGGCTTCTCTAATGTTTGGAAAAGTACTGGATGGGGCAGTATTATTTACTTAGCAGCGATGTCAGCTATCAATGAAGAACTTTACGAATCGGCAGAAATTGATGGCGCAAATCGTTTAAGAAAAATTTGGCATATCACACTTCCAGGTATTAAACCAACGATATTCATCTTGTTATTGATTAATATTGGTAATATTTTAAGTGCAGGATTTGAGGTTCAATATCTTTTGGGTAATGGTTTAGTTCAAGAAGTTTCTCAAACGATTGACATTTTTGTACTGAAATATGGAATCAGTCTCAATAACTATTCATTTGCGACTGCTGCAGGTATCTTTAACAGTTTAGTAAGTGTGATCTTAATTACTGTTGCGAATCGCCTAGCTAAAGCTGCCGGTGAAGAAACATTGTTCTAGGAGGGGAGTATGAAAAAAGTAGCTATTTCAGATAGATTATTTGATATTTTCAAATGGGTATTTTTAATAAGTTTTGTTCTTGCAACGTTATATCCAATTTTGAATACTCTGGCGGTTGCTTTCAATGATGGTATGGATACTTTACGTGGAGGGATTTATTTATTACCACGGAAGTTTACTTTTGATAATTTTAAGGCTGTCTTTGCGAAAGAAACGCTAATGAATGCAGCTGTCATTTCAGTGGCTAGAACAGTTATTGCGGTTTTCCTTCAGACTTTTTTGACAGCTCTTTTAGCCTATGTTTTAAGTCGAAAAGAATTTGTTTTTAGAACTCCTATTACTATTTTATTCCTGCTTACAATGTATTTGAATGCAGGTATGATTCCAAGCTATATTTGGTTACAAAAAATTGGATTGACTAATACTTTTTGGGTATATGTTTTGCCGGGATTGGTAAGTGCCTTTAATCTGTTAGTCATCCGTACCTACATTCATGGTTTACCTGAAAGTTTAATAGAGAGTGCTAAGATTGATGGTGCAGGTCATATTAGAATCTTTTTAAGCATTATTTTACCTTTATGTAAGCCAGTTTTAGCTACTGTAGCTCTTTTTGTAGCCGTTGGTCACTGGAACTCATGGTTCGATGCAATGTTATTTAATGGATTTAATGAAAGATTAAGTACACTGCAATATGAACTGATGAAATTGTTAGCTTCTGTTATGACTCAAGGTGCTAATGCAAATGATATGAAAAATGCAGCATCAGCAGGTAGTATGGTAACACCAGCTTCAGTACGGGCTGCCACTACAATTGTAACTGCATTTCCAATTGTATGTTTGTATCCATTTTTACAACGTTATTTTGTAAGCGGTTTAACCATTGGTGGAGTTAAAGAATAGATATTAAGAGGGATGGTTATGTACAAGAAAAATTGTTCACTTGAGAGATTAGAAAAAATTAGTGCCTTAGTAGATTATTTAACAATGATAGGGCTTTGTCTACTCACGTCACTACCGTTTGTGACGTTTGGAGCCTCTTTTAGTGCATTGTATAAAACGTACTATAACTACTCTATGAACCAAAATAAGGCAGTTTTTAGAAATTATTTTAATGCACTGAAATCTTCATGGAAACAAAGTACTGTGATTTGGTTTTTATTTCTAATAGAAGTGATTTCATTTATATTGAATTATCAACAACTTTTACAACACTCTACCTTATTGTCTAATGGGCTCCAAGTCTTTTTAGGCTTAGTGCTTTTATTAGCAATACCTGTCGTGTTTTTGTCATTAGCTTATAATGCTCGCTTTTCAGACAATTTAGCAACAGTTGTCAAAAATTCACTTGTTATGCTTGCCATGAATCTTTCTAAAGCGTTTGGACTTTTGATAATTGTTCTGGTTCTAGGAACGCTGACATGGTTGTTCCAATTTGCTGCTATTGTCTTTATAGTGATTGGATTGCGATTGATTGTCAGTACTTGCGAAACAATTTTTAGTGCCGTTAAAGCAACAATATCATAAGTTTAAAATGTGTCTTAATGATTTTTAGTATTATTTTTGATACTTAAAGTAAGGAATTTATTATGGAATTTACAAATTTATTTAAAGAATATGGTTATCCTGAAGTGGAGATTGACCAACGTGTAAAACAACTTTGGACTACAATTTTTGAAGATGAAGAATCAAAAGTATATTATGAAACAGAAGATGGCATGGGTTATGTTGTTGATACTGGAAATATAGATGTTCGTACCGAAGGAATGTCATATGCAATGCTTATGGCTGTTGAATATGATCGGAAGGATATATTTGATAAGCTATGGCGTTGGGTCATGACTTACATGTATATGGACGAAGGCGAAAACGCTCATTATTTTGCTTGGTCTGTTGATCCTTCGGGAACAAAAAACTCATATGGGCCTGCCCCAGATGGTGAAGAATTTTTTGCGATGGATCTCTTCTTTGCTTCAAATCGTTGGGGTGATGGTGAAGGAATTTTTAACTATTCTGAGCGTGCGCGTGAACTGCTTCACTATTGTTTGCATAAAGGTAGTAAATATTCGGGTGACCCAATGTGGGATCCTAACAATTATTTAATCAAGTTTATACCAAACTGTGATTTTACGGATCCTTCTTATCATTTACCACATTTTTATGAACAATTTGCGCTTTATGCAAATGAAGAAGATCGTCCGTTTTGGAAAAAAGCTGCTCAAGCAAGTCGTGAGTTTTTAAAAATAGCTTTACATCCAGAAACGGGATTGAACCCTGAGTATAGCTTGTATGACGGCTCACCTCAATATGATAGTGAACACCCATATTTTTATAGTGATGCTTATCGTACTGCTCTTAACGTTGCTAATGATATGGTTTGGTATGGTGAAGATGCGGTACTTAAAGATCGTTTGGCAAAACTTCAAGAATTTTTCATTGATGCAAATTCAGAACGTTATCGTTATGTTCTTACTGTTGAAGGGGAACCTACAGAAACACAGGTTTGGCATCCTGTTGGTCTTATTGCAACTTTGGCTGCAGCCTCTCTAGCAAATAAAGAGACAGATAATGCTAAAGTATTTGTGGAGCGCTTGTGGAATATGGAAATGCGTACTGGTAAGTATCGTTATTATGATAATTTCTTATATGCATTTTCATTTATGGCCTTAAGTGGTCGTTATCGGAGTTTCTAATAGAGAAAGGGTCTATTGATATGGGAAGCTATCGTAATCCAATTATTGAAGGTTTTTCACCAGATCCGTCGGTTTGTGCGGTTGGTGATGATTACTATTTAGTTACTTCTACGTTTGCCTATTTTCCTGGTGTTGCAATATATCACAGTAAAGATCTGGTTAATTGGGAACATATAGGGAATGTATTGGATCGTGAGGAACAATTGCCTTTAAAAGGTGCTGAGCATTCACAAGGAATTTTTGCGCCGTGTATTAGGTATCATAATGGGGTGTTTTATATGATCACTACCAATGTGACACATGGAGGAAATTTCTATGTTACTGCAACTGATCCCAAAGGACCGTGGTCTGAACCTCATTACCTTGATAATGCTCCCGGAATTGATCCAAGTCTATTCTTTGACGATGATGGTCGCTGCTATTATGTTGGAACACGTCCAAACCCTAAAGGAGTTACCTACAATGGGGATTGGGAAGTTTGGCTGCAAGAGTTAGATCTTTCAACCCATCAATTAATTGGTGTGAGCACTTTCTTATGGAAAGGCGCTCTTCGAGATGTTATTTGGCCAGAAGGTCCGCATATCTATAAGAAAGATGGTTATTACTATTTAATGATTGCAGAAGGAGGGACTAGTTTTAACCATTGTGTAACGATTGCCAGGTCTGAACAAGTTGGAGGTCCTTATATTGGTAATAAAAACAATCCGATTTTAACCCATCGTCACCTTGGGAAAAACTATCCAGTATGCAATGTAGGACATGGTGATTTAGTGGAGACACCAGATGGGCGTTGGTATATGACTTGTCTTGCTAGTAGGATTTTTGATGGCTATAGTAATCTAGGTCGAGAAACTTTCCTAGCGGAAGTGATATGGGAAGATGGCTGGCCAGTAGTCAATGTTGGAGAGGGAAGACTTTTAGTAGAATCAGAACATTATTTGAAATTAGTTGATGTTGAGGAGAAAACACATTTTTGCATGTCTAGTTATTCTCCAGAGTTTATGTATTTGCGAAATCCTGATACAAATAACTATCAATGGGGAGTAGATGGTAGAAAGTTACGTTTAATTCCAAGTACAATGACATTACGAGACTTAGCGAGCCCAACATATGTTGGCACTCGTCAAAAATCTATGTATTATCGATTTTCAGCACAGATAGAATCATATCTTGGTATAGGTTCGCGAGCCAGTATTGTGATTTTACAAAATAATGATTATTTTGTTGAGTTAACATTGGAACCAAATGGGAAAGGATATCGATCAAGGCTATTGATTACCTTAGCTGGTGAAGAAAGCTGTCTTGGTGAAGTAGACTTACCTTCAAATGTTAATGATTTAATATTTGAAGGTAATGGACAAGCTTTAAAAGCAATTGTTCGTAGTTGTGGTAAAGAAATTATAGTCGCAGAAAATATTGATGTACATTATTTAAGCACAGAAGTAGCTGGTGGATTTGTGGGATGTACTATAGGGATATTTACCACAAGCCCGTCTTCAGATGACTGTGGGTATATAGATGTCATTGAAGTTATACATGAACGGTTACCATCAATTTAATCGTAGAGGTAAAAATGAAAAAAATTGCATTAACATTTGATGATGGACCAAATTTAGAAGTAAGGGAAATCTTTGATATTTTACAACGTTATAATGCTAAAGCTACATTTTTTCTTTGGGGCGAAAAAATATCAGGATACGAGAATGTCTTAACAGACTTGATAGCTTCAGGTCACTGGTTAGCAAACCATACTTGGACCCATCCTAGCTTACTTGAGGTAGATGACACGAAAGTAGTGGAAGAAATTGTAAAAACAGATCAGGCAATTTTTAATATTACAGGTGTTGAAACAACTCTTTTTAGACCACCTTATGGACACATTGATAAACGTGTTGAAGAGCTTATTCAAAAGAAAATCGTACTATGGTCAGTAGATTCGAGAGATTGGTCTGGTATTTTAGCAGATGAGATTGTCGATAATGTAATTAAAGAAAGTAAAAATCAGGCAATCCTTCTCATGCACTGCTTTCCGGAGACTGTCAAAGCCTTACCTCGAATTTTAGAATTCTTACAAAGAGAAAATTATACTTTTGTATCTGTAGATGATGTTTTGAAATGAACACAGGAATATCGTTGTGATTGATAAATTGAGCATAATTAACTAGGGATGATTTGATGATGCTTGATAGTCAATCATCAATGTGAAATCGAATAGTCTTCAAAATATAGCATCATAATTTTGAAAATGGAGTGAAAAATGGTTAAAGATATGACAAAAGGGAATCCAATGAGATTAATCCTACTGTTTGCTATACCATTGTTTATTGGGAATATTTTTCAACAAGTATATAGCATGGCTGATACTTTTATTGTCGGCCGTACGGTTGGTATGAGTGCTTTAGCTGCTGTTGGAGCAACAGGAAGTATCACATTTTTAATTTTAGGATTTGCTCACGGATTAGCGTCAGGTCTAGCGATTCCTTTAGCACAAAAATACGGTGCTAAGGACTTTCAGTCTGTTTCTAAAAGTTTCGGTACTTCTATAATCATATCAATAGTTGTGGGAGTCATATTGACAATATTAAGTTTATTTTTTTGCCGTACCATTCTGGAAATGATGAATACTCCAAATGAAATTATAAACGAATCTGAAAGTTATTTACGAATCCTTTTTGGTGGAATGTTAGCTTCGATGTTGTACAATCTTATGTCAAACAGTCTACGTTCAATAGGTGATTCACGAACACCATTATATTTTTTAATTGCTGCATGTATTATTAATATTATTCTGGATTATATTTTTATCGTTTATGGAAATATGGGTGTTTCTGGCGCTGGAGTTGCCACTATTATAGCTCAAGTCTTCTCTTTTGTAAGTTGTATTATTTTTATTTGGTTAAAAGTACCAATTTTACATTTACACCAAGATTCATTTAAGATTGATAATGACTTTTTTTGGCTGCATGTTCGCATTGCCTTTCCGATGGCATTTCAAATGTCCATTATTGCGATTGGAGCTATCACTTTACAGGTAGCTCTAAATGGGTTGGGAGCGCCTTCTGTAGCTGCTTATACCGCATCTGGTCGTATTGACCAATTGGCAATTATGCCGATGATGTCTTTTGGAGTTGCAATGGCAACCTATGTTGCACAGAATTATGGTGCACGATTCTATGATCGTATTTGGATGGGTGTTAGAGAATGTCTAAAAGTGTCAATTACTTTTAGTGTAGTGATAGGATTGACTTTAGCGCTTTTTGGGGAACATTTTCTAAGATTGTTTGTAGGACAAAATCAAGAGGAAATTGTGCAGCTAGGGAAATGGTTTTTTGTGACAAATTCATCTATTTATTTCTTTTTAGCGATGCTCTTAATTTATCGCTATACGATACAAGGTGTTGGAAATTCGGTGACTCCAACAATAGCTGGTATTATAGAACTATTCATGAGAATGTTTGCTGCAGTAATATTAGCAAAACATTTTGGATTTGTAGGTGCCACAATTGCTAATCCTCTTGCATGGATTGGAGCCTTGATACCGATTGCTTATAGTTACTATAGATTTAAAAGACAATATACCTGTCATATAAAAAAGGAGACGTGAGATGAGCAAATTATTCAGATGGGGCTTTATTGGCTGTGGTGGTATTGCCGAAAGTGTCGCAAACGAGCTTGAACAGTCTGATAAACATCAAATCGTAGCACTTTGGAATAGAACCTTGTCAAGAGCTGAGCGTTTTTCAGAACGTTTTGGGGGCAAGGTATATGAGCATGTTACGGATCTTCTTGATGATCCTAATGTTGATGGGGTTTACATTGCAGTTACAGCTGATCGTCACGCTGAATTTATGAAGCTCTGTATTGCCCATAAAAAACCAGTGCTTTGCGAAAAGCCATTTACGGTAAATGTGAAAGAAGCTCAAGAAGTGATAGAATATGCTCGTCAAGAAGGAGTCTATGTTTCTGAAGCAATGTGGACTTGGCACAATGATGTGGCCAAACAAGTCAAGAATTGGATAAAGGAAGATCGTTTTGGACAAGTTCAAGATGTAGAGGTTTCTTATTCTCTTCCTATGATTTGGAATTATGGGAACCCGCGCTTAACTTCAATTGAATTAATTGGTGGAGCGGTTATGGATATTGGAGTTTATTCTCTTCGCTATTGTTATGAGTTATTTGGGTATCCTCAAAACATCACCTGTACAGGAGAGCTGAAAGACGGTGTTGATTTAAATGAGGAAATCATTCTTGATTATGGCGATTTCAAAGCTAGATTGTATGTTGGTATTAATGGTTCACGTGGAGAACATTTTCTACTTTTTGGAGAAAATGGAACACTTCATATCAAAGACTTTCACATGGCAAAAAGTGCCAGTGTCTTTGGAAATGAAAAGGAAATTTATCAAGCAGAACATCAGTTATTATTCCTAAGACAAGCTGATATCGTTGCTGATGAGATTTTATCTGGTCAGCTTGAGAGTGAAATTAGTCTTGAAAGTACACTAGATGTTATGAATATGTTAGATGATTGTCGCCGACAATTGGGTGTGGTCTATCTTTCTGAAACGGAATAGGAGACAAAATGAAATATTACGTTAATCAACAAGCGCCACGTAGTGGGCAAGGAACGAAGGAGTATCCCTTCAAATCAATTCAAGAGGCTGCTAATTTGGCTAAACCAGGTGACGAAGTCTTAGTCTATCCTGGGGTTTACCGTGAAAATGTTAATCCGGTTAATGGAGGTACAGCAGATGCACGGATTACCTATACGTCTGTTGAAAAAGAAGCAGCTATTATCACAGGAGCAGAATCCGTAAAAACTTGGGAACAGTATGATGGTAATGTGTGGGTAGCACGTATTTCTAACGGCCTTTTTGGTGATTTTAATCCTTATATCAAACATGTCTATGGTGACTGGTTTGTACAAACAATTTTAGCGCACTTAGGGGACGTTTTCTTAAATGATAAATCACTTTATGAAGTTGAAACTCTTGACGATGTTTTATCCCCAGTGATTAAGTTAGAATCATGGGATTCAGATTTTTCAATTTACACTTGGTATACGGAACAAGATGAAACTGCTGATGAGACTATTATCTATGCTAACTTCCAAGGACTGAATCCAAATGAAGAAAATGTGGAAATCAGTGTCCGTAAGAATTGTTTCTATCCAGTAGAAGAAGGTCGTGGTTATATTACTGTGTCAGGTTTTACCATCTGTAAGGCCGCTGTTCAATGGGCTCCACCGACTGCTCTTCAAGAAGGGATGATTGGTCCACACTGGTCTAAGGGTTGGATTATTGAAGATTGTGATATCTACGAAGCAAAATGTAGCGGAATCTCACTTGGTAAATATTATCAACCTGAAAATGATAATAAGTGGAGTAAGTGGAAATATAAAGATGGTACTCAGACAGAACGTGAAGTTATCTTACAAGCTCAACGTGAAGGATGGTCGAAAGAACGCATAGGTTCACATATTATCCGTCGTAATAACATCCATGACTGTGGACAAACAGGTATTGTAGGTCATCTAGGCTGTGCCTTCTCAATCATTGAAGACAATCATATTCACCATATTAATAACAAACAAAATCTTGCTGGTGCCGAAATTGGTGGGATTAAATTGCATGCGGCTATTGACACACAAATTCGTCGAAATCATATCCATCATTGTAGTCGAGGTCTTTGGTTAGACTGGCAAGCTCAAGGAACTCGTGTTAGTCAGAACCTTTTTTATGATAATACTATTCCAAAAGAATTTAAAGGAGACAGAGTAGCGTTATCGGTGTCGGTTGTTGTAGGTGAAGATGTTTTTCTGGAAGTTTCTCATGGACCAACACTTTTAGATAATAATCTGTTCCTATCTGAAAGGTCAATAAAAATGGCTACTCAAGGTGTTGCGTTAGTACATAATATTGTTGCAGGTGGTTTTGTAGCTGTTGGGGTTGGTACTAATAATGGTGCGAAAGGTATTAGTAGTCCGCGCTACACACCATATCATGTGCCCCACCAAACAGAAGTAGCTGGCTTCATGACTTTCCTGCATGGTGACGATCGTTTCTACAACAACATTTTCATTCAACAAGACCTTCGTCCTGAAATGGTTGAAATTATGAAAAAATCTAAGGCTGAAAAAAATGATTGGGACGATAATAATGTTGAGACTGGAACCTTCCCGTTTGATTCTTACCCAACCTTTGAAGAGTGGGATAAGGAATTTGAAGGCTATTGTGGAATGGGCTCTGCGCCAAGTGATCGTTATTACAATCCGCTTCCTGTATGGACAGGTGGTAACATCTTTATGAATGGCGCGAAACCATCAACTAAAGAAGTTAACTATGCAGAAAACACCACAGATAAAGTGTCTATTTCCGTTGTTGAAAAAGCAGATGGCTGGTACTTAGAAACCAATCTTTATGATGTTTTACCTGAACTTAAGACAGGAGTTATCAGCACAGAAACACTAGGTATGGCTTTTGAACCAGAACAAAAATTTGAAAATCCAGATGGTTCACCAATTGTCTTCGATACAGATTATTTTGATAATCGCCATAGTCTATTGCCGTTAGCTGGACCATTTGTAGATAAATTCAGTGGTCTACAAAAACTTATTTCTAAGATTAACTAATAGATAACATAGATATTCAACTATTTAAGCTTCTGTATGATTTATTATTGGTTGATAAAATGATCAAACGTTATAGATTCGCTCTAACCAATATTGTCAACATACTTAAAACTAGAGGTAGTAATATATGTTAATCAAAAAATTTAATTTAGATAATAAACGAGATAATGTGGATTTAACATCTTATATTTTAGAAGATTCACCAGAGCTCTTGAATGGGAAAAAAAGACCAGCAATCATTATTTGTCCTGGTGGGGCTTACATTAATTGTTCTGATCGAGAAGGAGAGATTGTCGCCCTTAGATTTGCAGCTATGGGCTACCACGTATTTGTATTAAGGTATCATGTTCTTTTAGATGATAAAGAAGACTATAATAGTATTTTTTCGGATTCTATTAATTTTAAGGATGATACTATTTTTCCTACTCCTATGTTGGATATCGCTAATGCCTTCTCTATTATTCATGAGCATGCTGACGATTGGCTAGTTGATACAGATAAATTAATTTTATGTGGATTCTCTGCAGGCGGAAATAATGTTACGAATTATGGTGTTTATTGGAATAAGCCAATCATAACTAATAGTTTTGATATAGAAAGAACACGTCCTGCTGCTATTATAGTTGGTTATCCCTTGACAGATTATTGTGTACATCAAGAATTTGTGAAAAGTCAGGGTAAATCAGGAACAAGATTTTTTGAAATCTCAAATCGTACATTTTTGGGAAATGAAAATCCGACTGAGGAGCAATTGCTGAGTGTTAGCAGTGCTAAATTAATTGATGACTCTACGCCTCCAATGTTTATTTGGACAACTACTAGTGATCAATTGGTTAATGTAAATCAATCTACAATTTTAGCGACGGCTTTAGCAAATAAGGGTATTCCGTTTGAATTACATGTATTTGAAGATGGTCCGCATGGTTTATCTCTTGCTACACAGGCGACAGCTCCAAGTATAGTCGAAGTAGATGATACCGTACGTATTTGGATCGATTTAGCTGAAAAATGGTTATCTAAGCGATTTATGCTACCACTGGAAAAGCAGAGTCCTTGGAATTAGTTTGGATGTGTTGATTTATTTAAACTGTAGGAGTGAGACAGAAAAGGTGTTTTCACATTCTTACTGTATAGACTAGCTTATTAGGATACTGAAATAATGGATCAGAAAATCATGGAAATTGTAAGAGAATTAAATTATGAATTCTTACAAAATGATATTTTAAATAAGATTGAAAATTTTTCAAAATTAAATAAATTTGCTGAAACAGGGCAAGTTGTCTTCTTAGGTGATTCAATTACAGAAGGATTTCCTATTGAAGAGATGCTTAAGAGTTCAAAAATTTTGTATAAACGTGGAATTAGTGGAATCAGATCTGATACAGTTTTAGAGCATTTTGATGAAATTATGGGCGGTTTTAAAGCAGGTGAGGTGTTTATATTATTAGGTACTAACGATTTGGCTCATAATCGTAGTACTGATAGTATTGTTGAGACACTTACTAATATTTGCGATAGACTTAAATTAGAGAATCCCGCAACAGAAATTCATATTATTAGTATCTATCCTGTTATTGAAGGATATACTGATATGGTTGATATTAGACAAAATAAAGATATTATTACTATTAATTCTCAACTAGAGGTATTGGCTGAGACGGATAGTAAAGTACATTATTATGATATTTATCCTCTGCTTTTAGATGGCAAAGGACAGCTGGAAAAAAATTATACAAAAGATGGTTTGCATTTAACTATAGAAGGTTATCAGAAAGTGTGTGAAGTATTGCAAGAGGCATTGGTGTAAGTGTAGTATATTTTTTAGATGTAGTTGGAAACCGAATTCTATTCAGAAAGACTAGAAGTAGCTAAAAGATATCATCAATAATGCTATTTTAATAATAACTCTAATATAGAGGAGACAAAATGAAATATTACGTTAATCAACAAGCGCCACGTAGTGGGCAAGGAACGAAGGAGTATCCCTTCAAATCTATTCAAGAAGCAGCTAATTTAGCTAAACCAGGTGACGAAGTCTTAGTCTATCCTGGGGTTTACCGTGAAAATGTTAATCCGGTTAATGGAGGTACAGCAGATGCACGGATTACCTATACATCTGTTGAAAAAGAAGCAGCTATTATCACAGGAGCAGAATCCGTAAAAACTTGGGAACAGTATGATGGTAATGTGTGGGTAGCACGTATTTCTAACGGCCTTTTTGGTGATTTTAATCCTTATATCGAACGTGTCTATGGTGACTGGTTTGTACAGACGATGGTCGCTCATCTAGGAGATGTCTTCCTTAATGATAAGTCACTTTATGAAGTGTTGAGTTTGGAAAAAGTTCTTAATCCTGAAGTTTACGAAGAATCATGGGATCCAGAATTTACAGTATATGCTTGGTATACGGAGCAAGATGAAACTGCTGATGAGACTATTATCTATGCAAATTTCCAAGGCTTGAATCCAAATGAAGAAAATGTGGAAATCAGTGTTCGTAAGAATTGCTTCTATCCAGTAGAAGAAGGTCGCGGTTATATTACCGTGTCAGGATTCACCATCTGTAAGGCTGCTGTTCAATGGGCTCCGCCAACAGCTCTTCAAGAAGGAATGATTGGTCCGCACTGGTCTAAAGGCTGGATTATTGAAGACTGTGATATCTACGAAGCAAAATGTAGCGGGATCTCACTTGGTAAATATTACCAACCTGAAAATGATAATAAGTGGAGCAAGTGGAAATATAAAGACGGTACTCAGACAGAACGTGATGCTATCTTACAAGCTCAACGTGAAGGCTGGACTAAAGAACGCATTGGTTCACATATTATCCGTCGTAATAATATTCACGACTGTGGACAAACAGGTATTGTAGGCCATTTGGGATGTGTCTTCTCTATTATTGAGGATAATCATATTCACCACATTAATAACAAGAAAAATCTTGATGGAGCTGAAATTGGTGGGATTAAATTGCATGCGGCTATTGACACACAAATTCGTCGAAACCATATCCATCACTGTACGCGTGGTCTTTGGCTAGACTGGCAAGTACAAGGGACTCGCGTTAGTCAGAATCTTTTCCACGATAATAGTATTCCTCGTGTTGTTGATGCGGAAGCTTTGAAATCATCAGCAGCCATTTCTATGGGTGAAGATGTCTTTATCGAAGTGTCTCACGGTCCATCATTGCTAGATAATAATATTTTCCTTACAGATCGTGCGGTTAAAATTGCAGGGCAAGGTGTTGCTATGGTACATAATATTGTGGCAGGTGGTCTCCTTGCGGTTGGTAAAGGAACTAACAATGGAGCTAAAACTTTGATGAGTCCTCGTTACACACCATATCATGTGCCTCATCAAACTGAAGTGGCTGGTTTCATGACCTTCCTGCATGGTGATGATCGTTTCTATAATAACATTTTCATCCAACAAGATCTTCGTCCTGAAATGGTTGAAATCATGGATTATCTTAAAGAAATTAATGATGATTGGGATGATAATAATCTTGAAGCAGGAACCTTCCCGTTCAGTTCATATCCAACATTTGAAGAGTGGGATAAGGAATTTGAAGGTTACTGTGGCATGGGATCTGCACCAAGTGATCGTTATTATAATCCGCTTCCAGTATGGACAGGTGGTAACATCTTTATGAATGGTGCGAAACCATCAGCTAAAGAAGTTAACTATGCGGAAAATACCACAGATAAAGTGTCTATTTCCGTTGTTGAAAAAGCAGATGGCTGGTACTTAGAAACCAATATCTATGATGTTTTACCTGAACTTAAAACAGGGGTCATCAGTACCGAAACACTAGGTATGGCTTTTGAACCAGAACAAAAATTTGAAAATCCAGACGGTTCTCCAATCGTTTTTGACACAGACTACTTCGACAATCGACATGGTTTAGTGCCTTTAGCAGGACCATTTGTCAATAAAGTAGCGTCATTGGAAAAATTAGCTAATAAGTAAAATTCCCTTAAACTAGGGAGGGTTGGCTGAAGCTTCAGCCAATTTCTTTAGAAAAACACGTGATAAAACTCACAAAAAATAAAAAGGAAGATAAACATGACAGATTTTAATTCAACAGAATACCTTTCAAAAGTTGATGCCTGGTGGCGTGCAGCCAACTACATCTCAGTAGCACAGATGTATATGAAAGACAATCCCTTACTTCGCCGTGAAGTAACAGCAGAAGATGTTAAGGTACACCCAATTGGACACTGGGGAACAATCTCAGGACAAAACTTTATCTATGCACACCTTAATCGTGTCATCAATAAATATGACCTTGATATGTTCTATATTGAGGGACCAGGACACGGTGGTCAGGTTATGGTGTCAAACTCATACATTGATGGTTCTTACACCGAGCGTTACCCACAAATCACTCAAGATGAAGAAGGATTGAAACAACTTTGTAAAATCTTCTCTTTCCCAGGAGGAATTGCTTCGCATGCTGCTCCTGAGACACCAGGCTCTATCCACGAAGGTGGTGAGTTGGGTTATGCCCTTTCGCATGCAACAGGTGCAATCTTAGATAACCCTGATGTCATTGCGGCAACAGTTATTGGTGACGGGGAAGCTGAAACAGGACCTTTAACGGCCGGCTGGTTCTCAAATACCTTTATCAACCCAGTAAATGATGGGGCTGTTCTCCCAATTCTTTACCTCAATGGTGGTAAAATCCATAATCCAACCATTATGGCTCGTAAGACGGATGAGGAGCTCACGTACCTTTTCAAAGGTTTTGGATGGAAACCTTACTTTGTTGAAGGAACAAAGCCAGATCTTGTCCACACTCAAATGGCAGAGACCCTTGATAAGGTGATTGAAGAAATCAAAGCCATTCAAACAGAAGCTCGCCAGCATCCAGCAAAAGAAGCTCGCCAACCAGCTTGGCCGGTTTTGATTGTTCGTATTCCAAAAGGTTGGACAGGTCCAAAAGAATGGAACGGTGAACCGATTGAAGGTGGCTTCCGTGCACACCAAGTACCAATTCCAGTCGAAGCAGGTCACATGGAACACATTAATCATTTAACTGATTGGCTTAATTCTTATCGCCCAGAAGAATTATTTGATGAAAAAGGCTATGTGAAAGAAGAGATTCGTGCTATTTCACCGAAAGGTGATCGTCGTATGTCCATGAACCCAATTACTAATGCGGGTGTTGTGAAAAAACTTGACTTAGCGGACTGGCGTAAACATGCCATCGATACCTCAACTCCAGGGGCTGTCATGAAACAAGACATGATTGAATTTAGTAATTATGTGGCTGACCTAGTAGAAGCTAACCCAGATAACTTCCGTGTTTTTGGTCCAGATGAAACCAAGTCAAATCGCCTCAATAATGTCTTTAAAGTGACGAATCGCCAATGGCTTGGTCGTCGTGATGAGTCTTACGATGAGTGGATTTCTCCAGTAGGACGCGTTATTGATTCACAACTTTCTGAGCACCAAGCCGAAGGTTTCCTAGAAGGCTATGTCTTGACAGGCCGCCATGGCTTCTTTGCGTCGTATGAATCCTTCCTACGTGTCGTTGATTCAATGATTACGCAACATTTTAAATGGTTACGTAAGTCTAAGACACACACCGACTGGCGTAAAAACTATCCAGCCCTTAACTTGATTGCGACTTCAACTGTTTTCCAACAAGACCACAATGGTTACACTCACCAAGATCCAGGTCTTTTGACACACTTGGCAGAGAAAACACCAGAGTATATCCGTGAATACTTGCCAGCAGACAGTAACTCACTTTTTGCGGTTATGGAAAAAGCTCTCGCAGCCGAAGATAAGATTAATGTGATTGTCACTTCTAAGCATCCGCGACCACAGTTCTACTCAATCGCAGAAGCAGAAGAATTAGTTCGTGAAGGTTATAAAGTCATTGACTGGGCTTCAACTGTTTCAGAAAACGAAGAGCCAGATATTGTCTTTGTGGCAGCAGGAACAGAACCAAACTTGGAAGTCTTGGCAGGTATTTCTATCCTTCATAAAGCCTTCCCAGAGCTTAAGATTCGCTTTATCAACGTGGTCGACATTCTCAAACTGCGTTCACCAAAAGTAGATCCACGAGGCTTGTCAGATGAAGTCTTTAACAAACTCTTTACGACTGATAAACCAGTTATCTTTGGCTTCCACGGTTATGAAGGGATGATTCGTGACCTCTTCTTTAATCGTACCAACCATAATGTCTATATCCATGGTTACCGTGAAAATGGTGATATCACAACCCCATTTGACATGCGAGTGATGTCAGAGATGGATCGCTTCCATATTGCCAAAGAGGCGGCACAAGCTGTACTAGGAGACAAAGCGTCAGCCTTTGCCCAAAAAATGGATGACAAGGTTGCTTACCATACCGCATATATCCGTGAAAATGGAGATGATATCCCAGAAGTCCGTGATTGGAAGTGGGAGAATATCGGTAACTAGTGAATTAGTGCTACTAGGCGAATGAGTTTATAATCTAATAAAGAGAGGCGAATGTTAGTCGTTAATATTATCGAGTCTCATCTTTCTTTATACTAGCATTTTCTGACAATCATTAAGGAGAAAATGTGATGAGAGAGGTTCTGTTAAAAAATGTAACTGTTGAATCTGAATTCTGGAAAAACTATTTAGAGCTCATTAAACAGGAAACCATTCCGTATCAATTAAGTGTATTAAAGGATACTATTGATGTGGATGTCCAAGCCGAACGAAAAGATGAAACATTACCATTTGGAAAGAGTCATGCCATTGAAAACTTCAAAATAGTAGCAGGAATATCACAAGGAGAACATTTTGGATGGTTTTTCAAGATAGCGATGTCTATAAATGGCTGGAGTCGGTAGGGCTATTGCTCCAGAACACAGAAGATTCTCAGCTAGAAGCTCAGGCTGATGATGTTATTGCTATTATGGAGAAAGCTCAAGAAAAAGATGGTTATCCTAACACTTATTTTCAGTTGAAATTTCCACAGCTAAAATATCGTCAGCTGTATTTTAGTCATGAATTGTATTGTGCAGGGCATCTAATAGAGGATGGGATAGCTTACGATAGGGAACTGGAAAATCTAAGCTGTTAGATATTGCCAAACGCTTTGTGAAGCATATTGAAGCTCACTTTGGTTATGAAAATGGAAAAATTCAAGGTGCAGACGGTCATCAAGAAATTGAGTTAGCACTGGTTAAATTATATGATTACACAGGTGATAATGCTTACCTTAGGTTAAGTCAATTTTTTATTAATGTACGTGGTGAAGATCCTGAGTTTTATCAGAAAGAAATTGAATCCAATCTTAAATTAGGTCTCTCTACAGACAGTTCTCGTGTAGATTTGACTTATTTACAGGCTTTTACACAGCCAAAATATCAAACAAAAGCAGTGGGGCATGCTGTTAGGTTGCTTTATATGGCTACTGGAATGGCGAAAATTGTGAATCGAGACTTTGATAATGAGCTTTACCAACCAAATATTTTTGAGTAAAATTTCACAAAACACCTAAAAATTTAGACTTTTGATATTTTCAAAACTTTTTCAATAAATGATTTTCTTCATGCGTTTGTCCTCGTTAATTTGTCATGCCCTTTTATAGCTAAATTAATGACAAAAATAAGGTGGTAGCCTCAGAATAGTTACTGTCTTGATTTATTTTTTGCTTAAAGCCTTGATAGACTTGACAAATGGTAGAAAAAGCACTCAAGAGTTTACCTCATGGGTGTTTTTTGATGAAAAAGTCAGGAGTTTCGCCCCAAAGTCACCTTATTGTTTCTGGAGATTTCTGTCAGTAATTTTATCAGCAATCATTAAAAAATATATTGACATATAAAAGATGTTATAATAAGATATAAGTGTAAAAACGCTTTCAAAGCGTTCGCATCTAACTTGGTCTCATTTTTAGAAAGGAAAATGTTAAATGAAAAAAGTATTGAAGTTCATGGGTGTGACGGCTGCAACTCTTCTTTTGACGGCTTGTTCTGGTGAGAAAAAAGAAACTGCCTCTGGTTCAGGATCTGGCGAGACCTATGATGTTGGTATTGCTATTTATAAATTTGATGATAATTTCATGACGCTTTATCGCGAAGAATTGCAAAAATATTTTGATGAATTATCAAAAGAAACAGGTAATACCTACGTCTTAGATATTCAAGATGGTAAACAGGATCAGGCTACCCAGACGGAGCAGATTAACAACTTTATTGCCCAAGGAAAAGATGTGATTCTGGCAAATCTCGTTGATCCAACGGCTGCTGGAACGATTATCAATTCTGCAAAATCAGCTAATATTCCGGTAGTGCTCATTAACCGTGAGCCTGAGGTTGCGGAATTGGAAGTGTGGCCTGGTAAGACAGCCTATGTCGGTGCAGATGCGACGCAATCAGGGACTTATCAAGGTGAAATGATTGCTGATACTTCAAATAAAGGAGACATCAATGGCGATGGTAAGGTAAGTTACATCACGCTATTTGGAGATCCAGCAAACGTTGATGCGCAACAACGGACGACTTATTCTGTTAAAGCATTGAAAGAGACCATTGAGGTTGATCCATTAGCAGAGCCTTATCTAGCTAACTGGGATACTGCTAAAGGTCAAGAGATGACAGCATCAGCTTTGGAGCAGTTTGGCGATAAGCTTGAAGTCATCTTTGCCAACAATGATGGTATGGCGGTAGGAGCTGTCACAGCTATTGAAGCAGCAGGGCGTACTGTCGGAAAAGACATTTATGTTGTCGGCGTTGATGCGATTCCAGATGCTATGGAACTTCTTGCTGATGGTAAATTGACAGGTACGGTATTGAACGATCACTTTAACCAATCACATACAGCAGCAGATGTCGCTGTCAAATTGATGAAAGGGGAAGAAGTGGCTTCCTACTACTGGGTTGACTATGTTAAAGTCACTAAGGCTTCTGATGCAGAACTGAAAAAAGCTGAAGCTCGTACAGAGACTACTAAAGAAGCAGCAGCACGTTATGCAGAGCGTGATAAATAAAATGACCAAGTAATTTTATCTGTAACCAAGTTAGAAAATCATACGGCGTCTTCACGATTGGTAATACTAGCCTATTAAAATTGTGAGGGCGCTTTTTTGAAGGGAAGTATGGGAGATGAGGGACGAATACATTTTACAAATGAAGCATATTACCAAAACATTTCCAGGGGTTAAGGCACTTGATAATGTTAGCTTTAACCTGAAACCAGGATCTGTGCATGCTCTTATGGGGGAGAATGGGGCAGGTAAATCAACCCTGATGAAATGTTTATTTGGTATCTATCATCATGATGATGGTAGCATCTTGTTTGATGGGAAAGAGGTGACCTTTAAAGACTCTAAAGAAGCCATTGATGCTGGAATTTCCATGATTCACCAAGAATTGCAACCAATTCGCATGATGTCTATCTCAGAAAATATTTTTCTAGGCAATTATCCTCTGGGGAAATTTAATCTGGTGGACCATGCCAAGATGAATGCTGATGCTAAAAGTTTGTTAGAAGAGGTTGGTTTGGCCATTGATCCTAGAACCCTCTTGAACGATTTGACGGTATCTCAGATGCAGTCTGTTGAAATTGCCAAAGCCATCTCACATCATGCTAAGATTGTGATTATGGATGAACCCACTTCTTCTTTGACTAGCCAAGAGGTTGAGAAATTATTTGATATTATTGCCAAATTAAAAGAACGCCAGATTGGTATCATTTACATCTCTCATAAAATGGATGAAATTCTCCGCATTTCAGATGAGATTACGGTGATGCGTGACGGGCAATATGTTGGAACTTGGCCAGCTTCGGAAATGACGACAGCTAAAATTATTCAGGCTATGGTAGGTCGTGAGCTAACCAGTCTTTTTCCTCCTAAGACCAATCAAGTCTCAGAAGACGTTATTTTAAAGGTTGAAAATATGACGTCACCAAATCCTTTGTCTTTTGTTAACGATAGTTTTGAGTTACGAAAGGGTGAAATTTTAGGGATAGGTGGTTTAGTTGGCGCCCAACGAACGGAGCTGATGGAGGCCCTCTATGGCATGCGTGCCTTGCAGTCTGGCAAAATTTTTATCAGAGGCAAGGAAGTTAAGATTAAGAACCCTCAAGTAGCTATCGCTAATAAAATTGCTTTGGTAACGGAAGATAGGCGATATAATGGCATTTTTGGAGTCCTATCTGTTAAAGACAATACCTCTATTGCAGGGCTAGGGCAATACTTAGGTATGTTAGGCCTTTTAGATGATCGGAAGATAAATAAGGTTGTTAGTGATCATATCGAACAATTAAGGGTCAAAACACCGACAGCTCAGACGCCGATAGGAAGTTTATCAGGTGGCAATCAACAAAAAGTTATTTTAGCTCGCTGGCTGGCTAATAATCCAGACATTTTGATTTTGGATGAGCCGACCAGAGGTATTGATGTTGGGGCCAAATATGAAATCTACCAGATTATCAATGACTTAGCCGCTGAAGGGCGTTCGATTATTATGATTAGTTCAGAAATGTCTGAATTACTAGGAGTTTCAGATCGGATTATGGTCATGTGTGAGGGTCGTATTTCTGGTTTCCTTAATAGAGAAGAGGCCACACAGGAAGCCGTGATGACATTAGCGACAAAATTTATGACAGGAAATAAAGGGGGGACAAACCATGACTAAATTAACAGCAAATGCTCAAAGAACCTTTAATCTAGGAGATTTTTTGACCAAATATTCCATGTATATCGTTGTGGCGGTAATGATTCTCTTTACAGGATTGACCAAAGACAACTTTTTTACCATTGGAAATGCCGGAAATATTATGGCAAACACTTCTGTCCGCTTTATTATCGCTCTAGGTATCTCAGGATGTTTGATTACCAGAGGGACAGATTTGTCTGCCGGTCGTGCCGTTGGTTTGACAGCGATTGTGACAGCAACTCTGGTGCAACGTCCAGACTTTGTTGGTAAATTTTTCCCAGATCTGCCAGACATGCCGATTGTAGTGGCCTTGTTAGCGGCTCTTTTGGTGGGGGCTCTTATTGGTCTTTTTAACGGCTGCATCATCTCGTTTTTCAATGTGCCACCTTTCCTAGCGACTCTAGGAACACAAATTATGACTTACGGACTTGTGTTGATTTATTCACAATCAAAACCAATTGGTACTTTTAAGCCTGAGTTTGTTCAGATTGGGCAAGGCAAACTCTTTGGAGTCATTCCCTATATTGCCATCATCGCAGCTTTAGTTGGTGTTGGCATGTGGATTCTTTATAATAAGACACGTTATGGGAAATACATGTATGCTATCGGTGGTAACGAACATGCTGCTGAAGTATCAGGGGTTAATGTTCGGGCGTCTAAGATTAAAATATTCCTTTTAGCAGGGCTATTGTATGGTCTAGCAGGATTTCTCTTATCTGCTAAAACAGGTTCAGCTGGTGCGGGTGCAGGTATGGGCTATGAGCTTGATGCGATTGCTTCTGCGACAATCGGTGGTGTATCAACCGCAGGTGGGCAAGGAACAGTGCCAGGAATTCTTCTAGGGGTATTTGTCTTTGAGCTTCTTAAGGTTTGTTTGACTTATTTGGGTGTAACACCAGACATGACCAATGTTATTCAGGGAATTGTTATTATTGTAGCTGTGGCTTTAGATATTCGAAAAACCATGGTTAGACGTTAAGAGTTTGGGATATTTGCCGATTGCTTGAGAGTGTCAATGTCTAACTGTTGTAAGATGTTGAGGACTCTCTTAGCTGATGTAGCAATCGCAGAGTAACTCCTTAAAAACTTGCCAAAAGTTGAGACACTATGCTATAATAACTACGGAGCAATATTCGTGCGTGAAGCGGGTCAGGGGAGGAATCCAGCAGCCCTAAGCGATTTCGAGTATGTGCTCTTTTTGCGTATAGCCTAAAATCCCTCTGAAATCAAGCTTTCAGAGGGTTTTCTTTGACTTCTTTTTAGAAATAGGGGTAAAATAAGGGCAACTTTAAAAGACTTTTAGGAAGTAGCTGCCGCCTCAGAAAAGTATCCAAAAGGACTTTTTATTCACTCTGAAATCTCTTATGAGATTATTTCAAGGTCTAAAGGATCATTGCCTGTCAATGCCTAAGCGATTGATGCTATCAGGGTAAAATAGCATTCGTTTTGAGGAACTCTCTTGAGGTATATTATAAAACCCCCACGAAATCAGATTTTCAGTGGGGGTACGATTGAAGAAGCCTTAACGTTCAATATTCATGGCATTTGCGATGTTGTATTTTTTCTGGAAGTAATAACGCGCTCCAAAAGCGATAGCTCCGATAATGGCTAAATTAGTCACCGATAAAACAGGGTTAATCGATGGAGCAATAAAGAGACTTGATAGGGTGAAAATGACAATCCAGAGAGTGGTAATGCCAAGTAAAATGCCTAAACTTTTGGCCCAGTGAGGTCGGTTGCCTTTGGCAATATGACGGTAGACAAAGTAATAAATAGCGTACATGGCTGCACCACCTGTCAGCGTTAGAATCAACAAGGTTAAGATACCATATCCAGCTGCATTGGGGTTGATTGATTTTGTGACTGCATTTAGGAGTGAGAAAGCCCCTAAGAATAGAAGACTTGTATCCATCCACATGAGCCAAGGGTTGGTATTTTTCTCTGCAGGGGCAGTTTTTTGCCCTTCTTTGACGGTGAAGGTTGCCGCCCAAACGGTAGGTGCACCTAAAAAGGTTCTAGCAGGGATCCCTTTCTTTTGATTGGCTTCAATTTGAGGGAGAACGTCTTCTAAGATGTTCTTGATTTCATCATCTGTTTTGCCGTCTTGGATAAGTTGGTGAGTCGCAATTTTGATAAATTCTTGATTTTTTTTGGTGAGATTTTCCAGTTGCATAATAAAACTTTCTAATAATAAGGAGGATAATAACTAGGAGAGAAAATGGTTGCCTGAGATTTCTCTGGCATTAGAACCATTTTTTTCTAAAGAAGTAGAGAACAACACAGGAGGAACCCAGTGCAGCTAACATGACAATGAGCCAGAAGGCATTTGGAAGACCGTTAAAGGGCATGGTGTTATCTTTAAAGTTCATGCCATAGGCTGAAAAGATAACTGTAGGAATGTCCAGAGCCATGGTCATGAGAGCCAGTGTCTTCATAATGGTGTTCTGATTATTATTGATGATGGAGGCAGAAGTTTCTGTCATGACATTTAGGACATTTTCATAGATGCTCGCCATCTCAATGGCCTGCTGGGTCTCGATTAAGGTATCTTCTAATAAATCCTCGTCCTCTGCGTATTTTTTGAGGCTGGAGGCATTGCCAGTCAATTTTTTGACGATTCGCTCGTTAATTTTCAGGGATGCCTTTAGGTAGATGATAGATTTTTCAAGTTCCATCATGTTGATCAGTTCTTCGTTTTTGGTCGCTTTTTCGAGTTCAGCCTCGATCTTATCGCTTTGTCGGTCGATAGACCGCAGGGCTGTTAGGAAAATTTCAGCATTACGATAAAGGAGCTGAAAGACAAAGCGTGTCTTCATGAAGGTATAAAAGTTTCGGACACGACCAAATTTGAATTGATCAAAGAGGGGAACTTCTTCCAAGCAGGTAGTGATGACCACATTTTGAGCAACGA
Organism: Streptococcus plurextorum DSM 22810; assembly: GCF_000423745.1. GTDB lineage: Bacteria > Bacillota > Bacilli > Lactobacillales > Streptococcaceae > Streptococcus > Streptococcus plurextorum. The sequence goes on from NZ_AUIO01000004.1 coordinate 47,548, forward strand.
TAATACCTAGGGGAATGGTGACATAGTAGCTGCGACCATTGCGCTCTTCTTGCATGGGAACGTCTACAATAATAAGTGTGTAGCTATCCTCAACTGCGATACGAGATGATTCTTCCGCATCAAGTGGAGCTCGCAGATCTGCGATATCAATCTTATAATGCTCGGCTATTTCCATTGATTCGCTCTGGGAGGGGTTAACCAGGTTAATCCAAGCTCCGGGTTCAAAGGTTTGGATTTCTTCTAAATCTGTCACGGTAGATCGAAAAATCTGTTTCATGTGATGCCCTCCTTTTGATATTGTCTGCATAAGCGCACCCTCTATTATACCAAAAACTGTTTGCGAATGAAATATTTTTTCTGGATTTATGATATAATATGGAGTATTTGAAGGGCGGGGACAGGCCTCGTTCTAGTTAGATTAAAGGGGATTAAAGAGGGGCCTAAGTTGATCGGTCTAATAAGGAAAACATTGTTGTCCTCATTTTCCGATAAGAACAGTCTACAAGATTGCTCTAAGGCCCAATATATCTTAGATTATGCAAGATAAATTAGTGATTCATGGGGCGCGTGCCCATAATTTAAAAAACATCGATGTGGAGATTCCGCGTGACAAGTTGGTGGTGGTGACGGGATTGTCTGGTTCAGGGAAGTCTAGTCTGGCTTTTGATACCATCTACGCAGAAGGGCAGCGCCGCTATGTGGAGTCTTTGTCTGCCTATGCGCGTCAATTTTTGGGTAATATGGAAAAGCCGGATGTGGATTCCATTGATGGTCTTAGCCCTGCTATTTCCATTGATCAAAAAACGACTAGTAAAAACCCTCGCTCGACGGTTGGGACAGCCACCGAGATTAATGATTACCTACGCTTACTCTATGCGCGTGTGGGTGTGCCTTACTGTGTCAATGGTCATGGAGCTATTTCAGCTTCCTCTGTAGAGCAAATTGTTGATGAGGTTTTGGGCTTGCCTGAGCGGACACGGATGCAGATTTTAGCCCCTGTTGTTCGTCGCAAAAAAGGGCAACACAAGTCTATTTTTGAGAAGGTGCAAAAAGATGGCTATGTCCGTGTTCGTGTGGATGGAGACATCTATGATGTGACGGAAGTACCAGAGTTATCTAAGAGCAAGATGCATGATATTGAAGTGGTGGTTGACCGTTTGGTCAACAAAGAAGGGATTCGCTCCCGTCTTTTTGACTCTATCGAGTCTGCCCTTCGCTTAGCAGACGGCTATCTGATTATTGATACCATGGACGGCAATGAATTGCTGTACTCAGAGCATTATTCATGCCCAGCTTGTGGTTTTACAGTTCCTGAGCTTGAACCAAGACTCTTCTCGTTTAATGCTCCATTTGGCTCCTGTGAGACCTGTGATGGTCTAGGAATGAAGCTTGAGGTTGATATTGATCTGGTTGTTCCAGATAGCAGTTTAACCCTGAGAGAAGGGGCACTTGCGCCTTGGAATCCGATTTCGTCAAACTATTATCCCATGATGCTTGAGCAGGCTATGGAACAGTTTGGGATTTCGATGGATACCCCTTGGGAAGAAATGACAGACGCAGATAAGTCGATTATCCTCTACGGTTCTGGCGAGCGTGAGTTTCATTTTCATTATGAAAATGATTTTGGTGGTATTAGGGATATCGATATTGTGTTTGAAGGGCTTGTGACAAACATTAACCGTCGCTACCATGAAACCAATAGCGACTACACAAGGACGGTGATGCGTGCCTACATGAATGAGCTCAAGTGTCATAGTTGTCATGGTTATCGTCTCAATGAAGCAGCGCTTTCTGTCCGTGTTGGTGGTGAAAAAGGGCTCAATATCGCAGAGATTTCTGACCTTTCTATTGAGGATCACCTGTCTGTTGTTAGTCACTTGGATTTGACCGGCAATGATGTTCAGATTGCGCGTCCGATTTTAAAAGAAATCAAAGACCGATTGACTTTCCTTAATAATGTAGGGCTTAACTATTTGACCCTGTCTCGCGCTGCAGGGACATTATCAGGTGGAGAAAGTCAGCGTATTCGTTTGGCTACGCAAATTGGGTCTAACTTGAGTGGTGTGCTTTATGTCCTTGACGAGCCCTCTATTGGCCTTCATCAACGTGATAACGACCGATTGATTTCAAGCTTGAAAAAAATGCGCGATTTAGGCAATACGCTGATTGTGGTTGAGCATGATGAAGATACCATGATGGAGGCGGATTGGCTGATTGATATTGGTCCAGGGGCTGGTCAATTCGGTGGGGAAGTCATCGCCTCAGGAACGCCACAAGAAGTGGCTAAAAATCCTAAGTCCATCACAGGTCAGTATTTATCTGGTCAAAAAAGTATCCCCGTTCCTTTGGAACGGCGCGCTGGCAATGGTCGATTTATTGAGGTCAAAGGTGCTAGCGAAAATAACCTGAAACATGTTGATGCTAAGTTCCCTCTTGGGAAATTTGTAGCCGTAACTGGGGTGTCAGGTTCAGGAAAATCCACCCTTGTCAACAGCATTCTGAAAAAGGTTATTGCTCAAAAAATCAATCGCAATTCTGAAAAACCAGGGAAGCACAAGTCTGTCACGGGTATTGAGCACATTGAGCGCTTGATTGATATTGATCAGAGCCCAATCGGGCGTACGCCACGGTCGAATCCAGCCACTTATACAGGTGTTTTTGATGATATTCGTGACCTTTTTGCCCAGACCAATGAAGCTAAGATTCGTGGCTACAAGAAGGGGCGTTTCTCTTTCAACGTAAAAGGGGGACGTTGTGAGGCTTGCTCAGGTGATGGCATTATCAAAATTGAGATGCACTTTTTGCCAGACGTTTATGTGCCGTGCGAGGTTTGTCATGGGACACGCTATAATTCTGAAACCTTAGAGGTTCGTTACAAGGATAAAAATATTGCAGAAATTCTTGACATGACGGTGGATGATGCGGTTGACTTTTTTGCGGCGATTCCAAAGATTGCTCGTAAGGTGCAGACAATCAAGGACGTCGGCCTTGGTTATGTGACTTTGGGGCAACCAGCAACGACCCTTTCTGGAGGAGAAGCTCAGCGGATGAAACTGGCTAGCGAACTTCACAAACGCTCGACCGGCAAGTCTTTCTATATCCTAGATGAGCCAACGACAGGTCTTCACACAGATGATATTGCTCGTCTGATTAAGGTCTTGGATCGTTTTGTTGATGAGGGCAATACAGTGCTGGTCATTGAGCACAATCTAGATGTTATCAAAACAGCAGATCACATCATTGACCTTGGGCCAGAAGGTGGTGTTGGTGGCGGTACGATTGTGGCTACTGGTACTCCTGAAGAAGTGGCGCAAGTCGCTGAAAGTTATACAGGTCAGTATTTGAAACATAAACTCGGCTAAAAACCTATTTTACTAAAGTCTAGCAAAATGCTATAATAAGGAAGTTATAGGAAGATAGCTCTGCTATTTTTAAAAGAAAAACAAAAAAACGAAAGAGGAGATTACCCATGGGACGTAAATGGGCAAATATTGTTGCTAAAAAAACAGCTAAAGACGGCGCAACGTCTAAAGTTTATGCGAAATTCGGTGTTGAAATTTATGTAGCTGCTAAACAAGGTGATCCAGATCCAGAGACCAACTCTGCTCTAAAATTTGTCATCGACCGTGCAAAGCAAGCGCAGGTGCCAAAGCATGTCATTGACAAAGCTATCGACAAGGCTAAAGGAAACACGGACGAGACCTTCGTTGAAGGGCGTTATGAAGGTTTTGGACCAAATGGTTCAATGATTATCGTAGATACCTTGACATCAAATGTCAACCGTACAGCAGCAAATGTTCGTACGGCTTATGGTAAAAATGGTGGTAACATGGGTGCTGCTGGTTCAGTATCTTACCTTTTTGATAAGAAAGGTGTCATCGTTTTTGCAGGCGATGATGCAGACAGCATCTTTGAGTTGCTTCTTGAAGCAGACGTTGAAGTAGATGATGTTGAAGCAGAAGACGGTTCAATCACCGTTTACACGGCACCAACTGATTTGCACAAGGCGCTGGTCGCTTTGCGTGACAACGGTATTTCAGAGTTTCAAGTGACAGAGCTTGAGATGATTCCACAGTCTGAAGTCGAATTATCTGGCGAAGATTTGGTGATTTTTGAAAAACTTATCGATGCACTAGAAGCAGACGATGATGTGCAAAAAGTTTACCATAACGTGGCTGATTTTTAATGATTTGGTCTGTTTAGGAAGTTAATGTAAAGAAAGAAGGTCAAAATGAATCCAACTATTTTAATTATGCTTGTGATGATGGTGGGCATGATGTTTTTTACCAGCCGTCAGCAAAGAAAGCAAGCTCAAAACCGTCAAAATCAGCTTGATCAACTCAAAAAAGGTGATGAAGTAGTTACTATTGGTGGCATGTACGCTACTGTTGATGAAGTGGATAGAGATGCAAAAACCATTGTTTTGGATGTGGATGGTGTTTACTTGACATTTGAATTGTCAGCGATTAAACGCGTAATCACACCGACGGCATCTGATTTAACCCCTGTCGTTGCTGAGGGTGATGATTCGGCAGTTGAAGAGGTAGAATAAGAAAACCAGCCTAATTAGGCTGGTTTTTGTGTTAAAGCGTCTTATTCTCATCTCGGACGATAAGGATATCAACCTTAGCATGACGCATAATATATTCAGAAGAAGAACCAAGGAGCAGTCGTTCAAAAGTATTTAGTCCTGTAGCCCCTAGGAGAATCAAGTCAATGTTTTCTTGCTCAGGGATATCTATCGCCAAGAGGTTTTTAGGGCTACCAAACTCTAGGACAACTTTAACTTCTTTGACCCCTTTGTCTATAGCCTCTCGTTTATAAGCCTCTAGCATTTCTCGGGCATCTTTTTCAAGCGTTTCAAAGACAAAGGTATCAAGTGCAGCAACGTTTTGTAAGGTGCGGATGTCAATAATGTGAGCTAAAACGAGTACAGCTTCATTACGCATCGCAACAGCGCAGCCTTTTTCAAAGGCACGTTCTGCTTGAGAGGAACCATCGATACCAACTAAAATATGGTGATAAGCCTGTTTGGTCATAAAGACACCTCCTTTTGCTTCATTATAGCATAAATCGTCTTAAATTGGAAGCGCTTTAAAAATCGAGTAAAACCAACTTAACTGAAATTTTCTGACTTGGAGAGGGAAAATGAGATTATCAGCTTAAATTATGGTAGAATAGAAGGGAAAGTATAAAATGATAGGGACTTTTATGTTTAGATTCATCAAAAAAGAGAAAGCTAACGCTGTTCCACTAGAAAAAATTCCAAAGCATATCGGGATTATCATGGATGGTAATGGGCGTTGGGCTAAAAAAAGAATGCAACCTCGTGTCATGGGGCACAAAGCAGGTATGGATGCTTTACAGGCCGTGACGATTAAAGCTTCAGAATTAGGGGTTAAGGTGTTGACTGTTTATGCCTTTTCGACGGAAAACTGGACTCGCCCAGAGGATGAAGTAAAATTCATCATGAATTTACCCGTTGAATTCTTTGACAAGTATGTGCCGGAACTCCATCGAAACAATGTCAAAATTCAAATGATAGGAGATACGAATCGTCTGCCTAAGGAGACATTAGATGCTTTGGAGAAAGCTCGGGAGCTGACTAGACGCAATTCGGGGTTGATTCTCAATTTTGCCCTCAATTATGGTGGACGCGCTGAGATTGTGAGTGCGGTTAGACAAGTAGCACAGGATGTTTTGGATGCCCGCTTTAATACAGGCGACATTACAGAGGATTTACTAGCCAACTACCTAAGCACTGCTAAATTGCCGTACCTTTATCGCGATCCTGATTTGATTATTCGGACCAGTGGGGAATTGCGCCTCAGTAATTTTCTGCCTTGGCAGGCGGCTTATAGTGAGTTTTATTTTACCGATGTGCTTTGGCCAGATTTTAAAGAGGATGGCCTAGTGGCTGCTATTGCAGAATATAATCGTCGCAACCGTCGCTTTGGTGGTGTTTAGGAGGAGAGTAGAGATGGATAAACGTGTTATTTTTGGAGGCATAGCCTTGGCTATTTTCCTGCCTTTTCTTTGGGTAGGCGGTCTTCCTTTTCAGCTCTTTGTAGGTGTCTTAGCGATGATTGGTGTTGCTGAAATTGTTAAAATGAAGGGATTTGAAGTGTATTCTTTTGAAGGGCTGATGGCAATGTTGGGAACTTTTGTTCTAGCAGTGCCGATGGATCATTATTTGCCCTTTTTGCCTACGGATGCAAGCATTAGTGCCTATACCATTTTAGTCTTCTTTATCTTATCCGGTACAGTGCTCAATTTCGGTAAATATAGTTTTGATGATGCCATTTTTCCGATAGCAGCTAGCTTTTACGTGGGCATTGGTTTTCAAAATTTAATCAATGCTCGCATTGCTGGTATTGACAAGGTACTCTTAGCTCTCTTTATCGTTTGGGCAACGGATACAGGAGCTTATCTGATTGGAAAATCCTATGGGAAACGTAAGCTTCTTCCACGTGTCTCTCCTAATAAGACTATCGAAGGCAGTATTGGAGGCATTTTATCTGCGGTTGTCGTTGCTTTTGTGTTTATGTTGATTAAACCGGCGGTCTATGCTCCACAAAATTTCTTTGTCATGTTGATTTTTGTTGCCATTTTCAGTGTTTTTGCCCAATTGGGTGATTTGGTCGAAAGTGCTTTAAAACGGTATTTTGGTGTGAAAGACTCTGGAAAGCTCATTCCTGGACATGGTGGTGTTCTTGATCGCTTTGATAGCATGATTTTTGTCTTTCCTATCATGCACTTCTTTGGTTTGTTTTAGGGAGGATTTATGTTAGGAATTCTATCGTTTATTATTATTTTTGGTATTATCGTCACCGTTCATGAATTCGGCCATTTCTATTTTGCCAAAAAATCAGGCATTCTAGTTCGTGAATTTGCCATTGGTATGGGACCTAAGATTTTTGCCCATATCGGGAAAGATGGCACCGCTTATACCATTAGGATGTTACCGCTAGGTGGCTATGTTCGTATGGCTGGCTGGGGCGATGACGATGTCGATATAAAAACGGGCACACCTGCGAGTCTGAGTTTTAATTCTGAGGGTGTTGTCACACGAATCAATCTGTCAGATAAGGTCGTTGATAAGACAGCTCTGCCTATAAATATTACCCAGTATGATTTGGAAAAGGAATTGACTTTGACGGGAATTGTCCTTGATGAGACAAAGACTTTCTCTGTTGATCACGACGCCACGATTGTTGAGGAAGATGGCACAGAGGTGCGCATAGCTCCTTTAGATGTTCAGTATCAAAATGCCAGCATCTGGGGACGGCTAATCACGAATTTTGCAGGTCCGTTGAACAACTTCATTCTTGGAATCGTAACCTTTATTGTTTTGGTATTCCTCCAAGGAGGCGTACCCAATACAGAGACGGCCCAGGTTCGAGTGGTTGATAATAGCCCTGCCCAGAAAGCGGGTTTGCAATCTGGTGATACAATTCTTGAGGTAGATGGGGCAAAGGTCTCTAACTGGCAGGAGCTGGTTGATGCTATCGGTGCAGAAACAGCAGATTTCACAGAGGGAGACCAACTAGCCTTGACGATTGAACGCAGGGGTAATACAAAAGATATTAGTGTGACTCCCGAGAAAAAAGAAGGTCAGTACCTCATTGGGGTTCAATATAGTCTGAAAACGGGTATTGGAGATAAAATCCTGGGTGGTTTTCAAATGGCTTGGCGTGGTGCGACAGCTATCGTAACTGCACTTAGAGGTCTCATTACTAACTTTAGCCTCAATAAATTGGGTGGCCCTGTTGCCATGTACCAGATGTCCAGTCAAGCTGCTGCAAATGGTTTAGAGGATCTTCTAAGCTTGATGGCTATGATTTCGATCAATTTAGGGATTTTTAACCTGATTCCTATCCCTGCTTTGGATGGCGGAAAAATCGTTATCAATATCCTCGAAGCGATTCGTCGGAAACCGCTCAAGCAGGAGACAGAATCATACATCACGCTAGCAGGTGTTGCAATCATGGTTTTATTGATGATTGCAGTGACTTGGAATGATATTATGCGTGCTTTTTTCTAAAGCCATACATGTTAATTATTGGAAAGGAATGAAACATGGGCTCAGGTCCTGTGTGAGAAGAGAAATCTATCCACGAGTCTACAAACGACTCAAATTTCTTTTTTTGCCTAGTGACGGATGCCCTTTGTATATTACTATTTATGAAACAGTCTAAAATGCTTATTCCAACGCTTCGCGAAATGCCAAGCGATGCTCAGGTTATCAGTCATGCCCTTATGTTGCGTGCTGGTTATGTTCGTCAGGTGTCTGCAGGTATTTATGCTTACTTGCCACTTGCAAACCGTGTTATTGAAAAATTCAAGACCATTATGCGTCAGGAATTTGACAAGATTGGTGCTGTAGAAATGCTAGCGCCGGCTCTTTTGACAGCAGACTTATGGCGTGAGTCTGGTCGTTACGAGACTTACGGTGAAGACCTTTACAAACTCAAAAATCGCGACAAATCAGATTTCATTTTGGGGCCAACTCATGAAGAGACGTTCACAACACTAGTGCGCGATGCGGTTAGTTCTTATAAACAACTACCTCTTAGCCTTTATCAGATTCAGTCTAAATATCGTGATGAAAAACGCCCTCGTAATGGTCTTCTTCGGACACGTGAATTCATCATGAAAGATGCGTATAGTTTCCATAAGGATTACGAAGATCTTGATCTTGTTTACGAAGATTACCGTAAGGCCTATGAAGCGATTTTCACTCGTGCTGGGCTTGATTTTAAAGCTATTATTGGTGATGGCGGAGCTATGGGAGGCAAGGACTCACAAGAGTTTATGGCTGTTACTCCAGATCGTACAGACCTTGATCGCTGGTTGGTCTTAGATAAGTCAATTGCTTCTCTTGAAGAAATCCCAGCAGAGGTTCTTGAGCAGATTAAATCGGAATTGAGTTCATGGTTGGTGTCGGGTGAGGATACGATTGCTTACTCTTCTGAATCAAGTTACGCTGCAAACCTTGAAATGGCGACAAACTACTATAAGCCAGCTGTTAAAAATGTAGTTGCAGAAGAGCTTGCAAAAGTAGCAACGCCGGACTGCAAATCAATTGATGACGTGGCGAACTTTTTGAATATTTCAGAGGAAAACACCATCAAAACACTTCTGTTTATTGCGGACGAAAAACCCGTGGTTGCGCTTCTTGTTGGTAATGATCAGGTCAATGATGTGAAATTGAAAAACTACCTTGCAGCAGATTTCCTCGAACCAGCAAGTGAGACAGAGGCTTTGAAGGTCTTTGGAGCAAGCTTTGGTTCACTTGGACCAGTTGGTTTGGGTGAAGAGGTTCGTATTGTTGCAGATCGCAAAGTGCAGGATTTGGCAAATGCTGTTGCTGGTGCCAACCAAGATGGATACCACTTGATAGGTGTCAATCCTAATCGTGATTTCACTGCAGAGTATGTTGATGTCCGTGAGGTTAAAGAAGGAGAGCAGTCCCCTGACGGTCAAGGTGTGCTCCAATTTGCTCGCGGTATCGAGATTGGTCACATCTTTAAGTTAGGAACCCGCTATACAGATAGTATGAACGGTACGATTTTGGATGAAAATGGCAAAGCAGTTCCAATTGTCATGGGCTGTTATGGTATCGGTGTCAGCCGTATCTTGTCAGCCGTGATTGAGCAGCATGCCAGACTCTTTGTCAATAAGACGCCAAAAGGTGAGTATAAGTTTGCTTGGGGGATCAACTTCCCTAAAGAATTAGCTCCTTACGACGTGCATTTAATCACAGTCAATACGAAAGATGAACAAGCACAAGCTCTGACACAAAGTATTGAGAACAACCTAATGACGGCTGGCTATGATGTCTTGACTGACGATCGTAACGAGCGTGTAGGTTCAAAATTCTCAGATAGCGATTTGATTGGTCTGCCAATTCGTATTACGGTTGGTAAGAAAGCAGCAGATGGTATTGTTGAGGTTAAGATTAAAGCAACGGGAGATACTATTGAGATTCATGCCGATAGCTTGCTTGAGACCCTAGCTATTTTGGCGAAATAAGAGCGATTGACTTTATTTGCAATATTTCAGAAGCCTTGCAAAGACTCGTTGAAAAAGATGAGATAGCTAATCAAATCCGCCTTTTACTCGCTTCTGACACCTGAAATCCTTAGGGGTTCAGGTGTTTTTGTTACCTCTTAAATGGTGTCTGAGCTTTGACAATTGTTACTGTTCAGTTATAGCAAGATCCGTCATAGCATTTTTGTCGATTCATGTCTCTAACAAACATCATTTTGAAGAATTGACAGAAAACTCTGACAAAGAAAGCTAAATATGGTAGAATATAGAAAATATAGGATAAGAGGACAGGTTAATGACAGCTAATCATTTAAAAGACTTACGCCATCGTTCAGCAATCTATGATTCCATGGTCAAATCACCCAACCGTGCCATGCTTCGTGCAACTGGTATGCAGGACGAAAACTTTGACTCCCCAATCGTCGGAGTCATTTCAACTTGGGCGGAAAATACCCCTTGTAATATGCACCTGCATGACTTTGGAAAATTAGCCAAAGAAGGTGTCAAAGACGCAGGTGCCTGGCCTGTTCAATATGGTACCATTACCGTTGCGGACGGGATTGCCATGGGAACTCCTGGTATGCGTTTCTCCTTGACTTCCCGTGATATCATCGCAGATTCCATTGAAGCCGCCATGGGGGGGCACAATGTTGATGCCTTCGTCGCTATCGGTGGCTGTGATAAAAATATGCCAGGCTCCATGATTGCCATTGCCAACATGGACATTCCTGCTGTTTTTGCCTACGGCGGAACCATTGCTCCAGGCAATCTGAATGGTAAAAATATTGACCTCGTTTCAGTCTTTGAAGGTATTGGTAAGTGGAACAACGGCGATTTGACGGCCGAAGAAGTCCGTCAAATTGAGTGTAATGCCTGCCCTGGCCCTGGTGGCTGTGGCGGTATGTACACTGCTAATACCATGGCGACAGCCATTGAGGTCATGGGTATGTCCATTCCAGGCTCTTCCTCTCACCCTGCTGAATCTCCCGAGAAAAAAGCGGACATTGAAGAAGCAGGTCGTGCAGTTGTCCGCATGTTAGAACTGGGCATCAAACCATCTGACATTATGACGCGTGAAGCCTTTGAAGATGCCATTACAGTCACCATGGCACTCGGTGGCTCCACCAACGCTACTCTTCACTTGCTAGCCATTGCTCACGCTGCAAACGTTGACTTGACCTTGGAAGATTTCAATGACTTCCAAGAGCGCGTGCCTCACTTGGCAGACCTGAAACCATCAGGAAAATATGTCTTCCAAGACCTCTACAATGTCGGCGGCGTTCCAGCTGTCATGAAATACTTGCTTAAAAACGGCTTCCTCCATGGCGACCGCATCACCTGTACAGGTAAAACCGTTGCTGAAAACCTAGAGAATTTTGCAGACTTGACTCCAGGTCAAGATGTCATCATGCCACTTGAAAATCCAAAACGTGCGGACGGACCTCTGATTATCTTGAAAGGAAACCTAGCACCGGAAGGAGCTGTTGCTAAGGTTTCTGGCGTGAAAGTCCGCAACCATACTGGACCAGCTAAGGTCTTTGATTCAGAAGAAGAGGCAATTGAAGCTGTCTTGACTGACGAAATCGTCGATGGTGATGTTGTCGTTGTCCGCTATGTTGGACCAAAAGGTGGGCCTGGTATGCCTGAAATGCTGTCTCTTTCTTCCATGATTGTCGGAAAAGGCCAAGGAGACAAGGTAGCCCTTCTGACAGACGGTCGCTTCTCTGGCGGAACCTATGGTCTGGTCGTCGGTCACATTGCTCCTGAAGCCCAAGACGGAGGACCAATCGCCTACCTCCGCACAGGAGATTTGGTAACGGTGGACCAAGATACTAAGGAAATCACCATGCACGTGTCCGACCAAGAAATCGAAGACCGCAAGAAAACGACGGTCATTCCACCGCTTTACTCTCGCGGTGTCCTCGGTAAATACGCCCACACCGTGTCTTCTGCCTCTAAAGGAGCTGTTACCGACTTCTGGAATAGGGAGAGAAGTGGAAAATAATAACATTTAGCCCCTCTTGCTCCTGTCTATATGAGTAGAGGGAGGAGGAAGTAGATGACCGAAATAGACACCTCTCTTTTAACGTCCAAGTATCAAACCCAAGATGAACCAAAGAAAGAACTTCAGGCAGTCGTTTTAGCTGGTGACTATGGCTACATTCGCCAGATTGAAACCACAATGAAGTCGCTAATCTTTCATAACAGCCATCTTAAAATTTACATTTTCAATCAGGATATTCCTAAAGAATGGTTTATCCATTATAAAAGATTACTAAACCAGATAGGAAGTGATTTAGTTGATGTGAAATTATTAGATGTCCCTCTAAACACCGAATGGTACGCTGGTTTTTCACATATCACTTACATGGCTTTTGCACGTTACTTTATTCCTCAATTTGTCTCTGAGGATAAGGTGCTTTACCTAGACAGTGATATCATCATCACCAATCAACTTGATGACCTATTGTCCACAGATGTTAGTGCTCATTATCTAGCTGTTGTTCGAAGTTGTTTTGGTTATGGAATTGGCTTTAATTCTGGCATGATGCTAATCAACAACAAACGGTGGAGAGCTGAAAATATCACGGCAACATTAGTTGAAAGAACCCAGCAAGAAAAAGAAACAATCCGAGAAGGGGACCAAACCATTTTGAACATGGTTTTAGGGCATGAAGCTATTTGGCTAGATGATCGATACAATTTTCAAATTGGTTTTGATCAAGGTGCTTTTTCCTATCGACATAGGCGCTTATTTGAATTAAGTCTTGATCCTCTTCCTAAAGTTCTTCACTACATTTCTGGAGATAAGCCTTGGAACACCTATTCTTCTGGGCGTTTGCGTGGGGTTTGGTGGGAATACCATGTATTGGAGTGGGCAACTATTTTGAAAAAATGGGAGTCTCTTCAAGTGGCTCTTCCTCAAAAACGCTACAAGGGAAGGTTGCTCATGATAACCAATACCCATTGCTTACAAAACATAGAATACCTTGTGAAGCAGCTCCCTGATTATGAATTCCATATCACAGCTTTTACAGGTGTTGCCAATAACTTAAAAAAATTAAGTAGTCAAGAAAATGTCTTTCTCCATCCACGTGTTATTGGTTACATCTTAGAAGATATGATAAGGAATTGCGATATCTACCTTGATATCAATCATGGGACCAAATTAAATGAGCTGTTGGAGCACGTTATTACCAATCAAAAACCAGTGCTATCTTTTGATAATATCGCGGCACCTATTTTTGAACATTACCCCCTCAAACAGAGTTTTTCTTACCACCATCCCGAGGATTTTGTTGCCGCCATAAAAGGGCTTACCAAATAGAAGTGGTAAGGGATTCATCAGACTTCTGTAAGGACGGAAAAGTTCTATTTGAATATTGGAAAAGGCTTAGAAAATGTTCTAAGCCTTTTGATATGAAGGGCCTACAGTTTGACAAAATGGGCAATAGCTTGGCTGACAAACTGGCTAACCCCTTGTCCAGCATGCTGATCAATGGTCTCCGTAAATCGGCTATCCGAGCTGTACATTTCCCCAAGACCTTCTAGTATTTGATTGTTACAAGGGTAAAAGTGTTGGCTGATATAGCTTTGCAAGTGTTTGACCTGTCGCTGAACCAAGCTGTCGTCAACTGTCAAGGTCATCAAGGGCTTGAATTGTGCAAAGATCGTCATCATGTCGCTATTGAGTTTAGCGACATCGGCTACGGCATTTCTAGCTTGAAAGTCTTGATAGGCTTCAGTATGCCCCCATCTTGACTTAGCTTCTTCTTGTAAGGCTTTTAGCTCTTCTTGATTGAATGTTGTGAAATCCATTTTATCGTCTCCTTTTATCAGTGCTTGCGTGAGCCCGATGATTTTGTCTAAATGGCGCCGTTTTAGTTGCAAAATTTGAAGTTGCTCTGCTAAAATATGTTGCTTCGTGACTTCATCCGCATCAAGCAAGTCTAAAATGTATTTGAGAGGCATGTCGAGTTCACGAAATAACAGTATGGTCTGCAGACGCAAGAGTGCCTGGTCGTCGTAGAGGCGGTAGCCTGATTGGGACAAGGCCGTCGGTTTTAGTAACCCTACCTTGTCGTAATGATGTAAAGTACGAATACTAACGCCAGCTAGCTGACTCACTTCTTTTACAGTTTTCATCACTCTTCTCCTCTCAAAGTTTATATTAAAGGCTGACGTAAGGTCAGAGTCAAGCCTTTTTTGGTATTTTTGATAAAAAAATAAGCCCAGAGGCTCATTTTCCGCCACGAGGGCTAATCCCAAGGGCGATACGCCCGTAACGTGAAATGCGGGTCATCTTCCATACAGGGGTATAGGTAATGTTGACCTTAACGGAGTTAATGCCGTCAATCTTGGTTAATTTGTCAGCAATTTCGGTGGGCATAGTATCTGCGCAACCACAGTTAGTGTCCGTAAAGGTCATTAGTAATTCTAGATGTCCGCTTTCGTCTAGGTTGATGTCATAAATCAGTCCCAAATTGTAGATATCCAGCTCAATTTCAGGGTCAAATATGGTTTCAAAGACTGTAATCAGCTGATCTGACAGGGAAGCGGCACGACTATTTAAGGTGATATCGTCTCTCATGAGTCTCCTTTGCTCTGGTATTTGTCAGTTACGGATTTAATTTGGGCTAGGTGGGCTTGTATTTCCTGATTAAAAACTCGGAACTGGTAGGTTAAGTCTTGATTGATAGTTTCCAGGTTAGCTTTTTGTTCTGTTAAGGTTGTCAAGCTATTCTTAATCGTTGAAAGGCTTGTTTGGCTTTCTTTGATGCGAGCGCTTGTCTCATTGAACTGACGTGTGATTTTGTCTTGATTTTTGTAGAGATAAGTCGCTCCCGCAGCCAGAAGTCCTGTGATGAGAAAGGGTTTAAGCTTCATCAGTAACCTCCTTGGCAATCTGCTCTGCCATTTTTCCCAAAACCGCAAAATCAGGTTCGTTGGTCGTGTAACGGATAGAAAGGCCGTCTTCTGAGCCGTATCGGGGAACGAGATGAATATGGGCGTGAAAAACCGTCTGACCAGCTATTTCTTCGCTGTTGTTAATGATGTTCATGGCTGGTGCTCCAGTAGCTTTTTGTAGGGCACGCGCAATTTTTGGCAGGCGAGCAAAAAGGCTAGAAGCAGTGCTTTCGGTCATGTCTAGGATATTTCTAACGTGGATCTTTGGGATGAGTAGGGTATGCCCTTTAGTCGTTTGAGAAATATCTAGAAAAGCTAGCACTTCCTCATCCTCATAAATCTTACAGGAAGGGATATCCCCAGAGATGATTTTACAAAAAATACAATCTGCCATTTTACTTACCTAACTTTCCATCATTTTTGGTATAATCATTATATCAAAAAAGTGAGAGAAAAGAATGCTAAAACTAGAAAATGTAACAGGCGGATATGTCAATCTGCCAGTCTTAAAAAAAGTGACCTTTGAGGTTGCTGATGGTGAATTGGTGGGCCTTATTGGCTTAAATGGTGCAGGGAAATCTACCACGATCAATGAGATTATAGGACTTTTGACGCCCTATGAGGGGAGAATTGCCATTGATGGCCTCACGTTATCTGATGATGCAGCAGCTTATCGTTCAAAGATTGGTTTTATTCCAGAGACGCCGAGCCTTTATGAAGAGCTGACCTTACGTGAACATATTGAAACAATTGCCATGGCCTACGATATTCCTGTGGAGACAGCTCTAGATAGGGCCAAGTCTTTACTAGATACTTTCCGCCTCTCTGATAAGTTAGATTGGTTTCCAACCCAGTTTTCAAAAGGAATGAAACAGAAGGTGATGATTATCTGTGCCTTTGTGGTCAACCCAAGTCTCTTGATTGTGGATGAGCCATTCTTAGGGCTTGATCCTTTAGCCATCAATGATTTAATCGGTCTTCTAGCAGCTGAAAAAGAAAAAGGGACATCGATTTTGATGTCAACACATGTCCTGGACTCGGCTGAGAAAATGTGTGATCGCTTTGTCATTCTTCACAAAGGAGAAGTCAGGGCACAAGGGACACTAGATGACCTTCGAGAGACTTTTGGGAATAGCAGTGCTTCTCTTAATGATATTTATCTAGCACTGACGAAAGAAGGTTAAGATGAATCGTCTTTTTATTAAACGCAGGCAACAGTTTCATAAGCAGTGCCTCAACTATTTAAAATATGTTCTCAATGACCATTTTGTCTTAGTATTGCTTTTTTTAGCTGGTTTTCTGCTCTATCAGTATAGTCAGCTGTTGCGACAGTTCCCAGATAATCCTTTTGGAGTCATCACAGCTTTACTCGCCTTGATTTTGGTTTCACTGTCATTTGGAAGTCCAGCAACTTATTTGGAATCTGCTGATCAGCTCTACCTCCTTCCCAAAGAAAAGGAACTAGTAAGCTGGATCAAACAAGCAGGTTTATATGCTTTTCTGATCTGGGGGGGACTTCAGATGCTTCTTCTGATTGGCCTTTATCCTATTTTTCTAGCCTTAGGTCGCTCCTTATGGGAGTTTATAGCCCTTGCTACGATATTATTGATTGTAAAATTCTTAGTCATGCAATTCAAAGTAGGAAAACTGCTATCAGGAAATCAGTTGAATTGGCAAATTGCCATTGAGGCAGAGCGCAGGCGACAGCAGACAATTTTGAAATTTTTTGCTCTGTTTACAAAGGTTAAGGGGATTTCTTCTAGTGTCAAACGCCGTTCTTATTTAGATGGTGTGACAAAATGGCTTGCAAAGACTCCTAAAAAAACTTGGCAAAATCTTTATTTGCGTGCTTTTTTAAGGTCGGGAGATTACCTAGCTTTGACCCTAAGATTAGCTTTCTTGGCGCTTCTTGCGGTCCTATTTATCAAAGAATATTGGCTAGGAGCTGGGATAGCGTTCTTCTTCAACTACCTATTGGCATTTCAACTCTTAGCACTGGCTAAGCATTACGATTACCAGTACCTGACACAGCTGTTTCCAAGCGGAAATGCTTTAAAAAAAGCCAATCTGCATAGTTTTCTTAGAGTTGTCCTGTATCTATTGACGCTAGTGGAAATGGCTGGTGCAGGAGATAGGTATAAAATCGCTCTGCTATTGCTCACCAGCGTCCTTCTGGTTGAGGGTTACCTAGCCTACAAAGTAAAGAAGATAATTGACTAGAGGCTTGAAAACAAGTAAAATAATAAGGAATGACAAGAGAAAAAGGAGGGTTAAGGTGACTACGACAGATAAAGACTTAACCTTAAAACCCTTAATGGGAAAAAGTGGCCAAGCTTTTATGGGTGTTTATCCAAATGGCGAACGCGTTTTTGTAAAATTAAACACAACACCGATTTTGGCAGCCTTAGCTAAGGAGCAAATTGCGCCGCAACTGTTGTGGGCTAAACGCACAGTAAATGGCGATATGATGAGTGCTCAAGAGTGGTTAGACGGTCGATTATTAAGCAAATCAGACATGAACAGCAAGCAGATTGCTCAAATTTTACAACAGTTACATCGCTCAAAAGCATTAGTCAATCAGCTCTTACAACTGAATTACAGTATTGAAAATCCTTTTGAACTTCTTCAAGACTGGGATAAAAATGCTCCTATGCAACTGCGGGAAAATACCTACTTGCAATCCATTGTTAGTGAACTGAAACGGACGCTTCCAGATTTTAATCCCGAGCTTGCAACTATTGTTCACGGGGATGTTCGTCATAGTAATTGGATTATCACGACGAGCGGTATGGTCTATCTGGTGGATTGGGATTCGGTTCGCTTGACAGATCGTATGTACGATGTGGCGCACATCTTAAGTCACTACATTCCGCATGCTCGTTGGGAAGAATGGCTGAGCTATTATGGTTATAAAAATAATGACCTTGTTAAGAAAAAGCTCTATTGGTACGGCCAGCTTTCTTATTTGTCACAGATTTTGAAGTTCTATGACGGTAGGGATATGGAGCATGTTAACCGTGAAATTTATGAG
Source organism: Streptococcus plurextorum DSM 22810 (assembly GCF_000423745.1). Classification (GTDB taxonomy): domain Bacteria; phylum Bacillota; class Bacilli; order Lactobacillales; family Streptococcaceae; genus Streptococcus; species Streptococcus plurextorum. The sequence goes on from NZ_AUIO01000004.1 coordinate 65,540, forward strand.
CTCCGCCAATTTAGACAATTATTTTAGAAAGATGACATGAGAGTTAGAAAACGAAAAGGTGCAGAAGAGCACTTAGCAAACCATCCCAACTTAGTTATCCTGACCCCAGAGGCTTCCAAAGGAAAGTGGCACGAGGTTTTTGGTAACAATAACCCTATTCATATTGAGGTGGGATCTGGTAAGGGAGGATTTATCACAGGGATGGCCTTGAAACATCCAGATATCAATTATATTGGTATTGATATTCAACTATCTGTGATTAGCTATGCCTTGGACAAAGTTCTAGAAAGTGGCGCAACAAATGTTAAGTTGCTTCGTGTCGACGGGTCTAGTCTCACTAACTATTTTGAAGATGGTGAAGTTGATTTGATGTATCTAAATTTCTCTGATCCTTGGCCAAAGACTAAGCATGAGAAGCGCCGCTTGACCTATAAAACATTTCTAGAGACCTATAAACAAATCTTACCGGAAAATGGAGAGATTCATTTTAAAACAGATAACCGAGGACTTTTTGAGTACAGTCTAGCCAGCTTTTCGCAGTATGGTATGATTCTCAAGCAAGTTTGGCTAGATCTTCATGCTGATGATAGCTTTGAGGGGAATGTCATGACGGAATATGAAAAGAAATTTTCTGATAAAGGTCAAGTTATTTATCGGGTGGAAGCTAGATTTTAAAACTAAAATATGATATACTTGATGAGTTGAAAACTCATCGAATGGAGAGGTCGCATAGTGGCCGAGTGCGCACGCTTGGAAAGCGTGTAGTCCTTAACGGGGCTCGGGGGTTCGAATCCCCTCCTCTCCTTAACTAACTAACAAAACCTCAGCATTGCTGAGGTTTTGTTAGTTATGACATGATATAAACTAATAGGATAGTGCTCATGCCTCCACAGATAAATCAACCACGATTATTCATAAGCAAAAAACTACTAGCAGTGACTAGTTTCAATAAGATTTTTTGAGAAAGAAAAAAGCGCTGAAGAATCAGCCTTTTTACTTATCATACCCCCTACAGGGATCGAACCTGTGACCCACGGATTAAGAGTCCGCTGCTCTGCCAGCTGAGCTAAGGAGGCAAAAAAGCTGCATTGGCACCGGTGATTCACGTTTTGTATTGAACCCGCGCAATAAAAGCAGGTGGGCAACTCGCTTCGCCTTAGTTGTTTCCGCGTGTAACGGCCTACATACTGGAGAAAGACTTTTGTTTCCCGGTAAATACAAAAAATAGTCGGTCAACACATAGATGTGAATTCGTATGCCACAGCAAGATTTCTGTATCTTAATGATACCATTTTTTATCAAAAATTCAAGGGATTTTACAAAATTTTGTAACCGCTTATCAAAGATTGAAGTCAGTACTTATTTTCTCCAAGCATTGCTTAAGAAATCCTTTATTAAGAGTATATCGGGAGAGGTTTTTATCAATGGAAAAGTTGAGAAGGCCAGCGTTAATGAGTTTTTGGATGTGGAAAGAGACATTAGCAGGAGTGGTATCAAGTTGAGCTGCGATCTCTTTGTTTTTCAAAGTGGTGCTGGAAACAATGCTTAAAATCTCATAACGAATAGGGTCACTCAACGCCTTGATGGCGATATCTAGAGTGTCTTTTTGAAGTGCCTGACGCCCTTTGACAAAATGTTCAGCTCTAGCGTAAGTTTGAATATAGACCGGTTGGTCAGGGGCGTCTTCATCATTCATAAAGATGTTGGACAGGTGAAGTGGTGAAGTCACAAAGACGCGCGCTTTAGTTTTCTTGGTCTTTTCTAGGAAACCCACGCCATCAAAGGGAGAATCTCTGTACAGCTCTAGGATATCCAGACCCTCAATCATCTGATCAACCTCAGGTTCATACTTGGCATAGAAAGGCTGATAGATAGGGACGATTTTCTTGTAAAGTGCCACCATATTAGCAAGGGTTTCCTTGAGATGATGGTAGGACCAAAAGACCCGCCACTTTTGATTTTCTGAAATGCTATCTTCTTCCAAAAAATTGCGGAGCTCTTCTTCGGTTGAAATGGTTTCGCCGTCTGGCGAGATGACATCAAGAAAAATGTTGCGTAGCTTGTCCTCTGATGTCTCTAACAGGAGAGGGTAGAGTTCTTGTATGGTCTTGGGATCTTTTCCCTCCTTTAGGATGTTGCGGTAGAGCGCTAACATCAGATTATCAATATCGCGAGTTAGGACATACCGGGAAATACCATCTTTATAGGGCTCCAAGAGTTTTTTCAAGGTTTCCAGATCTGCATAAATATCACTGATAAGCTCGCGTTCTTCCCGTGTCAGATCCACCTGACTATAATCGGCTAACAGAAGGGTTGGAATGCAGAGGTATTCGATGATTTGGCTTTGGTGTTTGCTGATTAAGAATTCCATAGAGACACTTTCTTTTTGATAAGATCACTCATAGTATAACCCAAAAGTGCCAAGCTGAGCAAGAAAAGAAGCAGACTTATCCAAGTTACCGAAAGAATTGGCATGAGAGTTGATAGAAAAAGGCGCGTAGCAACAATACCTAAGCTAAACCATGTCACAATACCTGCAGTGACGGTAGCAATCTTATCTTCTGAAATAGAGTTGTAAATCACTGTTTGCAACTTTGGATTGACAGCTCCTGAAATGATGCCCATAGGGAAGAGAAAGATAAGGACAATCCAAATGTTTTGGCAATAAAAGCCAAAAAGACAACCAGTCATCAGAAATGTAGCTAGTTTCATGGCGTTAAAGGTTGAGAGAGGCTTCAAGAGATTCATAGAGAGAATGCCACCTAGTAGAGCACCGATAATATTGCTCGTATTGAAGATAGCAAGGGAAGTGGCAGGACTAATGATGATAAAATCCTTATTGTCACTCATGACAAGGGTCAAAATGGTTGTTAAAATAGCTCCGAGTCCGTTCAAAAGTGGCACAATGATGAGACAGTCCCTAAGTTCAGATATACCTTTCATCTCACTAAAGGCTAAGGTGAGATTTAGCCATATGTCCTTGAAAAGAGACTTCGTCGATTGGTTGTTAGTTTCCTCAAGTGGCTTCTGAATAAATAGTTGTCTGATTCTCGGCTTGATCAGCGAGAAGACAGTGAAAGATAGTCCAAAAGTTGCGGCATTGACAAAGGCCAATTGGGAAAAAGTCATGACCGTGATGAGAAGAGCACCTGCTGACTGAAACAGAAGGCTAGAGACAAGCCCCATACTCTGGCTAAAGCCTGTAAACTCAGCTCGGTCTTCTTTGGAAATGATACGCAGACTAATGGGGATGTAAAGGCCATTTTCGTATTGTCCCGCCAAATCCGAAAAAAAGTTAAAGACAGCCGCTATGATGACAATCCAAAGTGCGGGCTTAAACGTCATAATGAGTCCTAAGATACCATAGATGGCCATGCGCAGGAGCATGGTCATTTGAATAGTGCTTAGTTTGTTTGGTGTCCGATCTGCCCAGTAGCCAGTCAGTAAGCGACTAAAGGTGGGAAGGGTCTCAGATATGGTGATGATGGACAAAGCGAAGCTAGGATTGGGAAGAAGGAGAACATAGTTCATCAGTGCTATGTAGTAAAGGACATCACCGAAATTGGATAAGAGATCAGATGTGATAATCGCTAGATAGGTTTTATTGGCAAAAATCTTTTTCATAAAACACCTCAAGTAAATATTGTATAAAAAATAAAGTAATTACTTAATGAAAGGATATCACGTTAATTCTGAAAAGTCAACACTTGTTTTTTTGTAAAGTAAAAACTTTATCCTGAAATAGATTGACAGATCTTTTTAATTCTTATATGATAAGAGTAAAAATAAGGAGATTTTTAATATGAAAAAGAAATTATTGCTTTTGGTAACAGCTTTATCAGCACTCTTTGTAATGGTTGCTTGCAGTGGCAGTTCAAGTGATGGTACCTACTCACATACTGAGAGCGGTATGACGATGACTGTGACACTTAAAGGGGAAAAGGTTACGGGAACGCTATCCACTTCTCAACTTGGACTTGAGATGGAAATCCCAGTTACTGGAACACTTTCGCCTAAGGACAAAACCATCTCTATTGCTTATGATGATTCAAAAGCATCTGAACTAATCAAAGCAGCGATCGAAACAATCGGCGGTGCGGATGCCTTGTCTATTGAAGGGACGTATAGTATCAACAAAGCTAAAAATTTAGAAATAACGGTTAACGGCTCAACAGTTGAGCTTGAACGCCAAAAATAAATCAAAAAGGGGAGTAGGTCTCCCCTTTTTCTTATTTTTTGGTGTATAATGAGAGAAAATAGCTTAAAAAGGAGCACTTATGGACTGGAAAAGCTTATTTCCCAATGCTAGATTAAGCAGAAGCTTTGCGACAGAAACGGACATGATAACTGTTCCCTATAAGAAGTCATGGCTTCAGATTGCTAAAGCGGATTTGACAGAGAGAGAGTTAGCCTTCTTGCAACTGTTGCTAGAAGAAGAAGCTTGGCAGGAGAAGAAGTCTCCCTGGGCAAGTTTTTTACTGGGGGATAGTCAAGTACAACCCGAGCAATACCTGACCTACCAATTTCTTCATATCCAACATTCTCAAGACTTATCGCAAGATTTATTACAGCTTCTAGGGGACTTATTGATGGGACAAGTTGCCCTGATTCAAACAGAAAGAAATCGTACAGCTCTCTTGTTAGTAGAGGATCAAGGGGGAGATTTTTTGATTCTCTTGCGTGAATTACTGGCTACAATTGAGAGTGATTTTGGCCTGTCTTTAGAAGTGTTCTTGGGAAATAGTTGGTCTCAGTTAGATAGTGAGAGCTTGCCATCGATCTTTCAGGCTGAAATGGCCCTTTTTACAGACTTTATAGTAGGTCATTCTTCGGAAAAAGTTCAGAGCTTTTCGAAAATCATGCTCTGGGCTTTAAGCAACAACCGAGGAGGCGGTATTTTCAAGGAAAAACTCAAGTCCTATCTATCACAGCAATCTGAAATGGTAGATGTGATTCATGCTCTGTGGGAGAGTCACGGTAATCAGGTGCAGGCTTCCCAAATGCTATACCTTCACCGCAATAGCCTGCAATATAAAATGGACAAATTTCAGCGTTTATCTGGACTTAATCTGAAAAAACTAGATGATTTAGCCCTTTGTTATTGGCTTTTATTGGAAGATTAAGCCTACTATCCAAGTCAATGGTTGTCTTTCAGATTGTAGTAAAAGTTCTTTTAGCTACTTGCCTTAAGTGGTACGAACGACAGGGGTATCCTTTGAAAGTCTATACCTTATTTTGAGCTCAAGGTCTCAAAAATGACGAGCGGGGAAACGATAAGTGTTGCCATCACTTTTACCAATGCAGGAAGCATCTGATATTACGTGCTTTTTCTGACAAAATCGGGAACCAGTCCTTAAGCTAGCAGAACTAGTTAGTTTGTTTTAGTTGAAACTAAACTTTATCTACACGCTATGCCCAAGTCAATCTTGGGTTTTGTGCATGTTGCCCAAAAATCTGTTTAGGCTGACCATAGACAAAATAAAAGCGCTTTTGGTATGATTAGAGTATCAAAATAAGAGATAAGGAAATGCACTTATGACAACACTAAAACTGAATAACATTTATAAAAAGTATCCAAAAAGCACTCATTATTCTGTTGAAAATTTCAACCTAGATATCAAAGATAAAGAATTTATCGTTTTCGTAGGACCTTCAGGATGTGGTAAATCAACAACTCTTCGCATGATTGCGGGACTTGAGGATATTACAGAAGGTGAATTTTACATTGATGATAAACTCATGAACGATGAAGCGCCAAAAGACCGTGACATCGCTATGGTTTTCCAGAACTATGCCCTTTACCCACATATGACGGTGTATGACAACATGGCATTTGGTCTGAAATTGCGTAAATACTCAAAAGAGGAAATTGACAAGCGCGTTAAAGAAGCAGCTGAAATCCTTGGTTTGACAGAGTTCTTGACTCGTAAACCAGCAGACCTTTCAGGAGGACAGCGCCAGCGTGTTGCCATGGGACGTGCTATTGTCCGTGACGCAAAAGTTTTCCTCATGGATGAGCCTTTGTCAAACTTGGATGCAAAATTACGCGTGTCCATGCGTGCAGAAATTGCTAAAATTCACCGTCGTATTGGTGCGACAACGATTTACGTTACCCACGACCAAACAGAAGCGATGACATTGGCTGACCGTATCGTTATCATGTCGTCAACTAAAAACCCAGAAGGGTCTGGAACTATTGGACGTGTGGAACAAATCGGTACCCCTCAAGAGCTTTACAATGAACCAGCAAACAAATTTGTTGCAGGATTCATCGGAAGCCCAGCTATGAACTTCTTCACTGTAAAAGTAGAAGATGGCAAACTCATCAGCAAAGACGGTCTGTCATTGAAATTGCCAGAAGGTCAAGTGAAAATGCTTGAAACTGCAGGATACAAAGGAAAAGAACTGATCTTTGGTATTCGTCCAGAAGATATTTCAGGCAATCCAATCGTGCATGACACGTATCCAGATGCGACTGTTAAAGCTGAAGTTATGGTATCAGAGCTTTTAGGTAGCGAAACCATGCTCTATGTTAAAGTAGGTGAAAGCGAGTTTGCTTCTCGTGTTGATGCCCGCGATTTCCATAATCCAGGTGAGCAAGTTGAGTTGACATTTAACGTTGCTAAAGGTCACTTCTTTGACTTAGAGACAGAAAAACGCATTAAATAAGATACTCCTAAATCAAGCCCGCATTTGCGGGTTTTTATGCTTTCTTAATTTTAGACAGAAAGCTTTTTTTTGTGCTATAATAAAAGTTATGACTACAAGAGAATTTCACCACGTGACAGTCTTGCTTCAAGAGACCGTTGATTTACTTGATATTAAGCCAGATGGTATTTATGTTGATGCTACTTTGGGTGGGGCAGGGCATTCGTCCTATTTGTTATCCCAACTTAGCGATAAGGGGCATTTGTATTGCTTTGATCAAGATCAAAAGGCTATTGATAATGCTAAAATAAAACTCAAGGATTATATGGATAGAGGCATGGTGACTTTTATCAAGGATAATTTCAGGCATTTAAAAAGTCGTTTGAATCAGCAAGGGGTGTTTGAAATTGACGGTATCTTGTATGATTTAGGTGTCTCTAGTCCACAATTGGATGAGCGTGAGCGTGGCTTTTCTTATAAAAAAGAAGCACCGCTTGATATGCGGATGAATCAAGATTATCCATTGACAGCCTATGATGTCGTCAATGGCTATGATTACCATGAATTGGTTCAAATTTTCTTCAAATATGGTGAGGATAAATTTTCTAAGCAAGTAGCGCGAAAAATCGAACAAGCTCGGGCGATAAAACCGATTGAAACGACGACAGAACTTTCGGAGCTTATAAAATCAGCCAAACCTGCTAAAGAGCTTAAGAAAAAAGGACATCCAGCCAAGCAACTTTTCCAAGCAATCCGTATTGAAGTTAATGATGAGCTTGGAGCAGCAGATGAGTCTATTCAGCAAGCTATGGACATGCTCAGGGTTGGTGGGCGCATTTCGGTAATCACCTTCCACTCTTTGGAGGATCGTTTGACCAAACAACTCTTTAAAGCTGCGTCAACAGTAGAGGTGCCAAAGGGTCTGCCTTTTATCCCAGAAGAGTTAAAACCCAAGTTTGAATTGGTTTCTCGAAAGCCTATTTTACCTAGCCAAGAAGAACTTGATGCTAATAACCGTGCGCATTCAGCTAAGCTGCGTGTCGCTAGAAAAATACATCACTAAAAGAGGTTAATTATGTCAGCAGATAAACAGCAAGAGGCTCTTACTCAAATGGTTCAACGGCGCTTTCGTCAATTTACGCGCCTAGAAAAAGTTTTTTATGCCACAATTATTATCTCTGCTATTACTATGGCCATTAGCCTGATTTATTTACAAAGTAAAAACTTACAATTGCAACAAGTTATTTCAGAACTTAATGGAAGTTTAAATACACAACAGACAGAATACAATAATGCCAAGCAGGAAGTTAACGAACTTCTTCAGAGAGAGAGGGTTATTAAGATTGCTGAAGAGGCAGCATTGGAGCCCCGAACGGATAGCATCCAGAAAGTTGAATAATCATGAAAAAACTAAGCCAGTTATTTTTGGACTATGCTGTGAAAGATCGGAAGAGTCCTAACCTCAATAGAAAGCGTGTCGGACAGAATCTGATGATTGTGTCCATTTTTACCTTCTTTATTTTTTTGATTAACTTTGCCATTATTATTGGGACAGATAGCAAAAATGGTCAAAAATTATCTGAAAAAGCCTCTCAGGTTTACCAATTACAGGTAAAGGCTCAGGCAAAGCGAGGCACGATCTATGACCGACATGGTAATATCATTGCTGAAGACTCGACAACTTATTCTGTTTATGCGGTTATCAATAAGGATTATGTTGATGTTAAGGGGAATAAGCTCTATGTGCAGTCGTCTCAATTTGATGAATTAGCCACCATTTTTGAAGAGCATTTAGGCATGGAGAAGGACTATGTTGTCAGCCTATTGGAACAAGACGGTCTTTCTCAAACGTCGTTTGGTGTCAAGGGAAATAATCTCTCTTACAGCACGATGTTGACAGTTTCAAAGGCTGTTGAAGAAGCGGGGATTAAAGGTGTCGGTTTTGAAACGAACCCTGGGCGTATGTATCCAAATGGAACCTTTGCTTCTCAATTCATTGGCTTAGCCCAATTGGTCGAGGAAAAGGATGGCACAAAATCTTTTGAAGGAACGATGGGTCTAGAAGCCTCTTTAAATAGCCTTTTGTCAGGGACTGATGGCATTGTTAGTTATCAAAAAGATAAGAATGGTAACGTATTGCTAGGGGCAGCTACCCCAGTGAAACCCTCTGTTGAAGGCAAGGATGTTTACACGACCTTATCACAACCCCTACAAGTCACCTTAGAGACTCAGATGGACCTTTTGGCTGAAAAAGCCACTGCTAAATATATTAGTGCGACTCTGGTCAATGCTAAGACTGGGGAGATTTTAGCGACTAGTCAAAGACCGACCTTTAACGCTAGTACCCTAGAAGGTCTAAATAGTGACCAACTTGGGACTTGGAGCACATTGCTTTATCAGGGGCAATTTGAGCCAGGTTCAACCATGAAAGTCTTTACTTTGGCATCTGCTATCGACAATGGGACGTTTAATCCGAATCAGACTTATTATAGTGATAAGTATCAGATAGCCGATGCGACCATTAAAGACTGGGATGTCAACCAAGGATTGACTGATGGGAATTACCTGACGATGGCTCAAGGTTTTGCTCACTCTAGTAACGTTGGGATGTTGCACCTGCAACAAGCAATGGGAGACGAGCTCTGGCTTGATTACTTGTCGAAATTCCGTTTTGGTACTCGTACTCGATTTGGCATGTTAGAAGAAGGTGTGGGCTCACTTCCCGAAGATAACCTTGTAAGTATTGCCATGTCAGCTTTTGGCCATGCTATCAACGTTACTCAAATTCAAATGCTACGAGCTTTTTCAGCCATTTCAAATGACGGTGTTATGTTAGAACCACATATCATCAGTCAAATTTACGATCCCAATACAGATACTAGCCGTGTGATTTCACCAGAAATCGTGGGAAAACCCGTATCAGAGAAAGCCGCGAGAGAGACAAGGCAGTATATGGTAACGGTCGCAACAGACCCTGTTTGGGGAACGCTCTATGCTTCTTCTGTCGGTGGCCCTATTATTCAGGTTAACAATGAGAGTGTTGCCGTAAAATCAGGAAGCGCTGAAATCGCTGATGAAAAAAATGGCGGATACTTGGAAAAAAGTACGGACGTGATTAACTCAGTCATTGCCATGGTTCCTTCTAATGAGCCTGAATTTATGATGTATGTTACCGTACAGCAGGGTGAGACTTTCAATGGTATTTATTGGAAAGATATTTTCAATCCTGTCTTAGAGCAGGCGATGCTGATGAAAGAGGAACTCACTAGCCAGGTCGTACCAGTGAGCTCAAAGGTATCCACTTATAAACTTCCGACCGTCATTGGAAAACCGTCCGGAACCACAGCAGACACCTTACGCCGTAATCTGGTACATCCGATTCTCGTTGGAAATGGTGAAACCATTCTTCAAAGCTCTGTTAAAGAAGGCAGCAAATTGACTGAGAATGCTCAAGTGTTACTGCTCACAGACAATCTTAAAACCTTACCAGACATGTATGGATGGACTAAGGAAAATATGGATACCTTTGCGGAATGGCAAGGCATTACGGTAACTTACAAAGGTTCTGGAAAGGTCGTTGTTAAGCAGAGCGTTGATGCAGGAAGCGATATTTCCAAACTTAAGGAAATGACAATTACTTTAGGAGACTAAGATGTTATTAATTTTGATGGCAGGCCTAGTGGCTTTCCTATTGACGGCTATTGCCATGCCACATTTTATCCGATTTTTTCAAATCAAAAAAATTGGTGGACAACAGATGCACGAAGATGTTAAGCAACACATTGAAAAAGCGGGAACTCCGACTATGGGGGGGACAGTTTTTCTAATAGTAGCCTGTTTAGTGACCACGATCTTTTTTGTCATCGTTAATGCCAATGGTAGCTTGAAAACTCCTTGGACTGCAGTTGTCGGTATTTTATTTGTTCTCGCAATTTACGGCACGATTGGCTTTCTTGATGACTTCTTGAAAATTTTCAGGAAAGTCAACGAAGGTCTGACTTCTATCCAGAAATTGCTGGCGCAGATTGTAGGTGGTTTGATATTTTACCTTGTTCATGTGCAGTCGACTGGTCAAGACAGTCTCAATGTTTTTGGGCATCAGATTCATCTCGGTATTTTCTATATCGCTTTTGTCCTCTTTTGGCTAGTCGGTTTTTCCAATGCTGTTAACCTGACTGATGGTATTGATGGCTTGGCTTCAATTTCAGTAGTGATTAGCCTAACGTCCTATGCCGTTATTGCCTTTAAGCAAGGACAGTTTGATATTTTACTGACAATCGTCACCATGATTGGGGCACTGCTAGGTTTCTTTCTTTTCAATAGAAAGCCTGCCAAGATTTTCATGGGAGATGTTGGTTCATTGGCCTTAGGCGCATTGCTTGCAGCGCTTTCTATTGCACTCCATCAGGAGTGGACCTTACTACTGATAGGACTGGTCTATGTCCTTGAAACCTCATCAGTCATGCTTCAGGTGTCCTATTTTAAATACACCAAGAGAAAATTTGGTGAAGGTCGTCGGATTTTCCGTATGACGCCATTTCACCATCATCTAGAACTTGGAGGGCTTTCAGGGAAAGCAGAGCGCTGGAGTGAGTGGAAGGTTGATGCCTTTTTGTGGACTGTAGGAGCAGTTGCTAGTCTTCTCACCCTTGCCATTCTCTATCTATAAAGCAATCAGCGGATTTCCGCTGATTTTTGTGCTATAATAGATAAGATTAAGAATAGAAACGAAGTAACTAACATGTCATTTAAAGATTTTAATTTTAAAACCTACATTCAGGAAGCGCTTGATGAGATTAAGTTTGTCCAGCCGACGGATGTTCAGCAAAAGTTGATACCTGTTGTGCGTTCAGGTCGTGATTTGGTCGGAGAGTCAAAGACTGGTTCGGGTAAGACGCATACCTTTCTCTTGCCGATTTTTGAGAAATTAGACGAGACAGGCAAGGACGTGCAAGTCGTTATCACAGCACCTTCGAGGGAATTGGCAACGCAGATTTACCAAGCGACTAAGCAGATTGCTGATAAGTCTGAGACGGAAATTCGTGTGGCCAATTACGTGGGTGGAACAGATAAGCTTCGCCAAATTGAAAAGCTAAAAGTAGCGCAGCCTCACATTGTTATCGGAACACCAGGACGTGTCTATGATTTGGTGAAATCAGGGGATCTTGCCATTCACAAGGCGCATACGTTTGTGGTGGATGAGGCAGATATGACGATGGACATGGGCTTTTTGGAGACGGTGGATAAGATTGCTAGTTCCCTTCCAAAAGACGTGCAAATCTTAGTCTTTTCAGCAACCATTCCACAGAAGTTGCAACCTTTCCTTAAAAAATACCTGACAAATCCTGTCATGGAGAAAATCAAGACGTCAACAGTGATAGCTGATACCATCGATAACTGGTTGATTTCTACCAAGGGTCGCGATAAGAATGCTCAGATTCTGGAGTTGGCAAAGTGTTTAAGACCTTATCTGGCTATGATTTTTGTCAATACCAAGGAACGTGCGGATGACTTGCATGCTTACCTGGTGGCTAATGGGCTTAAGGTAGCCAAAATTCATGGCGGTATCCCGCCACGTGAGCGTAAGCGTATCATGAGTCAGGTGAAACATCTGGACTACGAGTATATTGTCGCCACAGATTTAGCGGCGCGTGGGATTGACATTGAAGGGGTCAGTCACGTGATCAATGATGCCATCCCTCAAGACTTGTCCTTCTTTGTGCACCGTGTGGGACGTACGGGTCGCAACGGTCTCCCGGGTACAGCTATTACCCTCTATCAGCCAAGTGATGACTCGGACATCAGAGAGCTTGAGAAGTTGGGCGTGGCCTTTGTACCGAAAATAGTCAAGGATGGGGAGATTCAAGATACCTACGACCGTGACCGCCGTGCCAATCGCGAAAAGTCTTATAAGAAATTAGACACTGAGATGATTGGTCTAGTCAAAAAGAAAAAGAAAAAAGTCAAGCCTGGCTACAAGAAGAAAATCCAGTGGGCGGTTGACGAAAAACGTAAGAAAGAACGTCGTGCAGAGGCGCGTGCCAAAGGCCGTGCTGATCGTAAGGCCAAGCGACAAAGCTTCTAAGGTGAGCAGAGGCTGGGACAGGGTTCCTGGCCTCTACGTTTTTGCCTAATCTGTTGGTACAAGAGCTGATGAGGGTTTAATTCCAGTTGCAATCAGCTGTTTGGCAGTTGAACGGTATGATTGATGGTTTTTTAGACGACAAGTTTCTGCGCTAATTTTATGCTATAGTTTTAGCTTATTAGAGAGATAGGTAAGACCTATCATGATGACGTAGCAAGTATTTTACACCTGACTAGCTAGCGTGTTACAATAAAAAGTAGTGAATGAGAGAATGAGGAGACAGCAGTGGCTTCAATAACAAAAATGTGGCAGCAGTACAGGAAATGGATATTAGTGGCACTTGCACTGATGGCCATTTTGCTTTTTTATCGTTTATGGTATCAGGATTTTGCAGTTTGGATTGCGGATGAGTATGGGAAATGGGTTCAACAGATTCCTACAGGCAAGCGGTTTTCACCACGAGCAATTTTTGATGCGGTACCTGACATTTTAGGGAAATTACCAACAACGGTTGGTCTAACTCTAGTAGGCGCTTTTTTTGGCCTCGTATTAGGGCTTGTTTTTGCTATTGTGAAAATCAAGCGTGTGCCGGTTCTTTATCAAATACAATCGGTAGCGGTTAGTTTTTTACGAGGGACACCAATCTTGGTGCAACTATTGCTTAGCTACTATGGGATTCCGATGTTGTTGCGTGAAATCAATGCGGTTTATGGCTTAGAGCTCAATGTAGACAATGTGCCAGCTGCGGTATTTGTCATCACAGCTTTTGCCTTTAATGAAGCGGCCTATGCTAGTGAAACGATTCGTGCAGCCATCCAATCAGTTAACGCTGGTGAAATTGAAGCGGCTCGTAGTCTTGGGATGACAGAAATACAGGTCTATCGCCGAGTGATTATTCCAAATGCTGCTGTCATTGCAACGCCTACCTTGATTAATTCTTTGATTGGATTAACCAAGGGAACTTCCCTAGCTTATAACGCTGGTATTACTGAAATTTTCAATCAGGCTAAGATTAGTTCAGGAAATGATTACCGCTATTTTGAGCGCTATGTGGCGGTGTCTCTGATTTACTGGTCTCTTAGTATTTTGATTGAGCGCTTTGGTCGCCGTGTGGAAAATAATCTTGCTATCAAAACGCCAGAACTTCAGTCGCTACCAGTGGGAGGTGATCGATAATGATTACAATTTCAAATCTGAGTAAAGAATTTTCAGGACAGAAGGTCCTAGATAACCTTAATCTTTCGATTAAAAAAGGTGAAGTGATTGCACTTGTAGGAGCATCTGGTGCGGGGAAATCAACTTTTTTACGTTCCTTGAATTATCTTGAAGAGGCTGATTCAGGGCGCTTAGCCATTGATGACTTTTCCGTTGATTTTACAGACATCAAAAAAGAAGAAGTGCTGATTCTGCGTCGCAAATTGGCGATGGTTTTTCAACAGTTCAATCTTTTTGAGCGTCGCACTGCTCTTGATAATGTCAAGGAAGGCTTGAAAATTGTCAAAAAAATGTCTGATGCAGAAGCGACAGCGATTGCCAAGGAAGAGTTGGCAAAAGTGGGGCTATCAGATCGTGAAAATCACTACCCAAGACACTTATCGGGAGGGCAAAAGCAACGGGTGGCCATTGCTCGTGCACTTGCCATGAAGCCTGATGTGCTTCTGCTTGATGAGCCGACTTCAGCTCTTGATCCAGAGCTGGTGGGAGAGGTCGAAAAAGCTATTGAAGCTGCTGCCGAGGCAGGACAAACAATGATTTTAGTGAGTCATGATATGGGCTTTGTCTATGAAGTGGCAGATCGGGTTCTCTTTTTGGAAAAGGGCAAGATCTTGGAAGAAGGAACACCTTCTCAGATTTTCCATGATCCAAAAGAAGAACGGACAAAAGAGTTCTTTGCTAATTACAAAAAGACGGTCATTTGATATAATAGACTTATCTTTAAAAGGAACGCTAGTTCCTTTTTCAATCTTTTTGAAAGGATCGTTTGCCCTAAAGGTAGACGAATGAGACTTGGGATGTGACATCATCAGACTCACCAAGCTCTATAGCTTAGTTATGCTTGCAACTATTTACCGTTTCTATTTAACAGGTTTGACAGTTTCTGCCTTGGTCACTTTCGTTGGCTTATTTGTCTGGCTCATTTTTCGGGCTAGTCGTCGACTTGATAAAACTAGGGAAGAGCGCCAAACGAGACTCTATGAGGCTCTCCTCATTTTCTTGATTACCACTCCCTTGCTTTCTTTTGCTGTTATAGCTATTCTTTTAATGCTTGAGGCTTAGGAAAATAGCGGAGCTTTTATAAAAAATAGAAGGAATGATTATGTACGATACAATTGTTATTGGAGCAGGTCCAGCTGGTATGACTGCTGCGCTTTATGCAGCACGTAGTAACCTCAAAGTGGCAACGCTAGAGCAAGGTGCTCCAGGTGGACAGATGAATAATACCTCGGATATTGAAAATTACCCAGGCTTTGAGCTGATTTCTGGACCAGAATTATCCATGAAAATGTTTGAGCCGCTTGAAAAATTGGGTGTAGAAAACCTGTACGGCATTGTGACTGGGATAGAAGATAAAGGCGATTATAAGATTGTCAAAACAGACGACGAAGAATACCAAACCAAGACAGTTATCATTGCCACAGGTGCTAAGCACCGCCATATTGGAGTGCCTGGAGAGTTTGAATACAATAGTCGCGGTGTTTCCTATTGTGCGGTTTGTGATGGTGCGTTTTTCCGTGGTCAAGAGTTGTTGGTTGTTGGCGGAGGGGATTCGGCGGTTGAAGAGGCTCTCTTTTTAACCCGATTTGCTTCTAGCGTGACCATTGTGCACCGCAGGGATGAGTTGCGTGCTCAAAAAGTTCTCCAAGACCGTGCTTTTAAAAATGAAAAAATTTCCTTTATTTGGGATTCTGTGGTGAAAGAAATCAAGGGTGATGATCTTAAGGTGCGTCGTGTTGATATTGAAAATGTCAAGACAGGTCAAGTGACCACTCATGACTTTGGAGGTGTCTTTATCTATGTTGGCCTTGATCCGGTTTCAGATTTTGTCAAAGATTTAGGGATTACGGATGAGGATGGCTGGATTCCAACAGATCATCACATGAGAACAGCTGTTGATGGTATATTTGCCATTGGTGATGTCCGTCAAAAAGACTTACGCCAGATTACAACAGCTGTCGGAGATGGCGCTATGGCAGGACAACAGGCTTACCAGTATATTGTAGAACATGACTAAGTAAGGGAAGTTAATAGCAGAGGTGTCGTTTCAGATAAGGGAAGTCACCTCAAACAAAAATCCATGAATGAGATGTCATGGATTTTTATTATTCAATCAGAATAACGGGATTTATGTTATAATAGTCACAAGAAAAATTGGGAGAGATAGCATGTATCAAGACGACAGTTTAACCTTACATACCGATTTGTATCAAATTAACATGATGCAGGTGTATTTTAATCAAGGCATTCATAATAAGCATGCCGTTTTTGAGGTGTATTTTCGTAAGTTGCCTTTTGAAAACGGCTTTGCTGTTTTTGCAGGTTTGGAACGGATTGTTCGCTACTTGGAAAATCTACGCTTTACGGAGAATGACTTGGCTTATCTGCGCCAGGAAGGCTACCCAGAAGACTTTTTGAACTATTTGAAAGATTTCAAGTTAACCTTATCTGTGCGCTCAGCTCGTGAAGGGGACTTGGTGTTTGCCAATGAGCCAATCGTACAAATCGAAGGACCACTGGCCCAATGCCAACTGGTTGAGACAGCCATTCTCAATATCGTTAACTTTCAGACCCTGATTGCTACCAAGGCTGCTCGCATCAAGTCTGTTATTGAGGATGAGCCTTTGTTGGAGTTTGGCACGCGCCGCGCTCAAGAAATGGATGCTGCCATCTGGGGAACCCGTGCGGCCGTTATCGGAGGCGCAGATGCGACTTCTAACGTTCGTGCAGGCAAAATTTTCGACATTCCCGTTTCTGGTACTCATGCCCATGCTTTGGTGCAGACCTATGGCAATGACTACGAAGCGTTTAAAGCCTATGCCAGCACTCACAAGGATTGTGTTTTCCTAGTTGACACCTACGACACCTTAAAAATAGGCGTTCCTGCAGCCATTCGTGTGGCAAAAGAATTTGGAGACCAGATTAACTTTAAAGGGGTTCGATTGGACTCAGGAGATATGGCTTATCTCTCCAAGCAAGTGCGTAAACAACTGGATGAAGCAGGCTTTACAGAGGCTAAAATCTATGCGTCAAATGACTTAGATGAAAATACCATTCTTAACCTTAAAATGCAAAAAGCTAAGATTGATGTTTGGGGAGTTGGAACCAAACTCATCACAGCCTATGACCAGCCCGCGCTGGGAGCTGTCTATAAAATCGTCTCCATAGAAGACGATAAAGGGCAGATGATTGATACAATCAAGCTCTCAAATAACGCAGAGAAAGTTTCTACCCCGGGTAAAAAGCAGGTTTGGCGGATTACCAGTCGTGAAAAAGGCAAGTCAGAAGGAGACTACATTACCTTTGATGGGGCAGATGTCAATGGTATGGATGAGATTTTCATGTTTCATCCAACCTATACTTACATCAATAAGACGGTGAAAAATTTTGATGCAGTGCCACTCTTAATCGATGTTTTTAAAGATGGCCGTTTGGTTTACAAACTCCCAACACTCCCTGAAATCAAAGCCTATGCCAAGTTTGTGCTTGATGCCCTTTGGGATGAGTATAAGCGCGTGCTCAATCCACAAGAATACCCTGTTGATTTGGCGCAAGAGGTTTGGGACAATAAGATGGAACTGATTGATAAGATGCGTCAAAAAGCTAAAAATGGAGAATTATCATGAGCCTACAAGCTAACATTATCAAGGAATTAGGGGTCAAACCAAGCATTGATCCGCAAGAAGAAATCCGCTTATCGATTGACTTTCTTAAGCAATACATGATAAAGCACCCTTTTCTTAAGACCTACGTTCTAGGTATTTCAGGCGGTCAGGACTCGACGCTAGCTGGGCGTTTGGCACAGCTAGCAATGGCAGAGCTCCGTCAGGAAACAGGAGATGAGAGCTATCAATTTATCGCAGTTCGCTTACCTTATGGCACTCAGGCAGACGAAGCTGACGCTCAAAAGGCACTTGCTTTCATCCAACCAGATATCAGCCTCACGGTCAATATCAAAGAAGCAGTTGATGGGCAGGTGGCTGCATTAGCTAAAGCAGGCCTAGAGATTTCAGATTTTAATAAGGGAAATATCAAGTCCCGTCAACGCATGATTAGCCAGTATGCCATAGCAGGGCACTATAGCGGAGCTGTTATTGGCACAGATCACGCTGCAGAAAACATCACCGGATTCTTTACTAAGTTTGGGGATGGCGGAGCAGATATTCTCCCTCTTTTCCGCCTTAACAAGCGTCAAGGGCGTCAACTCTTAGCAGAGCTTGGTGCTGACAAAGCCCTCTATGAGAAAGTTCCAATCGCAGATTTGGAAGAAGACCGCCCTGGTCTAGCAGATGAGGTGGCTTTAGGCGTGACTTATCAAGCGATTGATGACTATTTGGAAGGCAAGCCTGTTTCAGATGAGGATAAGGCGACTATTGAAGCTTGGTGGCACAAGACAGAGCACAAGCGCCACTTACCAATCACTATTTTTGATGAGTTTTGGAAATAAAGGATGGAGGAAGCTACTTTGTCACAAGCCCTGCCCCTTATCACACTTGATAGGCTTGATATTTTTGAACATTTAGACCGTGAAGTTGCTGTTTTAGTTGACGACCAAGGCAAACCGTGGGGAAATCACATTGTGGTGTGTTTATCTCCTAAGAGCCTAGCTCAACAAATACAGATTCATCAGCGACCTGCCAAGACTTTTCCCCTTGCTAGAGTGATTGATTTTCTTCTCAAAGAGAAGCGAGAAATCTTACAGCTTTACGGCTTTGCCCTTGGAGATTATGCCCTTGAGAGAGAGGAACTTTGTAAAATAGCAGGGCCTATTGAAACTTTTTGTCTCTTGTTAACCTGTATTAAAGAACAGTTAAGTCCAGAGGAAACCTTTGAGCGGATGAAACAGGCGACGGTTTATTATCTAGGTTCACCGATATTGAGTCCTCAAACAGCTAGTTTTGACTTTGAAGTACAAGAGATAGATGGGAAGGCTTATATTACCCTATTTTTATCCGAACAAAGTGCAAGGCGTTATGCCTTTCATCAAAAACAAGTTGTTCCGGTGCAGCTGGCTAGTTTTAGAAGTTTTGTCCAAGAAAAATATGGTTTAGTGCTAGAACCTCGCCGTCCGTACTGTTTACGATTTTAATTGAGGAGGAATATGGTGTGAAACGATTATTGGCTTATCTTTTGTGTGCGAGTCTACTGTTAGTGGCTTGCGGAAAATCTCAAAATACTGATAACACCTCTCAATCAATAAGGAGTCAGGTAACCAGCAGTAGCAGTGAAGCAAAAAATACAACCGCTCAAATATCCAGTGAGCGGTCTGAGAATACGACAGAGGTAGACCATACTGTCGCAACATCGACAACTGCCACTTACAATGGCCTATACTACAGTGTTCAAGGCAAATATGGTGATGTGATTATCGTGAATAAAAAACACCCTGTAGCCATGAATTACGCTCCAGGAGAAGATCTAACGGCACTGGAAGCTTTTCAGGTACTGGTGTCAGATATGCAAACGCAAGGTTTTTCAGTCAGCAATTCTTATAGCGGTTTTAGGTCTTATGAGACACAAGCAGGCCTTTACAACAATTATGTTGCTAGGGATGGTCAAGCTGAGGCGGATCGCTATTCTGCGCGTCCAGGTTATAGCGAACATCAAACTGGTCTAGCTTTTGATTTATTGGATGGCAATGGGCAATTACTGACAGAGACCACTGCCACTGCTTGGCTAGCTCAAAATGCCCATTACTATGGGTTTATTGTGCGCTATCTTCCAGGCAAAGAGTCTAGTACAGGCTATATGGCAGAGAGTTGGCATATTCGTTATATTGGTCTGGAGGCGACAGACATTTACCAATCTGGCTTAACCTTAGAGGAATACTTTGGTTTACCAGGTGGAGGTTACTGAGTTCTAGCCTTAACCAGTTGTTATTAACTCATAAAGAGTCTTGATAAAAAGTCTTAAAATAGAAAACAGCTTAGAATTGCCTTATCAGAAAGGGTAATTCTAAGCTGTTTTTGCTTGTTAAAATTTTAATCGGAGGGGGAATTTTTAAGTTTTTACCCAGCCTGTTTATTACGGCTTAATCACATCAACCCCACCCATGTATGGACGGAGAACTTCTGGAATGGTCACAGAGCCGTCCTCGTTTTGGTAGTTTTCAAGGATTGCCGCAACCGTACGACCTACTGCTAGGCCAGAGCCGTTGAGGGTGTGGAGCAATTTAACCTTGCCGTCAGCAGCATCGCGGTAGCGGATTTGGGCACGGCGAGCTTGGAAATCTTCTGTGTTTGAACAGCTGGAGATTTCACGGTAGGCATTTTGGGCAGGAATCCAGACTTCCAAGTCATAGGTCTTAGCAGCTGAGAAGCCCATATCTCCTGTACAGAGGGCTAACACGCGGTATGGCAAGCCTAATTTTTGAAGGATATTTTCTGCATTTGCGGTCATTTTTTCCAATTCATCATAAGATTGCTTCGGTGTGGCAAATTTGACCATTTCAACCTTGTGGAATTGGTGGAGGCGGATTAGACCACGGGTATCACGACCAGCAGAACCAGCTTCAGAACGGAAAGATGGACTCATGGCTGTGAAGTAGATTGGCAGGTCTTTTTCTTCCAAAATCTCGTTGCGGTAGTAGTTAGTCAATGGCACTTCCGCAGTTGGGATGAGGACGAAGTTGGTATCAGCCAACTCAAAAGTATCTTCCTTGAATTTCGGATATTGTCCTGTACCAAACATAGAGTCATGGTTGACCATGTAAGGTGTGATGATTTCTTGGTAGCCTTCTGCGATATGCTCGTCCAACATGAAGTTGTAGAGGGCACGTTCCAAGCGGGCACCCAAGTTTTTGTAGAAGAGGAAGCGGGCTCCAGTTACTTTTGCGCCACGTTCCCAGTCCAGAATATCTAGGTCTTCGCCCAAATCCCAGTGAGCTTTTGGCTCGAAAGTGAATTCACGAGGTGTGCCCCAGCGACGAACTTCCACGTTTTCTTCTTCGTCGGCACCAACAGGAACAGAATCATGTGGCGTATTTGGAAGGACTTGGATGATAGCTTGCACTTTGTCATCGATAGCAGCCAATTCGGCATCGATGGCTTTGATATCAGCAGACAGGGTCTGCATAGCAGCGATTTGGTCACTAGCATCTTCTTTATTGCGCTTAGCTTGTGCAATCGCCTCAGAAGCTAAGTTGCGCTCTGCTTTGGCTGTTTCAGCTTTGACCAAGAGTTGACGGCGTTTTTCATCGAGCTCTTTAAGCTCGGTCAGTGTCTCGGCAGCTACCCCACGTGTCGCCAATTTGGCAGCCAAGGCATCGAATTCTGTACGTAAGCGTTTAATATCTAGCATTGATCGTCTCCTTTTGAAAAAATAAAACACTCCCGTCAAGTGTTGGAGTGCATGATGCACGGTTCCATCCAACTTCACGAGAGTGCGCTTAATTACAAATTATAAAAGTTTTAATAACGGTAGAATTTCATTTGAGCCCCATATCTGCTCGCAGCAACCGCAGACTTTCTGAAAAGAGAAAACAAACTACTTATCCGTTGGGACTATTATACAGTATTGCTTTCCAAATGTAAAATGAAAAATTATGGTAAAATAAATTATCAAGAAAAAGAGGTGTTTTATGGCTAAATTTGGCTTTTTATCGGTGTTAGAAGAAGAATTGGAAAAGGCATTGTCTTGCGACTTTGCTATGGACTGGGATAAGAAAAATCACGCAGTCGAAGTGACCATTGTCCTTGAAGCGCAAAATCAATCGGGGGTTGAAACCATTGATGCTAATGGCGAAGTGTCTAGCGAAGATGTGGCCTTTGAAGACTATGTGCTCTTTTACCATCCTGAAAAATCCCGTTTTGATGCGGAGGATTACCTGGTTGCCATTCCTTACGACCCGAAAAAAGGGATGTCGCGTGAGTTTCTAGCTTATTTTGCTGGTCAACTCAATGACGTTGCCACAGAAGGTCTTAGTGATCTCATGGACTTTTTGACTGATGAGACAGCGATTGACTTTGGCTTGACCTGGGACGATGAAGCGTTTGAAAATGGCAGAGCAGAAGTGGTTGAGACAGACTTTTACCCTTATCCGAGGTATTGACTCAAAGACAGGTGTCACTAATTGAATGCACAAAGTGGCTAACCAATGGGTTAGTTGCTTTTTATTTTTTACGAGCAGTCCGTATCAAGAGCTTAGAATAGACCTAGAATAAAAGCTCCGATAAAAGAGGATTTTGTGTTATAATAAATCAAAAAAACAGGAGACATATTGTTGTGACGAAACTATCTAGTCTAGGAAAAACTGGTTGGCAGGCCATTCGAAATGGTTTGCTTGATATTCTTTTGGGTTTGGCGCTTGTACTGTATGGGCATATGGTGCCACGTCTAGGTTATCAGCTCTTCTTTACTTACGTGTTTTTCTCAGCAATATGGTCCCTCTTTAGTCGCTGGTTTCGTCCAAAGGCTCTCAGAGAAAACCTCTGGGTGACTTGGGCAAAAATCATCTTATCTGTTATTTTGTCGAATAGTCTATGGTTAGAAAATACAACGGTCTATCTCTTTGTATTTGCCATAGCCTTTTATCAGATTTTTATTGCTTTTGTTCATCTGGTCACTTGGTATCTTTATCGGAAAAACGGCATTAAACCACGTGGTCGCTATCTTTTTGACGGGCTATGGATTGGTTGGTTTGGTTTATATAGCTTATCACCCTTTCACAACGCAGCCGATTTTGAGCTTTTCTTGTTAGGCTGGTACTTGATCTCCCTAGGGATAACGCGGTTGCGGGACGGTATTTTCTTTGAAGCCGACCTGTCGCAAAATAAATTAAAACGCCGTGTTCGAGTGACCTTGCCGATTTTTCTGACTGCTCTTGTCCCAGCAACTACTCTCGCAAAGGTTAATAAATTTCTCCAAGAAAATGCGGAAGAGAGTGCAGAAGAGGCCTATAATCAAGTGAAATCTGGTAAGACAGCGGAGCTTGAGCTATTCATTCACACCGCGGAGACATCGCTTTTTTCTGCTATCGGGCATGTCGATCTCTGCTATAATGGGCGAGTCATTTCTTTTGGCAATTATGACCCAACTTCTGAACGTTTTTTTGGCATGATTGGTGATGGGGTGCTCTATACGTGTGATAGGGACAAATACATTTCACTTTGTAAGCGTGTCAGCCAGAAAACTCTTTTTGGATATGGGATTGATCTTACAGAGGATATGGAAAAAGCGGTGCAGACAAGACTTGCTGAGATTGAAGATTTATTGATTCCTTGGGAACCAAGTGACGAAAAAGTAACGGCTGCTGATGGCAGTAGCGATTACAGCTATGCTTATCGCATCAAGCATGAAACGGATGGCAAACTCTATAAGTTTACAAAGTCCAAATTCAAATCCTACTTTGTCTTATCGACCAACTGTGTCTTATTGGCGGATTCGATTGTCGGACAAGCTGGCACCGATATTCTCAGTCCTAAGGGATTTATTGCTCCGGGCACTTATCAAGCCTACCTAGATGAAGAATACGAAAAGCCAAACTCCTTGGTGGTGAGCAAGTCGCTTTATTAGGCAACTGAGTTATGGGCAATTTAATTGCTAGTTTTTTTGAAAAGGTAGAGGGGCTTGGAGTAAAGGGGAGTCTTATTGGAACATTGAGATAGGAGGAAAGGAAACAAATATGAACTCATGGCAAGAATTAACGATTCACGTACATCGTGATGCAGAAGAAGCAGTTTCAAATCTAATGATTGAAACGGGCAGTCAGGGGGTGGCGATTAGCGACTCGGCTGACTATGTGGGACAGGAGGACCGTTTCGGTGAACTCTATCCCGAGGTGGAGCAGTCAGACATGATTGCGATTACGGCCTACTATCCTGACACTTTGGATATTGAGGAAATCAAGGCAGATTTGGCTACTCGCTTGGCGGATTTGACAGGCTTTGGCTTGGAAACGGGTCGGGTCAGCCTAGAAAGTCAGGAATTGGCAGAGGAAGACTGGGCGGACAATTGGAAGAAATACTATGAGCCAGCTCGCATTACCCACGATTTGACCATTGTGCCGTCTTGGACGGACTATGAGCCGACGGCAGGTGAAAAAATCATCAAGCTGGATCCTGGCATGGCCTTTGGCACGGGCACTCACCCGACCACCAAGATGAGCCTTTTTGCTCTTTCTCAGGTCTTGCGTGGAGGTGAGACCGTCATCGATGTCGGCACGGGTTCTGGGGTTCTCTCCATTGCTAGCTCGCTTCTCGGAGCCAAGGAGATTTTTGCCTATGATCTGGACGAGGTGGCGGTGCGTGTAGCTCAGGAAAATATCGACCTCAACGCCAATACTAGCAACATTCATGTCGCAGCAGGTGACCTTTTACGTGGTGTTGACATTGAAGCGGAAGTCATCGTTGCCAACATCTTGGCGGACATTCTCATCCATCTGACCGAGGATGCCTACCGTCTGGTCAAGGACCAAGGCTACCTGATTATGAGCGGCATCATCGCGGATAAGTGGGACATGGTGCGAGCATCTGCGGAAGCGGCTGGCTTCTTCCTTGAGACCCACATGATCCAGGGCGAGTGGAATTGCTGCGTCTTTAAGAAGACGGCTGACCGCTCAGGTGTGATTGGAGGCTAAGATGCAGCAGTATTTTGTCAATGGCAGAGCACCGCAGGGCGTGTTCCAGATTAGCGATAAGGACACCGCCAAGCATATGTTTTCTGTCATGCGATTGCAGGCAGATGAACAGATTGTCCTAGTCTTTGACGACGGGATTAAACGCTTGGCACGGGTAGTAGACAGCCAGAACCAATCTGTTGAAATCATCGAAGAATTGGCAGACAATGTCGAATTACCTGTCTCCGTTACCATTGCCATGGGCTTTCCCAAGGGAGATAAGCTCGAATTTGTCGCCCAAAAGGCAACGGAATTAGGCATGACAGCCCTCTGGGCCTTTCCAGCGGACTGGTCAGTGGTCAAATGGGACGGCAAAAAACTAGCTAAAAAGGCAGAGAAGCTAGAAAAAATCGCCCAAGGAGCAGCCGAGCAAAGCAAACGAAATCGCATTCCAGTAATTCGCTTGTTCGAGAAAAAATCGGATTTCCTAGCTCAGCTGGCAGATTTTGACCAGATTATCTTAGCCTACGAAGAATCCGCCAAAGAAGGCGAGCAAGCCAATCTAGTAAAAATCTTGTCTGGCTTAGAAGCTGGTCAATCAGTTCTGGTTATCATCGGTCCAGAAGGTGGTGTGTCGCCTGAGGAAGTAGCCGCATTTGAAGAAGCAGGGGCGGTCAAAACAGGCCTTGGTCCTCGCATCCTCCGAGCAGAAACGGCTCCACTCTATGCTCTTTCTGCCATTAGCTACGCAACGGAATTGTTGAGGTAGTCTATGTTTGCTTTAGGAACGATTATCAATACAGTGGCGGTTGCATTGGGCGGTCTCTTGGGTGCTTGGTTCGGTCATCTCTTGCAACCTCGTCATCAGTCTGGACTAACGCTAGCTAGCGGTGTTGCCATTCTCTTTTTAGGGATTTCAGGAACGCTGACAGGCCTTTTAAGAGTAGAAAATGGTCAACTGGTCACCCAGAACACTATGCTCTTTGTGCTGAGTCTAGCCTTTGGGACCTTTCTGGGCGAAGTCCTGCATATTGAAGGCTGGTTTGAACGATTGGGCATTTGGTTACGGGAAAAGTCGGGCAATGGTCAAGACTCTCAGTTTTTAGATGCCTTTTTGACTGCCTCTCTGACTGTCTGTATCGGTGCCATGGCCATTATTGGCTCTATACAGGATGGTCTGACGGGAGATTATAGCCTTTTGGCCATTAAGAGTATTCTGGACTTTATTATTATTTTTATCATGACAGTCAGCTTGGGTAAGGGAGCAGGCTTTTCAGCAGTACCCGTCTTTCTGTTTCAAGGATTGATTACCTTCTTAGCCCGCCTGATTGAGCCTCTGATGACGACCCAAGCCCTTGCCAACCTTTCCTTTATCGGCTCTGTCCTCATCTTCTGCGTCGGAGTCAATATCATTTGGGACAGAAAGATTCGCGTCGCCAATATGCTACCAGCCATTCTCATTGCAGTGATTTGGAGCTATTTTGCATAAGAAATTAGAACGTGAGCAAGCTGTTACTTGGGTGACGAGGTAACAAGGTCTTGTTCGCTTTTTGATGAGGAGTCGCTTATAAACCAGAAAGTAGGGAGGTTACGGAGATGGCTAGCATGTGGAATGACTGCTTAAAGTTTATAGATGATGAGAAAGCTAGGAGCTTGTCCAGTTTTGTGCTATAATAAGAAAAAATCATTTTCAGAAGGGAAGTAAGATGGAAATCATTGAGAAAGCACCAGCTAAGATTAACTTAGGACTTGATGTTATGGGCAAACGTCCAGATGGTTTCCACGAATTGGCAATGATTATGGTGAGCGTTGATTTAAACGACTACGTCATCTTAAAATCATTGGAGATGGATCGGATTATCATGACATCTGATAGTCCTAAGATGCCACATAATGAAAAAAACGATGTCTACAAGGCAGCCCTTCTAATCAAGGAAAAATATGGCATTACGACAGGTGTCGAGATTAATTTGCAAAAGTCCATTCCAATTTGCGCTGGTTTAGGAGGAGGATCTAGTGACGCTGCGGCTACCATTCGTGGGCTCAATCAGCTATGGAATCTCAACATGAGTCGTGAGGACATGATTGAGATTGGTTTTAAAATAGGCAGTGATGTCCCTTATTGTCTAGAGGCAGGCTGTTCGCTGATTACGGGTAAGGGAGAGCTTGTGGAGCGACTAGATACTTGCCTATCTTCTTGGGTGGTTTTGGTCAAGCCGCATTTTGGGATTTCCACGCGGACGATTTTCCCAGAAATTGATCCCGAAACGATTTCACGGGTAAACATAAGCTCTTTGAAAGAGGCTCTGCTATCTAAAGATTATGCCCGTGTGGTTAAGTACATGGGCAATTCTCTAGAGGATGTGACTATTAAGCGCAAGCCATTTATTCAAAAAATAAAGGATCGTATGATTAAGGCGGGTGCTGATGTGGCTTTGATGACTGGATCAGGGCCGACAGTTTTTGCCCTTTGTGCTACGGAAAAACGTGCAGATCGTGTGGTCAATAGCATGAAAGGCTTTTGTAAGGAAGTCTACAAGGTTAGAATTTTGCAGGGGTGATTCTTGCCCTTGTTTTTTCTTTGTGCTATAATTAACCAGTTAACAAAGGAGGTCGTATGAAAATACTTGCAAAAGAAATTGATACCTTAGTATCAAAAATCTTGCTGAAAGCAGAAAATCATAATGAGCTTTTGATCGGTTCTTGTCAGAGCCCTATTCAACTAACCAACACACAAGAGCACATTCTCATGCTTTTATCACAGGAAAATTTAACCAATACTGATCTTGCTAAGCGTCTCAAGGTCAGTCAGGCGGCAGTCACTAAGGCTGTTAAAGGATTGATTCAAAAAGGGCTATTGGAAAGCAGTAAAAAGACAGAAGATGGCAGAAGTTTGCATTTGACTTTGACGGAGCAGGCTCATCCGATTGCAGAAGAACATCATCACCATCATGTCAAAACACTTGCAGTTTACGAACAAGTATTGGAAGAATTTTCGACCAGCGAAAAGGCTATTATTAGCCGATTTGTGGCAGCTTTTGAACGAGAGTTGGAGAAATAAATGCGTTACATCACAGTTGAAAATCTGACCTTTCAGTATGATAATGAACCTGTCTTAGAGGGTGTTTCTTATCATCTAGATAGTGGAGAGTTTGTCACCTTGACCGGTGAAAATGGTGCAGCAAAGTCCACCCTTATCAAAGCAACGCTAGGTGTTTTAAAGCCTAAAGTGGGTCAAGTCACCTTGTCTAAAACCAATAAAGATGGTAAAAAATTGCGTATTGCTTATTTGCCACAGCAAATAGCTAGTTTTAATGCAGGCTTTCCTTCTACGGTCTATGAGTTTGTCCGCTCAGGCCGTTATCCAAGAAGAGGATGGTTTCGAAGGCTCAACCAGCATGATGAAGAGCACATTAAGGTGAGTCTTGAAGCTGTAGGAATGTGGGAAAATCGTCACAAGCGTTTAGGTGCTTTGTCAGGAGGTCAAAAGCAAAGGGTTGTTATTGCTCGCATGTTTGCCAGTGATCCAGATATTTTTGTCCTTGATGAACCGACTACCGGCATGGATGCTGGCACAGCAAAGACCTTCTATGAACTGATGCATCACAGTGCTCACAAGCATGGCAAGTCTGTCTTGATGATTACCCATGACCCTGAAGAAGTGCGCGATTACACAGATCGCAACATTCACTTGGTTCGAAATCATGATTTACCGTGGCGTTGTTTTAATGTCCATGAGGCTGATGAGGAAGGAGAAACACATGTTCACTGAGATTTTAGCTTATGATTTTATGCAACGTGCTTTATTGGCTGCGGTAGCCATTTCTCTTTTTGCTCCGATTTTGGGAATCTTTCTCATCTTGCGTCGCCAAAGTCTCATGTCTGATACGCTGAGTCACGTTTCTCTGACGGGGGTAGCTCTTGGAGTTATTATGGGGGTAAACCCTACTTGGACGACGATTTTAGTGGTGTCAGTGGCAGCGCTTGTCTTAGAGTATCTCCGAACGGTTTATCGCCATTATATGGAGATTTCGACCGCCATCTTGATGTCAATGGGACTAGCTCTCTCTCTGATTTTGATGAGTAAATCTAATGCCCGATCAGGCGTTAGTCTAGAGCAATATCTTTTTGGCTCTATTATTACTATCAGTCCCAGCCAAGTCATTTCACTCTTTGTGATAGCAGCTTTGGTTCTGTTATTAACGGCTCTTTTTATCCGTCCTATGTATGTCCTGACCTTTGATGAAGACACAGCTTTCGTTGATGGGCTACCAGTAGGCCTCATGTCTGTTCTCTTTAACCTGGTAACAGGCTTGGCCATTTCTTTGACGATTCCAGCAGCAGGAGCTCTTTTAGTATCGACAATCATGGTACTACCAGCAGCTATTGCTATGCGTTTGGGGGATAATTTTCGATCAGTTATTGGTATTGGTGTCATCATAGGCTTCATTGGAATGGTGTCTGGCATTTTTCTGTCCTATTATTGGGAGACGCCAGCTAGTGCTACTATTACCATGATCTTTATTAGCCTCTTTTTACTGACAAATGTCGTGAATGCCTTAGTTAAAGAGTAAAATGTTGAGCTATCTTCGGATAGCTTTTTTCTTTTGCCATTAAAAAAATATATTTTTTGTAAAATGAGCTTGACATTTTTTGTAAAGCAAGCTATACTTTATTTGTAAAGTGAACTTGACAAAAGGAGTTGAAGCAATGAAAAAACTCACTGAAGATAAGATTATCAAAAAATCGAAGGAGACTCTCTTAGCCTTTCTCATTTTAGTGGCTATATTTTTCTGGCTTGCTAGTCAGAGAGACTTTAGCACGATTGAGTGGTGGATTACTGGCGGGGTGTTTACCTTGATGGTAGCAACAGAGGTCTATCCGTCCACACGCCTTCTATATGACAGTGCTTATCGTAGACGGTATCTGATAGCGCGTAATGATGAGCGTAATCTAGCGGTTGAAAATATGGCTTACCGTAAGCTTGTTCACGTGATATCCTACACCTATCTCTTTATTGCAGGTCTTGTGATTGGTTATTTCTCAGACAGTCTGACAAATGAGCAAACAGGCTTGCTCACTCTAGCTTTTTTAGCTTTTGCTCTCTTTGGGTTAATGGCTTACCTTGTGACAAAGTGGTACTACCAACACCAGCTGTAATGGAAAGGATGTGTCACGATGGAGACAAGGATTCAAGAGCTGCGTAAGGCTCAGAAACTGAGTCAGGCGGAGTTAGCAGATCAAATGGAAGTCACAAGACAAACCATTATTTCATTGGAAAAAGGACGCTACAATGCTTCTTTGGAATTGGCTTATAAAATTGCTAAATTTTTTGGCAAGACCATAGAAGAAGTTTTTATATTTGAAACGGTAGGAGAAGGTCGTGAAAAAGAGTAAGACATGCTTAGAGATTATACCCCAAGCCATTCCTTTATCTATGATAAAACGATTTTTGCATAAAATCCGTGTTGTTTTGTCTATAGGCTTCTTTGCGATTTCAGTGATTCAAAGGGTTACAGATTGGATGAGACGGAGAAGGGGGAACTTATATGCTTAATACCTTACAATCTTTTGGTCAGAAAAAATCTAAAACCGCTTTAAGAAAATCTCTACGCTTTAATGCCCTCATATCTGCTGGCTTAGGTGCGGTAAGTATCTATTTTGGACAATATGGAGACATGACAGACTTCGGCTCAGGATTTCTTTTTGGAATGGCGATTGCTCTGATGGCCGGAAGTCTCTACTTTCTGGTATTAACGAGTCAGGACAAAGCCTTCAATCGCTATTATGTCACCTATTATGATGAGCGGCAAAAACAGATTCGAGGGCTAAGTTTACAGCTAACACTGACTTTAGTAGTAATCTTACTAGTCGCACTCATTAGTCTATATGCCTTCTGGCAGATCAAACTGCCTTATCTAACCTTGATGATTACCTTGCTCTATACCATCCTTATTGGGAGAGTGTTCATCACTGTGATATTGAATAAATTGATTTAAGCAAATGTAAGGAGAAAATATGACTCTTATTAAAGTGACACAACTAACCAAAACTTTTGGGACACAGACAGCCCTTGATGATATTTCATTCGAGATTGGACAGGGACAGATTTTTGGCTTTTTAGGCCCATCTGGATCTGGTAAAACGACCACGATCAATATCCTGACAGGTCAGCTGTTAGCAGACAGTGGTTCGGCGGAAGTTTTTGGCAAGGCGGCACGAGAACTAGATGCCAAAGATTTAGCTCAGATTGGGATTGTCAGTGACACCAGTGGCTTCTATGATAAGCTGTCGCTTTATAAAAACATGCAAGTTTACGCTAAATGGCACGGTGTTTCTAATGAGCGTATTGACGATCTTTTGAAAGCTGTCGGCATTTATGAGGCTAAAGATAAACTAGCTGAAAAATTGTCTACAGGGATGAAGCAGCGGATGCTTCTGGCGCGTGCTCTGCTCAATGCTCCGAAAGTTCTTTTTTTAGATGAGCCGACTAGTGGGCTTGATCCTTCAACATCACGTGTCATTCACCAATTGCTCATCGATTTGAAAGAAAAGGGAACAACCATCTTTCTAACGACCCATGATATGCACGAAGCAACGCTTTTATGTGACCACTTGGCTTTGCTTCACAAAGGAAAGCTTGTAGAGACAGGAAGCCCAGCGGAGTTGATTCGTAAGTATTACACCGATAAAAAAGTGAGAGTCAACAGTATTGATGGTAAGTCCGTAGAGATATCGTATGACGAACTCGCACAGCTTGACCCCTCACAAATCGAGACACTTCATTCATGTGAACCCACATTGGAAGATATCTTTATTACCCTAACAGGAGGAAGTTTGAATGTTTAGACGCCTATCAGCCTTACTTTGGAGTCGCAAGGAGATTCTTCTTGCCAATAAACAATCTGCACTTATGCTGTTTATGCCAGTTATCATCATTGCTCTCTATAGCTTCATGTTTAAAGATATGATGGGTGCATCTGAGATGATTTTTAGTTTGGTATTACCCATGATTCCAATTATGATTGGCTATATCTTGCCGACCTTAGTTTCTGAAGAAGCTGAAAAACATAATCAGCAAACTTTAATCCTATCAGGTGTTAAGGTTTGGGAGTATATCACTTCTAGTCTTATCATACCTCTTAGCCTTATCTCCATTTACCTACTCGCTCTGCCATTTGCCTTAGGAATTAGTATCCGTAATTGGCCTGCTTATTTGGGCGTCAATATTGTGACAGGCCTTGTCCTTGTCCTTCTTTATATGGCTGTAGCGCTAGCTTGTGATACGCAAGCCAAGGCTTCCATCGTCGCTATGCCTATCATGATGATGGGGATGCTACTTCCTATGATGTCAAGGACTAGTGAAGGCATGGCAAAACTGACTAGCTACAGCTTCATGGGTGCTTACAGTGCTTGGGACAAGACTGGTTCAGATTACCAATTGACTGACAAGAGTTTTTTAGTCTTACTGCTTTGGTTGGTGCTTGCTGCGGTTACGACCTTGTATGTGACCAAGAAAAAACAGGTCAAAAATTGATTGACCGATTTTTAGGATAATCGAAAAATAAAATAGGGAGAGAATTGTGAACAACACATTTTTTAGAACATCAGTATTTGGTCTCTTGGCAATAGGATTCTACTATGCCAGTCAATATGTACAACTACCAGCCCTCCTCTTTTTGAAGGAAAATCAAGGGGCTTCTTTGACCTTGGCTCAAACCAGTATCAGCATAGGGATTTATCTTCTGCTGATAGTGACAGCACTGGCGTTAGCCATTTACTGGAAATTTGTCAACATCAAGGAAAAGTTGAGTTTTAAAATGTTGGCCTTGACCTTATCGGTTGGAGAGATAGCTACCTATATGGTTGGATTTATAGGTGCCTTGATTTCCTTTGCTTTGGGAGATGAGCTGATCTCTAGTAATCAGCAAGCCATTAATGAGTTGGTCTCTCTGTTACCAATAGCCCTTCTCTTTACCATGACTGTCATTGGAGCACCAGTTATCGAGGAAGTCATCTTTCGTGGTTTTCTTCCGGCTATTTTTTCAGAAAAATGGCGCTGGATAGGTTATGTCATCGGGGCAATTTTGTTTGGTTTGGCACACCATCCTAACACTGTAGGAGCAGCTGTCCAGTATATTGGCATGGGGGCGGTATTCTCTCTGGTGGCTTATTTTGGCAAACGTTTGGAATATAGTATCTTCCTACACATGCTCCACAATGGCATTGCATTTTTTGTGATGATGTCTCAAAGATAAAACGTTAATGTCTTTTTTAGGGAAAGTGAAAAGATTTTCTAGAGCTACCCTTTGATAACAAAAAGGAATCTCCTTATGGTAGGGGATTCCTCTTTTTTGTACATAGAATCTGAGATTGTGCTATTTTAAAGCGTTTTAGCTTTCTCAATGGTTTTGTCAATGGCAGAGCAGAGGGCTGGGGTCAGTCCTTCTTTTTCAAGCTCCATAAGGCCAGCAATGGTGGTGCCCCCAGGACTACAAATTTTATCAATCAAATCACTTGGACTGTCTTTGCTGGTAAGAAGGTTTTGAGCGGTAGCTTGGACAGTTTGATTGATAATGGCTAAAGCTAGGTTTTTAGGCATGCCGTTTTTGACACCAGCTTTAGCTAAAGCTTCGATAAACAGAGCGATGTAAGCAGGGCTAGAACCTGCCAGTGCTGTAAAGGTATCAAAATCTTTTTCCGCAATCTCAAAAGTCGACCCCAAACTTTCACAGATAGCCTTACAGTTTTTAGCCAAATCAGGGGAAACATTAGCGTTAAAGGTAATAGCTGTTGTGCTGGATAGTATTTGAGCGTTGATATTAGGCATGATACGGATGAGTGGCAAGTCTCTACCAACTAAATGGGCTAAGCGTTCCAAAGTGATGCCTGCTGCCATAGATAGAACTGGCTGTTTGAAAGTCAATTCCGACAGGACTGTCTCAAAAAGTTGGGGTTTGATACCTAGGATGATAAGGTCAACAGTCTCAATTAATTCTTGATGAGAAGTTGCATAATGGAGATTGAGTTGATCCGCAATTTCCTTGGTTCGTGTTAGGGAAGAGCCTGAAATGAAGAGTTTGTGCTCTGTTTTTTTTAGCCCGGTAATAATAGCAGAAGCCATTTTTCCGACACCGATGAATCCAATTTTCATAGTTGAAGTACAAAGGGACTTCTGAAATCTCGTCCCATGTTCGGTTGAGAGTGACAAACCGAACCTTCCTTTCTAAAATTTAATATCCTTTAATGGTATCGACCGTCGAGCGATCTAAGCGCTTGATGATAGCTTGTAGGAAGGCTTGTGCCTCAAGGAAATCATCCATAGCATATAGGGTTTGATGACTGTGGATATAGCGGGCGCAGACTCCAATTGTGGTTGATGGAACACCACCATTTTTCAGGTGAGCAGCTCCAGCATCTGTCCCCCCTTTGCCACAGTAATACTGAAATTTGACTCCAGCTTCTTCAGCGGTTGTCAAAAGAAAATCTTTCATGTCTTTTAACATGACATGGCCTGGATCATAGAAGCGTAGTAGGGTACCCTCTCCGATTTTTCCTTGATCGCCATAGACATCACCAGCAGGTGAGCAATCTACCGCGAAGAAGAGTTCTGGATCAAACTTAGTGGTTGAGACATGTGCTCCGCGTAGCCCAACTTCTTCTTGGACATTAGCCCCCGCGATGAGCGTATTCTTAAGTGGGGTATTTTTGAGGTTTTCAAGAAGTTCGGTAACCATGAGGATACCGTAACGGTTATCCCAAGCTTTTGAAATCACATTTTTACCGTTAGCGGTTAAGATAGTTTCTGCTTCTGGAACGATAATATCGCCAGGCCTCACCCCAAAATTTTCTGCTTCAGCTTTATCCGAAAAGCCAGCATCGAAAATGATGTCAGAGACTTTTGGGATATTAGCTCCGCTATTGCCACGCATAAGATGTGGAGGCACAGAACCAGAAATGGCAGGGAGTTTAGCCCCACTTTGAGTGTGGAGGGTAAAGCGTTGGGCAGAGACAACAAGCGGGCTCCAACCTCCAATCTCAACGACTCGGAAAGTCCCGTCTGCCTTAATATCTGAAATCATAAAGCCAACTTCATCCATGTGAGCGGCTACCATAATGCGAGGGGCATTTTCTGTGGTAGAGTCCTTGATACCAAAAATTCCCCCCAGACCATCTGTTTCTATACGGTCAACTAGAGGACTTATTTTTTGGCGTAAGTGGTTGCGGACATCATGCTCAAAACCAGCGATGCCATGTAGCTCAGTTACTTCTTTAATTTTTGTGAATAAATCTGTCATAGGGCCTCCCAAAGATGAATCTTATTGCTTTCTATTCTATCACTAAGTGTTTCTTTTGTCAGTTTTTATCAGACATGGATTTCTGTGGGACAAATTCCTATCTTTTTGTTAAAATAGACTTATGAAACAAAAAAAGTGGGCCTTCCTAGCGGGTCTATTGGGGCTAGGTGGTTTGGCAGCAGCAGGTGTTGTTGCCCACCAGAAGCAACAAGAAAAGGAACGTCAGCAACTTCTATCTGAAGTTAGGGATTTTTTTGCCCCTTTCGGAGCTATTTCAGTGGTTTACGTCAATGATTTTGAGACGGTTGGCCGATTGGTAACTGGTGGCGTTGTCTTTGAAGATGGTGTGACTTATTATTTTAGTTACGACAAAGGAGAGATTAATTATCGCCTAGAAGAGGAGCTCAATCAGTGATTTATCCAAAACATATGGAAGAATTGGCGGTCTTGGTAGAAAGCTCAGAAAAGGTCGTCTTCTTTTTCACGGCGGATTGGTGCCCGGATTGTCAATTTATCTATCCCTTTATGCCTGAAATTGAGGGGACTTTTCCAAGTATGACCTTTGTTCGTATTGACCGTGATGTTTTTATTGAATTGGCACAACTTTGGAATATTTTGGGGATTCCTAGTTTTGTCGTGACTCAAAATGGCAAAGAGCTGGGTCGTTTGGTCAATAAGCTACGCAAAAGCAAGGAAGAAATTGTAGCTTTTCTAAAGAGTGTAGAGTAAATGACAGGCGACAATGCCCAATCCCACTATGGATGTGACAGCTACCAAAGCCTGATTTTTAGCAGAAGAAAACTTTTCTGCCATTGATAAGCTTTGCGCTGTTCTTAAGTAGCTTTATCAGATTGCAGGTGGCATCTGGATGAAGCAAGAGACCTTTTTCATGACAAATCTGTCAAAGGTCTTCTGAGACTTTAGAGAAGGATAGAAAGTGGCCTGGCAAGTGTGCCTTTGTCTAATAATAAAGTGATAACAAGAAAAGAAATAGAAAGTAATATGATGATTTTTGCATATAATAAA
Organism: Streptococcus plurextorum DSM 22810; assembly: GCF_000423745.1. Classification (GTDB taxonomy): domain Bacteria; phylum Bacillota; class Bacilli; order Lactobacillales; family Streptococcaceae; genus Streptococcus; species Streptococcus plurextorum. The sequence goes on from NZ_AUIO01000004.1 coordinate 101,367, forward strand.
GAACAAGTCGGAGATGTCCTTATGGTCATTCTTCAAGATACTTCGGACGTTAAACGTTCGGTCGAGCGAAAAGGGAAGGTTGCGCGTGTTTTTGAGCAAGCGACAGGAAAAACGTTAGCTTGGAATATTTTTGAAGCATCTAGTCTTATCCCTATCGAAGGTAAGGGACAGGTGTTCTTGACCGAAGATCAAGTTGCAGTGCTTAATCAGGTTTTTGTTCAGGAAGGGTTTGAAGCGGTTCTTGAAGCAGATACAGCTCCTAAATTTGTGGTTGGGCAAATTGTTGAGATGGTTGCTCATCCAGATAGTGATCATCTGAATATCTGCCAGGTACAGATTTCTGCTGATAAGATAATTCAGATTGTTGCAGGAGCTCCAAATGCTGTTGTCGGTTTGAAAACCATTGTAGCCTTACCGGGGGCAATGATGCCTAATGGAAGCTTAATTTTCCCAGGGAAGTTACGTGGCGAAGAGAGCTACGGCATGATGTGTAGCCCAAGAGAGTTGGATTTGCCAAATGCTCCTCAAGTTCGTGGCATTATCGAGTTGGATGAGAAAGCTCAGGTAGGTGAAGCTTTGGACATCGCGAAACACTGGAAGGCGTAATGGATAGATGGAGAAGCCAAATCCCTAGTGGTATTGGCTTTTTTTCCTTTTGTGGTATAATGTATAGGAAAATGTATTAGATGGGATTGTCGTGTGAAAAAAAGCTATCGTCTAAAGCGAGAAAAAGATTTTAAGCAAATTTTTGGCAAGGGGACTAGCGTCGCTAATCGAAAATTTGTGGTCTATAGTCTTTCCAAAGAACAGTACCATTTTCGAGTAGGGCTTTCAGTCAGTAAAAAATTAGGGAACGCAGTCGTCCGAAATCACATTAAACGTAGGCTACGTCATTTGGTTCAAGAATTATCTCCTCATCTTGAATCCATGGATTTTGTGATTATCGCCCGTAAGGGCGTTGAACTGCTGACCTATCAGGAAATGAGGCGACATTTGATTCACGTCCTGAAGCTGGGACATCTTTATAGGGAAGGAAATCAAGGTGAAGAACATTAAATTATTGGGAATAGGTCTCTTAGGGCTTATGGTTTTATCAGGTTGTGCGAGTAGTGGTCAGAGTTTAGCGCCAATCACTGCTGAGAGTACAGGGCTTTGGGCTCAGTTTGTTTATTTCTTTGCGCAAGCTATTTCGGCTTTGTCCTTTGGTAGTATCGGTATTGGGATTATCTTATTTACCGTCATTATTCGTACGGTACTTTTACCTCTTTACAATATGCAAATCAAGTCCAGCCGTAAGATGCAGGATATCCAGCCTAAAGTGCGTGAGTTGCAAAGACAATTTCCAGGTAAGGATAGAGATAGTCGCTTGGCCTTTGCCGAAGCTCAGAGTGCTTTATTTAAGGAAGAGGGAGTCAGTCCCTATGCTAGTCTGTGGCCACTTCTGATTCAATTACCTGTCATGCTTGCGCTTTATCAGGCAACGACTCGTGTTGAATTTCTTAAAACAGGTTCTTTCTTATGGTTTAAATTGGCAGAGCCAGATCCATACTATATTTTACCGGTTTTAGCAGCACTGTTTACTTTCTTGTCGACTTGGTTGACCAACAAAGGGGCGCGTGAGAAAAATATGGCTCTAACCATTTTATCTGCAGTAGCTCCGGTTATGATTTTGATTGTTGGCCTTAATTTTGCTAGTGGGGTCTCTCTATACTGGACCGTATCAAATGCCTATCAAGTCGTACAAACCTTGATTTTCAATAATCCATTTAAACTCATTGCAGAGCGTGAGCAATTGGCGCAAGCCGAAAAAGAAAAAGAAGCGAAAATTCGTCGTGCTAAAAAGAAAGCGCAAAAGCGCAAGTAAGGAGAAATAACATGGTTATTTTTACAGGAAAAACAGTTGAAGAAGCAATTGAAGCAGGTCTACGCGAGCTTAACTTGCCACGTATGAAAGCCCACATTCGTGTTGTTGCACGTGAGAAAAAGGGATTCTTAGGATTTGGTAAGAAGCCTGCTCAAGTGGATATTGAGAATATCGATGAGAAGACCGCGCATAAGGCAGATCAAAAAGCTGTAAAAGGTGTTCCAGATGAGATCAATCAAAAAAATGCGCCTGTGACCTCTAGTCTTGAGGACACCATCGAATTGAGCAAGGTGACGAGCTTAATTAAAGAGATGGAAGCGCGTGGGGAATTGGAAGTTGATCAAGAGGTCAAGGAACAATTTTTAGTCAATAAAAAATCACCACAGACAATCTTAGAAGAGACTGGTCACTTTGAAGTGTTAAAAGAGCTTCAGGTAACCGAGGAAGCTTCCCAAAAGGTTGAAGAAGCACCAGAGGAAAAACAAGCTGACAAGGACGATTTCCAGGCTTTTGTTGACAGTGAATTTAGCCAGGAAAAACCTGCTGAGGCGCCAACTGCCGATATCGAAGAGGCGGCACAGGCTGTTAAATCTTATGTCGAGACGATTATCTACGAAATGGATGTTGAAGCGAGTTTTGAAATCCATACCAATCGTCGTGACATCACGATTCAAATTGAAACACCAGATGCAGGTCGTGTGATTGGTTATCATGGTAAGGTCTTGAAGTCATTGCAACTGTTGGCGCAAAACTTTCTACATGACCATTATTCTCGCTACTTTTCAGTGTCACTAAATGTTCATGATTACCTCGAACATCGTACTGGTGTTGTTATTGACTTCACTAAGAAAATGGCTAAGCGCGTGCTCGAAACAGGTCAGGACTATGTTATGGACCCTATGAGTAATAGCGAGCGTAAGATAGTTCATAAGACGGTTAGTAAGATAGCAGGTGTAGAGAGTTATTCAGAGGGAGATGACCCTAACCGCTACGTTGTGATTAGCAGAGTTGATTAAAAAAGCTAGAAAGTTCTAGCTTTTTTCTACGTCTCTAGTAGGATTTCTCGATCTTTGTAGGACGAAAATGAGCAGCTTTTTAGGGTCTATGTTATAATATTGCTATGACTTTTATTGAATTGTTGAAGAAAAAATTTCGACCAAATAAGGCTTCCAAAGCAAGTACAGCAGAGGTATCGCAGCAAGGGAATGACACGATACCCTTCGAAAGTAACGAGGCTAGTCAAGATAAGCATCTTACAGATTACAGTAATCAGGTAGAACAAGATGTGTTAACCTATCAGCGCCGTCGCTCGAAAGTCCAAAAGGATGATAAGGGACCAGAATTACTTAAGCAAGCTCAGAAGCTCAAGTTAGCACCTCAAAACCCTTTGAGACAGTTTTGGCGTAGGTATCAAATCGGAAAGATTATCCTGATTGGAATGGCTGGCTTTACACTCTTAGTAGGAAGTTACCTTTTTTACTTAGCTAAGACAGCGAAAGTGTCTGATTTACAAGAGGCTTTAAAAGCAACGACAGTTATCTATGATAGGGCTGGGGAGTACGCAGGAAGCTTAACAGGACAAAAAGGAACCTATGTGGAGCTTGATAGCATCTCTGATGATTTGGAAAATGCGGTGCTAGCTACTGAAGATAGAACCTTTTATGAGAATAATGGTGTCAATTTTCAGCGTACCATTTTAGCAGTTTTAACTCTTGGGAAATCAGGTGGTGGGTCCACCATTACACAACAGCTAGCCAAAAATGCTTATCTCACACAAGACCAAACCATTAAACGTAAGGCACGTGAGTTTTTTCTTGCTCTAGAGTTGACTAAAAAATACAGCAAACAAGAGATTCTAACCATGTATCTCAATAATGCTTATTTTGGAAATGGTGTCTGGGGAGTTGAGGATGCTAGTCGTAAGTATTTTGGAACGAGTGCAGCCAATTTAGCTTTAGACCAAGCAGCAACATTAGCTGGCATGCTCAAAGGTCCAGAAATCTATAATCCCTACTATTCTATCGAAAACGCGACCAATAGAAGGGACACCGTTCTACAAGGAATGGTAGCAGCTGGCTATATTGATCAAGAAACAGCAGATGCTAATATGGCCATAGGCATTGGAAATCGCTTAGCAGATACTTATTCTGGTAAGAGTGATGATTACAAATACCCGTCGTATTTTGATGCGGTTATCAGTGAGGCAATTGAGACCTATGGCTTAAGTGAGAAGGATATTCTCAATAACGGCTATAAAATTTATACCGAGCTTGATCAAAATTATCAAACCGGTATGCAAGATGCCCTTAATAATTCTGATTTTGTTTATGTGTCTGACTATGATGGCCAAAGTTCCCAAGCAGCCAGTGTTGCCCTAGATCCGACAACAGGGGGCGTTAGAGGATTGGTGGGGAGAACTTTCAGTACCCAAAATCCGACATTCCGCAGTTTTAACTATGCAACGCAAGGGCGCCGTAGTCCTGCATCAGCAATCAAACCTCTTCTGGTTTACACCCCTGCTGTTGCATCGGGTTGGGACATCAATCAATTGTTACCAAATACCGTCCGTGATTTCAATGGTTATGCCCCTTCTAACTATGCTGGAATAGAGACAGAAGACCTTCCAATGTATCAAGCTTTGGCAAATTCTTATAATATCCCAGCGGTTTATACATTGGATCAGATTGGGGTCAAAAAAGCTTTCTCATACGGGAAGAAATTTGGTCTGGACATGTCACAAGTTCCTGAAGAGCTAGGAGTGTCCCTAGGGGCTAGTATGACGGTTAGCCCTCTTCAGATGGCTCAAGCCTATGGCGCTTTTGCCAACGGCGGTGTCATGAATAAGGCGCATCTTATCACCCGTATTGAGACGGCCAGTGGTCAAGTGGTTAAGAAATATACCCCATCTGCACAGCGAATTTTCAGCAGAAGCGTAGCAGATAAGATGACGAGCATGATGCTAGGAACCTTTACCAATGGAACAGCAACAGGAGCTAATGCTTATGGCTATACCATGGCTGGTAAAACAGGAACCAATGAAGCAAGCTTTAATCCCAATGTCATCAGTGATCAGTGGGTTATTGGTTACACGCCTGATGTGGTCATTTCTCAGTGGATTGGCTATGATAAGACGGATGAAAATCACTATATTCAGGATCCTTATGGCAATGCCTCTTCTCTCTTTAGCACAGTGGCCAGCTCTATTTTACCTTATACCGAAGGAAAGGCCTTTACGGTGGAAAATGCTTACGCTGCTAACGGAATAGCTGCTGTTTATGGTAGTGATGCAGAAGCTAGTCAGGAAGAGTCGCGAAGCATTATTGATGATTTAGCTGACTCCGCAGCACAGGCCAAAGAAGATTTGCAAAAGGCGCTAGAAGAAGCAGATATTCCAGGAAGGGCAGAGAACCTTTGGAATAATATCGTGGACTTTTTCAGATAAGTTGCCAAGCCTTTAAGAAAATGGTATAATGGCAGTTACGGAGGCAGTATGGCACAGAAAAAAGCAAGTTTAGCGTGCGCAGATTGTGGCAGTCGTAACTACTCAATCGCAGTGAGTAGCACGCCAAAACCGACACGCTTAGAAGTTAAGAAATTTTGTAAGCATTGTAAAGGCTACACCCTGCATAAAGAAACACGCTAAGGAGTTAAGATGTTTAAAAAAAGTATTTTTCAGGTCTTAAAAGAGACAAGCTGGCCGACGCGTAAGCAACGTTGGAAAGATTTTATCTCAGTCCTTGAATACACAGTATTTTTCACCCTGATTATTTTTTTGTTTGACCGTTTGATTTCAACGGGACTTCTAGAATTCTTTAAACGCTTCTAGAATTAAGAAATGTGAAAAATAGTCAGAAATGATGGCTTATTTGGTTAAAACTGTGATATAATATCAGTAAACGTAAAAAGCCGCTTTGCCGGCTTTTTTACATGGTTGTTTGAGTTGAGAAGACATAAGACTTTTCTGATTCAAATCAGGTAATATGACAAAATAGGAGCAAGATATGTTAGATTCATTTGATAAAGGTTGGTTTGTTCTCCAGACTTATTCTGGTTATGAAAACAAGGTTAAAGAAAATCTTTTGCAACGGGCGCAGACTTATGACATGCTTGAAAATATCCTTCAAGTTATCATTCCAACGCAGACCGTGAATGTGGAGAAAAATGGTACCACTAAGGAAGTTGAAGAAAACAGATTCCCTGGTTATGTCTTGGTTGAAATGGTCATGACAGACGAGGCTTGGTTTGTGGTTCGTAATACGCCTAACGTTACAGGATTTGTGGGTTCTCATGGAAACCGTTCAAAACCGACACCACTTTTGGAAGAGGAAATTCGTTCCATTCTCATCTCTATGGGACAAAAGGTAGATGTGATCGATACCAATATCAAAGTGGGTGATATGGTTCAAATTATTGATGGTGCCTTTATGGGACAAGAAGGGCGCGTGATTGAACTTGATGGTAATAAAGTTAAGTTGATGCTCAGCATGTTTGGTACAGAGACTCAGGCGGAAGTAGAACTTTACCAAATTGCAGAGTTGTAAGATAGGGATTAGAAAGAAATCTTACCCCTTTATTAAAAATAGCACTTGGCGTGAAAACCAAGTGCTATTTTTTTTCGACAAATAATTGTTGGGCGACAGCAGCTGGAATGGCAAGTTCCTTGCCCTTGAAGGCAATGGTCGTGGTCTGAGCAAACTGGTCCATGTCCAGAATGGTCAGGGAATCGCCGATAGCTAGGTCATGCTGCTCCAGATATTGCAAGAGCTGGTAGTAGTCGTGGACGCGGACTAGCTGGTAGTTGCCTAGCTGGTCCAGACTGGCCAAGGTGGTCTGGTAGCGTTCTTTTAGAAGCTGATTAGGCTGAGGAATGGTGCCGCCGTGTGGGCAGGTTTGCGGTTGCCCTAGAAGCATATCCAAGCGGTCGATGAAGCGGTCGGACACAGTGTGTTCTAGGATTTCGGCTTCTTGGTGGATTTCTTCGGGGGAATAGCCCAGCTGTTCAACCAGAAAAACTTCAATCAGTCGATGCTTACGGTAGAGGTTGGCGACCATTTCCAAGCCTTCTTGGCTGAGCAGGTAGCCAGCTTCCTTGTCCTTGCTGATGAGATCTTCTGCCAGCATTTTTTTCAACATTTCAGACACAGCAGGGGCTGAAAAATTCATCTTTTCCGCAATCTGTTTATTGGTGATTTTTTGCTGGAGCTGGCCCAGTTCATAAATGGTTTTCAGGTAATCTTCTTTGTTAGGGGTCATAGTCTTGCCTTTCTTTTTTTATTATACCAAAATTTTTAATAAAGAGTTGACAAACGTCTCTAGTTAATGTATATTAAAACTATAATTAGGTATACATAAAAATATAAAAAGGAGAACATAATGAAACGATTTGTAAACTTTATAGCTCTGCTATTGTCCCTCGTGATCTTGGGAGCTTGTGGTCAGAAGGTTGGTCAAGAGGTGGAAGGAAAGCCCAAGGTGGCTGTGACGACCTCTTTCTTGTACGATATGGTCGGTCAGTTGGCTGGTGATGAGGTGGAGCGGGAACTCTTGATTCCTGCGGGAGAAGACCCGCATCTCTACGTGGCAAAGTCTAGCGATTTGACTAAGTTGCAGTCGGCAGATTTGGTCCTCTATCATGGTTTGCACTTTGAGGGGAAAATGGTGGAGGCTTTGGAGCAGTCGGGCGTGGCAGTGACCAAGGAGATGAAGGAGGCAGACCTTCTTCGCATGGATGAGGATGGTGAGTCGGTGGTTGACCCGCATTTTTGGTTTTCGATCCCCCTCTATCGCTCTGCAGTTGGTGTAGCTTCTGACGAGTTGCAGAAACTTTTACCGGAAAAAGCAGAGCAGATAAAGGCTAATACGGAGGCTTATCTGAAGCAGTTGGATGAGTTAGATAGTTGGGTCAAGGCAGAGCTGTCTAGCTTGCCAGTAGAAAAACGTTATTTGGTGACGCCGCATGATGCCTTCAACTATTTGGCGGCCAGCTATGATTTCACACTCTATGCACCGCAAGGAATTAGTACGGAGTCAGAAGTTGCCAATAGTGACATGATTGAAACGGTCAATATGATTTTGGAGCACGATATTCAGGCAATTTTTACAGAATCGACCACTAATCCTGAGCGTATGGAAAAATTGCAAGAGGCCGTTGCAGCCAAGGGCGGTCAGGTTACAGTCGTTAGTGGAGAAGGTAAGGAATTATTTTCAGATTCATTGGCACCTGCTGGGCAGGAGGGTGATAGCTATATCGCGATGTACCAGCACAATATCCGTTTGATTGTGGACCATTTGAAGTAGGAAGAGGAAGATGCAGGAAGCGATTAGAGTAGAAAAGGTGAGCCTGACCTATGTAGGCAGTCAGGTGAAAGCCTTGGAAGAGGTTGATTTTGTCTTACCAAGGGGCGTACGAGCTGCCTTGGTTGGACCAAATGGAGCTGGAAAATCCAGCCTAATGAAAGTTTTGTTGGGGCTTGAGCCTGTCAGTGAAGGAAGGATTTCTTTATTGGGTCAGTCCACTGGTCTGGCACGGCTATTGGAGCAGAAGATGGCCTATATTCCACAGGCTAATCAGGTCAACTGGTCCTTTCCTGCGACGGTTTTTGAGATTGTTCTCATGGGACGGTTTGCTCATACCAAGGGTTTCTTACGGAGACCAAGTCGGAAAGACAAGGAGTTGGCAGAAGAGGCTATGAAAAAAATGGGTTTAGAGGATCTGCGGCATCGGCAGATTGACCAGCTGTCAGGTGGTCAACGGCAACGGGTTTTTATTGCCAGGGCCTTGTGTCAGGAGGCGGAGCTCTATCTGCTGGATGAGCCCTTGGCTGGGGTGGATCGTGTGACAGAACAGATTATCATGGATAGCTTGGTGGATTTTCAAAAGGAGGGAAAGACGTCTTTGGTCATTCATCATGATTTGTCTACGGTGGCTAGTTATTTTGACTATCTGGTCTGGTTTAATCGTCGTGTGATTACTTCGGGTCCTGTAGACCAGGTCTGGACGAATTCGTTCTATGAGAAGACCTACGGACGAGGGCTGAGTTTGCCTGTGCAGGAGGGAACCAATGATTGAGGTGTTAGGGGATTATTCCTTTTGGACGGTGGCCGCTGGGACCATGTGTTTGGCTGTGGCTAGTAGCGTGATTGGAACGATTAGTGTGCTGACACGGCAGAGTTTGATTGGGGATAGCTTGGGGCACGCTTCTTATCCTGGTGTTCTCCTATCCTTTATGGTCTTTCAATCCCGCAATCCCTTTCTGTTGATGCTGGGAGCTATGCTGTCTGGCTACCTTTCCTATGCTCTTGTCCGCTGGATGACCAAATCTGCTAGGCAAAGTCTGGTCAATGCCTTGTCTCTTGTATCTGCTGGATTTTTTGGTCTAGGCATGGTCTTGAAGCAATATCTACAGGGAAACGCCGCTTATCAAGGAGTAGCTCAGGCGGGTTTGCAGACTTATTTGTTTGGACAGGCGGCTTTTATCCAGCGAGATGATGTCCTCTTGATTTTTGGGGTTTCGATGATTAGTTTGCTCCTGTTCCTTCTTTATTACCAGTCTTTCAAGCTGTATTTATTTGACAAAGCCTTTGCTCAGGTTAGCGGTGTGAAGGTGGCGTTTTTGGAAAGGATGACCACGCTGTTGATGATTGCCTTGATTGCCCTTGGTTTGAAGGTAGTCGGAGCTGTCCTGATGAGTAGTTTCTTGATTGCTCCTGCTGTATTTGGTCTGCTCTTGGGGACTTCCTACCGGCAGGCTCTCCTTCTCTCTGCTGCTAGTGCGGTCCTGTCTGCTTTTTGTGGAACTTTCATCAGTTCGCTGGTGGCAGGCTTGTCTACGGGTCCGACTATGATTGTTTTTCTCAGTTTGTTTGCCTTTGGGGCTTTCATCTGGATCAATCTGTTTTCAAGGGGAGGCAAGCATGGTTGAGGTGTTCTGGATTTTACTAACAGTGGCCAGTTCCTGCGGTTTGCTGGGCTCTACTCTAGTGGTGCGAAATCAAGGGATGTTGGCAGATGCCTTGTCGCATTCGGTCTTATTGGGGATTGTGCTGGGCTTTTTCATCAGTCAGAGTTTGGAATCGCCTCTTCTGGTCATCGGTGCGACTGGTTTTGGCGTCCTTTCGGTCTTTGTGATTCGAAGTTTGCACAGGCCTAAATTGGCTGAGGATGCGGCGACAGGACTGGTCTTTACCTTCTTTTTTGCCCTAGCCGTTTTATTGATTTCCCTCTTTGCCCGCAATGTCCACTTGGACATGGATATGGTCCTGATGGGAGAAGTGATTTTTGCTCCCTTGAATCGTGTGGCTTTTGGCACTATTTCCCTGCCGCTAGCCTTGGTTAAGGCAGTGGTGCTCTTGTTTTTGAATAGCTTGTTCCTTCTGCTGACCTACCAGCCTTTGAAGTGCTACCTGTTTGATGCCAGTCAGGCTAGATTAACAGGTGTTCGGACAGGCTTGTTGGATACTGGTCTCTTACTCTTAGTATCTCTGACAACGGTTGTCTCCTTTGAATCAGTTGGGTCCATGACTGTGATTGTTTTTCTACTGGCGCCTGCGATGACAGCTCTGCCTTGGTCACGGTCCTGGGGGCACTTGTTGGGGATGGGTCAGCTGGTAGTCTTTGTATCAACCTTCTTAGCTTATCTGGTTGCGGTCAGCTTTGACTTGACCATGTCAGGAATGTGTGCGGTGGTCAGTCTGGTCTTGGTCTGCGTCAGCATTTTCTTGAAACAGTTATGGAGAGTTTTAATCTTTTAGTAATAATGTCAAAGAAAAGGCTACAAAATGGCTAAGAGGTGTTTATCAAATAGTCAGTAATGAATGAAATGGCTAGTGCGCTCTTAGGCTTATTGGGATTAAAGCTAAAAAACAGCTCACAATAATCGGCTAAAGCAATGGTTCTTTTATAATATAAAAACTCTTAACGATAGTAGTCGCTCGTTAAGAGTTTTTGATTATTTGGACTGTCAATGCTTAGGCATGATCTCATGGACTTACTTATAAGTTTTTCTCCAACGTTGAGGCGATATTTGATAGTGTCTTTTAAAAGCCGTTGAGAAATTGAACTGATTTGAATAGCCGATGGCTTCTGCAATTTCTTGCAAGGTTTTATCGGTGTTTTTTAGGAGTTCACAGGCTTCGCTGAGCCGATATTGGATGATAAATTGTTGAGGAGAAATATTCATCTGCTCCTTGAAAAGGCGACTGAAGTAGTGGCGATTGAGATTGCAGACCTGTGCCAAATCATCGACGGAAATGGCTTTTTCATAATTTCGCTCGACAAAATTGATGGCTTCACGGATATAAAATTCTTTACTTTCGTTGTGATGACTGGTTGTTTTGGTCAGAGAGTAATCGATGAGATTAGAAATAAACAGGTATAGGTGTCCGATGATGGCTGAGCTCTTTTGATGGTGCAGTGAGAGAACTTGTTTCATTGTATGATAAACAGGACTTTCTGTTGGGGCTGCATGCTGTGAAAAAATGGGTTGTGTTTTTGAAAGTCCAGCTTGATGAAGGAAGTGTTCCGTTTTTAAGCCATCAAATTCAATCCAAATATAAGTCCAAGGATTGTCTTTATCAGCCTCGTAGCTACAAATCGTATTGGGACAGATGAGGAAGCCTTGCCCTGCTTTTAGCCGATATTGCCGCTGTTCGGAAGTGTCATAAAAAGTTCCAGACCCTGAAATAATGTAGTGAAATAAGTAATGTTGTCGCATGGTTGGACCGAATGAATGGAGTGGTTTACAGGCCTCCATTCCGAACTGAACGGGATAAAAATCAACATAGGAACGGTTATTAAAAACATAAAACTCAGGTTGTATTTTCATGGGAACTCCTCTCATAAAAATCTGCAAAGGCTTACATTTAGTATAACATATTTATATGTAAATGTGACATTTTATTTGAAAAAATTAGAAAACATCGCAAAATCATATAGAAGATGTCAAATATTCCTATTCAATATTAAAACGTTTACATGGTATAGTTGTATTGAAAAAAACAAAGATAGTCGACTTAGTCGACAACAAGAAAAGGAGTGTTACCATGAAGAAATTTGGTCGCTATATTGCCCTGTTTACGGCCAGCTGCTTGCTTGCGGCGTGCTCACCATTAACGGAGTCCAGCAAAGCATCAGGAGGCAGTAGTTCTGATAAAACAGAAATATCCTATGCCATTTGGGATTCTGGTCAGGAACCTGGTTTGAGAAAGATTGCAGATGAATTTGAGAAAAAGAATCCAGATATTAAAATCAATATTCAAGTATCGGATTGGGATTCTTACTGGACCATGTTAGAAGCGGGTGCCACAGGCGGTTCACTTCCAGATACTTTCTGGATGCACTCAAATGAAATCTACCGCTATGGTTCCAATGAAATGTTATTGCCATTGGATGACTATTTGGCTAAGAGTGAAGATGCCAAATTAGCTAATTTCCCTGAAGGCTTAAATGAGATTTACAATATCAATGGCAAGCAATATGCCATGCCAAAAGATTTCGATACGATAGGTCTTTGGTACAATAAAAAATTATTTGATGAGGCAGGTATTGCCTATCCAGATGAGACTTGGGATTGGAATAAGCTGAAAGAAGTGGCTAAACAATTGACCAAGGAAGATGGCAGTCAGTATGGCTTTGGGGCTGGTTTGAGTAACCAAGAAGGCTACTATAACTTTATCTATCAGAATGGTGGAACAGTCATTACCGATGATTTGAAATCAGGCTATGATAATCCTAAGACCATTGAAGCCTTGGATTACTACTTTAGCTTTATCAAAGAAAAAATCTCTCCTGCCATTACAGTGGACAAAGAGCGGGCGGAAGCTTTCCAAAACGGCCAAGTGGCCATGAGTGTCTTTGGATCTTGGAATTTGTCAGGATTTACTGCCAATGACTATATCCGTGAAAATGCTGATGTTGCTGTCTTGCCAAAAGGTCCAGATGGCACACGTGCAACCATCTTTAACGGCTTGGGGCATGCCATCGCTGCGACTACTAAACATCCAGACGCTGCTTGGAAATGGGTAGAGTACCTCAGTTCAAAAGAAGCACAAGAAATGCAAGCAACCCTCGGTGTAGCCATTTCAGCCTATAAAGGTGCAGCAGATACTTGGGTAGCATCAAACAAAAACTTTGCCATCAAGAACTATGTTGACATGGTAGACTATGCACAGATTCGTCCTTATTCACAAACAACCATCAAGTGGGAAGATAAAGCTTATGAACTTTTGAAACCTGCTTATCTTGGCGAAAAAGCAACTGAAGAGGCTGCTAAGGAAACAGCTGATATGATGAATGCCCAATTGGCAACTGAAAAATAGCGAGGAGGTCTTGGGGAGTGATACTTCCCTAGACCTTCTTATTAGATAGAGGAGGAAGGGGATAAGATGTTCCGAAAAAAAGGAAGTTTAAATGAGGCCATGTGGGGATGGGGAATGGTGGCGCCGACCATCATTGGCCTAATAGTGCTTAATATCATCCCTATTTTCCAAACCATGAAGATGAGTTTTCATAAGAGTGGAGACTTTGGTAGGAATGATATTTTTGTAGGATTGGCTAATTATCAGCGAATGCTAGGAGATGTTCAAGTGTGGCAGGCAACTTGGAATACCTTGAAGTATACGATTCTAGTTGTTCCAGCTACTGTTGCCTTGGCTATGTTGCTTGCGGTTTTGCTAAATTCTAAGATTAAAGGAAAGCATATTTATCGCACCATTTTCTTCTTACCTATGGTGGCGGCACCAGCTGCGGTCACTATGGTTTGGAAATGGCTCTACAATACAGACTTCGGCTTGATAAATTATGTTTTACGCCGTCTAGGATTTGGAACGGTCAATTGGATTGAAGATCCAAAGATTGCCCTCTATTCCATTGCTCTGATTGGAATTTGGAGTACAGTTGGCTATAGCATGATTTTAATCTTGGCAGGTTTGCAGGAGATTCCAACGGATTTTTATGAGGCGGCTCGCATTGATGGGGCTAGTCCAACCAAGCAATTTTTCTCCATCACCTTGCCCTTGGTTTCACCGACCTTATTTTTTGTGGTGGTGACCAGTGTGATTCAATCCATGCAAGTCTTTGATGTTATCTATATGATGGAGGATATTCGTAGTCCTGCCTATGATAAGACGGTATCTCTGGTTTATCTGTTTTACAACAATTCCTTTAAATATTCGGATAAGGGCTACGGCTCTACCATTGTCATGTTGTTGTTATTGATTATTCTTGTCATTACTTTCGTTCAAATGAAGGTACAGAAAAAATGGGTGCATTACCGTTAAGGAGGTTCATGTGAAACAATCAGCTTTTAAATCAACTATTTGGATGCATGCCTTCTTGATTTTAGTGGCAATGGGCATGCTGATCCCGTTTGTTTGGATGGTGTTGACGTCTTTTAAAACGGTGACGGAATCTACTCAAATGAATCCTTTCCAATTTTTACCAAGTCAGTGGATGGTGAGCAATTATACGGAGGCTATTCGGACTAATAATTTTCCGATACTCTATCTGAACACCATTTTGATGATGTTATGGCGTATTTTTAGTTCGGTCATGTTCTCAGCTATGGCAGCTTATGCCTTTGCTCGCTTGGAATTTCCTGGGCGGAATGTCTTGTTTGGTCTGGTTCTTTTCCAGATGATGGTACCGCCTCAGCTATTCGTCATTCCTCAGTATTTGATGATTGACCAACTTGGTATGCGCAATACGATTTTTGCTCTGGTATTTCCAGGAATTGTCAGTGCCTTTGGTACATTCTTACTCCGTCAATTTTTCATGGGTCTTCCAAAAGAATTGGAGGAATCTGCAAAATTGGATGGTTGTAATATTGGGCAGACCTTCTTTAAGGTCATGTTGCCTCTGGCCAAGTCTGGCTTGATTGCCTTAGCGATTTTTACGGCTTTGTTTGCTTTCAAGGATTTGTTGTGGCCATTGATTATCAACTCAGAAGCGGACAAGGCTACTCTGTCTAGTGCACTTTCTAAGATTCAGGGAGCTTACGCTGTTAACTATCCTCAGCTCATGGCTGCAAGTGTTTTGGCTATTTGGCCCATGTTGGTACTTTATGTGGTATTCCAGAAGCAGTTTATCCAAGGGATTGCGACATCTGGTGGAAAATTATAGGAGGCTACAATGGGAATTATCTTTCATGAAAAGACAAAGGAATTCCATCTTTACAATGAGTTTATTAGCTATGTGTTGACGGTTTTGCCTAATGGTCATATTGGTAGTTTGTATTATGGAAAGCGTGTAACAGAAACAGCTTCCTATCAGTATGTGCGTGAAGATGAGTATCGTGCTTTGACTTCCTTTGTAGAAGACGATGACCGTTTCTTTTCACTCCAATATGCTAATCCTGAATTTGCTTGTTATGGTACAACGGATTATTTTTCTCCGACCTTTGAGTTGGTGCAGAAGGATGGTAGCAGCTTATCGCATTTTGTCTATCAAGGGCATAGGATTTATGCTGGACGTTCGGCTTTGAAGGGTCTTCCTCATCTTTATCTGGATGAGGAGGGACAGGCAGATAGTTTGGATATTTATTTGTTGGATGAAGCGTCGCAAACTCGTTTGGTCTTGTCTTATACGATTTTTCGAGATTATCCAGCGGTGACTCGCTCTGCTCGTTTTGAACAACTCGGAGAAAAATCTATCTGTTTGAACCGTGCCTTGAGTATGACACTTTGTCTGCCTGATATGGACTATGACTGGTTACATTTGGACGGGGCTTGGGGGCGCGAGCGGCATCTGCAAATATCGCCTCTTCATCAAGGTTGTCAGTCTATTTACAGTCTCAAAGGGGCAAGTAGTGCGGAGCATAATCCTTTCATGGCTTTGAAACGACCAAATGCGGATGAGCAACAGGGAGAGGTACTGGGCTTCTCGCTCGTCTATAGCGGAAATTTTTTGGCGCAGGTAGATGTGAGTTCTTTCCAAAAGACGAGAGTGAGTATGGGAATCCATCCTGACCGTTTTTCTTGGACATTAAATAAGGGAGAAGAGTTCCAGACGCCTGAGGTCGTTATGGTTTATAGCGAGCATGGTTTGAATGGCATGAGCCAAACCTATCACCGCCTCTTCCAAAAACATCTGGTACGTGGCTATTGGCGTGATAGAGAACGGCCTGTTCTCTTGAATAACTGGGAAGCTATGAGTTTTGATTTTGATGAGGAAACAATTCTTTCCTTGGCCAAAGAGGCTGCAGGTCTTGGTGTTGAACTCTTTGTCATGGATGATGGTTGGTTTGGCAAGCGAAACCATGACCGAGCAGGCTTGGGAGACTGGACGGTCAACCGTGAGAAATTGCCAAGTGGCTTGACAGGGATTATTGACCAAGTGCATGCTATGGGAATGAAATTTGGACTTTGGATCGAACCTGAAATGGTCAATAAAGACAGCGAACTTTACCGAGCGCATCCAGACTGGATTTTCCATCATCCTCAGCATAGTCAATCGCATGGACGCCACCAATATACCTTGGATTTGTCAAGAGAAGATGTTTATCAAAATATTCATGACCAACTCCATCGGCTGTTGGCTGAGCATGATATTGACTATATCAAGTGGGATATGAATCGCTATATGACAGAGGTCTTTACATGTACGCGGGAGTCGGAGCGGCAAGGTGAGACCTTCCATCGCTATATTCTCAATCTCTACCGCTTATATGATAGCCTGATAGCAGCTTTTCCGACGGTTCTATTTGAATCTTGTTCAAGTGGTGGAGCTAGATTTGACCCGGGAATGCTCTACTATGCACCGCAAACCTGGGTCAGCGATGACACGGATGCCATGGAACGCTTGAAAATCCAATATGGAACGAGCATGGTTTATCCTCTAAATAGCATGGGTTGCCACGTGTCAGCTAGTCCCAATCAGCAGTTGGGGCGAGCTACTCCACTAAGCACACGTGCCAACGTTGCTTTCTTTGGTAGTTTTGGCTATGAATTGGATTTGTTTGAGTGTAGCCAAGAAGAGTTGGAAGAGATGAAGGAGCAGATTGCCTTTTACAAGGCTCACCGTAAGATCTTCCAACAGGGTATTTTCACTCGCCTTAAAAGTCCATTCGATGGTGAAATAACGGCTTGGCAGGTCCAATCCTTAGATGGTCAGCAAGTTATCGTGGGCTATTACCGTCGGTTAACAACTGCCAATCTTTCCTATCAACGCTTGTACTTGCAGGGGTTGGAAGAAGATGCGGTCTATCACCTTGATGGAGAAGTTTATACTGGTAGCCAATTAATGCATACAGGTCTATCTATTCGACATGGGGACCATGTTGGAGACAATAAGGACTTTACATCGTGGGTAATGGTCTTTGAAAAGCAGGGCTAATAACTTGTTACAGAAGATGTTCACTATATAAAAAACGAGGTTAACGGTTGGTTAGACCTCGTTTTTCTATGGGGCATGGAAGGAACTCTCTTTATCCCTTATTTCTGCCTTTTTTCTTTCCTGTTTTCGTGATATAATAAGAAAATAATCAATTTTATTGGAGAAATGACATGAGCTTCTACAATCACAAGGAAATCGAGCCCAAATGGCAAGAATTTTGGGCAAAAAATCATACTTTTAAGACGGGAACAGATGTGGACAAGCCAAACTTCTATGCCCTAGATATGTTCCCTTATCCGTCTGGTGCAGGCTTGCACGTTGGTCACCCAGAGGGTTATACGGCGACAGATATTCTCAGCCGTTACAAGCGTGCCCAAGGCTACAACGTCCTTCACCCAATGGGTTGGGATGCCTTTGGTCTGCCAGCTGAGCAATATGCTATGGATACGGGCAATGACCCAGCAGACTTTACAGCGGAAAATATTGCCAACTTCAAGCGTCAGATTAACGCCCTTGGCTTTTCTTACGACTGGGACCGCGAGGTCAATACGACAGACCCTAACTACTACAAGTGGACCCAGTGGATTTTCACTAAGTTGTATGAAAAAGGCCTAGCCTACGAGGCAGAAGTGCCTGTTAACTGGGTAGAGGAATTGGGAACAGCTATCGCCAACGAAGAGGTCCTTCCTGACGGAACATCTGAACGTGGTGGCTATCCAGTTGTCCGCAAACCAATGCGTCAATGGATGTTAAAAATCACAGCCTATGCAGAGCGTCTGCTCAATGACTTGGAAGAGGTTGATTGGCCTGAGTCAATCAAGGATATGCAACGCAACTGGATTGGCAAGTCAACAGGTGCCAATGTGACCTTCAAAATCAAGGGCACAGACAAGGACTTCACTGTTTTCACAACTCGTCCAGACACCCTTTTTGGTGCGACCTACGCAGTTCTTGCCCCTGAGCATGACTTGGTGGATAGCATTACCTCACCAGAGCAGGCAGAAGCGGTAGCAGAGTACAAACGCCAGGCCTCTCTCAAATCAGACCTAGCCCGTACAGATCTGGCAAAAGACAAGACAGGTGTCTGGACAGGTGCCTATGCGATCAACCCTGTTAATAACAAAGAAATTCCAATCTGGATTGCGGACTATGTTCTCGCAAGCTATGGAACAGGTGCTATCATGGCTGTTCCTGCCCACGACGAGCGTGACTGGGAATTTGCCAAGCAGTTTAACTTGGCTATCATTCCAGTTCTGGAAGGTGGCAATGTAGAAGAAGCTCCTTACACAGAGGACGGTGCCCATATCAACTCTGATTTCCTAGATGGTCTTAACAAGGAAGAAGCTATTGCCAAAATGGTGGCTTGGTTGGAAGAAAATGGTGTCGGTCAGGAGAAAATTTCTTACCGCCTCCGTGACTGGCTTTTCAGCCGTCAGCGTTATTGGGGTGAGCCAATTCCAATCATCCACTGGGAAGACGGCACTTCCACAGCAGTACCAGAAAATGAGTTACCTCTGGTATTGCCAAAAACCTCAGACATCAAGCCTTCAGGTACAGGGGAGTCACCTCTTGCTAACTTGACAGACTGGTTGGAAGTGGTGCGGGAAGACGGCGTAAAAGGTCGCCGTGAGACCAACACCATGCCACAATGGGCAGGTTCTAGCTGGTACTACCTCCGCTATATCGACCCACACAACGATGAGAAATTGGCAGACGAAGAGCTTCTCAAAGCTTGGTTGCCGGTGGACATCTACATCGGTGGTGCCGAGCACGCAGTCCTTCACCTGCTCTACGCTCGCTTCTGGCACAAGTTCCTCTATGACATCGGTGTTGTGCCGACCAAAGAGCCTTTCCAAAAACTCTTTAACCAAGGGATGATTTTGGGGACTAGCTACCGCGACAGCCGCGGTGCGCTTGTAGCGACCGACAAGGTGGAAAAACGCGATGGTTCTTTCTTCCACATCGAAACTGGTGAAGAGCTGGAGCAGGCGCCTGCTAAAATGTCCAAATCCCTTAAAAACGTGGTCAACCCAGATGATGTGGTTGAGCAGTTCGGTGCGGACACCCTCCGCGTTTATGAAATGTTCATGGGGCCACTTGACGCTTCGATTGCCTGGTCAGAAGAAGGCCTTGAAGGCAGCCGTAAGTTCCTTGACCGTGTTTACCGCCTCTTGACCACCAAGGAGATTGTGGCGGAAAATAGCGGAGCTTTGGATAAGGTGTATCATGAAACCGTGAAGACGGTGACTGAGCAGATTGAGAGCTTGAAATTCAACACGGCTA
The DNA here is from genome assembly GCF_000423745.1 of Streptococcus plurextorum DSM 22810. Classification (GTDB taxonomy): domain Bacteria; phylum Bacillota; class Bacilli; order Lactobacillales; family Streptococcaceae; genus Streptococcus; species Streptococcus plurextorum. The sequence continues at coordinate 120,842 of NZ_AUIO01000004.1, forward strand.
TCGCTCAGCTCATGATTTTTGTCAACGCAGCCAACAAGGAAGATAAGCTCTACGTCGAATACGCCAAAGGCTTTGTTCAATTGATCGCCCCATTTGCACCACACTTGGCAGAAGAACTCTGGCAAGGTTTGACAAACACTGGTCAGTCAATCAGCTATGTCGCATGGCCAAGCTATGACGAAAGCAAGCTGGTAGAAAGCGAAGTGGAAATCGTTGTCCAAATCAAAGGCAAGGTAAAAGCTCGCTTGACCGTAGCTAAAGATCTGTCACCAGTTGACCTTGAAAAAGCAGCTCTGGCAGACGAAAAAGTCCAAGCTGAAATCGCTGGTCAAACAGTGGTGAAGGTGATTACGGTTGTAAACAAATTGGTTAATATTGTGGTGAAGTAACCAATTTAGTTGCTCATTTCCTACCTTCAACTAATTTATTGAACTGTTTTACGCACGAAGCTGTTAGAAGGTTCATCAAAAAGACTTTTTGATTAAGAAAGTTTTAAGAAAGAGCTGTTATACTTTATTCATCCTAGAAATAGGAACCCTAAAACTTTTTCTTTTTCATATCTCCTAAACTGCCCTAGCTCAATAGTGCTAGGGCAGTTTTTTGTCTGTTAAGATGACTTTTCTTAACCAAAACTTAAAAATAATTTGTAATGATTCTAAATTATTGAAATAGCGTTTTTACCATGTTATAATGTTCCAAGTTTGCAAAGAACGATGTTAAAAATAGAGAATAAGAGGATTTTCCGTGCTAAAAAAATTCAAGCAATGATTATTGCTGCTATCGCTCTAGTTGCTGGTACAATCAGTACCCTGCTTATTTTTTTGACAACAAACCAGGATGTGACATCTTCATCAAGTGCTTTAAGTCAAGAAACTGGTAATGAAACAAATGAGGCAAGCCAGACAGTTCAAGCATCTATAGCGACCTCAGATGCCGTTAACTCAAGTACCGATCAAACGGCTAAAAAGCTGGCTGATGGTATTTATACAGGAGCTATCACCTCTACGCGCCGAGGGGATTATCAGGTTCAAATGAGCGTTAGTGGTGGTACAATTACAGATATCACTGTCCTAGAGTATCCCAATAAAGACCGTGAATCGCAACAGATCAATGCCAATGCCCTTCCTACTTATACAGCGGAGGCCTTGACCAGCCAGTCCGCAGACATCAATGCCATTTCTGGAGCAACAGAAGCCTTCAATGGTTTTACAGGCTCGCTCCAAGATGCCATTAATCAGGCACAAGCATGATAGAGGAAATCCGTTTAGTGAGTCGGTTAGTGGGAGCTATGACTATTCCCTTTACCATTACAGTGGCCAGCAGCCAACCAGAATTAGTAGAGGAAAGGATGGACCAACTAGCGACCAAAATCTTAGAAGAGTTGCAACGTTTGGAGGCAAAATTTTCAGCCTTTCGAGCAGATTCTATGGTCAGCCGTTTTCAACAGGGAGACCAGACAGTCTTGCTGGATCCAGAATTTCAGGAAGTATATGCCCTAGTATTAGTGGCAGAAAAAGAGACTGGAGGAGCTTTTGATTCCTACTATAAGGGTGTTTATGACCCGACAGGTTTGACAAAGGGCTGGATTATCGAGAAGATTTTTCATCAACAGCTCAAGCCACTTTTGGCTTATCCATGGATTGAGGCAGTCAGCCTTAACGGTGGTGGGGATATGCAGTTTGAAACCAAGGCAGGTAGCGATTTTGTATGGAAGATTGGCATTGAAAGTCCAGAGGATGCACAGCATCTTTTGGCTTCCCTAACTATGAAGACAGGGGCTGTTGCCACCTCTGGTTTTAGCAAGCGGGGCCAACATATTCAATCAGCTAACTCTTTCCAGCAGCTAACCATTGTAGAGAAAAGTCTGACGCAGGCTGATGTCTGGGCAACGGCAGGCTTGGTCATGACAGAAAGTGACTTTCTGGATGCCATTGCTCAGCATGGTCTTAGTGGGCTCTATATCAAAGAAAATGCCCCTCACTTTTTTCAAGAAGGAGAACTGAAAATTGATTAAAAAAAATAATTATGCTTTAGGATTGGCTTGGCTAGTAGCCGTCTTCATCCTGCCGTTTCCATTTATTGCCACCTTTGCGACAGGGTTACCAGCTGTCTATGCCAATATGAAACCAAGCATTGCCAACGGGATTGTGGCTTATGTGTGGCTTTTACTGGCCATTTACATCGGGACCAAGCCCAAGTGGTTGGATCGTTTGATTGGCTTGCCAGCAGTCTATATGATTCACGGGATTTTGAGTTTGGTGGCGATTGTCTTGGCTTTCATGCACAAGAGTATGTTGCCGTCAGCTGGTTTGGTGAAGAATACAGGGGATTGGGCTTTTGCTCTCTTGCTCGGTTTGGCTATCTATTCCATGGTCTTCATGGCAGGCTGGTTGACCAGTCGTGTGCCGCTCTTGGCGAAAATCAAGAGAAGCTTGGAGAAGTTCTTCAAGCATGAAATTTCCGTTTGGTTGCACCGTTTGAATCTGTTGGCTGTTTTCCTGATTTTTGTTCATGTGCAGCTGATTGATTTCATCGCAAGCATCACTAGTTTTATGATTTTGTTCAACCTTGCGACAGCTTTTGTCTTTGCTAGCTATCTCTGGGCTAAGTTTAAGCCCGCAGCCAAGGGTTATGCGGCCAAGCTGGTTACCAGTCGTTTGTTGGCGGACAATATCACAGAGTTGGTCATCCATATTCCCAAAAACAAGGTCAAAAACTTGAAAGCGGGTGATTACGTCTTCATTTCCTTCCCGCAGGTGAAGGGACTCAAGGAGCCACATCCATTTTCCATTGTTAATGCTCCAACAAGCTCAGGCGAGTTGATCTTGGCCATTCGTGGTGACGGGGACTTTACCCGTGCCTTACAAGGCGTTCAAGCTCCGAGTCGGGTTGTGGTTGACGGTGGTTATGGTATGTTCCAGACCATTGTTGATGACCAGCAACCACGTCAGCTCTTGATGATTTCAGGCGGTATCGGAATTACTCCGCTCTTGTCCATTATCGATGCGAATCCAGAGATTACCACTCAGGTCTTCCACGGAGCGACGACAGAAGCAGCTCTCATTTATGGGGATAAATTTGCCCAGTGGTCAGAGGAACGGGATAATTTTCAAGTTCACCGTGAAGTTGGTCAGATTGAGGAGGGATTGATTTTATCCAGCTTACCAGATGATGTGGCTGACTTGACAGTTCTTATCAGTGGGCCGCCAGCTATGGCTCGTTACTGGATGAAAACCTTGGCGAAAAATGGCGTGCCCAAAGGCCAAATCTTCTACGAAGAATTTGGTTGGTAGACAGCTACAGAGAAGTCACGATGATGCCAGTGATGATCATGTTACTCTGGGGTCATCATTTGTGTAGGGGATTAAAAATGTGGCAGAACAAGTAGCATAAGATGATCTCAACTAACTGAAAACAGAAAACGACTTAACATCAAGTGAGTAAAGCTCGATGTTAAGTCGTTTTTAGTTTCTAAGGGCATGTTAGTTTATCAATAATCATCCTATTAATTGTCAAGTGGCAGGCTGATTTTTTCTACTCTCATTAAGCCAAAAGACATCATGGTGGTAAGCACTAAAAAATCAGAAGAAAAGGAGCAAATTCTCCACAAAACAGTCAGAGGTTTGCTCATTTGATCCCGATAGGACGATTACAGTAATTCCGCATGGTCAATTTTGATACAGCGGTTCATGACGATGTGATTTCGGTCTGCCTCTCGAAGGATTTTTTCGGCTTCCTGGCTTTCCAGTCCTAGTTGTGCCCAGAAGATTTTGGCATCTGTGTCAAGAAAATCTTTTGCCACGTCAGGCAGATAATCACTTCGTCTAAAGACATCAACGATATCAATATGAACAGGGATTTCTTGTAAACGAGCATAAGCTTTTTCTCCAAGAATCTCTAGCCCAGCTAACTTAGGGTTGACGGGAATAATGGTGTAGCTAGCGTTTTTAAGGTAGTTGGCTACACGGTATGCTGCTGTATCTTGACGGTCAGAAAGTCCGACAATAGCAATCGTTTTTGCGTTTAAGAGATATTCACGGATAAGAAGGTCCGTTGGATTTTGAAAGGAATAAGTCATAATTACCTCCATTAAGATAAATCAAATTGGAACACAAATAACAATAAAATGAGGGCAAGGCAAACAACCAAGTGGCTGGTCTTCTCATTTCAGCCTCTTTTTGAGCCTCTGGTTTATATAGGGTAGTGGTTAAACTATCTCAAGAATGTGGCTTTTACGCTTTTTTGGAGAGTTGATAAAGAACAGTTTTCAAATAGCCGATGGTTGTGTGTAAGTCGGATTCTAAGTCGCGACCTTCAGCTGAGATTGGGAAAATAATGGCCCCAACAAGAATAGAATCATCAAAATTCCCAGTATTTTCTAATCTGTAAAAAGTGAGCTTAGCAGTATTGTTATTTTCCTTTTCTTCATAGCCGACATACCATTCTTGATCGTCAATCTGAATGTTCGTTATAGCTTGAAAATACTGACCATCACGAGTCATGACCTCATTAAGGTTCTCAATGTCATGAATTTCTCCCCCATCAAGCGGAGATTGCTCATAAGCATCGAGAGTATAAAGCTGGACAATAGGTTGGATATGTTGCCCGTAAGCTATGTAGTCAATATCTGCATCAGGAATACGTGATTGATAAAGTTCCCAGGTAGAGGGATAGATATAATCACGGTAATGAATGATTGGATTACCTTGTAAATCAGTCTGAACAATACCGTTATCAGCAGGTGCTAAGCGAGCTTTATTGACGGGAGCGACTGAATCTGTTATTGGTTTGATAGGAACAGCTGCTAGTGTTTCCAAGCGCTCTTTTTGGGAAGGATTAGCTAGCTCTGAGCTTGTCTTATTTGTAGTTGTTTGAACATCGGTCTCTAGCGAGTAGGAACGACAAGCCACCAAGGCTAAGCTAAGCAAACAGGTGGTCAGGAGATAGTAGCGTTTCATATTGGATAGACTCCGTTCTAATTAGATGTGATGCTATGATTTCTTTGACAAAAATAATCCTAGTTTTTGATGAGGTTGGAAGTAATTGTCTGTTGCAATTTTTTATTTAGCCTCATACCAGTTTCCACCTGTCTCGGCTTCGGCGATGAGGGGAACCGCTAGTTCTACAGCTGATTGCATCGTATCCTGGACTAAAGTTGTCACAGCATCTAGCTCATCTTTTGGCACTTCAAGAACAATTTCATCGTGTACTTGGAGCAACATTTTAGCCTTGTAGCCGGCGGCAAGCAAAGCCTTATCTAGGTTAATCATCGCGATTTTGAGAATGTCAGCTGCGCTCCCTTGAATCGGTGAGTTGATGGCTGTTCGTTCTGCAAAATTACGGACATTGAAGTTGCGTGAGTTGATATCAGGTAATTCGCGACGGCGCTTAAAGAGGGTTTCGACGTAACCTTTGTCTTTAGCATCACGAACCACTGACTCCATATAATCTTTAATGCCTGGATAACGTTTGAAATAGGTATCGATGTATTCTTTAGCTTGCTTTCGGAAAATCCCAAGGTTATTGGCCAAGCCAAAATCAGAAATCCCATAAACGATACCAAAGTTGACTGCCTTGGCATTGCGACGATCATTATCTGTCACATCTTCTGGTCTTTCAATTCCAAAAACACGCATAGCCGTTGCGGTATGAATGTCCGCGCCCTCATTAAAGGCAGCGATGAGGTGCTCATCTTTTGAGATATGGGCTAAGACCCGCAGTTCGATTTGTGAATAGTCAGAACTCAGTAGCACAGCATCTTCAGAAGATGGCACAAAAGCCTTACGGATCAAGCGCCCTTGCTCTAGACGAATGGGAATATTCTGCAAGTTGGGATCAATGGAAGACAAACGACCGGTCTGAGTTAAATCTTGTACGTAACGGGTATGAATCTTGCCATCAGCCAAGATATAATTGGGCAGACCTAGAAGGTAGGTAGATTGCAGCTTGGTGATTTGACGGTATTCTAAAATCTTAGAGACTATAGGAGCGATCGGGGCGAGACGTTCCAAGACGTCTACAGCTGTCGAATAACCAGTCTTGGTTTTTTTAGTGTATTCAAGTGGCAGTCCCATCTTGTCGAAAAGGACTTCTCCCAGTTGTTTTGGCGAGTTGATGTTGAAATCAAATCCCGCCATTTCATAGATTTCCTGTGTCAAGCGGTCAATAACGACTTGGTTTTCGATAGCCATTTCAGCTAAGGTGCCACTTTTGACGGTAATGCCTGCGATTTCCATCTTAGCCAAGACATTTGCCAGTGGTTGCTCCATGTCAAAAAGCAGGTCTGACTGACCGTTTTCAGCCAGTTTGTCAAGCATGGTAGTTTTGGATGCTATCAAGACTTTGACTTTTTTGGCTAAATGGCTGAGCAGTACGTCTTTTTCTGGAACAGCACGTTTAGCGCCTTTTCCATAGACAACTTCATCTGTTTCAAGAGGCAGAGCAGTATAGAGACGAGCGATTGTTGACAGTTCATTGTCTTCGACGGTTGAAAGAAGGTACTTGGCCAGACGAGCATCAAAGGCGAGAGTTGGCAAATCAATCCCCAAACGATTGAGCAAAACTTTTCCGCGTTTAAAATCATAGGTGTTGATAGCAGAGCTTAGAGCTTTTTGGAAAGGCTCCGATGACAGCAAGGTCAAATCCGTAGAGGCATAGATAGTGTCAGCATTCCCCCAAGCAAAACCAATCATGTCTTCCATGTGGTAGTTATCGTTGAGGATTTCAAAATAAAAGAAATCGTCTACCGTAAAATGGTCTGAGCTGACCTGCTCAGGCTCAGTGTAAGCCACATCAAAGGTCTCAAGGACAGCCTCGCCAGCTAGGGCATTTTTAAACTGGACAAAGCCCATGTCATCGTAAAAACGAGCTAATTTTTCCAAATCAGGTCCTGCAAAAAGGGTATCGTCAAGGCTGATTTCAATAGGTGCTTGGGTATTAATGGTAGCAAGGGTCTTAGAAAGGAAAGCCTGTTCTTTATCCATGATAAGGTTTTCTTTCATTTTAGAGGCTTTCATGCTATCGATATTGTCATAAATGCCCTCCAAGCTACCGTATTCGTGTAGGAGTTTAAGACCAGTTTTTTCACCAATTTTGGTCACACCTGGGATGTTGTCAGAAGCATCTCCCATAAGTGCTTTTAAATCGATAAACTGATCTGGCGTGATGCCCATTTTTTCCATCAGGTAAGCGGGAGTAAATTCTTCGAATTCAGCGACCCCTTTCTTAGAAATCTCGACAATGGTATTTTCGTCGGTCAACTGAACCAAGTCTTTGTCTCCGCTGACAATGGTCACCTCAAAAGGCCTGTCAGATCGCTCTGCCATTTTGTCCAAGGTGCCGATAATATCGTCTGCTTCGTAGTTAGTAAGGTCATAATAAGAAATGCCACGTGCTGCAAGCATTTCTCGAATATAGGGAAATTGCTCACGAAATTCCTCAGGCGTCTTGGCACGACCCGCCTTGTAATCGGCGTACATTTCCGTACGAAAAGTCGTCTTACCAGCATCAAACGCGACTAATATATGAGTAGGCTGGATGCGTTCAATCAGGTGATCTAGCATTAGGTGAAAGCCGTAGATGGCATTAGTGTGTAGCCCTTTACTGTTTTTAAAACGATCAATTTGATTGTAAAGGGCAAAGAAGGCACGAAAGGCTACAGAAGAGCCGTCAATAAGTAATAGTTTATTCTTAGTTTCCATAGGCTTATTATAGCATAATGGAGCAATAAGCGTGAACAATTCAATCTCTCTAAGGCTTCTTATCTTAACGTGTCATCAAAAAGATAGAGTCAATCTCAAAGAACAAAATAAGGTCACGCTGAAAGCAATAACAAAAAGTGATAGCAGCGCCACTATCATCGAACTATTGAGAGAGCAACTAGTAGTTATAGTGGCTTAAATGTTGCTAGCTATTTTCACTAATATTAGCTTGATTTGATACGATGAAGGGACCTCTTGATGATGTAAGGTCACTCAAGTCATGGCGCGGGTAGGAAGACGGATTAGCTAAATAAAGAGCGTGACAAGTGATCTTTTTACACGTTCCTTCTCCTTTTCCAAAAGTGTTTGCTGAGCTTTTTTAACCGACTTGTTTCGTAAAAATTATGGGCAACTTTCACTAGGTAAATTGGCCAACTTATGATAGAATAAAAAGGATGGAAAATAGAAATAAGGAGTGATTTTGTGGAACCCAAATACAAACGTGTCTTGATTAAATTATCAGGGGAAGCTTTAGCTGGGGAAAAAGGTGTTGGTATTGATTTGCCAACGGTTCAAGCCATGGCTAAAGAAATTGCAGAAGTGCACGCTTCAGGGATTCAGATTGGCTTGGTCATTGGTGGTGGTAACCTTTGGCGAGGAGAACCAGCTGCCGAGGCAGGTATGGATCGTGTTCAGGCAGACTACACAGGGATGCTTGGGACGGTTATGAATGCTCTGGTGATGGCAGATAGTCTTCAACAGTATGGTGTTGATACACGTGTCCAAACCGCCATCGCCATGCAAAATGTAGCAGAGCCTTATATTCGGGGACGTGCCCTGCGTCATCTTGAAAAAGGTCGTATTGTGATTTTTGGTGCTGGTATCGGCTCTCCTTATTTCTCAACAGACACAACTGCTGCCCTTCGTGCAGCTGAGATTGAAGCGGATGCTATTCTCATGGCTAAGAATGGTGTGGACGGTGTCTATAATGACGACCCTCGTAAAAATGCTGATGCTGTCAAATTTGACGAATTGACGCACGTAGAAGTGATTAAACAAGGCCTTAAAATCATGGATGCTACCGCCTCAACCCTTTCTATGGACAACGATATTGACTTGGTGGTCTTTAATATGAACGAACCAGGCAATATCAAGCGCGTGGTCTTTGGAGAAAACATCGGAACAACCGTTTCAAATAAGGCCAATAACTAAATGGCTAGTGTCATTACAAATAGATAAAGAAAAGGAAACATTATGGCAAACCCAATTATTGCAAAAGCTCAAGAACGTTTTACCCACTCACACGAGTCATTGGCGCGTGAATTTGCTGCTATCCGTGCAGGTCGTGCTAATGCTAGCCTCTTAGACCGTATTCAAGTAGAGTACTACGGAGCACCAACGCCGCTTAACCAATTGGCTTCTATCACCGTGCCAGAAGCTCGTGTTCTTCTCATTACACCGTTTGACAAGTCAGTTTTGAAAGATATTGAGCGCGCGATCAATGAGTCAGATTTAGGCATTAACCCTGCAAACGACGGTTCTGTGGTGCGTTTGGTTATTCCTGCTTTGACTGAAGAAACACGTAAAGAATTAGCCAAAGAAGTGAAAAAAGTTGGTGAAAATGCCAAAGTGGCTATCCGTAACATCCGTCGTGATGCTATGGATGAGGCTAAAAAGCAAGAAAAGGCTAAAGAAATCACGGAAGACGAACTTAAAACGCTTGAAAAAGACATTCAAAAAGCGACAGATGATGCTGTTAAGAAAATTGACAGCATGACTGCGGACAAAGAAAAAGAACTCCTAACTGTCTAAGGGGTTAATAAGATAAGTCATGAGGAGGTGGAGGATCTGCCTCCTCCATTTTATAGGGAATTAACGATGAATACACTATTAGCAACTGTTCTCACGGGTCTTGTGACAGATGAGAATGATCAATTTTACTTTGTGCAAAAAGATGGTTTGACCTTTGCACTTGCAAAAACCGAAGGTGACTTCAAGCTGGGTCAGTCTGTGTCAGGTTTTGCCTATACAGACATGAAGCAAAAACTCCGTCTGACAACTATGGAAGTGACGGCCAGTCGGACCAGCTTTGGTTGGGGGACGGTCACTGAAGTTCGCAAGGACTTGGGTGTTTTTCTGGATACTGGTTTGCCAGACAAGCAGGTGGTGGTTTCCTTGGATATTCTGCCAGAAATCAAGGAACTTTGGCCTAAAAAGGGTGACCAGCTCTATGTCAAGTTGACGGTGGATAAGAAGGATCGGATTTGGGCCCTTCCGGCTTTTCAGGAGGACTTTCAAAAGTTGGCTGGTCCTGCTTATGACAATATGCAAAATCAGACGGTACGTGCCATTGTCTATCGCTTGAAACTGAGTGGGACCTTTGTCTATCTGCCTGACAATAATATGCTGGGCTTTATCCACCCAAATGAGCGGTTTTCGGAGCCGCGTTTGGGTCAGGTAGTGGAAGCTCGGGTCGTTGGTTATCGGGCGGTGGATCGGACCTTGAATTTGTCTTTGAAACCACGCTCATTTGAGATGTTGGAAAATGATGCTCAGATGATTTTGACCTATCTGGAAAGCAATGGTGGCTTTATGACCTTGAACGACAAGTCTGCTCCGGAAGATATCAAGAGCACCTTTGGTATTTCCAAGGGACAATTCAAAAAGGCTCTTGGTGGGCTGATGAAGGCTGGAAGGGTCAAGCAGGACGCCGTTGGTACGGAGTTAATCTAGGAGGTTGTTATGTTAGTCTATATCGCAGGTAGTGGGGCCATGGGCTGTCGTTTTGGTTATCGTTTGTCTAAGACGGAACACGAGGTCATTCTTTTGGACAACTGGGAGGCTCATATCGAGGCGATTCGCAGTCAGGGGCTGAAGGTGACGGGGGATTTTGAGGAAACGGTTCAGCTACCGATTATGAAGCCGACGGAGGCGACGCGAGAGGCGGATTTGATTATCCTCTTGACCAAGGCGGATCAGTTGCCTAAGATGTTGCAGGATATCAAGGGGATTATTGGGAAAGATACCAAGGTCCTTAGTCTGCTCAATGGTCTGGGGCATGCGACAACCATGCGGCGTTATGTGCCTGATGAAAGCATTATGGTCGGTGTGACCATTTGGTTGGCCCAGTTAAAAGGGCCAGGTCATGCACATTTGCAGGGACCAGGCTCGCTATCAGTGCAAAATCTGGTCGGTGACGGTCAATCTGCGGCAGCCATTATTGAGATGTTTAATGAGGCTGGGCTCAATGCGACCTACGATGAGCAGGTGATTGGTGCCATTTGGCAAAAAGCCTGTGTCAACGGGGTCATGAATCCGACCTGTACTATTTTGGACTGTACCATTGGTGAGTTATTCGGTACAGAAGGTGGTCTGAATTTGGTGCAGGGTATTTTCAAGGAATTTATCGCTGTGGCCAAGGCGGAAACAGATGTAATTGATGAAGCTGCTATTTGGAAGTACATCATGGATGCCTCCAAGAAGGCTTCTAATCATTACCCGTCCATGCATCAGGACTTGGTCCAACATGGGCGTAAGACGGAAATTGATTATCTCAATGGAGCTGTTGTCTTCAAGGGCAGACGGGCAGGTATTCCTACGCCTTATTGCCAAATGATTACAGAAATGGTTCATGCAAAAGAAAGTATTCTGGGACTGCGTTGATAGCAACTAAGAAGAGATGTTATTAAGGTTACCTGCTGTTTTGTAGAGCACCTATTGTCGACTTTCAATCTTTTAAATCAGAATGAAACACGCTTTTATGGGCAGATTAGGGACTTTTCGCAGAAGGAAGTCACACCTATTTTGTTGAAGCCTAGCAGATAAATACAAGTATTGGGGCTGGACCTGTGTCAGCCTCTTTTTGTACCCGATTTTTTCGATTTAATCGATTGCTGATTAAGGAAAGATGTTGTGAAGTGTTTAAAGAAAAAGCAAAGTTTGTAGAATAATATATCAATATTTGATATACTAGATGAGGTCATTATTCATTACGAACATGAAGACAACTAGGAGGAGTGACTATGCCTATGAAAAATGAACAGCGTTCGATTTTTTCCATTCGGAAATTAACGGTTGGTGTCGTTTCCTTATGTATCGGGCTAGGGCTATTTTCTCTGAATAGCTCTTGCAGTTTAGTTGAGGCAAGTGAACGGATTGCCAGAGTGGATCAGGAAGTTCACTTTCAATATGTCTTGGAGGAAGAGCTGACAGAGGAAGAAAAGAGCAGGATTGTCCAAGCCTTGCCTGAGCAATTACGGCAAGAAGCAACGTATTTTTTGGTCTATCGTCCTCGTGTATCAAAGGCTCTGCCTACAACTGGGGATAAGTTTTCATCAGCCCCACTTTGGTTTGCGGCAGGTTTTTTGGTTATCGCTGTGACAGCGTTTGGGTCAAAGAAGGCTCGTATTTACGGTCTCTTTTGTTTGATGATTGGCGGCAGTGTCCTCTCTGTTTTTGAGGTGGAGGCTATTACAGGTCAGGCTCTAGCTGCTTATAATCAAACCAAACGATTGAAGGCGGGAGATTCCTTGCCGGATGGGAAGTTGCAGTTGGTAGACTATGACTTTGTCGGCTATATCCTTGAAGAAGGACAATTTACCAAGGAAATCCGTCCAAAGAGTGAGGAGCAGGGACCGGAAGTTGAGACGCTTGAGCCCTCGGCTGAGTCTTTTGGTTCAGACAGTAGGGATTTGCTTTCTACGGGACTGGAAAATGAGGCTATTGCCCCAGAGAGACGGTATCGAGAGGAACGTCTGCCTTTACCTCTGGAACAAATGGTAGTCGAAGATGCCCAATTGCCTTCGGGTCAGGAGAGAATAGAGGCAGGGGTTGCAGGAACTCGTATCAATCGTTATGAAGAAATCTGGCTAGACGGTAGACTCTTGTCTAGTCAATTAATAGAAACGATGGAAGAGGCAGGAAAACCTGAGATTATCTATCGTGGGACAAAGGTAGAGCTGTCTGAAGAGCAGCCATTCCTCACTGAACTTCCTACTACCGCTCCGCAAATCCTCCCTCCAACCCAGCTGGAATTTAGTCTGGCAGAACGGGTAGACCGGCAACCCCTTGCCATTCCTGAAGAAATGATAGAGACAGACCGTCTGGCTCAGGGTGAAAGAGAAATTGTTGAAGGTCAGGAAGGCTGGTTGGAGATCACCTATCAGGATGTTGTGGTTTCAGGCCAAGTCGTAGCCAGCAATGAAATCAGTCGTCAGGAAACGCCTCCTGTAAGTCGCAAGATTTATGTGGGAACTCGTGTGGATTCCGCCACTGAGGATCTCAGTCAAACAGAACCGCTGGAAGTCCAGGTTCCTACTACAGCTCCGCAAAGTCTTCCTCCAGTCCAGCTGGAATTTAGTTTGGCAGAACGGGTAGACCGGCAGTCCCTTGCCATTCCTGAGGAAATGATAGAGACAGACCGTCTGGCTCAGGGCGAGAGGGAGGTTGTTGAAGGCCAGGAAGGCTGGTTGGACATCACCTATCAGGATGTTGTGGTTTCAGGTCAGGTTGTAGCCAGCAATGAAATCAGTCGTCAGGAAACGCCTCCTGTAAGCCGTAAGATTTACGTGGGGACTCGTGTGGATTCCAAAGTTGTTGCTCCATTGACACATCATCTACCAGACGCGACGCTTATCACCGAAGAGGTTTCTATTCCTTATGTTCATCAGGAAGCCACGGATCCTGATTTGTCTCAGGGTGAGAGTCGTGTTGTTCCAGGTCAAGTGGGTCTTCAGCGTTTGACTTATGCGGAGCTGGATGGTATTCGCACACTCATAGCAACTGAGGAAGTGCGGGCACCGCAGGCTCAGATTACCTACCGCGGAACCCGTGTGGTTGAGGAGAGTATTGAGGAGGAACTGCCTCTGGTTGAACGGATTATTGAGCATGAGGATCAATATGAGGACTACCTTTGGGTCGAACAGACAGGACGTCCTGGTCGCAGACGAAAAATCTACCAGAATGGCCAGTTTATCAGAGAGGAAGAACTGGATGCTGGTCAGGAGCGGATTGTACACAAGGGAACAAAACCGATTCAAGGAAGTCTGGTTGACAGGGTTAGAGAAGAGCTAGCTTATCAACTTATTTTCCAAGCCGATTCGGAACTGGATTATGGCATTCGAGAAGAAAGTGGCGGTCAGCTTGGTGAGGAGATATATGAGGTTACCTATCGAACGGTGAAGGGGCAAATCGCAGAAGAACTGGATAGACGATTGCTATCACGCACCGCTGCGGTTGATAAAGTGATCAGAGTTGGTACCAAGCCGACAGAGGAGATTGAGACAGAGGCTTTGGCTCCTGTCTATCAGGCAGATGAAAATCTTGTTCTCAATCAGCAAGTCCCACTCAGTCCAGGTCGGGAGAGAGTGCGGGTTTATCGGACGACCTACCATTTGGATCAGGCGACTGGTCAGCTTACCAGTCAGCGAGACCAGGGGCAAGTGAGAGATCCAGGTCAGGCTCCGATTGTGCGAGTGGGAACCCAGGCTACTATTGAGCTTGTGCGAGAAAGTCTGCCTATGGTCTACCAGGCAGATAGCAGTAGACCGATATCAAGTCCTCATTTGCACCAAGCAGGTCGGGACAAGGTCACACGTCTGACGACAACCTATAGCCTGAATGAGCAAACTGGAGAGACCAGTCCGCTTGTGACGACCAGTCAGGTGATTGATGTAGGTCAAGCAGGTCAGATATTAGTTGGTGCGGCACCAAGTGTGCGACAAGAGTCGCTTGATTTACCGACGATTTATAGAGAACGGGCAGATGAGGAGCCACCGTATCGGGTGGAGCTTACCCCAGCAAGACCAAAACGGACGGACTATGTGACGACCTATCAGGTTGATGCTCAGACAGGCCAGCTCATTCCGCAGGCAGAAACAAGTATCCTGGTGGATTCAGGGCAATCCGCTGTCTATGAAGTTGGCATTAAAGCCAAGGTAGAAAGACAGGTCTTACCTCATCGGATTATTCGAGAGGATGATGAGAGTCTGCCAATCGGAGAGGAAGAGATTGGACCAGTGGGAAGTGACGGCAGTATCACTCGGACTACCCCTTATCGTCTGGACCAAGTGACAGGACTGGTGGAAACTCTTCCAACGATTGAAGAGGTTATTCCAGCTCAAGACCAACTGATTCGAGTGGGGACCAAGGTAAGGGAGGTTCCGCCTCAAGCACTTGAAAAACCAAATGTCAGCTTAGATAGTCAGCGGACCGAGGGAGCTTTGGTGATTGATGAGGAGCATTCCTTGGTAGAACTCTACTATCGTGTGGCAGATCCAGATAGGACCTTACTTGGTCTACGTTTAGAAATTTACCATAATGACCAGCTGGTCAAGACGATTGATCATACCCACCAAGGCTTAGACACAGATAAGATTCAGGTCACTGGCCTTGAACACTATGTACCTTATCAAGCTCGGCTATCCTTCCGCTATCAAAGTCCAGAGGGCGAGCGAGAGGAGGAAGTTGTTTCCTCTCTACCATTTGAACTGAGTCCTAAAGCCATTGAATTGAACAGGGTCAGCCAGAGGGACTTGTTCTATCGCAATCAACAGGGAGAATTAAAACAGGTAACAGGCCTTTTCCAAGAGCCGGCAGATTTAACGGGCTACTTTGTTCGTTACCAGACACGTGATGCCAAGGAATTCCTCTGGGAAGTCCAGTCTATTCAGGATGGAGGAGATCAGTTTGAAGTGTCTGTTAGCCTGCCAAAATTAGTTCAGGCAAGAAATCAATCGGATGCCAACCAGCTAGAAGCCTTGGATCGGTTCAGCATTCCTAAAATTCAATTAGCTGAAGGAACTTATGCGGACTTTGACCAACTGATTGAAGCCATGCGAGAGAATCCAGAGGGCAGCTTTAAGTTGGCGGCAGATTTGGTGGCCAGTCCAAAATCGACTGGAGCCTACGTCGAGAACTTTAGTGGTCGTCTGGAAGGATTGGACGGCAAGACCTTCCGTATCCTCCAGCTGACCAAGCCACTGTTCCAAAATATGACCGGAGCTCAGATTGAACATATCCGACTTGACGATGTAGCCTTGGAGGGTGAGAATTCACCTACGGCAGCCCTGGCAGTTACCGCAACCAATAGCCAAATTCGGGATGTCCATGTGACTGGCCGAGTACAATCTTATGCAGGAGCAGCTGGACTTGTCTATGACGCTAACGCCAGTCAGTTTGAGTCGGTTTCCTTCAAGGGGCAAATGGACCTGTCTGACCACCATACAAGTAGTCAGATTACCTCAGGTGGCTTGATTGGTTATCTACGACTTGGCAGCAGTTTACGCAAGGCCTATGTTGATCTGACAGCACAATTTGGCCCACGTTTGTCCATGCAGGATCGATTTGGGGCAGTCGTTGGCAATGCTGTGCTTTCGACCATTGATTCGGTCTTTGTTGACGGGCAGGTTGAGAAGACGACTTCAGGCGGTACACTTGCAGGAATTGGTACGGGAGGGTACGGAGTTGGCATTTCCAATCTTGCTTCTGCTCTAGCCTTGCCAGAAGAGGGCTTCTATTCTGGCTTATGGACCAGCCTTCCTTTCCAACTCATCCTTCAAGAAGGTCAAGCGACAGGTAGGACGGGTGACAATCTACAAATCAGCTGGAAATCAGCAGAAGAAATCCAGCAGTTCCTCAGAGAACGAGGTCTGGATCTACTTGTTAATCCGCCTCAGTCAGCAGGAAGTGCTGAGAATTTGGCTCCGTCATCACAGCCTGATTTCCACCTTCTGCGAAATGGTAGGGAAGAACGGAAACTGGCCTATGAAAATATGTCCAAGTTACTGCCTTTCTATGACCGTCATACCATTGTCAGATTGGGCAACCAGCTGGCAGATGATTCCTTATTTGTGACCAAGAGTATTCAGTCCATCCTGGCTCTCAAGGATAGGGAGGTGGTATCAGACTTTTCTGACCGACCTGACCAGGTCAACAAGCTCTTGGTGCACTTTGCAGACCAGGATGTTCAGATATTTGACCTGACCTATCAAGGAGCCTTTGATCAAACAGGCGTTTTGGAATACGGATTTGGTGACAACTTGCTCTTCACCCCTTATCAGTGGGTGACGGGTGCCACAAGTAGTTCCTTGCTGTCTACTCTTCGGAGCTCGTTTGAAGGCCTGGATGTTGAGTCTGAGGACTATGCCCAGAAGACTCGAATGGACGATTACCTACAGGAGCTCCGCTTTACCCGGGGCAATCCAAATCTGGTTATTTCCATGAAGCAACTCTACCTCAAGCATAGCCAGCAGCAGTTGAAAGACCAGCTGGACAAGGAACTCCGGTCTCTGATTGCTAGTCAATGGGTGACCAGCCAGCCTTCCGCTGCCATTGAAGGCTATATTCAAGAGGAAATCGAGAAGCACAAGGAGTCCATCTGGCTTGCCTGGACCTACTTGGCACGCTACTATGCTATCGACTACGACAGGCTCAATACACGCAATCTGGCGACCTACCATCCAAACTTCTATGGACAAAACCTGTCTACTCTGGATTGGTTGAAGCAGGTGGGCGAGTTAACCTATAAAGACTTGGCTCCATTTAGAGCACCTCAAACCTTTGAAAGTCTTTTTGAGAAACAGTTGGCACAGCCAAGCAACCTGTTTGACTACCTAGAGTTAAACCGCCGTCTCTTCTCACCAACTCAAACAGATGCGGCTTGGTTCAAGCAGTCCAGCAAGGCCTTTATACATGAGGAGGCAAGCCCGAGCCGACCAGACCAGTCAGTTCAGGTTTACGACCAGTTGAAAGGCCATAGCGACTACCACCGCTATGTCTTGCCACTGCTCAATCTACCAGAGGAAGACCAGATTTACCTGGTTTCCCTAGCCAATGTCCTTGTCTTTGGTAGCTACGGCCGCTATGTTGACCACCAGTTGCAAAAGACACAAGCAACTGCTTATCAGGCTAAGGTCAAGGAGATTCAAGAACAAGCGATTCCAAAACACGCTCGCATTTGGAACAGCTACATGGAATTTATCAAGTCCCTAGTCTCTCCAGAAGCCCGCCAGTCTATCGAATCCAAGTTGATTACCGTCCGTGAGGGCTATAATATCAAGGATGCTGCTGGCAAACCGCTCCGAGGAGATGAGGCCGACCATCGTCGTTGGGCTAGTGAATTTGGTGATTCCTACCGCCCAATCGATGATTTCTTTGGTCCGACAGAGCTCTACTATGGCAGCTTTGAGATGTCAGGAGCAGCTGACTTTGAGTTCAAGAAATACATCATCTATGGCAATGCGGACCTGCTAACTCCTACTGGCAATTCAACCTTCACCCATGAGATGACCCACATCCTAGAAGATGAATTGATGAATCTAGCGGGCAGAAGACAGGGGCAGGAATCCGAATCCTATGCCCTGGGTCTCCTACAATCCATCGCTTCTTCCAATGCCTACTATTACGGTTTCAATCTGACAGAGGAATTGGACAGTCGTGCCAGTCACAACTCTAGCCCAAGCCGTCTGACCAGTAAGGAAGACTTGAGGGACTACCTCAAGGGCTCCTTTGACACCACCTACTTCCTGGATGCTCTGGAAGCAGAAGAGCTCCTGAAGCTACCAAAAGCCCAACAGCAGACTGTCTTGCGTAAGATTGAACTAGAGCTCGGAACAGCCTACTCTCAAAATGGACAGACCTACCGCGACGCCCATGACAAGATTCGGAATCTAAGTCCGGAAGAGTGGCAAAACATTCAACTGACCAAGGTGGAAGATCTGGTTACCCACAATCTCCAGTTGGCCAATACCATCAACAATGTCGGTACCTATCTCAGAGACAACGATAAGAATTACTACTTTGTGCCTCTCTACTACCCAATTTATGCAGGCTTACTCAATGATCAAGGTACAGTTGGCGGGCTCCAGTTCCGACGGACTGCTCTGGAACTCTTGGCCGAAAAAGGTTGGGACCAAGGCTTCCTGCCATATGTCAGCAACCAATTGGCTCAGGAAGCTCAGGCCAATGGCAGAGCTTTGACAGATAGCTATATCTGGGAAAAGATGATGCCTGATTACCAAGATTATGCCAGCTTCAAGAAGGCCCGTTATCAGACCAGTCTGAGCCAGAAAAATGCCATGAAACCGATCCAGATACACTGGAATGGCAGGCAGTATGACCTGCAAAATGGCCAAGCCATCCAAGACCTGATGAGAGCAGCTATTGCTGCAGATGTGGCCAATCCAACAAGTAGCTTCCAACGCCAACAGCTTAAAGAGGTCTTGTACAAGGCCTTCCATGAAAGCAGTCAGGAATTTAGAGAAAGTATCTTCCAAGCTCAACCAAGTCAACCAACTGCACGGAGCTTGGAGCCACGATTTGAACTCAAGTCGGTGGAGGGAGCAGAGCTCTTCTATTTAGAAAATGCGACTGCGAGACCAATCCTGGCTCTGACAGAAAAACCAGCAGATTTGACCAACTATGTTGCCAAATTCACCTCTGACCAACACCAGGCAGTCTATCTTCCAGTCAGTGATATAGTAGAAGTGCAGGAGGCAGGGCAGACCTACTTCAAGGTCCTTACAAGTTGGGGAAGACAGGCTTCTAGCCTAAGAAGTAGCCAGCAGTCTGTAGCTCCTAGCTTCCTGCTCGCCAAAACGGGCAGTCCTTCCACAAGTCAGGGAATTTCCAGCTTCCAAGACCTCCTGACACAAATCGGTCAGAACAGCAACGGGAACTTTGTCTTGGCTAATGACTTGTACGTTCCAGCAGGAGAAGTAGCAACCAGTACCTACATCCCTCATACCTTTACAGGCCAGTTGGACGGCCGAGGATACCGAATTTACGGCCTTCAGGCCCCCCTCTTTAAGACGGTGGCAGGAAGAGTGGCCAATCTGCATTTAGAACAGGTTGCCATTCAGCGACCGACGGCTTCCAATCTTGGTAGCCTAGCAGAAACCATTCGAAATGGGCAAGTGGAAAATGTCCATATCACAGGTGATCTGCGAGCCAGTCACAACCTAGGAGGCCTGGCTGGCGAAGTCTATGACCGGTCCCGCCTTTCCAATGTGAGCTTTACAGGTACCATCACGAGCAGCTACACAGGCAGTCAGAATAATTTTGTCGGTGGTCTGGTTGGTTGGCTAGCAACAAGCCAGCTTGAGAAAGCGAGAGTATCAGCTGACATCAGTGCCTATTCTGCTAGCCTTCGGGCTGGAGGCTTGGTTGGTCAGGCTGAACGGACAGGCACTAGCATCGGACAAGCCTATGCAGAAGGGGCTATCTATACTGTACGGGCTAGCGATGCGGAAGCCGGTGGTTTAATAGGCTCTGTTCCAGACGGAGGCAGCGTTAGTCTACGGGATGCCCTTACGGCTGTTCAGGTCTTCAACGGCAAACAAGTCTACGGTTTTGCGACAGATTCTAGCCTAGCTGTTGAGCGTGTGGCCGCCCTCGCAGGTCAAGCCAGTGGAAGAGAGCAGGCAGGGATTGCCAGCTTGCAGTCAGGCGACTTGCCAGCTCGCCTACAGGCCCTGGGTCTTCATGCCCCAACGAGCAACCAACCGAGTGGAGCTATTATAAACCGTAGGCAAGTTGACTACCTGGCCTTGCCAGATGCCAGACCAGAACGCCTACAGGCCTATAAAAATGTCGCCCGTCTCCTGCCTCTTCTGGTTAGTGACTTGATAATTTCCCATGCCAATAGTCTGGATGCCGAAGATGATCTTGTTCGCAAGGTACTGGTATCCGTTCTGCCAATGGTTGACCAGCAATTTGTCTATGATACATCGCAGCAAGCGAATGCAATCAATCGTCTGGCTCTTCACTTTGCGGATCATAGTCTGACCTACCATGACCTTGAAAAAGTACAGGAATTTCCAGACCTGGCACTGGTGGAATACCGCTTGTTAGACAAGGGCATTTCCTATACCAGTCATCAGGCAGTTGAGGGATCAGTCCTTGAGCAAATTGTGACTGCTGTTCTGCCTCAACTACAAGAGCTGGACTGGTATTCCCCTGCTG
The DNA here is from genome assembly GCF_000423745.1 of Streptococcus plurextorum DSM 22810. GTDB lineage: Bacteria > Bacillota > Bacilli > Lactobacillales > Streptococcaceae > Streptococcus > Streptococcus plurextorum. The sequence goes on from NZ_AUIO01000004.1 coordinate 141,502, forward strand.
TTCGCCAGGCACTTGGTTTGAGCCAATGGGCCCCTCGTCAAAATCTAGACCAGCTTCAATTGCGGGATAGTTTTGAGGCTATCAAGGCCAATCTTGGTCAAGACCTTCGAGACCTCCTGGCGACTAGCGGTCTCAGTTATCAGGTCAGCCCAGCCTATCAGACCTACTTGACCAATTATCTGATTCAGAACAAGGCAGAAGTGATGCTGGGGCTTGCCTATCTCAACAAGTGGTATGCCCTTCAATTTGGTCAGACTGCTGTTCGAGATTTGCTGGTGAAAAAAGGGGATTTCTTCGGTCGTCCAGTAGACTCTCTCCAACAAGTAATCGAAATTGGTCGTTTGGGTCAGGCCTTCTTGAAACCCAAACAAAATGCCTTGGTAGCCAAGAAAGTTCTGGGAGAGACACGCATAGGTGGCGATCTCTTTACCCTTCTGGATGCCTACCGCAAAACCTTCTTACCAACTACCACGACAAATGACTGGTTTAAGCAGGCTAGCAAGGCCCGGATTATAGAGACCTATTCTCGAATTGAGGAGGTGCGTGCCAAACAAACCCAGTCTCCGACAGGAGTCTATCACAATACCCTCTTCGAGAAAATGGCTGATCCAAACTGGACCTATAAGGAACTGGCTTTGCTGCTCCTGCATTTGCCGAAAAAGGAACTCTTTCTCCTGACTGATATGACCAATACGGTCATTGGTAGCTACGACCGCTATGCTGACCCAGAGCAATTGGATAAGGAATTGGAACAGATTGCTCAGCAATGGGCAGGTCATGCAGACTTCTGGTACTCTATTTTGCCAGCAGCTCATAAGGACAAGATGTTCAAGCGGGTTATGACGTGGGATAGTCGCTATTTTGGAAATGATTGGGCAGATTCCAAGGACAGTCACCTTTCTGTTGTCCGCCATTTCTATGCCCCTATGGAACTGGATTATGAGATCCAGCCTGCTTCCAATGCTTACTCAGATTTGACGGATATTTACTTCATGCGAGCGGATATTCGTGGCATGGAAGGAGCCAGAGTCTATTCTCATGAAATGGTCCACGTGTCTGACGACGATACCTACCTCTTAGGACATGGTCGCCGTGCAGGTATGGGCTTGGAGTCCTTTGCCCAAGGCCTCTTCCAGTCCAACACCTGGCTGACCCAAGAGAATCTCAGCCTTAACACTATCATGGACTATACTGCCTATGCAGCTCAGTCACCTGGTAAACTCTTGACCAACAGCTCGCCAAGTCGCTTCAACAGCCCAGAGGATGTGCAAGTCTATATGAGGAACTACATGGATGTGTTCTATAGTTTGGATTATCTAGAGGCTGAGGCAGTCCTGCAACTGTCCAATCCAGAAGCCAAGGCCAATTGGTTTAACCGAATGGTCACACTGGATAACAACCACACCCAGATTCAGCAAACGGCGTCTTCTATTCAGACCTTCAATGACCTCTTGGAACAGGGACTGGTATCCCGCCGTTCCTATGATCCATGGTCAGGTACGACGGCCAACGAGTTTCACAATGCCTACCTAGATGTCAATGCCCTCAATCCGCTCTTTGCAGCGACAGGCAACAACGGAACCAGTCGAAACGAGTACGAATTCCGCAAGATTGCCTTTGAACTGCTGGCGGAGAAGGGCTACGAGGCTGGCTTTGTACCTTATGTCTCCAACCAGTACGGCCAACAGTTGACTGGCAGTTCGACCAAGCCAATGGCAGACAGCCAGCTACTAGCCCTGATTACTGAAAATCAGTATGGAAACATACTGGAGTTCAGAAAGGCCATGTTTGAGCGACGGATACAAGGCTTAGGAAATCTCAAACCAGTACAACTCATCGGCAAGCAAGAAGGTGGCTATTTCCATGGACAGAGTCAGACGGTTTCATCCATAGATGAAATCCGAAGGCTCATGGCAGCAGCTGTCGCCTACGATGCAAGTAATCGTTACTACAGCTCGCAAACCCCAGGCTATTCTCCAGAGAAATCTGCCGTTTATAGCTTAAAAGCAGCCCTTCTGAATGCTTACTTACGAGAAACCAAGGAGTTCAGAGAGAGCATTTATCGGAATTGATAGTATCTGTTCAGATGCAATAAAAAAAGAAGCTTCCAAATTCATGCTCTAGGAGCAATTGGAAGCTTCTTTATTACTCTAACAGATGGCTTAAAATGGAGGTTACCATTTTGCAAGAATAGCCTGTTTGAGCTTGTTCTCAAGTAAACCTTCTTTTTCTAAGGTCATGTACATACCGGTTAAGACTTGTTTCGTGTTAAGCGATCTAAAGTAGTCTGTAGGACTACTATCAGGAATGTCAAGCTGCTCAACCCAATCGGCCAGTTGTTTCTGTAGGAGTTTTTGAGCTAAGATGGAGGAAATAAAAATATTAGCCAGTCGGTCAGCTTCTCCTGCTGAAAAAACAGTTTCTTGATTTTTGAGGAGTTTCAGAGCACTGTTCCAAAGGTCCTTTAACTGTTCCTCGGGAAAATCTCTGTGAGAGCCAACGGACATGAGGTAGTCAGATCCGTGAGCAATCGCATGAATCCAGCCTAGATCGACATCGTAGCCTCTGTTATCTTTTTCATTTTCAAGAAAGGTCTTGGCAAGTGAAAAGAATCTTGCTTTGCTAGAATCGGTCATTTGCCCGTAGTAGGCTCCTTCTGGCTGATTATCATAAAAGAGAAGCAGTGCAGCTAATAGCGCTGCAAAGGAGCGGGTAAGAGAATCGGAACTAACCAACAGTTGCCGCTCAAGGATCTCTTGACATAACAAATGATACTGTTCCGTATGAATGCATTCTTGCTCAAAAGCATGGCAAAATGTGCTATAAATAAGCCCATCTCTGATATCAGGATTGGGATGACCGATATGGTCTAGACACCACATAAGCTCTGTATTAGTGTAGGGCTGTTTTTGGACAAGTTTTTGACATAATTGTTCTTGCATCATTTCCTCCTTATCTTGTTCTCATTTTATCATAACTGCCACATAAAAGTAGAATTATAATGGTCAAAAAGCTTGGTGATATGGTAAAATAAAGTTGTATCTTTCTTTTATTGAGGTGTTTTGTGAAAAAACTATTGGCTTTTTTAGTCACCGTTTCATGTCTTGTGTCGTCGATGATGGTTAAAGCAGAAGATATTATGGATATTACACGTGCTGCGGGTTACGAGGTCTACGATATCAATCGCCCAAAATCGTCAATTGTTATTGATGGTAAGACTGGTGCGATTTTATGGCAAGATAATATTGATGCTGTTAGGGACCCAGCTAGTATGAGCAAGATGATGACCTTGTATCTGGTTTACGAAGCTATAGCTGAGGGGAAACTCACAGAAGATACGGTCATTCGAGCTACAGCAAGCGATCAAGCTATTGCAGGGATTTATGCCATTTCTAATAATAAAATTGTAGCTGGAGTGGACTACACCGTCAGTGAGTTAATTACTATGACTGCTGTGCCTTCTTCAAATGTTACAACGGTTATGCTGGCAAACCACCTATCAGATGGCGATCCAGATGCTTTTTTAGATTTGATGAATGCCAAGGCTCAAGAACTAGGGATGACAAATACCAAGTGGTTTAATGCGAGTGGAGCTGTAGCAGTCGCATTTGGAGGTTATTATACGCCAAAACGCTACGATAATGAGGCGACAAACCAGACGACGGCCAGAGACATGTCCATTTTGGCCTACCACTTTGTCAAAAATTATCCAGGCATTCTAGAGCATACAAGATACCCTCAGATCACCGTTAAAGCTGGAACACCATATGAGGAAACCTTTGAAACTTATAATTACTCCTTGCCAGGAACAACATATGGTATTGAGGGAGTGACAGGGTTGAAGACAGGTTCTAGTCCAAGTGCTGCCTTTAATTATATGGCAACGGTTGATCGTGGCGGCCAACAAGTCATCGCAGTTGTTATGGGAGTGGGCGATTGGTCAGATCCCAACGGCGAATATTACCGTCATCCTTTTGGAAATGCTTTGATTGAGAAAGCCTACGCAGAATACGACTACCGCCTATTACTCAAAGCAGGTCAGGAGAAAATTGACGGGGTCTCTTACGAGCTTAGTCAAGACTTCTATGGCACTGTTAAAAAAGGCGACAGTCCGAGTTATCAAGTAGAGGCTGAACAATTGACAGTGAACAATGGTCTAGAAAGTGTCAGCCCACAAATCACAGCCAGTCAAACGGTCCTCAAAGTGGAAAATCCAGTTGTAGCAACCGTTAAAAGTCTCCTACCTAAGGACTCAAAAACAGGTGAGTACCATCTGGGCATCCTTTTAATCCCCTTAGGGTTGATTCTTTTGGCAATTATCCTCTACGAGGTCAAAGGCCGTAAAAAATAAAAGGCTAGGACAATGATGTCCTAGTCTCTTATTTTAAAAACCATGTCTAACTAATCTCCAGTCAAGGATTCAGTGGGAGGACAATGGCAGATGTTTTATCCGTCTCTATCACCTAAAAAATGTCGTGAAAAGTCTTTTTTGCCAAGGAACAATAGCTTTTGTCGCTAGAAAATCTTTCAAGTCATCTTTTTTAACCCAACGGAAATCAACAGTTTCCCCTTTTTGTAGCCTAATAGCTGCTTTCTCAGCATCGACTCGACAATAATAGCGGTAGAACAAACAAGCATCCTGAGGATCAGCTATTTTTTCCAAAAGTTCAAAATGAGTAGCGATGATACCAGTTTCTTCAAACAATTCACGTTGGATAGCTTCGGTGGGACTTTCCCCAAAAAGAGCAGACCCTCCAGCTGTTATTTCCCAATAGTTAGGATAAGAGGACTTGCGACTGTCTCTCTTCATAAAAAGAAAGCTCCCGTCGTAGTGTTGCACCACAACTTCGACGACCAAGTGATAGAGTCCACTGGGAATTGCTTCCCCGCGGATCAACATGTCAACCGTCATTGTGCCATCAGCCAAATATGCGTTCCATTTCTCTAGCATTTTTTCTCCTTACTTATCCAAACCATTTCTGCCAGAAAGATTTCTTTTCAATGGTGCTGTTTTCTTTTTTGGGTAATAGCAGAGCTAATTCTTTTCTTCCTTCAGCAATCGCATGATCAGTATGGAGCACAAGGGCATAAGATTCAAAATCTCCATTTTCCTGTACAATAGTAGCAGGAATTTTTTCTGCTTCAGCTAGTTTCATCAAAGACATTTGCAGATGAATAGGCAATCGTCCGGAAATCTTTAAAAAGAGTGGTTGATATTCCTTTTTAGCCACTGCAAAAAGAGAGGGTATTTCTGAGAGGCTATCAGGACTTAGGTCACTCAGCTCTGCTGAGAGAACCATGCGTTCTTCAAAGGTCCCCAAACAACGTCTTTGTTGGTCGGGATCAAGTCGATGTTCACCACTAGCTTTGGATAATATCGTTTTTTCAAGTGTATTCATAGCAATCTCCTTGCCTCTATTATAGCAAAAGTTCTCTTAGGGAAGGATTTTTCTTTGCTAAAAGTCTCACATTGTGATATCATAGATAAGTAAAAATTAAAAACCATAAGGAGAGTAATAACATGTCAATTATTACTGATGTTTACGCACGCGAAGTCCTAGACTCACGCGGTAACCCAACACTTGAAGTAGAAGTTTACACAGAATCAGGCGCATTTGGTCGTGGTATGGTTCCTTCAGGAGCTTCTACAGGTGAGCACGAAGCAGTTGAACTTCGTGACGGTGACAAATCTCGTTACCTTGGTCTTGGTACTCAAAAAGCTGTTGACAATGTAAACAATGTCATCGCTGAAGCAATCATCGGTTTTGACGTTCGTGACCAACAAGGAATCGACCGCGCAATGATTGCTCTTGATGGTACTCCAAACAAAGGTAAACTTGGTGCTAACGCTATTCTTGGTGTATCTATCGCTGTAGCTCGCGCAGCTGCTGACTACCTTGAAGTGCCACTTTACACTTACCTTGGCGGATTCAACACTAAAGTTCTTCCAACTCCTATGATGAATATCATCAACGGTGGTTCTCACTCAGACGCGCCAATCGCTTTCCAAGAGTTCATGATCATGCCAGTTGGTGCACCTACTTTCAAAGAAGGTCTTCGTTGGGGTGCTGAAGTTTTCCACGCGCTTAAGAAAATCCTTAAAGAACGCGGCCTTGTGACAGCTGTTGGTGACGAAGGTGGATTCGCTCCTAAATTTGAAGGAACTGAAGATGGTGTAGAAACTATCCTTAAAGCTATCGAAGCTGCTGGTTACGAAGCTGGCGAAAACGGCATCATGATCGGTTTTGACTGTGCGTCATCTGAGTTCTACGACAAAGAGCGTAAAGTTTACGACTACACTAAATTCGAAGGTGAAGGCGCTGCTGTTCGTACATCTGCAGAGCAAATCGACTACCTTGAAGAATTGGTTAACAAATACCCAATCATCACTATCGAAGATGGTATGGATGAAAACGACTGGGATGGTTGGAAAGCTCTTACTGAGCGCCTAGGCAACCGTGTTCAATTGGTTGGTGACGACTTCTTCGTTACAAACACTGACTACCTTGCAAAAGGTATCAAAGAAGGTGCGGCTAACTCAATCCTTATCAAAGTTAACCAAATCGGTACACTTACTGAAACATTCGAAGCGATTGAAATGGCTAAAGAAGCTGGTTACACTGCTGTTGTATCACACCGTTCAGGTGAAACTGAAGATTCAACAATCGCTGACATCGCCGTTGCAACTAACGCTGGTCAAATCAAGACAGGTTCATTGTCACGTACAGACCGTATCGCTAAATACAACCAATTGCTTCGCATCGAAGATCAATTGGGAGAAGTTGCAGTTTACAAAGGTATCAAATCTTTCTACAACTTGAAAAAATAATCTCTTTACGGGGTTAAGGGCTGTAAAGCCTTGATATTAAGCACTTTGGGGCATCATCCCAAGGTGCTTTTTTAGAATTTACTACCCTTTGTACTACCCCTAGTGAAAATTAGGTATAGTAAGAGGGTAACCCAAAATGGGGCAACCCTTATAAACTATTGATTGCTGTTTCATAATTTGTGACAGCTTTTTTTGCGTTTTCTTGGTTAGTGTGCCAATAAACATTTTCAGTCATCATTAAGTTAGAGTGCCCTAGTCTGTATTGTACATCTTTGGGGCTAGCTTGAGCGTAGAGCATCATAGTAGTATGTGTGTGACGGAAACCATGAAATGATACATTAGTCACGCCAGCAGCCTTAAAATGCTTATTTAGGCGCTTTCTCAAATTACAAGCATAAGCATACTTTTCTGTAAATACAGAGAATACAACCGTTTCAGACCGCCCTAGTTGCCATGATTGCACTTGTTGACGGTTCTTGTATTGCTTGAGCATAAGTAACGTAGCATTGTCTATTGGTATATCACGATAACCAGCGCTTGATTTAGGCGAGTTTATCTCTTGGAATCTGTTGAGTGTCTTGTTAATGCTGATAATACCATTGTCTAGATCAATATCAGACCATTCAAGAGCTAGAGCCTCACCGATACGGCAACCAGTAGCTAACAAAGTCTTGTATAGGACAACATCAAACAAGTTTTCATAGTTTGATTGGTCTAAGGTATCGAGATAATCAAGAAATTGTTTTAGTTCTTTGTTGTCCAGATATTTTACAGTAGCTTTTTCTTTTTGTTGCTTACGTGGCACTATAACATCATTAGCTGGGTTATATGTTATCACTTGTAGAGACACACCGTATTTCAAAATACGCTTATTCATATTATGGAGCAAGGAGTAGTTAGCAAACGCCCCTTTTTGCCCTGTATTAGCCTTGTCAGCCCATTTGTTTACTTGTTGTTGGATAATAGGCGTAGTGAGTTTAGATAGCTTGTAATCGCCAAACACAGGCAATAGATGCACCCTAACCAATCCCTCCATAGATTGGCGAGTATTTGGCTTAACTGTATTTTTGTAACTATCCCACCAAACTTTTACAAGCTCCTCATATGTTGTAATTGTCGGCTTGGCTTTAACTGTATAGCCATTAGCAGCAAAAGCATTGATAGCATCACGCGCTTTTACTCTAACCTCCTTTTTAGTGGTTGCTGTAACAGTTGTGCGGGATTTTTTTCCTGTTAGTTGGTCAACGCCTAGATAAACACTAGCATAGTAAACTTTTTGACCATTCTTTAGAAATTTTTCTTTGATATTCATGTATTCGTACCTTTCTTTCCATCAGCAGGCAAGGCGCGTGGTTTTGTTAGGTATTTATACACGAAAAGACTTGATTAGTTTTTATCGATTTTAATGGTTTTATGCTTTATTAGCTGATTTTCTAAGATATTTACGGTATAACCAGAAATATCTATGTTTTCTAAGAGAAATCCCATTTTTAGTATTTGTTCTAATATTTTAGGTACAATCTTAGAACGTTGACGAATATATGTACTAAAAGGGATAACCTCGGATGGTGTAAGATAATCAATATTTTGTAAAGACGAATTAGGAATATCATTTCCAAAGAAATTGAAAAATCTTTGTGTACTTATATCGTCAAGATACAAAGTTTTTGTTGGCTCGTTAAGTATAGCCAATAATGCGGTATATAGTTTTTTTTCTTGGTAGGTCAGTCTATACCCAAAATAAAAATATTCCCTGTTTCTAACTCCTCCGAAAAGAGAATAGTCAAAGTTAGATAAGTCATTTTTTAGTATATTTCCTTGTAAATCTATTGATTGTTCGATAGCTAATTTAATAAATTTTTTGATCGTTTCGTCTGAAATTTGATAATCAACTTTAGAAATGGTATTTTTAGCAATCTCTAACGCTTTATCTGTTATATTATCGTGTAAGGAATTGTACTCGTCGTAGTTTTCCATACTCTTTGGAGCAAGCTCCATTATTTTTAAGTGTAGATAAGTATAATAGTCACCGTATAGTAGTTCTTCAACACTTATTTTTCCAATATATGAAATTTTTAGTAAGTTATCTTTGTTAGGTAGATTACGACCTTTCTCCCAGTTGTTTACCGTACCTTTGCTGGTATTAAATCTTTCTCCAAATTTATCCATAGATTCACCTAAACTCAATCGGATATTTTGGATACGTTCACCAACAAGTTTGTTATTTATCTCCATGCCATCCCTCCTTGTAATTATATAATAAACTTTTTTTTGAAAAAAGTAAACAAAAGTATTGACTTAATAAAAACAAAGTTTTATAATTATGGTATTCAAAAGTAAAGGAGGGTGAAACATGATTTGTACTAACAAGGTTAGAGGTTACAGAAATATGCTGGGTTTAACACAAGAAAGACTCGGAAAAGAGCTTGGTATATCTAAGCAAAGTTACCATAACAAGGAAAGTGGGAAAACACAGTTTTCAGATTCAGAAAAAATCAAAATTAAAAATCTATTGTTACCTATGTTCCCAAACATCACGTTGGAAGATATATTTTTTTGAATAAAGGTATGCAAAAGTAAACAAAAGCCGTTTGGAAAAACAATCTAGGCTATAAGGCTAACAGTACAAAAAAGCCATGTACAGGCGACCAAACCAACGTACATGGCTAAGGAAAAATAACAAAACTCAAGCAAAGGCAAGGCGCGTGGTTTTGTTAGGTATTTAGTAAGAGTGAAAAAATCGCCCTTATAAAATATATCACTTTAATTTTACCAAAAACAAAGGAGAAAATCAAAAATGACTAAAAAACAAACTAGAGTAACTTTATTAGATTTTGCTGAAAAAATCCATCTAGTAGAGGGAAAAACATTAGCAGAGTTGACCAATATACTAGGTTTCAAAAGCAAAGACACCACTAAAGGTGGGTTAGCTTATTGGAAAAGAAATGGAAAAATCAATTATAAATGCCAAGGGGGAATTTATAGTAATTTTGAACTTATTGACCTAGAGGTAAAAGGTACGATTAACGAAAGAAAAAATATCACAATAGGGCGAAAGCTAAAAGCTGAAATTTATTTTAAACAGGTAACGGAGATTGAATTGATTATGGCAACACCAGCTATCAGCGTAAAAGATAAATTAAAAGCTATCGAGTTACAGCAAAAAGCATTACAGAAATTGTCAGATGATATGATGGCAGAACTAACAAATTAAGTATAAAGGAGAAAATCAAAAATGGGATTAAGCACACGAAACATTAAACAGCAGGGCAACCAGATTGCTGAGTTGCTCCCACGTATTGAAATTATCCAACAACTAAGCAATGCTTTATTACTTGCTGATAATGCTGGAGCAGATAGCACTGTTTTACATTATCAAACAAAACAAGCATTTAGCGTTATTTTTGAAATGACTGAACAGCTATATATAGACTTGGATTTAATTGCTTATAAATTGATAAATTGTGATGATGATAAAGAATTGGAGGCTATTAGACAACATGAACGCTAAGATTTTAAGTAACTACGAATTGTTATGCACAGAGCTAGTAAATGTTATCAGCACTTTAGAGATAGCTAGCGGCGATATTGAACCAGGCAAGGCAACAGCCCTTGTAACAGTAGCAACTAATGGGTTAAAGCATCTTGTTTCAGAACACACAGGATTATCAGATAGTTTTTTCAAGGAGTATGGCAATGAATGAATTGATCCCAACATTGACTGAAAGTGTTATTTTGATTATTGTTTCCTTGGTTATTCTAATCTTATTATGGCGTCATGAGAGCTATATAGAGCTTGATATTAGCCCACAAACTGAAAACACCACAGACTACGTAAAAGAGCGCTATGGTGCTTATGTATGGCTTGCTGGTAAGAAATTTAACTAGGAGGGGGAATATGGCGACATTTTCGGTTGAATTTGAACAAGGCTTATTAGATAGGGTTGATAAGTTGGCACAACAAAAACTAGAGCTAGAGAAGAAGTTGCAAAAGAAAACCGGTCTAATCACGGCTAAGGAACTTAAGGATGAGTTGGATATTTCCGGAACAACATTAAAAAATTGGATGGATGTTGGACTTGTATCGTATCAATCCCCCTTTGAAAGCAGCAAGAAACTTTATTTTAAGGTTTCTGATGTGATTAACTTTCTTACAATACGCTAGGAGGTATATTTTGAAAGTATTTACTATTGATGGTGATGCGTGGAGAGGTAAGGCACATTACAGTCCTGCCTTAGATGTTGTGTTTATCAGCAATAAAGTGGATAAGCACGCGCGTGATGAATTGATTGAGCGTGTGACGAAATCAAGTAATAGAACGATCTGGAGGTAAAATTGTGGCTAAAGAACATTACGAAGTAACAAGTGTCTTTCCAGCAGGCTGGATTGTTAACGGAAAGACACTAACAGAACCTATTGAAATGTCAGCAGAAGAACTAAGAAAATCCGAGGTATATCCGCCTGAAAACAGTTCGGTATATGACATTTTCAAAAAAATAAACGAAGAGAGATGGGAGGAGACGCGGAAAGATGGCAACAAGGCGAATGATCAGCAAGGAAGTTGTTATGACTGACAACTTTCTAGATTTACCTCCCACTACAAAAGTTTTGTATTTTTTTCTAAACTTAGAGGCAGATGATGATGGTTTTGTCGGAAATCCTAAGACTGTTATGAGATTAACTGGAACAACTAAGGATGATATGAAACTTTTAATTGATAGTGAGTATGTGCTATTGTTTGATACTGGAGTAGTAGTTATAACAGATTGGACAGAGCATAACGCTATCAGAAAAGATAGAAAAAAAGATACTAGATTTACAAAAGAAATGCAACAAATAATATTGGTAGACGGTGGGAAATATTTTTGGTTGTCAGATGGTCAACCAAACGACAACCAATCGGCAACCACTAATACACCGAATGGGTGCGTAGGAGAGGATAGGAGAGGTAAGGATAGTATAGGTAAGGAGAGAGTAGTAGAGGTAGATAAAAATCAAAAACAATCACCTACTTCCCCTCCCTTTAATCAAGACTTTGTAAATCTCTATAAATCTTTTGAGCAAGAAACAGGTAAAGCTCTATCACCAATACAGATGCAAGAATTGCAGTACATGCTAGAAGATTTTAGCGCTGATGTTATTCATGAGGCGTTAAGAGAGGCAGTAGGTCAAGGTAAGGCTAATCTTGCTTATATTCAAGCTATTCTCAAGCGATGGAAACAGGACAACCTATTGACAGTTGAACTTGTTAGAAATAGCAAGGCGGCGCGTGAGGCTAAAAAACAACAGAATAAATCAAAACCAGAGCCTCAAACCCGCGAGGAGTGGTTGGCGAACTGGTCAGAAGAAAACCCATTTTAGAAAAAGGAGTTACACATGCTAACACAAGCTGAATTTATCGCAAATACAAAAACACTAGAAGAGACTTGCTCCATTCATGGTATCCAGTTAATACAACTTGATAGAGTTGTTAAAATCGCTGGGGAAGATAAACCACGGAAACCGTCTCCGTTTTGTCCTAAATGTGCCCAGGAGCAGATAGACAAACAGGAACAGGAAGAGGTAGAAAAGCACTTAAACGCTAGTATCTATCAGAAAAGCTATAATGTGCTTATGCGTGACAGTACAATCCCAGAAGACTTAAAAGCGGCAACTTTTGATAATTTCATTATTGAGACACCAGAGGAGAAACAGCTGTTAGATTTTGTAAAAAATCAAACTCAAAAATATCTTGCTGGCATGAATGGAAATACTTTGCTAACAGGTACTACAGGGGTTGGAAAAACTCATTTAGCTATTTCTCTTGCCAAAGAGCTAAACGAGGCGTATAGAGCCAATGGAGAGCCTAAAAGTGTATTGTTTATTAACCTTACCGAGATTCTACGAGAAATCCGAGAGAGTTTTAAGTTTACCAGCAAAGAGGGGTATTATTCACGGATGCTGAAGGAGGTTGATTATTTGATTTTGGATGATTTAGGAGTCAAACTTGGTAACTCATCGGGTCAATCAAAGTCAGCATGGGAGGAAGAGTTTGTTTTTGATGTGCTTAGTCATCGAAAAAATACTATCATCACAACCAATTTAAGCAATGACGAAATAGCAAACCTTTATAGCGAACGTGTCGCAAGTCGTGTCCGCACAGGATTAGAGGAGAACTATTTTAAAATATTTAGTATCAAAGATAAGCGGTACTCAATCAATAAGCTAAAGAGTAGTATGTGATAATGGACTAACTTACAAACTTAAACAAAAATAGACACTTTTCATGGGGTGAGAAATTGCCCCAATTTATAAGAAATTGCCATGCTTTCCACGACCATATAAACTAAGCATGGCAAACTAATCAATTTGAAAAATCAGCCATAGGGTACACAAAAAGGGTAGTATTTTAGCATACATCCCCTAAAAACGTAGTGAAATCAATAGACTAGGGATATTCAGATTATAATAAAATCAAATAAAGGAGAAAAAGATGACTGATAAAACCGATAATAAATTATTACAAATGATGGAGAATGGCTTTGTTTTATTCTTAAAAAATGGTATAATTAACTATGTTGAAATTCCTGAACATGGAGCGATCAAGCTAAAAGCTCAAGAAAGCAAAATTGTTTGGAAAGAAGTTACAACATCAAACAAAGTATAATACTGACTTGAATAAACAAGAGGTATGACATACAGATTTTATTAGTCTGTTTGTTGTACCTCTTTTTATTGTCATAACAATAAGGAGGATAACATGACACTAACAACAATTAAGAATGACATCAAGGCATTTGGAAAGAAAAAATTAGAATATATGCGTGGTTATATCGCTATGCAGGAGGATTTTCAAGATAAGTTACAAAAACAATTGATCGGGAAAGTGTATGCAGAGCAAGAACTTTTGAAATATAAAAAAGAGGGTGAAAACTATTCCCAAAATACTGCTCAGCTATTGTATCAGCAACTAGAAAAAGAGAAAAACGCTGAACTAGCAATCCATAAATCAAAAGAAGAGCCTATTACAGCAGATGATGCAGCTGAACTAAGTTTGTTATCTAGTATTAAATTAACAACAGCAGAGATGCAAGAATACCTTGAAAAGTATAAGAATAAACCTTTAGCCCTAAGAAAATTAGAGGATATTGTGGCGAACGATACTACTCTTGCTTATATAGAAATTGACATGGAGCAATTCAATCAACAACAACGCCTTGAAAAGTTAGTGCATTTCCTTAATAGAAAAATTGATTATTTCCATGGCGGTTTACTTATTAACGGAGATAAGATTGATTTAGTGCAGCATGAAATGATTGTTGAGGGCAGTTTAGAGGCAATGGATAAAGAATTGCAGAACTATCTATCGTAAGAAATAAAGGGGAAACCCTTTATTTTGAAAATAAGGAGGTATCAGATGGCAGGAAATGAAAATGATAGCCTTACAACTAAACAAGTGAAGTTTATTGATGCCATGCTTACTGAACCAACGATAGAAAAAGCATGCGAAAAAGCAGGGATAGCTAGGGCAACAGGACATAAGTATCTGAATATTGCAGCTGTTAGAAAGACATTGAGGATAAAGCAAGATGAGATGATGGATAAAACAACTCAAATGCTATACCTAGCATCGTCTAATGCTGTTTCTGTACTCAATGATATTATGATGGATAGCAAAGTTAATCCATTCATCAGAACTCAAGCCGCAAAGGCTATACTTGAACAATCGTACAAGACCCATGAAATTTTTGGAGTTGTAAGGCAGATTGAAGAATTGAGGTTAGAAATTGAGGAAGTATCTAAAGGAAATTAAAGAGTTACGAGAACTCAAGGAGTTATTAAGTAATAGAAATATGCCAGAGTTTATTATTGTTGAGGGAAACAATGACCTAGGAGAATTTTTCCAAATTGATGGCGAGCTATTTAGTGATAGTGAACTTTTAGAAAACCTTAAAAAATGGCATGAGTGGGAAGTGCCGGTTATTATTGATGATGATGCTAACCGTATGTTAAGTGAGGATGAAACAGAAATACTATACTTTCCCACTCATGAGGATATGATGGACTATATTAGAGTGAACAAAGGCTTAGAACCTTTGTATCATACGCCGAACAAGCCCTATACAATAATTTCTAAAAGTGAATGGTTAGAATTGTTAGATTGGTGATTTGGGAGGTAGAAATGACTAAGAAGAAAATAGAGCGTATTTCTGTAATACATAGAGAGAAGATTTTATGGCTTAAGTGGTATTTCATGCGAGATAAAGAACAGCCTAAGTATAGTGTTCTTGAGCGAAAAATGTTTGATGCTGCTAAAAATCAAGATATGCTAGCTTATCAAAAATACGCAACTATTAAGCAGATCACAGATATTAGGGTACAGACAAGCCCAGAGGATATACTAGAGACTGTAAAAGAGGTTTATGTATATAATCGTATGAATGTTATTGGAGCTTGTCAGAGGATACTATTTCTTACTCAATCAACAGCATATACTAAGCTTAATAAGTGGTTTGATACCTATTCGGATTTGTATTTTAGTATTGTACCGCTGCCTAATATCGGGGTATATCATGAGATGGTAGGCAACTAGTAGATCGTGTGGTATAATGTTCTAAAGCACAAGGAGTAGTATATAGGGATTACGCCTTGATGGAGGAGATTCCGGTTCGAATCCGGGCTATTGTGCTAGCATCTAGGAAACTAGATGCGTTTTTTGTTTTAATAACTTAAAAGTATTTACAAATAATAACTTTTAGGTTATAATAGTTTTTAGAAAGAGGTGCTAATAGTGCATAATATCTATTTTTATAAGGATAAGAATGGGAATGAGCCTGTTTTAGATTATATGCGAGAGCTTGCCAGTAAAAAAGGGAAAGATAGTAGAATTAAGCTCAATAAAATCAATGATTATATTGAGTTACTAAGCCAGAATGGAACACGCGCAGGCGAACCCTATATTAAGCATTTAGATGCTGAAATTTGGGAACTAAGACCACTTAGAGATAGAATTTTATTTGTGGCTTGGATTGATGGTAGCTTTGTTTTACTGCATCATTTTATGAAAAAGACACAGAAAACACCTAAAAGAGAGATTGATCAAGCTAAACGTGAGCTAGCAGATTTGAAAGAAAGAGGTTTAGATAATGAAAAATAATGCTATTGGTAGTAACTGGAAAGATGTAAGAGCTGAATTATTCAGCAAAGAAGAAATTTTGGAAAGTGATATGCGCGTGGCTATCATGAGCGAGCTTATCGAGGCTAGAAATGAAAAGGGCATTAGCCAGAAGAAACTAGAGGAGATGAGTGGTGTTAGTCAACCTGTTATCGCTAGGATGGAAACAGGAAAGACAAGCCCACAGCTTGATACAGTGCTAAAAGTATTGGCTAGTTTGGGTAAGACTTTAGCTGTTGTACCCATAGAGGGCGAACAGGTAAGCTAGATTTATTACAGGAGGTAGAATATGACGGCTGAAATTAGTATATTAAACAAACATGGCATCGTCCTAGCGGCTGATAGTGCAGTAACTGTTAGTTTTGGACAGGGGCAAGCAAAGACATATAACGCAGTAAATAAACTATTTTCACTTGGTGGACATCATGATATAGGGATTATGATTTATGGAAATGCTGAGTTTATGGATATACCTTGGGAAATTATTATCAAGGAATTTAGAAAAGAGTATTGTAATAAAATATTTGTTAGCTTGGAAGATTGCTCTATAGCTTTCCTTGAATTTCTTAAGAATGAAAAATTCAAAAATGATGCTATTTCACAGCGAATGATCCAATCTGTAATTTTATCATTACTACAGAAATTACTGGATATTTCAAGTAAAAAACTCAATGATATACAGGCAGACAATCCAGAAGTCCCAATTTCTTCAGAAAAAATAATTGAAATTATTTCGGAAATTGTTATTGAAAACCTTAATACAGATAATGATATTATATTATTAGAAAATCTTGATAAAGAAACTTTTCACTCAGACTTCTCAGAATATTGTAAAGGGATATTACGAGAGAATGTTTACTTGGCAGACGAGTATTTACAAAAAATAACGGATATCTTTATAGAATTGTCATACCAGATTGTCGTTTCTAAAAATAGTTTTGATTCGATTTCTGGGATAGTTATAGGTGGATATGGTAGTGAAGAATTATTCCCTTCCTTGGTATCATATGAAATAAGTTATGCATTTAGAGATGAAATAAAAATAGAGAAGACTAATAGTAATAATGTAGATCTTCTAAACAGTGATGCCTCGATAGTCCCATTTGCCCAGTCAGACATGATTTCAACTATCTTGACAGGCATGGATCCTTTTATGAATGAAGTAGTAAGTCAGTCAATTATCGGTCTAGACAATTTATCAGAAGATGAGAAATATAATATAATTAATCAAATTAGTGAACAGCAGAAACAACAATTTATAAATCCGATTTTAGGTGTCGTAAGAACGTTAGCGTTACCAGAGTTAGCGAATATGGCTGAAACGTTAGTAAACTTAACATCTTTTAAACGTCATATAACAGATTCACTTGAAACGGTAGGGGGACCAGTTGATGTCTTGGTGATATCCAAAGGAGATGGGCCAATTTGGATTAATAGGAAAGAATATTTTGACATCTCTAAAAATTTGGAGTATTCTAATAGGAAAAGGAGGTAGATTTTCATGTCACTAATTTTTCAAACTTATTTTAAATCTCAAGAAACTAAACATAGTCAAACTGAAAGTCTAAAATTACAGAATTCTCCTATTCTAAAATTGAGTCAAAAAGATATTGACTTAACGATTAAAGATGTATATAATGAAATTTTAAAATTAGATAAGCGCAAATAAAAAGTAAAATATGTAAAAAATAGCACCTAATAGGGTGCTATTTTCTTGCCTGCTGAACTCATAATTTAATACCTTTTTTACTACCCCTTTAGTATATTGTATTTGTTTGTACTTTAAATTTTAGAGTTAAACGGGTAAAAAGTAGGTTAGTAATTTAGCATATTTTATTGAACTGTTTGATATTGGGATAACTTGAAAAAATAAAACAGTCTGGGAGACTGTTTTATCCCCGAGCACTATAGCGAGGGATAAGTGAAACTCCCTAGGTTTTCCTAGGGAGTTTTTTGCGTTGCTATTAATAAAATGCTATCCTAAAAAGAAATGATACTAGTGTAAGTGTTCGCATTTTGAATGTAAATGGAGAGTGAAATGATTGAATGGCTATTTTTTGATTTGGGGTCTACTCTTTTAGATGAGGAAGTAGCTTATCGCTATTATATAAAGAGGTGCGTGAAGAAGTTACAGTTGCTTGGCATAGAGGTTTCTGCACCATCTTACCGTGAGAAAATGAAAAACTTTGCACAACAAAATCTAGATCCAATTCGTTCGACTTGGCAATATTTTGCACCGACCGAACCACGCCCTTTATGGACAAATGAGGGTGTGAGCTTGTATCCTGAAACAATAGATGTTCTAGAAAAATTATCTCAAAACTATAGATTGGGGATTGTTGCTAATCAATCTAGTGCTGCTAGAGAATTATTGAAAGAGTGGGGGCTGGACTTGTATTTTCAGGTTATTATTCTCTCTGAAGAAGTTGGTATAGGCAAACCAGAAATAAGAATCTTCAAGCTAGCTTTGGAGGAGGCAGGCATTCCAGCAGATAAGGCTGTCTATGTCGGAGATAGATATGAAAATGATATTCTCCCTGCTAAATCCTTGGGAATGCGAACGGTACGAATACTGACAGGTTTCGGGAAGTACACAAGAGAAAACGATGGATGGAAGAGCGATTATGTAGTTTCTTCATTGCAAGAGCTACTAGCGATTTTTTAAAGCAAATAGAAAACTAGACTGAGTCTTTGTATTCTTGAGCATAAAATGATGTAATGCTGCTAAAACTGAAGATATGCTTCTGTCAAACTGATAGTGCAAGCAAGCGAGGATGATATTTTTGAGGCTATCAAAGAGGTTTATGTGTTCAATCACATGAATGTTATTGGAGCTTGTCAGCGGCTATTACTTATTAGCCAATCATCAGCTTATGACAAGTTGAACAAGTGGTTTAATACCTATTCTGATTTGTATTTTAGCGTTGTTCCCTTGCCTAACATGGAAGTATATCATGGGTTAGTGAGCATCTACACAAATTGTGTGATATAATGCTTTCAAGCACGAGGAGTAGCATATAGGGATTACACCTTGATGGAGGAGATTCCGGCTCGAATCTGGGCTATTGTGCTAGCATCTAGGAAACTAGGTGCTTTTTATTATTTTGAAAATTGACAAATGTACTAAAATGTGTTACAATGTGACACAAAGAAACGAGGTCAGTAACGTGAGTACAGTAACAATCAGATTAAACCAAGAGGAAGAAACATTTTTCAAAAGCTATGCTCAATTAACAGGTCAAAGTCTTTCTAGCCTTTTCAAAAAAGCTTTAGAGCGTGATATTGAAGATGAGTACGATTTAAAAATCTATCATCAAGCCTATGCTGAATACAAAGCAGACCCAGAGACAATTAGCCATGCTGATTTTAAGAAAGAGCTAGGCTTGTAAGATGTATCATATAGAATATTCTAAAAAGGCTCAAAAGCAGATTAAGAAACTAGATAGGCAGATACAGCGATTGTTATTTGCTTGGATTGATAAGCACTTAGAGGGGATAGATGACCCACGAGCCCACGGTAAAGGGTTAACAGAAAACCCTACAAATGAATGGCGTTATCGTATTGGTGCTTATAGGCTTATTTGTGATATTCAAGATGATAAGATGGTTATTTTGGCTATTGAATTTGGACATCGCAAAGATATTTATTAAATTGATAATAGCACCCGTTAAGGTGCTGTTTTTCATAGTCCGCAAGATTGTGTTATCCCCGAGCACTATAGCGAGGGATAAGTGAAACTCCCTAGGTTTTCCTAGGGAGTTTTTTGTGCGTCAACAGTTCATCAGATATTCGCTAAAAACACTTTCTTAGGCCGTGTTGAAATCATTTTAACAGAGAATACCAATCAACGTTTTCATAGGATGACATAGGTGCCCATTTTTTCAAAAAATAACGAATAATAAGATAGAAAGGAGTGGTTAGAAGATGAATTGGTTTAAATACCTGAAATACATTAGCATTATGCTTTAACAGTGAAACACTATTAAAAATAATCATGAAAAGGGGAAGAAAGATGGCTCAATTTGAAACAATGGACAATCTAAATCGGAATGTTGAAGTTCTGTCAGAGAGAGAATTGATGGAAATAGAAGGTGGAGCTATCCCTCTCATTGGAGGGATAGCAGTCTGGAAGGTAGGAGTAGCTGTTGTGGGTGGCGTAGTAACCTTATTTGGAGGCGGAGCAGCCTTAGGATACTATGCTAATCGTCCTTAAGGGGTTGGAACAAGGATGTGATTGCTATGGAATTACTCAAAGAGAAGAAAATGATTATTATCATTGTGCTTATTATACTACGTATTGGCTTATCCATCTTGCAAATTACTAGAGACTTTAAAGTCTTAAAGATAGATTCTGATGTCAATTTCATGGACATATCAAATAGTTTAAGTTTTCTAGTGATTGCTGCAATTAGTTATGTTGCAATTAGTGCTTATTTAAAGGGGAATTAATGATGAAAGAACATATGAAACACTATAACTTACTATCAGCAGATGAATTAGTAGCTATTAACGGAGGATTTAGATTGGCAGAAGGTGTCGCCATTGCAGGCATTTTAAATGCAGCTGTTGGCATCTTTAATGCCGGTTATAAGTTTGGAGCTGACCTTGCTAAGCGCCGTCGCTAATAGTTTACAAAGATAATTAAAAAAGCTGATGTCAGCTTTTTTAATTTGTCTCAGTTTGAAAAAGTCTTTTCGTTCCTTTGTTAGTTGTATCGACCATATTATCTTTAGGGGGTTCAAAACTCCTGGAGGGATCACGACTGGTCGTTAGGCTCTTTATCAGGGGAAAAGTATCTGACGGAGCTTGTAAAATCTGTAGCCACATCTTAAGTTAGTAGAGCTTTTGAGTTTGCTTAAGTGGAAAATAATGTTTGTCTAGTTTGTTTAATCATCATAAAGGATACCTTGGTGTGACAGATATAGGCAAATAGTATCTTTATTGGCAAAATATGGTATAATAGCAATACTATATTATTTTTTAGGAGTAATTTCATGGAAGACCCTGGTAGTCAGGACTTGTTGATACAATTTCTTTTGTTGCTTATTCTAACCTTTCTCAATGCTTTTTTCTCGGCATCAGAGATGGCTTTAGTGTCTCTAAATCGTTCACGTGTGGAGCAGAAAGCTGAGGATGGGGATAAAAAGTATATTCGTCTGCTGAAGGTTTTAGAAAATCCAAATAATTTCTTATCCACCATTCAGGTGGGCATCACCTTTATTTCTCTGTTACAAGGGGCCAGTTTATCTGCATCACTTGGTGCAGTCATCTCTGAATGGCTTAATCACATCCAATATGCAGAGACGATTGGTTCAGTTGCCTCTTTGATTTTTCTGACTTACATCTCCATTGTTCTAGGAGAATTGTATCCTAAGCGCATTGCGATGAATTTAAAGGAAAACTTAGCGGTGGTTTCTGCACCGATTATCTTATTTTTAGGGAAAATTGTTAGCCCATTTGTCTGGCTTTTATCTGCTTCGACGAATCTTCTCAGTCGCATCACCCCGATGGAATTTGACGATGCCGATGAACAGATGACTAGAGACGAGATTGAGTATATGCTAACACGAAATGATACCAGCCTTGATGCAGACGAAATTGAAATGCTACAAGGTGTCTTTTCTTTAGATGATATGGTAGCTCGTGAGGTCATGGTGCCACGTACGGATGCCTTTATGGTTGATATCAATGCTGATTTAAAAGAAAGCATTCAAGATATTCTCAGGCAAAATTTCTCACGCATACCCGTTTATGATGGCGATAAAGATAAGGTTATTGGCTTGATTCACATCAAGACCTTACTAAGCGCTGCTTTTGAACAAGGTTTTGAAAACATTAACTTTCGTCGCATCATGCAAGAGCCACTTTTTGTTCCTGAAACAGTCTTTATTGATGATCTCTTGACAGCCTTTCGTAGTAGTCAGAAGCAAATGGCTATTTTGCTAGATGAGTATGGTGGGGTATCGGGTCTTGTTACCTTAGAAGATTTACTGGAAGAGATTGTTGGTGAAATCGAAGATGAAACGGATAAGTCAGAAGTTTTTGTTCGAGAAATTGCTGAAAATACCTACATCGTTCAGGGAAATATGACAATTAACGACTTCAATGAGCATTTTGAAACAGAACTAGAAAGCGATGATGTCGATACGATTGCAGGTTTTTACCTTACGGGTGTCGGAGCCATTCCTAGTCAAGACGAAAAAGAAATCTATGAGCTTGATAATGCCGATAAACATTTAATGTTGATTAATGATAAGGTAAAACACGGTCGTGTGACCAAACTCAAAGTAGTTATAACTGACTTGGAAATTTTAGAAGAAAATGAATAAAGAACGTCCCTAGGCTTTGTGCCAGGGACGTTCTTTATTCTAAGTTAAGTTTGTACCTTATGATGGTATGGGTAGCAATATAAGCAACAATGATAATCATAATGGTTGTGATTAAGTTTGCCATGAGAAGACTAGTTCCTGTCAATTGAGAGGATAATAGAAGTCCTATCAAGGTTGTTAGGATAAAGAGTCCGCCATAGCTAACAAACCCCATCAAAACACGGTAATTATTTGAAAGTTGACCGAGTGCTATGGCTAGATAGATGAGAAGCACAGCACTGACATTGGTTAGGATGGCATTCACATGAAATACTGTGGTCCAAAATGGTGTTACCTGAGTAATCACTTCCGAATAGAAGGATTGAAGCATCGCTGAGAAGGTAGACCAACCGCTAACAGGGATGACAAAGGCAAAAATAACGATAGCGAAGATGCAATAGGTTGCAATATAGAGTAGAAAAGCAACTAAGAGTTTCGACAATATGATGTGATGTGTGGAAACTGGGAGCGTCATGGTCAAGTAGCCTTGTCGGCTAAAAACACTTTGGTAAAAACGACGGATAATAATGGCATAGGAGGCGAGGGTAAGTGTCATGATGAGCCCCGCAAGAATAATCAGAGATAGAATCATCATAATATCACTAGATGATAAGGCCTGTCCAGTGGAGTAGGCGATATCGTAACTAGAAGAGTTTTCTACAGCTGAAGTAATCAGAGATTTTAATTGATTTCCTGTAAGGATAGCAATCAGTGTGGTGACCACAAGAAGTCCGAGATACCATTTACTGATGGATTTAAATTCATACTTTAATAACTTTCCAAACATGTTAGTCTCCTATGCTCTAAAATGTTCTCTAAAAAGGGAATCGATAGATTTACCATGTTCAAAGCGTAAATCATCTGCATTTCCTTGGAGGGTAATTTTCCCTTCATGTAGAAACAGCACCTCATCAAGAATGGGCTCAACATCAGTAATCAAATGGGTAGAAATAATGACAGAAGCCTCTTCGGAGTAATTGTTGATAATAGTGCGAAGGATATAGTCTCTGGCAGCAGGATCGACACCAGCGATAGGCTCGTCAAGGACATAAAGTTTAGCCCTGCGGCTCATCACTAAAATCAACTGAACCTTTTCCTTGTTCCCTTTTGAAAGGGTTTTGATACGCTTGCTTGGTTCAATAGCTAAATCAGCTAACAGTTTTTCAGCGCGTTCACGATCAAAATCAGCATAAAAATCTTGGAAAAATTTGAGGGTTGCAGTAATTGTCATGTTTTCATTCAGATAAGTGGTATCTGGTAGGTAAGAGACAATTTTTTTGCTATCAATGGAAGGGCGGAAACCGTCTATAACAACCTCACCAGAATCAGGCTGCAAAAGACCGCTGATGAGTTTAATCAAGGTGGTTTTACCGCTACCATTTGGCCCTAAGAGTCCTATGATTTTACCTGCGGGAAGATTGAACGTCACATCATCCAAAGCCGTCTGTTGGCCATAGGACTTGATCACGTGATGTAGTTTTAGAATGTCAGTCATTTACAGGGTCTCCTTTAAAAAACGGGTTAATTCGGGAATGATATCATCACGGTTAAATCCGATTTTTAGCATATTATTGACAAAGTTATCAAGTTCGAGTTGAGCAACTTCGAGGCGCTTTTCGGCAATAAGTTCAGCGTCTTGTGTTACAAAACGACCAGCCGTGCGTTGTGAATAGACCATGCCCTCACGTTCTAATTCGATAAAGGCGCGTTGCATGGTATTAGGGTTAACCCCTGCTTCTTCGGCGTAGTCACGAACTGTGGGAAGCTGATCGCCACTTTTAATGTGATTGCTGACAATCTGCATTTTGATATGCTGAGCAATCTGGGCATAGATGGGAGACTTTTCGTCAAATTTCCAAGCCATGGTTAAAATACCAAGAGGTATCAGATGGTGTTTGCCCATCTGAAGCAAGAGGATAAAGCCAAAAGGCAGGTTATTCTCTTGGTAGTACTCAATTCCTTTCTATTATGATAAATGATTAAATTGGATAGTCAATTTTTGTACTATAATTATAATACGGAAAAAGCTCTCGCTTGTCAAATATTTTTCCTTGACATTAAGACCAGATAAGGGATAAAGGGCTGTTACTTTTAGTCATAGAGTCTTTATAGTATAATAGGTGTAAAACCAGAGGAGGTTGGCATGTTTATTCCCTTAGATACCAAGACCGTTTATACTTTTTTGGATAGTTTAATTGACATTCCAACCTATATTAATCGTGCCAAGGAACTTGGCTATACCCATCTAGGCATTATGGATAAAGACAGCCTCTATGGCGCTTATACTTTTATCCAAGAGGCTAAAAAAGCAGGATTAGTGCCGATTTTAGGGCTAGATTTATCCACTATTGTAGCCGGAGAAGAAATCCGCCTCAAACTGATTGCTAAGAACACGGCAGGCTATCACAGTCTCTTGAAACTATCAAGTCAACGCATGCTAGGAGAGAAAGATTGGTCGGTTTTACAAGAGTCTCTTGATGGTGTCATCCTCATCTTACCTGAGCATTTTTTAACCTATGGTGATAAACTTGGTGTGGACTATTTAATAGGTGTCTATGCCAATAGCCCGCAGATGCCGTATGAAAAAGCCTTGATACCTCTGCATACGGTTCGTTATTTTGACAATGAAGACCGAGAAACCTTACAGGTGCTTCGTGCGATTAGGGACAATGTCGCTCTAACAGAGGTTCAACCGCCAGAGGCCAACCAGTTTCTCATGCCAGTAGATACTATGACCAAAGTCTTCTCGGAACGATTTCCTGGTGCTTTGGAAACACTGACTGATCTACTTGAAGGGGTTTTCTATGATTTTGACACCAACCTAAAACTTCCGCGTTTTAACCGCAATAAGCCTGCGGTGGAGGAGCTTCGTGAGCGAGCAGAAGCTGGACTTTTGGCCAAAGAACTGACAGCATCTGTGTATCAAGAACGTTTAGATAAAGAGCTGTCCATCATCCACAAAATGGGTTTTGATGATTACTTTTTGATTGTTTGGGACTTGCTGAGATTTGGGCGCAGTCAAGGCTATTATATGGGTATGGGGCGCGGTTCGGCAGCAGGTAGTTTGGTTGCTTTTGCTTTAAATATCACAGGCATTGATCCAGTAGCTAATAACCTTCTCTTTGAACGCTTTCTTAATGAAGAACGTTACTCGATGCCTGATATTGACATTGACTTGCCAGATATTTATCGGAGTGAATTTCTACACTACGTTCGTGATCGTTATGGAAGCCAACATTCTGCACAGATTGTGACTTTTTCAACCTTTGGAGCTAAGCAAGCTATTCGAGATGTCCTAAAACGTTTTGGGGTACCAGAATATGAACTAGCCACTATTTCTAAGAAAATTGGTTTTAGAGATAGTTTAACTTCTGTCTATGAGAAAAGCATGAGTTTTAGACAAGTCATCAATAGCAAGGCTGAATATGCTAAAGCTTTTGCCATTGCCAAAAAAATTGAAGGGCAACCACGTCAGACCTCTATCCATGCTGCAGGGATTGTCATGAGTGACGATGATTTGACGGATCATGTTCCCCTAAAAATGGGAGAGGACATGTTAATTACCCAGTTTGATGCACCTAGTATTGAGGCTAACGGTCTTCTCAAAATGGATTTTTTAGGCTTACGTAATCTGACTTTTGTTCAGAAAATGCAAGAGAAGGTTGCAGATAGATATGATAAGGTCATCGATATTGCAGCAATAGATTTAGAGGATCCGCAGACCTTGAAACTTTTTGCGGCAGGTCGCACCAAAGGGATTTTCCAATTTGAGCAGCCAGGAGCGATAGCACTATTGAGACGGGTTAAGCCAGAGAGATTTGAGGAAGTTGTTGCTACGACAAGTCTTAATCGTCCGGGTGCTAGTGATTATATTGATAATTTTATTAAGCGGAAATTTGGTCAGGAAGCGATCGATTTAATTGACCCAATTGTGGCTCCTATTTTAGAACCTACCTATGGTATTATGCTCTATCAGGAGCAAGTCATGCAGATTGCACAAGTTTTTGCTGGTTTTACCCTCGGTAAAGCTGACTTGTTACGTCGAGCCATGTCTAAAAAGGACAAGACCGAGATGCAAGGCATGGCATCTGATTTCCTAGAAGGGGCAAGGGCTTTAGGAAGGTCAGAAGCGGTTGCTCGTGACCTCTTTGAGCGTATGGCTAAGTTTGCAGGTTATGGCTTTAATCGAAGCCATGCCTATGCCTACTCAGCTCTGGCTTTTCAATTGGCTTATTTCAAAGTTCATTATCCTGAAATCTTCTATGATGTGATGCTTAATGATTCTAGCAGTGACTATATTGTAGATGCTATTCAAGGGGGATTCACTCTGGGTAAAATGGGGCTAAACACAGTCCCTTACCACGATAAAGTATCACATAAAGAAATTACCCTTGGGCTAAAGACGGTCAAAGGTCTTTCACGTGACTTGGCTCTTTGGGTCATTGAGCATCGTCCATATCAAAGTATTGAGGATTTTTTAGAGAAATTACCAGGAAAATATCAGAAAGTAGCGCTTTTAACGCCTCTGATTCACATTGGTCTTTTTGATGATTTTGAACCTAATCGCCGAAAGGTTGAACATAATTTGGAGCACCTCTTTACCTTTGTCAATGAACTAGGGAGCTTATTTGCAGATTCGTCTTACCTGTGGCTTGAGGTGGATGATTATAGTTTGTCTGAAAAATATCGTATGGAACAGGAGCTTCTGGGCGTTGGCCTAAGCCCTCATCCGCTGACTAAATTAGAACAAGAGTTGAAGGGGCAATTTACGCCAATCGACCAATTGGTGGCAGAAAAAGAGGTGACACTTCTAGCACAAATTGATACTGTGCGAACCATCCGAACGAAAAGCAAAGGACAGCAAATGGCTTTTTTAACCGTGAGTGACACCCAAAGAAAACTTGATATCACCCTCTTTCCTGAAACCTTTACCAAATGGCAGAGCTTCCTATCAGAAGGAGTGATTTACTTGTTTAAAGGGCGAACCCAGCTAAGAGATGGTAAGCTCCAGATGGTCTTGAACAGCCTGCTAGAACCTCATCTTGAAAGATGTTGGTTGCAACTTGAGAATCATGCTTTTGATAAGGACATTTCAGCAGTGCTTGCTAAGCATCCCGGTGATTTGCCTGTTGTGCTCCACTATGTAGACACTAAAGAAACCATACAAGTGGAGGAATACCGTGTCGAAAAAACAGCTGCATTGGTTGAGGCCTTATCATCTTATGTTATGAAAACGGTTTTTCGATAATTTCTGCTCTCAATTTAGAGCAAAAAAAAAACAATTGTGATATAATAGGGAAGTTAGAAATATAAAAGGAGAAAACCAAAAAATGAAGCGTATTGCTGTTTTGACCAGTGGTGGTGATGCCCCTGGTATGAACGCTGCTGTTCGTGCAGTTGTTCGGAAAGCACTTTATGAAGGCATGGAAGTTTATGGTATCAATCGTGGCTATGCCGGTATGGTTGCTGGTGACATCGTCAAGTTTGAAACCAAAGATGTGACTGGTATCATGTCAAAAGGTGGGACATTCCTACGTTCAGCTCGTTACCCTGAATTTGCCCAATTGGAAGGCCAATTAAAAGGGATTGAGCAATTGAAAAAACTTGGTATTGAAGGTGTGGTCGTTATCGGTGGTGACGGCTCATACCACGGTGCTATGCGTTTAACCGAGCACGGATTCCCAGCGATTGGTGTTCCTGGAACAATTGATAATGATATCGTTGGTACAGACTACACAATTGGGTTTGATACAGCTGTTAGCACAGCGGTTGACGCAATCGACAAAATCACGGATACTTCCTACAGTCACAAACGTACCTTTGTTGTAGAAGTTATGGGACGCCATGCCGGAGATATTGCTGTCTGGGCAGGTCTTGCGACAGGTGCAGATCAAATTATCATTCCAGAGGAAGAGTTTGACATCAAGGAAGTTGTCAGACGCAATATGGACGGTTATGAAAATCGTGGTAAGAGTCATGCCATTATCGTTCTGGCAGAAGGCGTGATGTCTGCTGATGAATTTGTTGCCAAGATGAAAGAAGCTGGCGATACAAGTGATTTACGAGCGGCTAATTTAGGACATATCCAACGTGGTGGTAGTCCAACACCGCGTGACCGCGTTCTAGCATCATGGATGGGAGCGCACGCTGTTTCTCTTCTTAAAGAAGGCAGAGGTGGTTTAGCGGTTGGTATTGAAAACGAGAAATTGGTGGAATATCCAATTCTTGGAACAGCAGCAGAAAAAGCGCTGTTTAGCCTCGGAGAAGACGGCAAAATTATTGTCAACACCCCACACAAAGCTCGACTTGATCTTGCTCAACTTAGCCGTGAATTGCGTCGCTAAGTCTTTAACAAAATAATTAGGAGTATGTATAACATGAATAAACGCGTAAAAATCGTTGCAACACTTGGTCCTGCGGTAGAATTCCGTGGCGGAAAAAAATTCGGTGACTCTGGTTACTGGGGTGAAAGCCTTGATGTCGAAGCTTCAGCACAAAAAATTGCTGAACTCATCAAAGAAGGTGCTAACGTTTTCCGTTTCAACTTCTCGCACGGTGATCACGCAGAGCAAGGTGCTCGTATGGCTACAGTACGTCGCGCTGAAGAAATTGCAGGGCAAAAAGTAGGTTTCCTTCTTGATACTAAAGGTCCAGAAATCCGTACAGAATTGTTCGAGTCTGGTGAAGGTGAGTACTCATACAAAACGGGTGAAGTGATTCGCGTTGCGACTAAACAAGGAATCAAATCAACTCGCGATGTGATTGCTTTGAACGTTGCGGGCGCACTTGATGTTTTTGATGACGTTGAAATTGGTAAACAAGTTCTTATCGATGATGGTAAACTTGGTCTTAAAGTTATCGAAAAAGATGCAGCAAAACGTGAATTTGTTGTCGAAGTTGAAAACGACGGCGTTATCGCAAAACAAAAAGGTGTTAACATCCCTTACACTAAAATTCCTTTCCCAGCGCTTGCTGAGCGTGATGATGCGGATATCCGTTTCGGTCTTGAGCAAGGACTTAACTTTATCGCGATTTCATTTGTACGTACAGCACAAGATGTTGAGTCAGTCCGTGCGATCCTTAAAGAAACTGGTAATGAGCACGTTCAACTCTTCTCAAAAATCGAAAACCAACAAGGTATCGACAACATTGATGAAATCATCGAAGCTTCAGACGGTATCATGATTGCTCGTGGTGACATGGGTATCGAAGTACCATTTGAAATGGTTCCAGTTTACCAAAAAATGATTATCACTAAAGTGAATGCGGCTGGTAAAGCTGTTATCACAGCGACAAACATGCTTGAAACCATGACTGATAAGCCACGTGCGACACGTTCAGAAATCTCCGACGTCTTCAACGCTGTTATCGATGGTACAGATGCGACAATGCTTTCAGGGGAATCTGCAAATGGTAAGTACCCAGTTGAGTCAGTTCGCACTATGGCAACAACAAGCAAAAACGCTCAAACACTGCTTAATGAGTATGGCCGTCTTAATTCAGACAAATTTGAGCGTAACGGTAAAACAGATGTTGTGGCTTCTGCTGTTAAAGATGCGACACGTTCAATGGACATTAAATTGATTGTTGCATTGACAGAATCAGGTAACACAGCACGTCTTATTTCAAAATACCGTCCAGATGCAGACATCTTGGCAGTTACTTTTGATGAGAAAACACAAAAATCATTGATGATTAACTGGGGTGTTATTCCAGTTGTAACAGAAAAACCAGCTTCAACAGATGATATGTTTGAAGTAGCTGAAAAAGCTGCTATTGCATCAGGTCTCGTTGAATCAGGCGATAACATTGTTATCGTTGCTGGTGTTCCAGTTGGTTCAGGTGGAACAAATACTATGCGCATCCGCACAGTGAAATAATCCTTATGACACTAAGATACCGCTAGATAGACCTAGCGGTATTTTGGCTCATTGTCAACTGTAGTGGGTGACTTATAACTAAGCACGAGAGAGAATCAAATTGGTTCTCTCTCTTTGCATGTTCAAAGCGATGAG